>NZ_JBHUII010000011.1:0-105659 GCF_042682825.1 Kiloniella antarctica
AGCCAGCAGCAGAAGGCGCTGGTGGGGCGCGTGAAGGTCGTCGCAGTCGCCGACGTGCATAGATAAATATATAAACATGTTTAAAAAAAGGTGGCATTTATGCCACCTTTTTTTTATTGGTTATAAGAATTAGATCAATTTGATCGTTATCACAGTTGATCATTATCACGGCAGTTGCTCTTATGTTTCTTTGCCATTAAAACTTGTCAAGAACCCGGCTGGGGTCGTAACGGCTCTATTGAATAGCTAGCTGTTGGAGTAGTTCGAGTGGTAAGCTTATCTGATCTTATAGAAGAAAAACTTCTGAAAATTCCAGAAGACCGACGGCGCTCACTTAAGAGCTCAATTCCCCTTGAAGACGGACGCATTGAGCGTGGGGAAAAGATTTTTCATAATTTTGCTTCTAATGATTATCTTGGCTTATCGCATCACCCACTGCTTAAAGAGCGTTCACGTGAGTGGGCGCAAGCTTATGGCACGGGATCAGGTGCTTCACGTCTTATTACTGGAAATCATGCCCTCTATGAAGATCTAGAAAGAAAGCTTGCAAATCTAAAAGGATCTGAAACGGCTTTGATCCTCAATTCTGGCTTTCAAGCCAATGCGTCGGTTCTAGCGGCACTTTTGCAACGATCCTTACTGGGCGGGAAAGAAAATCCTAAAGTCCTCCTGTTTACCGATAAGCTCAACCATGCCAGTTTGCACTTTGGTGCTCAGGCAGCCAACGCAAAACAAATTCGATTTCGCCACAATGATTTAGATCACCTGGAAAAGTTACTTTTCCAACATAAAGATGACGAACGTGTGAAAATAATTATCACGGAAAGTGTCTTTTCCATGGACGGTGACATGCTGGATGTGACAGCAATTCGGACGATTTCGAAACGGCACGATGCCTTTCTTTATATTGATGAAGCTCACGCGACCGGTGTACTCGGCAACAAAGGAATGGGCTTGTGTGCTGGCGGCATATCAAATGATGAATTGGTGATGGGAACTTTCGGCAAGGGGCTGGGATCTTATGGAGCCTATGTTGCTTGTTCTAAAGTCGTAAGGGATTATTTAATCAATACCTGTAGCGGGCTGATTTATGCCACCGCTTTACCACCTCAAATCTTGGGGGCTATTGATGCTGCTTTGGAGTTGATACCCGAACAGGATCAAGAAAGATCACACCTAAAGGAAATAGGCGACGTGTTTCGAGGTATACTACAACAAGAAGGTCTGGACACAGGCCTGTCTCAAACTCAAATAGTGCCTGTAATGATCGGAAGTGATCAGCAAACTATCGCTGTGGCTAATTATCTTGAGGGAAAAGGATTTATCGTTGGGGCAATTCGTCCACCAACTGTCCCAGAGAGAACAGCTCGGTTGCGTGTAACCCTCAGTGCTGTGCATTCAAAAGAACAGGTTATCTCTTTGGCAAAAGCGATTGTTCATAGCTGTAAAGAAATAGGACTTTAATGCGAGTATTGTTCGTTCATGGCTGGGGTAATAGTACAGAGATATGGGATGCTGTTGTCGAAAATCTGCAAACTGATGTTGAGTATGTATTGGCAGACTTTGGTTTTTTTGGAATGAAAAAAATGCCTGACCCCGGATATTATGACATCGTGGTTGGTCACTCTCTTGGGGTATTATGGCTTCTCTCTCAGAATAAAATAACCTGGGAAAAATTGATTTCTATTTGTGGATTTTCAAAGTACTCAACTGGGGGTAGCTTTCCTGAGGGAGTGCCAAACCGGGTTATTGAACGTATGATCCGAAAGCTTCCTTTCTCATCAGAGGGAGTATTGAGGACTTTTCATGAATTGTGTGATCCAGAAAAACAAGTTCCTTTTGATCTGTCCTCTTGCCCAAATCAAGAACAATTAATGTGGGGCTTGCAATTTCTTTGTGATGAGGATGCACGTCTTCATTATGACCCACTTAATACTTTTATTCTTGCAGATAAAGGTGACCAAGTTGTGTCACAAGCCATGACTACGTCTCTGTTTGGATTTGAGAATGTTACGTGGCTTGAAGGGAAGGGACATCTTGTTCCTCTAACGGCACCAGCGGCTTGTAATGCTCTTATTGAACGGGCGATTACAAGTCTATGATTGATAATGTATGGAAAGACGGCCTTGTGCGCCGATTTGGTGCGGCAGCGCAGAGTTACGAAAAACAGGCCGAAGTACAACAGAAGACAGCCATATTTTTATCTAACTTAATTAAACAACACCTTGATAGAAAAGTGCCAATAAGAATATTAGAAATCGGCTGTGGGACGGGATACTTAACCAGAGCGCTCTATGATTTATATTCTGATGTTAACCAAGAGATTCAGTGGCATGTGACAGATATTTCTGAGGACATGCTGAAGCAGTGTCAAAGTTCTATCCCAGCAGAAAATAATTGCGGCATTACCGGACACAAAAATATAATTTTCTCGGTTATGGATGGAGAAAACCCAGATTTTGAAGGGCCGTTTGATTTAATTTGTTCTAATATGGCTTTTCAATGGTTTCGCGACCTCGAAGGTAGTTTGCATAAACTAACTCAACTTCTTAGTCCCCAAGGCCTTATGGCTTTTACCTCACTGGCTTCTGATACTTTTGATTTATGGCATAGATGCCAAAAGGAATTATCAATTGATAGGATGGCTCCAGAGTTTCCACCAGCTGTTTTTTATACTGATAGTCTTGCTGGACTTACAGTTGAACTAGAAAAAAAACTCTTTGTACAACGCCATAATAACGGTTTGGAGTTTTTACGAAATCTAAGGGAAATCGGAGCACATTCCCGTGATTTAGGACGAAATCCCTTAGGAGTTGGGGAATTGCGGAGCTTGCTTAAAAATTATGAAAGTTACTTTACAGATGGGGTTGTCGAAGCTGATTATGATGTGGTTTTTGTGCTCTGCAGCAAAAATGAATGACTTCGGTGTTTGAAACGATTAATGAAACCGGTGAGGTATGAAAGAGACAATTTTTCCTGGAAAAACGACTTTGAATTCTGCGGGCCTGTTTGTGACAGGCACGGATACTGAAGTTGGTAAGACCTTCGTGGCTGCTTCGCTTGTCAAAGCTTTGAAAGCTTCATACTGGAAACCTATTCAAACCGGGCCATTTAAAGATCATGATAGTCCGGAAATTCAAAGGTTGACGGGGATTGACGAAACTTCAATTTATTCTTGTTCATACAGTTTTCCGGATCCTTTGTCTCCTCATGCCGCTGCGAAGAATGTTGATAAGGTCATTGACCTCGAGAATATTCGATTGCCTGAACATGGCGCGGAAGAATTTCTAGTAGTTGAAGGTGCCGGCGGGGTTCTGGTCCCTTTAAATGATGATTTTATGATGATTGATTTAATTGTACGATTGGGTTTTCCCGTTGTTATCGTTGCACGTTCTGGATTAGGGACAATTAATCACACGCTTCTTACTTTAGAATCTCTCCGTTCGAGAGAAATAAACGTGGCAGGTGTGATCATGAACGGTCCGGCCAATCCTGGAAATCGAAACGCGATAGAAAAATACGGAGACATAGAGGTTTTGGCAGAACTTCCGCAATGTGATGATGTGAGCTTTAATACGATTGCTTCTCTTAAACCAAAATTACAAAGAGTGACGGAACTTTTTGGAAGGAATGTTAATAATGACTGACAATTTTTTGGAGTTGGATAAACGTCATGTCTGGCATCCTTTTACCCAGGCTCAAACTGCACCAGATCCTGTCGTTATTGATTCCGCCCAAGGAGTGTTCTTACTTACCAAAGATGGACGTGAAATCGTTGATTATATTTCATCTTGGTGGGTAAATGTTTTTGGTCATGCTAATCCAAAAATTGCAACGGCCATTGCTGATCAGGCAAATAAATTAGAACAGGTTATTTTTGCCGGATTTACTCACGAACCCGCGGTTAAACTTGCAAAAGCTCTAAGTGATCTTCTCCCTGGATCTTTAAACAGAGTTTTCTTCTCTGATAATGGCTCGACCGCTGTTGAAGTCGCGATGAAGATTGCCTATCAACATTGCCGCAATACGGGCCAAACTGGCCGGACAAGGTTTATGACCTTCGATGGGGCTTATCATGGCGATACCGTTGGGGCAATGTCTGCGGGGGTATCCTGTCAGATGTTTGATGCCTGGAAAGATCTTTTGTTTTCCGTTGATATCATGCCCTATCCCAATACTTGGGAACACGACGATAATGTAGAAGAAAAAGAAGCCGCTGCATTAGAGGCCTTGGATCGGCACTTGGAAACGTATGGGAATGAAATCTGTGCGATGATTTTAGAGCCTTTGGTCCAGGGGGCAGGGGGGATGCGCATGGTGCGCCCTGTATTTCTTAAGTCTGTTGTTGATAAACTTCAATCGCGCGGCATTCTTGTCATTTTCGATGAGGTTATGACAGGGTTTGGTCGTACAGGAAGTAACTTTGCTTGTCAGAAAATTGGGGTAACACCTGATTTGATCTGTATTTCAAAGGGTTTGACAGGCGGGTTCTTACCTTTGTCCGTTACGGTTGCAACAGATGAACTGTACAATTCCTTTTTAGGAGAGACTTTTGATAAAGCCTTTTGTCATGGACATTCATTTACGGCCAATCCTCTTGGTTGCGCGGCAGCTTTAGCTTCGATTGAATTATTGCAAAGTGATGAGACGCAAAAGAGTTTCAAGAGGATTGAGGCGGCGCACCATCGCGGGATGGATTACATTCGGGAACTTCCGCAAACTCGACATCATCGCATTATGGGGACTATTGGGGCGTTTGATGCCATTGTTGATGACGGTGGGTATAACTCTTCCCTTGGTGGTGATCTTAAAAAGTGGTTCTGGGATCGTAATATGCTTATACGCCCTCTTGGAAATGTGCTGTACCTTTTGCCGCCTTATGTCATTAACGATGAACAGATAGACGAGGCATGGAAAGCGATGGCATTGGCGATGAAAGAGCTTAACCCATTATAAAAATTCAATAATAAAAGTGTGTTTAGGCCGTAGAAACTGACTTATTTGTCTCTATACAATTAACAAGCTGATATTAGAAAATTTAGAATACGTAAATTGCGGTAAAAGTATAACACCGAACGTGCTTGTTGCTTGCCGAAATAATTTTGGACAGTTAGAACAGCGCATAGGATTAAACATGGGAGCGAAGATCGCCATGGAAAACGAAGTAAGTATTGTGTCCCCTGAAGTATCAGATGAAGAGATTTCTGGACACGAGGTAGCCATCTCTTCTGTTGAAGCTGTGGCTGATCAATTGAAAAATGAAATCTGTGAAGATTCCACTGATACGGATATTCGTAACAACTGGACATCGAAAGAAATCGAGGCCCTTTACGATCTACCAATGATGGACTTACTCTTTCGTGCGCAAACCATTCACCGTAAATACTTTGATCCAAATAAAGTACAGTTATCTACTCTTTTGAATATCAAAGAGGGTGGTTGTGCCGAAGATTGTAAATACTGTTCGCAGTCTTCACGCTACAGCACCGACGTCGGTGCCAGTAAGTTGATGGATAAAGATACTGTTCTTGAATACGCAAAAAAAGCGCAAGCCAATGGCTCCGGCCGGTTCTGCATGGGCGCTGCTTGGCGTAACGTAAAAGACCGCGATATCAGCAAAATTGCAGAAATTGTAACTGCAGTTAAAGACCTAGGCATGGAAACATGCATGACCCTTGGTATGTTAAATCGGGATCAGGCTGACAGCCTCAAAGAAGCAGGTTTGGATTACTATAACCATAACATTGATACGTCCCCTGAGTATTATCCTGAAGTAATTACCACGCGGTCATTTGATGATCGTATTGAAACGTTGGGTAATGTTCGTGAAGCTGGTTTGAATGTTTGTTCCGGCGGTATTATTGGTATGGGCGAAGAGCGCAAAGATCGTGTAGGTCTTCTGATGGCTCTTGCGAACCTTCCCAAACATCCGGGGTCCGTTCCAATCAATATGCTGGTTCCGGTTAAAGGGACGCCATTTGGTGATATGAAGCGTCTTGATAGCTTTGAAATGGTGAGAACCGTTGCTGTCGCCCGTCTTATGATGCCAAAGTCTTACGTTCGTTTATCTGCGGGCCGCCGTTCACTTGGTGACGAAGGGCAGGCACTCTGCTTTATGGCAGGGGCTAATTCAATTTTCTATGGTGACAAGCTGCTTACGACTGCTAACCCTGAAGAAAACGAAGATATGGCTTTGTTTGAGCGCCTTGGTTTGAAAACAGAGCAAAAAGGTGCAGTTGTTGAGCATCAACACGAAGCTCCTCGCGGCTGTGGTTCTCCGGATTGTGGCTGTATCTGACTAAGTACAATTCAGAAATACAAGAAAACGCGGCTTATTTAAGCCGCGTTTTTTTTTGAAAGTCATATATCTACTAAAGTAGATAACTTTACCGCTGTTTAGTCTCCCACTCGGGGTGGATCCAAGTTGGGGCGTTAGATGCTGGAAGCGGTGGAGCGCCAAGAATACAATCGGCAGCTTTTTCGGCGACCATGATCGTGGGGCCGTTGAGATTTCCGTTTGTAATTGTCGGAAAGACAGAGCTGTCTACCACTCGCAGACCTTCGATGCCTCTTACCTTACATTCATTATCCAAAACAGCCATTGGATCATCATCTGAACCAATTTTACAAGTGCAAGAAGGATGATATGCGCTTTCTGCGTTTTCACGGATCCAGGAATCCAACTCTTCGTCGGTTTGCAGGTTAGCACCGGGCTGGATTTCGTCTTGGGCATAAGGTGCCATGGCGTTTTGTTCCATGATCTCACGGCTTAAACGAATACAAGCTCTGAAGGCCGCACGGTCGTCTTCGTGCTCATTGTAGTTAAAAAGTATTTCGGGTTTGTCGTTCACATCACCGGATTTGATCCGGATGTGACCACGGCTCTTTGGTTTGTTGGGGCCAACGTGAACTTGAATACCATGGCCATCAAACGAAGCCTGCCCATCGTACCGCATCGCTGCAGGAAGAAAGTGATACTGAATGTCAGGCCATTTCAATCCTGCTTTCGAGCGAATAAAAGCACAAGATTCAAAGTGATTGGTTGCACCAAGACCATCTTTGAAGAGGATCCAGCGTGTCCCGATGAGGAATTTACTCCAAAGATCCAGTTTTCCGTTCAGGGTAATAGGTTCTTTACAGCGAAATTGGAAATAAACTTCAAGATGATCTTGAAGGTTTTCCCCAACGCCAGGCAGGTCATGAATGACATCTACGCCAGCTTTTTTCAAAACGTTGGCCGGCCCAATACCTGAAACCTGAAGCAGCTGTGGGGAGCCCACAGAACCTGAGGAGAGGATTACTTCAGTTGCAGCTTTGTAAATTTGGGTTTGTCCACCAACTTCAATTTCTATACCTGTGGCTTTTTTGCCTTCCATGACAATGCGTTTGGTGAGGGCGTTAGAGATAACCTTGAGGTTGGGGCGTTTTAATACGGGCTTCAGGTAGGCATTTGCCGTTGACCAACGAACGCCGTCTTTTACGGTCATATGCATAGGGCCGAAACCTTCTTGACGATAACCGTTGTAATCCGTTGTTGCGCCATAACCTGCTTCTTCACCCGCTTTCACAAAAGCTGAATAGAGAGGGTTTTTCATTTCATTGCCGTTGCAGGTCGCCAGAGGACCTTCATTGCCACGGTACTCATCCCGGCCACCTTTCCAGGTTTCCGCACGTTGGAAATAAGGGAGGCAATCTTTGTAGCCCCAGCCTAAAGCGCCTTCTTCTTCCCATTCATCAAAGTCACAACCGTGCCCTCTAACATAAACCATACCATTAATGGATGATGATCCTCCAAGGACTTTGCCTCGAGGGCAATGCATGCGTCGGTCATTCATCCAGGGTTCGGGCTCTGATTCAAACTCCCAGTTATAACGAGACATATTCATTGGGATGGAGAGAGCAGTTGGCATTTGGATGAAAATTGATCCATCACTCCCGCCGGCCTCTATAAGGAGCACTGAGCGGTCAGGGTTTTTGCTGAGGCGGTTTGCCAATACACAACCAGCGGATCCGGCACCTACAATGATGTAATCGAATGTGTTATTTAACATGTCGCGTTCTTTCTTCCCAGTTTGGTCTTGCTGTTTTGATACAGAAGCATTTCGTAATATTGCTGTACAATTTCATGGGCTTGCTCGTAGTCTATTACGTTTTCTTGAAGAGATGTTCTGATCCAGAGCCCGTCAATAAGTGCGACTATTCCACGAGCAGCTTTTTCGGCTTTTTCATGAGGAAGTAAGCTTTTAAATGCGTGCCGGAAGGTACTCATTTGCCTTTTTTCATAAACATGTTGTAAACGTTTGAGCCTGTCAGAATGAGGCACGTGCGCCCAAAATGCGAGCCAAGCAGAAACTGTCTCAGGCTCAAAAAGTTTGGGATCTAGGTAAGCAGATAAGAGGGCTTCTATACGTTCTTCTGGAGACAATGTGCCCTTAAGGTGTTGTAAAACGGATATTCTTAGATCCTCGAGCATCTTTCTCATTGTTGCTTGTAAAAGATCATTTTTGTCCCGGAAATAGTGATGTACTATTCCAGTAGAGACGCCTGCCTTTTGGCTTATCATTCGCAAGGAAATATCAGAAAAACCACACTCATGAATAGAGGTGATCGTTGCTTCAATGAGCTGTTTTTTTCTGATGGTTTCCATCCCCAATTTGGGCATTATTCAAATTCCGTAATTCTAATATTAAGACATTTTATTTTAATTGGACGTCCAATCAATAAAAAAATCATTTATAAGAATAATTTGTTTTTAAAATTGATCTTAATGAAGCATTTACCGTAATTGACCGAATATATGAAAAGAGTATATCTGAGAATCAACCCTAGATAATCTCTAAAGATAAGAAGTTAAATTTTGGAGTGAAAATGGAATTGGAACCGTTCTTTATAACGAAGTTCGTTTTAGTTGCTTTTGTGATTATTGCGATGCTGTCTGATCTTATTCAGATGCGGATACCAAATGTGATCCCTGTTGCAATCATTTTACTATTTCCAGTCGCTTATCTGGGGGGAGGAGCTGCCACACCTTTACTTGATCATATAGGTGCTATGTTAGTTGTTCTCGTTGCTGGTGTTGCTCTGTTTGCCTTTAAAATTTTGGGAGGAGGAGATGTGAAGTTTTTAAGTAGCCTCGCACTTTGGACCGGGTTTGGGCTTCTCCCACCTTTTGTTGTTATTTTATCTCTTGTCGGAGGCGGGCAAGTAATTATCATACTTTTACTTCGAAAGTTTTCTCATCAACTAGAATATTTATTGGCAAAATTTAATATCCAATTACCTGAATGGCTTCAACGTGATGGGGGGGTCCCTTATGGGCTTTCCATTGGTATCGCAATGCTTATTGTATTTGAACGGTTACCATATTGGTCTTAGGCATTAATTTATTTAAGCTTCCTCTTCGTCTTCTTGTTTTTCAATAATAGATAAGTTTATCCGAGGCCCACGCATCGTTGGGTGAATTTCCAGTGCTTTTCTAAATACTCTTTTTGCAAGGGTCCACTTATTTTGCGCAGAGTAGATCAAACCTTGCCCTGACAGAGCGCCGAAATGTCTGGGTTCAAGAGTGAGCGTCTTTCTTATGTCAGAAAGGGAAGCCGTATAGTTTCCCATAAGGTAGTAGGTAAGCGCTCGTTTATTCCATGCCTCAGCAAAATTTGGATCTTTTTGTAGCACTTGGGTGTATGTCTTTAACGCGTCTTGAAGCTGATTTTCTTGGGTTGCATAATCTCCTGTTTTCATCAATTTTTGGATGGCTTGGTCTTCGGTTTCCAACCAAATCTTCCATATATCGTTTTCAAGGGCAATACTTCGCGGGCCCGGTGATACCGTTAATAACCGTGTAAACAACATTGATAATCGAGGATCTTTTTGATCAGCGTTGGTACTGTTGTTTATGAGAGTTGCCGATATGGATATAAAGAAAATGATGAGAGATTTTGTCATCTATAAAGTTTGGACTGAGAACGATAAAAAATGAAATCACGTATCTGTGTATTTGTTGGAAGTTTTTTATTTATTCTCGAAAGTAGATTTTAATTTTTTTTATGCTATGTTGTTGATGGGGTTACATCTGCCTGTACTGTTGGATGGAACTATGAATTTTACAGGGTTATGTGAGCTCCCGGAAAAAGCATCAAATGAAGAGTCTTTTAAAACTCTTTACGATTATTGGTGTGCTATCTCTCCTGGAAATGGGTTGTTGCCAGGAAGACAGCATCTTAATCCCGCAGAGATAATTGAGATACTTGGTCGAATTGCTTTGGTCGATGTTTCTTTTGATAACGGGAAGTATGACTTTCATTATCGTCTTTGGGGATCATTTTTAACTGAAATTATTGGGAAAGATTGTACGGGGAAATTTATTTCGGAACTCTTCCCTCCTGAGAATCTTCCCCTTGTTCAAAATGCCTTTGAGTCCGTCGTTGAAACGGCTTGCCCTCATTATTGGGAAGTGGCGTGGGGCGTTGAAGAACGAGATCATGTTGGATATAAAAGATTATTGCTTCCCTTAGCAGAAGACGGCACGAAGGTTAACATGATCTTGGGAATGGTTATTGAAACGGATAAAGATATTACCGGACCTACTGTGCGGTTATATCGAAAGCCTTAATAACTACTCTATCTTGAAATAATTTCTTATTAATACTGTATATTAATTTATGTTTTTGTTTAATCCAGTTATTGGGGTGCAAAATAAGATGTCTATACAATAACAGTTGTAATTATCACTTATATATTGTCTCGGTACAACTCCATTTCTTTTCTTTGTTTATTGTTAATCTCATGGATTGATTTCGTGTATGTGCTATTTATACGGTGAATATTGAATCTAAGTGTTTATGTCGATCGATTACTGGACACTTGAGAGTATTTAATTGGTAAATAATTAAGCTCTGTGTCGTATTCGAGATAGAAGACAGAGACGTAAATGGGGAATTCATAAAGCGGTCCAACTTTGTGAAGAAATAAAAACACGGAAAAATCAAAAGGATTAAGAGTTGTGAACGATCTCGAGAACAAAAAAATCAAAAGACTGTTGGTTGCAAACCGTAGCGAAATTGCTATTCGGATTTTTAGGGCGGCAACAGAACTTGGTATTGAGACGGTCGCAATCTATTCAAATGAAGATCGATTTGCTTTGCACCGATTTAAAGCTGATGAAAGCTATCTCGTTGGTAAAGGGCAGGGGCCTGTACAAGCATATCTCGGTATCGAAGATATTTTACGGGTTGCAAAAGAGGCCAAAGTTGATGCGATTCACCCTGGGTATGGATTTCTTTCTGAGAATCCTGACTTTGCGGATGCATGTAAAGAGGCAGGGATCATTTTTGTTGGCCCCTCAGGTGATATTATGCGTGGGCTGGGGAATAAAGTCTCTGCGCGTAATCTCGCTGAGCAGGCCGGTGCCCCTGTAATGCCTGCGACCATAGCTTTGCCGTATGATGATAATGACGTACGCAAAATGGCTGCTGCTGTCGGTTATCCTTTAATGACCAAAGCGAGTTGGGGGGGCGGTGGCCGCGGTATGCGTGTTATCGAAAACGAGAGTGAAGTGATAGAACAGGTTGATGCTGCACGCAGAGAATCTATGGCGGCCTTTGGCAGTGATGAAATCTATTTGGAAAAGCTGGTTCGTCGGGCAAGGCACGTTGAAGTTCAGATTATTGGCGACAGCCATGGTAATGTCGTTCATTTATTCGAACGTGACTGTTCAGTTCAACGCCGTAACCAAAAGGTTGTCGAACGCGCGCCTGCTCCTTATTTGAGTGACGTTCAGCGTAAAGAGTTTAGTGATGCTGCTATAGCAATTGCGAAGACAGTCAACTATTCAAATGCGGGTACGGTCGAGTTTCTGATGGATATGGACACTGAAAAGTTCTATTTCATCGAGGTTAATCCCCGCGTCCAGGTCGAGCATACTGTAACTGAAACTGTTACTGGGATCGATATTGTTCAGGCTCAAATTCGTATTGCCGGAGGGGGAACCATTGGCGGGAACGATTCCGGTGTTCCTGCGCAGGAACACATTCGTTTGAATGGTAACGCGATTCAATGTCGTGTAACCACAGAAGATCCAGAGAATAACTTCATTCCGGATTACGGTAAAATCCTCGCCTATCGTGGCGCAACGGGGTTTGGTATTCGTCTTGACGGGGGAACGGCATTTTCTGGCGCTGTTGTTACCCGCCATTATGATTCTTTGTTGGAGAAAGTTACCGCGTGGGGCGGGACACCTGATGAAGCCATTGCACGTATGGACCGTGCTTTACGTGAGTTCCGGATCAGAGGTGTTTCAACCAACCTCACTTTCCTTGAAAACGTCTTATCCCATCCAAAGTTCCGTGGTGGTGAATATACAACAAAGTTTATCGATGAAACGCCCGAACTTTTTCATATGCCACGTCGCAGAGATCGTGCCTCGCGATTGCTACGGTTTATCGGCGATGTCATGGTCAATGGCAACGGTGAGGTTACAGGGCGGATACATCCGACAAGCCCTCATGAAACACAGGTGCCAAAAACAAACGGTGGATCTATTCCAGATGGTGCGAAACAACTTTTGGATCAAAAAGGTCCTAAAGCAGTTGCGCAATGGATGAAGGATGAAAAGCGTCTATTGATCACGGATACGACCTTCCGTGATGCACATCAGTCCTTGCTTGCAACCAGGGTTCGCACCGATGATTTACATAAAATCGCTCCTTATTACGCGCAAAATCTAAGTAATCTGTTTTCAATGGAATGCTGGGGGGGCGCAACTTTTGATGTATCCATGCGGTTTTTAAAAGAATGCCCATGGGAGCGTTTAGAGAAGCTTCGGGCTGCAATGCCCAATTTGCTCACCCAAATGTTACTTCGGGCATCCAACGGCGTGGGGTATACCAATTATCCTGATAACGTTGTGAAGTATTTTGTCCAGCAATCTGCGGATGCTGGCATGGATGTCTTCCGGGTATTCGATAGCCTGAACTGGGTCGAGAATATGCGTGTTGCAATGGATGCTGTGTGTGAAACTGGCAAGATCTGTGAGGCTGCGATTTGTTATACGGGCGATATTCTTGATCCAAATCGGTCTAAGTACGATCTCAAATATTATGTGAACATGGCCAAAGAGCTTGAAGGTGCAGGGGCCCATATTTTGAGCATCAAGGATATGGCGGGACTGTTAAAACCAGCCGCGGCCAAAATTCTTATCAAAGCGCTCAAAAATGAAGTTGGTTTGCCAATTCATCTGCATACTCATGATACCAGTGGTATATCTGCTGCAACTGTTCTTGCTGCGGCTGAATCCGGCGTTGATGCGGTTGATGCTTGTATTGATTCAATGAGCGGTCTGACATCACAACCTAGCTTGGGATCGATCGCGGCTGCCTTGCGCAATACAGATCGTGATACCGGACTTGATGATGGTGCTCTACAAGAATTATCTGGTTATTGGGAGCATGTCAGAGCTAATTATATCGGCTTCGAAAGTGATATTCGTAGTGGAACCTCAGATGTTTATCATCATGAAATGCCCGGTGGACAGTATACCAATCTCCGTCAACAAGCCCGCTCTCTCGGTATTGAAGAACGTTGGCCTGAAGTCTCTAAAGCTTATGCTGAGGTCAATGATATGTTTGGCGATATTGTTAAGGTAACACCATCTTCCAAAGTGGTTGGTGATATGGCCTTGATGATGGTTACGAGTGATCTTACACGCGCAGATGTTGAAAGCTTTGATAAGGAAATTGCCTTTCCTGAATCAGTTGTATCTTTTTTCAAAGGTGATCTTGGACAACCCGTTGGTGGTTTCCCACAAGCGCTTCAAAAAAAGGTTCTTAAAGACGAAGAGGCCATTACAGCAAGGCCGGGATCTTTGATGCCTGCGGCTGATCTAGTTGTTGAAAAAGCTGAAGTTGAGAAAAGAGTTGAACGCGCGATAAGTGATCGGGAATTTGCTTCTTATTTAATGTATCCACAAGTGTTTGTGGATTATGCAGCGCACCAGAAAAACTTTGGTACTGTATCTGTTCTGCCAACACCAGCGTTCTTTTATGGTATGAATATTGGTGAAGAACTCTCTGTACATATCGCACAAGGAAAAACGCTGATCATTCGTTTTAGAGCAATCAGTGAACCTGATGATGAGGGTGTTTGTACTGTTTTCTTCGAACTTAATGGTCAACCGAGAAATGTGAGGGTAACAGATCGAAGCCGCGCATCTGCTAAAGTTGCACATCCCAAAGCCGTTGTTGGAAACTCTGATCATATAGGAGCACCAATGCCTGGCCTAATTGTGACGGTGTCTGTTAGTGAAGGTGATCAAGTCGAGCAGGGAGATGTATTGATGTCTATTGAAGCTATGAAAATGCAGACGTCCGTACTGGCTGAAAAGACCGGAACGGTAACTGAACTTCTCGTTAAGCCGGGTTCAAAAATCGAAACGAAAGATTTACTGGCTGTTATTTCAGATTAGTCCTGATTTATAGAATGACGGTCACTCAATGTGATAAGTGACCGTCATTAATTTATTCAGCTTGTCTCTCTATACTGAGTTCAAGCCATTCCTGAAGACGTTCTTCGGGACTTTCGTTATAAAGAACATCGGTAACGACACAGATGGTATCGGCCCCTGCATCATATATTTCAGAAGCACGCTCTACGGAAAGACCGCCGATTGCAACAAGAGGGATGTGTCCAACCATTTCCTTCCAACGCCTTACGTTTTCGGCACCCTGGGGTTCCCAGTGCATTTCCTTAAGAATAGTCGGATAGACCGGGCCGAGAGCGATATAGTCGGGCTCTAAATCAAGAGCTCTATCGAGTTCATTTTCATCATGAGTACTGACACCTAGCTGAAGGCCAGCTTGGCGAATTTCCCCGATATCTGCGTCATCAAGATCTTCTTGACCAAGATGAATGAAATCGCAGCCAAGTTCAATTGCCAGTTCCCAGTAATCATTGATGATGAGTTGGGTTTGGTATTGATTACAGAGCTCTTGCGCAAGGGTGATTTGTTCGCGAACTTCGTCTTCTTCGGCATCTTTTATACGCAATTGGACAAGCTTTAAACCTACTGGGAGAAGCCGAGGAAGCCAGTTAGCGTTGTCAACGATCTGGTAAAAGGGGTTAAGCATGTTCTTGGTTCCAGAAGGGAAGGCCTGCTACCGGGGTGGAAGGCGCGGCCATATCCCTTTTTTCAATTGGGTCAGCGATAAAGGACAAGTGACCGCTTTCAATAGCCATTGCAAAAGCCTTGGCCATAAGAACGGGATCACCTGCCTTGGCGACGGCTGTATTCAAAAGTACACCGTCATAGCCAAGTTCCATCGCAGCTGCTGCATGTGAAGGCAATCCGATCCCCGCGTCAACAATTAATGGTACTTTGGGAAAATGGGCACGAAGACTGCGTAGGCCATAGATATTGTTTAATCCACGTCCGCTTCCAATTGGTGCGCCCCAAGGCATAAGTACTTCACATCCTGCAGCGATAAGTTTTTCTGCCACAACAAGATCTTCTGTTGTGTAAGGGAAAACCTGGAAACCATCTTCGCTGAGTATTTTTGCAGCTTCGACCAGGCCAAAAACATCAGGTTGCAGGCTGTCGTCTTCGCCGATCACCTCAAGCTTTACCCAAGGTGTTTCAAAAATTTCACGGGCCATGTGAGCCGTGGTTACGGCTTCTTTTACCGTTTTGCAACCCGCAGTGTTTGGAAGGACTTTAGCGCCTGTTTCTTTGATGTAAGACCAAAAATTTTGACCTGACTGTTCTTTACCAGACTCTCTTCGTAGAGAAACAGTGACGATATCAGACCCAGAAGCCTTGATTGCTTCAAGCATGATAGAGGGAGAGGGGTAGAGAGCCGTGCCGATTAAAAAGCGAGATGAGACTTCTTGATCATAAAATTGAATAGTCATGATTATCCTCCCTGCATTGGGGCAACAACTTCAATGGCATCACCGTCTTTTAAGTCAGTTGTTGCTCTTAGACTTGCCGGTGCGAGAGTACCATTTACGGCCGTTGCGATTTTTGCATCTCCATAACCTTGCTCATCCAGCAGCGCAGCTAGTGTTGATGTCTTTGTGATGATAGCCTCACCATTGAGCGTTAAGTTCATTAACTGTTTCCTGTGTACGAACTGGATGGGGGAGTATTTCCATTACCAGATAATGCAAGTTCAACGACCTTTTTGGCCATGGCGGGTGCTGCGAGGTAACCGTGGCGATACATACCGTTGAGATAAATTGTTTTCCCCATTTGAACAATCCGGGGTAGATTATCTGGGAAGGCGGGCCTAGCATCAACACCAATTTCAAGTATTTCGGCTTCGCCAAAGGCCGGGTGGAGAGCATAAGCCGCAGAAAGTAATTCCAAGATAGATCTCACACTGGCCCTGGTACGTTCTTCATTTTCTATCATGGTTGCGCCAACCATGAATACGCCATTATTCCTAGGAACGATATAAAGAGGAATACGTGGATGTAGTAGACGTACTGGGCGAGAGAGCGAAATTTCGCTGCTTTGTATCAGCACCATCTCTCCTTTGACGCCTCTCAGGTCTTTCAGTGTGTCTTTGGCAGACAAGCCGCGACAATCTATGCGGTAATCTGCGGTTGTCGGGATTTTGAGAAAATCATCGGACTGTTTTTTGTTGAATTGGAACGTAACGCCTTTTTCCTGCAAGTAAGCTACCAATTCAGGGAGAACCTCCCTTGGATCAAAATGTGCTTCTTGTGGATAATATAATCCGGTCGTAAATCGTCCTGCAAGATCTGGTTCAAGTATCTTGATTTGCTCTTCTTTGACTTGTTCCCAATTCTGGGTTCTGCGTCCAAAGCGTTTTAAATCAGGCACATCCCGTGGACTGGCGACTATAAGTGTGCCTTTTTGCCTGTAGGTAGATGTGAAACGAGACCAAAAAGCCATGGATTCAACGCCAAGTTCTCCTATTAGAGGTTCTGCGCTCTCCATCTCGCACCAGGGGGATAACATCCCTCCAGCCCACCATGAACAACAGCTTTCGTCAGGTCCGTTACTTTCAGAAATAACGGTAACATCACAGCATCTTTCCGCAAAAGCGGCAGCACATGATAAGCCAACAATACCTGACCCAATGATTTCTATATGCATTATTCTGCTGGTTCCTTTACCACTTTTTCGACGCGATCAGCATCAATATAAATAGGCTTCCCATTATTTTATACTGGCGACTCATTTGCGTTATGCCTTGTGTCTTATCGTTGATCTCTCTGTATAGTCCCTAACTTCTAGTCGAGAAGATCAGGATCGTTTGGCGGGTTCATGTATGTACTTTTGGTTCCGGTGAAGACACCAGTGGTGGGTGGGACTGTGTGTTCTTAAGTTCAGACACGTTAGATCTCCTGTTGTCTAATTCACAAGGAGATCCGGGGAGCTTTGGGAGGCTTTGGGCAGATATAGATTTAATCTCTATAAGCTGAGTTTTGATTCTGCCGTGGGTCCAATCCCTTCGCCGGCATGACCCGGATCAGGTTCGAAGGGTCCCGTACATACCAGCACAATCTCAGCCCCATATTATGAGGCACCCCTAGGATAACTCGCTTATAAGTCAAGATTTAGTCCGTTACAAGTCGCTAACGACTGGATCCATTTTTCACATAAGATTGGTTCAGATGATTGTTACTCTTTTGATGGACTTTGATATGTATCAATGTGATTTTAATTATTGCGCGTTATCCTCTCATATCTAATGAGAGTTTAATGATCATCTGCTCACGGTTTAAGTAGGTGGGTCACTTTGAAAAATAGCGAGAATTAAAGTGCAAGATATTCAAAATACCTCAACTGAAAAAACAAAAGCACAAGAAATAACTTTGTTTATGTTTCTTGCTGCGGGTTTAGTTCCTGCAATAACTCTTGGGCTCGTCATTGCCTATGGGTTTAGTATCTGGATGTATCAGGCTGTCATCTCTGGGCCACCCACAAGCTAGATTTTAAATGTTACTGTAAAGGTAGTACAGCCCTATTATAACTGAGTGTGTCTGGTTAATTACACTTAGTTATAATAGGGCTGTATGTGGTTTAATTTGATAAGGCGAGTTCGAATCTCGCCTTTACTTAGATATTTTGCAGTAAATAAAAAGGTGAACTCCAATGAGAGTTCACCTTTTTTGTAAAGCAATCGACGGAGGAAGTTATTCCCAGCCTTCAACACCTGTCATGTCCGGTAGTTCATGTGCGATGCCTTTATGGCAATCGATACAAGTTTTTTCTCCCGTGAATAGATAAGTTTGGTGGGCTGTTGCCGCTCTTTCGGATTGAGCTGTTATATCCATAGATGTGGTTGAATGGCAGTTACGACACTCCAGAGAGTTGTTTGCCTTAAGGCGATCCCATTCATGTCCGGCAAGACGTCGTCTTTCGGCGAGAAATTTCTCTCGGGTGTTGATGGTGCCAAACAGCTTGCCCCATACTTCTTTGGAAGCCTGCATTTTACGGGCAATTTTGTCAGTCCAGTTATGCGGTACGTGGCAGTCTGGACAACTGGCGCGGACGCCAGAGCGGTTGCTGTAGTGGATGGTTGGTTTCAGCTCAACAAAAACATTGTCGCCCATTTCGTGACAACTGACACAGAACTCTTCGGTGTTGGTCAGTTCCAGAGTGGTATTGAAACCACCCCAGAACATAACGCCAGCAACAAAGCCACCAATGGTCAGGAAACCAATTGAAAGATGTTTCGCGGGGCGATTGCCATGGGACCATATCCAACAGGCCATACCCCACAATTTTTTAAAAGGTGTCAACATGGTTTTGCCTATTCAGCCTTAATGATGTGTTCAACGTCAATGAACTCGTTTTCAACAAGCGGTGGGGCATCGACCTGGGTTACGTGACATTGAGTACAGAAATATCGACGTGGTGAAACTGTTGCCAATACCTGATTATCTCGGTCCATATAGTGGGTAACACTCACCATGGGAGCTTGAGACTCACCTGTGCGGGTTCGTGCGTGGCAAGAAAGACATTTGTTGGCATTGGTTGAGATCTCATAAGATCTGATTTTATGAGGAATAGTTGGAGGTTGTTCAGGGTAATTTCTAATCCGTTTTACGTCCTTATTTTCAACCTTATTCATCTTCGGAGCCTCTGCTTCAGAGGTGATTGGCGTCCCTTGGCGAAGAGTGGCGGCGCCGTCGGAATGGGCACTGACACCAAAAGCAAGGAATCCCGCGACAGCGGCGACGCTAATAAGAAATTTTTTCATTTCACGCTCTCCCGGTAGCAATAACTTTGACAGCACATTTTTTGAAGTCTGTCTGCTTGGAAATAGGATCAGTTGCATCAAGCGTAACTTTGTTAATCAACTGGCTGGCATCAAACCAGGGAACGAAAATCAATCCTTTTGGCGGTTTGTTACGTCCACGGGTTTCCACACGGGTAATCATTTCACCACGACGGGAGATGATTTTTATTTCCTGACCGCGTCGGAGCCCACGCATTTTGGCATCATCTGGGTGCATAAAAGCAACTGCATCAGGGAAGGCCTTGTAAAGCTCAGGCACACGTTGGGTCATTGAACCAGAATGCCAGTGTTCAAGTACGCGCCCTGTAGAGAGCCATAAATCGTATTCTTCATCCGGGCTCTCAGCGGCGGGTTCGTAGGGAAGGGCAAAGATAACCGCTCTTCCGTCGGGTTTACCGTAAAAATCAAAGTCACTACCCGGTTTGGCATAAGGATCAGAACCTTCTTTGAAGCGCCACTTGGTCTCTTTACCATTGACGACAGGCCATCTTAGGCCGCGTTCCAGATGGTAACGATCAAAGGGGGCGAGGTCATGGCCGTGACCGCGGCCAAATTCGGCGTATTCTTCAAATAAACCTTTTTGCACATAGAAACCAAAGTGATTGGCTTCCACATTTCCGTAATCAGGATGAGCTTGTTCGAGAGGGAATTTATCAACGTTCCCGTTCTGGTAAAGAACTTCAAAAAGCGTCTTCCCTTTAAATTCAGGATTTTCGGTGAGAACTTCCTTTGGCCAAACATCGTCAGTTGTGATGCGTTTGGAAAATTCCATAAGCTGCCATAGATCTGACTTGGCTTCTCCTGGGGCGTCAACTAATTGGTGCCAGAACTGAGTACGACGTTCCGCATTACCATAAGCACCTTCTTTTTCTACCCACATAGCTGTTGGTAGGATGAGATCTGCAGCTTCAGCTGTCACAGTAGGATAAGGATCAGATACGACGATAAAGTTTTTTGGATTGCGATAACCGGGATAACCTTCTTCGTTCAGGTTTGGTGCGGCTTGCATGTTGTTATTACACATAACCCAGTAGGCATTAAGTTTACCGTCTTTGAGCATGCGATTTTGTAGAACGGCATGAAACCCAGGTTTTGGTGGAATAATCCCTGCCGGAATTTTCCAAATTTTCTCTGCAATAGCACGGTGCTTGGGGTTTGCAACGACGAGGTCAGCAGGAAGGCGGTGTGAGAATGTTCCAACTTCACGTGCTGTACCACAAGCAGATGGTTGACCTGTTAAGGAGAAAGGTGAATTACCCGGTGTGGAAATCTTACCAACCAAAAGGTGAATGTTGTAGATGAGGTTGTTCGCCCAAACACCGCGTGTATGTTGGTTGAAACCCATCGTCCAGAAAGAGACGACCTTACGGTTCGGATCGGCATATAGCTCAGCAAGTTCAATCAGACGATTTTCTGGAACGCCAGACAGTTCAGATGCTTTCTCTACGGTATAATCAGCAACAAAGACTTTGAATTCTTCAAAGCTCATTTCTGTAGAGCCGCCTGCTTTATCAGCATTTTTTGCTTTTTGCTCAAGCTCATGTTCTGGGCGAAGGCCGTAACCAATATCATCATTACCGCGACGGAAGTTTACATGCTTAGATACAAAGTCATGGTTTACTTTGTCATTTTGAATAATGTAATTCGCAATGAAGTTGAGGATCGCAAGATCGGTTTGGGGTGTGAAGATCATTGGAATATCGGCAAGATCAAAGCAACGATGCTCAAACGTTGATAGTACGGCAACTTTTGTGTTGGGTGCGCTTAAACGACGATCTGTAACCCGGGTCCAAAGAATTGGGTGCATTTCTGCCATATTGGAACCCCAAAGCACGAATGCATCTGTTGCTTCAATGTCGTCGTAACAACCCATTGGTTCATCAATACCGAAGGTCCGCATGAAGCCACCAACAGCAGAAGCCATACAATGGCGCGCGTTCGGATCAATATTGTTGGTACCGAGACCAGCCTTCATCAATTTAGAAGCGGCATAACCTTCCCAAACAGTCCATTGTCCAGAACCAAACATACCAACCGAAGTGGGACCATTTTCTTTTATAGCTGCTTTAAATTTATCGGCCATGGTGTCCATGGCTACATCCCAGGACACAGGGGTAAACTCGCCTTCTTTATCGTATTTACCATCGGTCATCCGAAGTAGGGGCGTTTTTAGGCGATCCTTACCGTACATAATTTTGGATAGAAAATATCCTTTGACGCAATTCAAACCACGATTAACTTCGGCTTTTACATCGCCGTGCGTGGCAACTACTTTGCCTTCTTTTGTGCCAACCATAACACTGCAACCTGTTCCGCAAAAACGGCAGGGGGCCTTTGACCATTTGAGTTCAGTTTTTGAACTGTCTGTGATCAGATTGCTAGCAGAGGCTTTGGTTGCCATTCCGGCTACACCGGCGGCAAGTGCGATAGCATTGGCTTTAATATAGTCACGTCTGGATAATTTCATGACATAGGATCCTTATTCAACCGGGATAGATACGTAGCTTCCGGGGTCAATCTTCTTGGTGTTGATAGACGGGAGAGAAGGAAAAAATACCTTCAGTCGTTCTGATGCTATCTATGGTCGATACTGCATCTTTATTCGTTGGTGCATCGATCAAAATGACAACCTTTCCCTTGTCGTCGACGAGGGGAACATCTGCGTAAGGATGTTTAAGAATTTCTTGGAGTGTAATTTCCAGATGCTCGGGAGCTATCTGAGCAATATGACTGGAAATGAACAGATCAGAATCTTTGGTCATGTTTTAAATTATCCACCGACCGGACTTAGAAGCTTACTTTCAGGTTGTTCTGATTTCGTAGCTTGCCCGTTAAATTATGTCTCATCTCTCGTGCAATAGTCGTTCTCGATTACTATTGATATTCGGTATTATAAGAGATCAAATATTCATGTCGTTGATGTGGATCAATTTTATGGAGAGAGTGGAACTTTGCTTGGTTTTGAATTGATTTATGAGGTATCAATCCAATCATTGATAGATTTTATTGAGAACAAGCAAAAAAGGCCGGCTCCCCTATAGAGAACCTGCCCATTTCATTAACATTGTCTTGTCTTCGGTTTTAAACGTTTAATTCGGGTGCTCTATAGCGCTCGTCGGTGGTTGTGCGTGTTAAGGCATTTCCAAGGCTGTCGAATACATGGATAGCAGAAAATTCAGCACTGAATTCGACCGTATCTCCTGAACGGGTGGTACTGTGACCGTCCGTTTTGATGCAAAGGGGATCATTTTCACCATTCTCCAAATAGAGATAGCTGGCATCACCAAGCCTCTCAACAACGGTTACTTTTGCTTTGAGTTGGAAAGGGAGATCTGTACCCTCTTGCATATGTTCAGGGCGTACACCCACGGAGACTTTGTCGCCGACATTCGTTGTGTCCGGGTGAACAGGAATATGGACGTTGGTTCCATCGTAATCTAAAGAAATTTCGATATTTTTACTGCCAAGGGAAGTTACCGTCCCTTCTAAAAAATTCATAGAAGGGGAGCCGATAAATCCTGCAACAAATTTATTGGCTGGGTGGTGATAAAGTTCAAGCGGTGAACCGAATTGAGCAACATTACCTCCGTTAACGACAACGATTTTATCAGCCAATGTCATGGCTTCAACCTGATCATGTGTTACGTAAACTATCGTGGCATCAAGGTCTTGGTGTAGTTTGGCAATTTCCAAACGTGTATTTACCCGTAAAGCGGCGTCGAGATTACTTAAGGGCTCATCAAATAAGAAGACATTTGGGTCACGCACAATAGCGCGCCCAATGGCCACGCGTTGGCGCTGACCACCAGAAAGTTCTCTTGGGTATCTATTGAGGTATTCTTCGAGTTGAAGGCTCTTTGCAGCTTTTTGTACCTTCTCGTCGATGAGTTTTTTGTTCTCTCCGCCGCCAAATAACCCACCCAAGGGGCCTTTGTTCCCAAGGGTAAGGCCGAAGGCCATATTCTTGTAGACTGTCATATGAGGGTAAAGAGCATATGATTGGAAAACCATGGCGATTTTACGTTGGGAAGGCGTCATATCATTTACGACTTCACCTGCTATTTTTAGTTCGCCATCTGTGATGGGTTCCAGTCCTGCGATAAGGCGTAACAGGGTTGATTTTCCGCAACCCGAAGGGCCAACGAAGACAACAAACTCACCGTGTTTGATGTCAATGTCGATGCCGTGCAGAACTTCGGCTTTGCCATATGATTTTTTGATGCCTGAAAGTGTAATATCAGCCATGGATCTACCTCTCCTGATGCACAGCCGTGCATTTTATATTGTTTGATTTGTTCCTAAACACTTTGATCATTTGACTGCTCCAGATGTTAATCCCCGGATTAGTTGTCTGGAGAAAATCACATAAAGGATCAGGATTGGAACAATAGCCAAAGTTAAAGACGCAAGTACGGCATTCCAATCTGTTACGTATTGTCCAATAAACTGTTGAATTCCAAGTGTAACTGTTGCCGTTTCTTCACCCGGAGCAAGAATAAGCGGAAACCAAAGATCATTCCATATTGGGATCATTGTGAATACTGCGACTGTAGCCAATGCAGGGCGAACCAATGGAAGTATGATCGACCAAAAAATTCTATATTCAGAAACACCGTCACAACGGGCTGCTTCTTTAAGGTCATTTGGTATTTGCGCCATAAATTCTCTCAGGATAAATATGGCAAGTGGTAGGCCCTGAGCAGTGTAAACCAATATTAACGCAGTTAGGGTGTTCACTAAATCCATGGCTACGATCATCTTAAGAAGACTTACACTTCCTAGGCGAATAGGGATCATTATCCCGATCGCCAGATACAGGGCCATCAAATCGCTTCCTGGGAAATCGTATTCAGCAAGGGCCCAGGCTGCCATAGCGCCAAGTAAAAGAACGAGCACGAGGCTTATGACTGTCACAGATATCGAATTACTGAAATAAACATCAAACGATGATCGGGCGATCACTTTCTCAAAACCGATTAGATCAAACGTTGTTGCATCTGGAAAAGCCAACGGGTCGCGAAAAATTCCTTTTTTACTTTTAAAGGAATTCATAACTACTAATAGGATCGGGAAAAGGGCTATAGCGGTATAAGTTAGGAGAATGGCGTGAACGCCTAACGGGCCTATGCGTTTGGATATTTTCATTTGTCCGCCCTCCTAAAGCTGATATCGGTGTAAGCGACGTTGGATGACGAAAAGATAGATCATCACACCACAAAGAATGACAAGGAACATTAAGCTTGCCACTGTCGCACCCATAGTTGCGCTGCCAGGTTGTAGCTGAAAACCGAAGAACGTTCGATAGAACATTGTGCCCATAATGTCCGTGTGAAAATCTGGGCCAGCGAGTGCTCCTTTTACGGCATAAATCAGGTCAAAGGCGTTAAAGTTTGCAACGAAGGTTAGTACCGAAACCATTGCAACAGTTGGTAAAATCAAAGGTAGTTTGATACGCCAAAACGCGGTCCATTGGTTTGCGCCGTCTACAATTGCCGCATCAACAAGGTCGTCTGGAACATTGAGAAGTGCGGCATAAATCAACATCATCGGGATACCGACAAATTGCCAAACCGATATCAGTGATAATGTAATGAGAGCAGTCGATTCTTCACCCAAAAGGGCAGGCAGGCCGTCTGTGAACCCAACAAAACCAACAAGAGTATCTCCTACGCCCCAAAGAGGGCTGAGGATAAGCTTCCAAATAAATCCAATAATTACGACAGAAAGCATAGTTGGCATAAAAATAAGGGTTCTATAACTGTTTGCCATCCTTAGGCGTGGAAGACTAAGTAACGCGGCGAGAAGGAGGCCTATTGGGTTTTGAATGAGCATGTGGACAACAAAGAAAATAAAGTTGTTTTCAAGCGCATTGCTAAAATCTCTCCACCATCGTTCATCGGTAAGAATAAGGATATAGTTGTCCCAGCCTACAAAAGTCGTTGGTCCCCCGGCTTCTTCGCTATAAAAACTGAACCGTACGGTGTCAATCAGCGGGAGTATCATGAAGAGTGTGTAGATTAGGGCCGCTGGAAGAAGGAACACGAAGATATGTGTTCGAAAAGACGATCCCGGTTTGGTTTTTAAAGCCATTTGGGTTTCAACTCTCTATGGATTGAAATTTAGTTTGTATCTAACCTTATAGCAGATAGGTAAAACGCCGACACCAAACGGTATCGGCGTTTTATAATATCAAGCTATTATTGTTGGGGTTTATACCAGCTTGCTAGACCGTCTTGCGCTTTCTTTGCAGCTTCTGCGGCTGTCATACTACCGTTAATTACACCAACTGATGTATTCCAAAGATCATTTTCAAGGTTTGGCGTGCCGCGCGAAAGGATCTGATATGAATTCCGAATTGAAGATTCACATTTTCCACGCCAGCTCACAAATTCCTGGGCTACAGGATCTTTGATTGTCAATTCATGTTTGGAAAGTGCGTAGAAGCCAGGCAAAGCATTTGAGAAAATTGATCCCGCTTCTGCAGAGGCCATCCAGCTAAGGAAAGTCTCGGCAGCTTTAACATTCTTAGATGCGGCATTGATGCCAAGTCCAATATCTGTGTGATCTGAGATATAACAAGTGTCCTGACCTTCAGGTACGGGTGGTGGGAACGCACCGAATTCAAAGTCTGCTTGGCCGTTAAAGGTCGAAATGTCCCATGAACCAGCTGGATAAATTGCCGCGCGACCTAGGCTGAATAGATTTTGACTATCAGGATATGATTGGCCTTTGTAGCCTTTGCCAAGGTATGGGCCCCAATCTGCGAGATGTTCGTAAACTTTGACATATTGAGGGTCTGTAAGTTTCTGAGACCCATCAATCAAACCTTTACGGCCTTCTTCACCTTTCCAGAAATTAGGTCCAACATTCTGGAATCCCATAGTTGCTGCTTCCCACTGATCAGCGGTCCCCATTGACATTGGGACGTAGGTTCCATCGTCCTTAATTTTTTCAAGAACGGCCATGAATTCAGGAATAGTTTTAGGGATTTCAATGCCAAGCTCTTTAAAGGCTTCTTTATTGTAAATGAAGCCGTGAATTACTGATGCCATTGGCAGGCAGAAAGTTGTTGAGCCATCATCTGTTTGCCAAGCTGATTTGGCAACGTTTGAGAAATTTTCCATGCCGTCAATGCCATCAACTTTTGTTAAGTGGCCATTGTTGTACAGGTCTAACGAAGCATCAAATGGCTTACAGGTAATAAGGTCACCAGCCGTGCCTGCGGTTAGCTTGGCATTCATGTTAGCGTTATATTCTGTTGGTGGTGATGGCGAAAAACGTACTTGAATGTCCGGGTGTGATTTGTTGAACGCAGGAATAATTTGGCTTTCCCATATATCCAAATCGTCTGTACGCCAGCTTTCGATAATGAGTTCGTCTGCGTGGGCAGATACTATTGGTGTAAGTGCTGCAACAGTAAGAGCAACAGCAGCTGCACCTGTGCTTAAGGTTCTTTTCATTTTAGTCATCGTGTCCTCCGAGTTTATATGAGTCCGGGTTGTCCCGGTTATAATTGTTATAATTGTTATAAGTTGAGTAGTTGGATGGCTTGGCCCAGATGGCCGTTGGACTTTTTCAGGGCGTTTGTAGCGTCAGGTATTGGGTGTTGCATTGCTAATAGTACGGCAAGTTTGATATCGTTTTGTGCATCTTCTAATGCTTTTTTTGAAGTTTCCCAATCGTCACCGGTGATTTCTTGAACAATTTCGACACCACGGTTGGCTAGTTTTTCATTGTTTATAATCATGGAAACCATCAGGCCATCATGAACATGACCCAATTTTGTCATCACCAAAGTAGAAAGCATGTTTAGGGCTGTTTTTTGCGCGGTCCCTGCGGCCATTCGAGTTGATCCTGCGATAACTTCACTGCCGCTGTTTAAAAGTATCCTGTGATTAGAATACTCAAACATAGAAGCTTTTTCATTGTTTGCTATCGTTACGACCAGAGCGCCGATCTTGTTGGCATGCTTTACGGCTGCGAGAGTGTATGGTGTTGATCCACTTGCTGCGACGGCGATAAGTACGTCTTGATCAGAGATGTCATAATATTTCAGGGTTTCAACCGATGAATGGGTATCATCTTCAGCTCCACCCATAGGAGATAGGAGTGCTTTTTCTCCGCCTGCAATGAGGGGAATCAACCTATCAAGGGGCCAGCCGTAAGTTGGGTTGAGTTCTAAGCCATCTTGAATAGCAAGGTGCCCAGAAGATCCTGCGCCAATATAAAAAAGACGCCCTCCGTTACTTAATCTTTCAGCAACCTCATTTGCGCCCTTCTCTATGGAGGGGATTGCCAATTGAACGCATGAGACAGCTTTTAATTGTGAGGCCCATAGAGATTCGAGAATATCTTCATCTGGCCATGTTTCTAGACCTCGATACCGAGGACTATGTCTTTCAGTCTGCTGTAGATTTTTTGCCAAGGTTTTGAATCCAAATGAATTTATTGATATTTAATTTTATAATACCAAAAAGAAACCAATTTGAAATCAATTTTTTCAAATTTTTGCAAAAAAATTACATGTTGTTAGTAATGTATGAAAAAATATTTTACACTAAGCATTTGAATTAAAATAATAATATGTAATATAATTTAATTGTAAAAATAAATTTTAATCTTTTGAATTTACCTTTGGAAAAAAATATATTAAATTGGTATTTAATTGGTTTGGTGTATTGGTCTTGTTTTGGTACGGAGTTTCAATTGACTAACGATATGCTCTTTGCAGGGGTGGATGGCGGCGGAACAAGCTGTCGTGTCCGAATTGAAACTGCGGCTGGTCAAACTCTGGGTGAGGGGTATGCCGGGCCATCTAACTCACGGTTGGGTGCTGCGAGGGTTTATTTTGAAATTGAAAAAGCTTGTGTTGAAGCTTTGCATCAGTCTGGTCGAGGTCGAGAAGATTTTTCTCGTATACATGTCGGATTAGGACTTGCTGGGCTTGGACTTCAAAGGGAAGTGCAAGCCATGCTTTCCTTTCCACATTCTTTTGCTTCTGTATCTGCGGCAACGGATGCTTATACAGCGTGTCTTGGTGCACATGCGGGGAAGAATGGTGGTATTCTTATCCTGGGCACCGGGTCTTGTGGTTTGGGCATTGTGGAAAAGGAGGTCATCAACATTGGGGGGTGGGGGTTTGAAATATCTGATCATGCCGGCGGTGCGCTGCTTGGATTAAGCGCGATTAGAAGTTCGTTATTTGCCGCAGAGGGGTGTCGGCCTGAAACGGCTCTGACCAAGGCGATAATGGGACACTTTAAAGATGACCCTCAATCTATGGTGAAATGGGCTGAAAATGCAGAGCCGCATAACTATGGGTCCTTCGCGCCAACAGTTTTTGAATTCGCTGAGAAAAAAGATCCTCTGGCGGAAAGGTTGGTTGCTAAGTCTGTATATGAGGCATCAAGCATGATTAAAGCGCTACGTGCGCGAGGTGTGGAAAGTATTTGTCTCATGGGGGGGATCTCCAAACGTATCAAGCCGCTTTTACCCACGGAGTTTAATGTCTTTCTTTGTGACCCTCTTGGTGATGCGATGGACGGCGCCATACGGATGGTGCGCAAAGATGTGTCGGTTCCCAATTTAAAAGACCACGATGTGCTTGGTAAAGGAGGAGACAAAGCATGAAGGTAAGCACCTTTAGGGCTTTAAAGGTTAAAAACCGTCTCGATGGTTCTAATCCAACACCGCTCTACAAACAGCTGCAAACTATTATCAGGCAGGCGATTGAAACCGGAGCTTTTAAAGTTGAAGATGCTCTTCCCAGTGAAAGAGATATCGCGGCAGAACTGGAAGTCTCTCGCGTAACAGTACGCAAAGCGGTTCAGGGGTTGGTTAGAGATGGTCTTCTCGTTCAAAAACAGGGAGCCGGAACATTTGTAGCTTCTCGCATGGAACAACCGTTATCAAAGCTTACCAGTTTTACCGAGGATATCACAGCAAGGGGTATGGAACCTTCCGTTGTTTGGGTTGAGCGTGCAACGGGTTTAGCAACGCCTGAAGAAGCTATGGCGCTTAATTTATCTCCTGGAATTGGTGTTTCGCGATTACACCGTATCCGATGTGCGGATGGCAAAGCACTGGCAATTGAGCTGGCAACTGTACCTCAGGAATTTTTACCAGATCCTCTTATCGTCGAAGATTCATTATATAAAATTCTGGATAAATCAGGCCATCGTCCCTTACGTGCGCTTCAAAGGCTACGTGCTGAATTATTGAAAGCTCCTCAGGCAGAGTTACTCGGCGTGGCTGCTGGAGGTCCTACCCTTTATATCGAAAGGCGTTCATTTCTTCCCGACATGCGCCCAGTAGAATTTACTCGATCTCATTATCGCGGAGACAGCTATGATTTCATAGCGGAGCTCTATTTAGATAATTGAAATCAAATAAGATTGAAGAATTGAATGATTAATAAAATAAGCCTTATGGCAAAAGAAACAGCGCAAACGCCTGCTGTTGTATCCCGGCAATTAAGAGCAAATCGAGAAGTACTTGAAGATTTGTCTCAAAAAATCAGAGGTCGTCGATTTCGATTTATAGCAACGTGTGCGAGAGGCAGTTCGGATCATGCCTGCGCTTTTGCCAAATATATTTTAGAAATTGGTGTTGGATTACCTGTCGTTTCCTTTGCGCCGTCAGTTTCGACACTCTATGGCGGAACGGTTAACTTACAAGATTGTCTTTTTATTGCCGTGTCTCAATCTGGTCGTAGTCCTGATCTGATCCAAGCAACACAAGCGGCGAAAGAACAAGGGGCTTTTATTGTTTGCATATGTAATGACTCCTCAGCCCCGTTGGTTGATTTGGCTGATTGTTTCTTACCTCTTCATGCCGGGCCTGAGAATTCAGTTGCTGCAACCAAGAGCTATATCGCCTCTTTAACTGTTCTCTTACAGTTGGCGGCCATTTGGAATTTAGATAGCGGCCTTTTACCTGCCCTTGATCGCTTACCTGATCAGTTAGAGCGGGGTTTAAGAGCTGATTGGTCCGAACCTACAGAAATATTCGCAACCTCTTCAAACCTCTTTACAGTTGGTCGGGGGCCGGGATTTGGAATCGCATTGGAAGCTGCCCTAAAATTCAAGGAGACTTCCTACATTCATGCTGAGGCATTTAGTGCTGCCGAAGTCAAGCACGGCCCGATGTCTCTTGTTTCTGATGGTTACCCGGTTCTTGTGTTTAGGCAACGGGATCAATCTTGGGATTCCGTTGGTGAGCTGGCGTCCAATTTTAAAGAAAAAGGCGGGGCAGTTTTTACGGCTCAAGAAGGCGCCGCAGGAAAAGGTGTCTTGCCTGTAGAAGCAAATATCCATCCTTTCTGTCAACTTCCTGTAATGGTGCAGAGTTTTTATGTTATGGCTGAGAAAATTACACAGCTACGTGGGCTAGACCCAGACAATCCCCGTCATTTGAAAAAAGTCACGGAGACAGTTTAATGAGATCTGCCTTGATCAATGCGCGTGTCTTTACCGGTGAGGAATGGCTCGAAGGAGCGACTGTTTTAATTGATGGCGATCGTATTCAGTATGTGGGTAAAGATACTGAAATTTTAATCGATGTTGATCAAGTTCGTGATTTGGAAAATGGTAATTTAGTACCTGGATTTATTGATGTGCAGGTCAATGGGGGCGGAGGCGCTTTACTCAACAAAGAAACTAACCTCGAAGGTGTAAGGACGATTGCTCGTGCCCATAGGAAATACGGTACAACGGGGATGCTTCCGACCCTGATTACTGACGATCTTGGGGTGATGGAGAAGGCAGTAAAAGCTGTTGAAGAAGCCGTTTCTCTTAAAGAGCCAGGTATTTTTGGGATACACTTCGAGGGGCCTTACCTTAACCAAAAGCGTAAAGGTGTTCATCAAGAAGATAAGATCCGAGCAATGGAAGAGGGCGCGTTGTCTCTTCTCTCAAGCTTGAAGAAGGGGGTCACCCTTGTAACTCTGGCGCCTGAAAAAAATGCACCGGGGACAATCAAGCAATTGGTTCAAGCCGGTGTGATTGTCTCTGCTGGGCATACCGCGGGAGAATATGATGACTACCAACGGGCTTTTACTGAGGGTTTGTCTGGCTTCACTCACCTGTTCAATGCCATGACCCCGATGAACAGTCGGGAACCCGGAACTATTGGTGCTGCCTTGGATCATGATGACAGCTGGTGTGGTTTGATTGTCGATGGTTTTCATGTCCACCCTGCAACTTTGAAAGTCGCAATAAAAGCCAAGCAACGTGGTAAAATGATGCTGGTTACAGACGCGATGCCAACGGTTGGAAGCGTACACGACTTTTTTGAATTATATGGGCAGAAAATTTATAGTCGCGAGGGGCGCTGTATTACCGATGATGGTGTGCTTGCTGGTGCCCATCTGGATATGGCAACCGCTGTTAAAAACACAGTTGAGATGCTTGGCTTGTCTCATGATGAGGCACTTAGAATGGCATCGCTCTATCCCGCACAGTTTCTGGGGCTTGGAAATGAGTACGGTATGATTAAGCAAGGGTACAAAGCCTCGATGGTTTTATTGGACGCGGGAGGTTCGGTTCTCGATAGCTGGGTTGAGGGTCGTGATATGGCTGCGGATGGGTTTTCTGAGTAACAATTTTCTTAAATTGAGATTTACGTAGAGGCGGAAATGATCGCAAAACAAAGAGTATTGGTCGTTGGACTTGGTAACATGGGTAAGTCTCATGCAAAGGCATATCATCACCTCTCGGGTTTTGAGATCGTTGGATTGTGCAGCCGAAGCCTCGATGAAAAGACACCGCTTCCGCATGAAATTTCAAGCTATCCCAAGTTTTGTGATTATGATCTGGCCCTTAAAGAGTTAAAACCGGATGTTGTCTCCATAAATACCTGGCCCGATACACATGAATCCTATGCTCTTAAGGCATTTAGCGCAGGCGCACATGTGTTTTTGGAAAAGCCTATTTCAGATACGGTTGTTGGCGCGCAAAGGGTCATTGCCGAGGCTGAGAAAAAAGGTCTAAAGCTGGTTGTTGGTTACATTTTGCGGCACCATCCCTCTTGGCAGGAGTTTGTATCTCAGGCCAAGCAACTGGGTAAGCCTCTGGTTATGAGGATGAACCTTAATCAACAAAGTAGTGGTGCAACCTGGCAGGTGCATAAACAGTTGATGAAGTCGGTTTCGCCGATTGTTGATTGCGGCGTCCATTACGTGGATATGATGTGTCTTATGACCGAAGCGCAGCCAACCAAAGTGCATGCCATTGGAGTGAGGTTGAGTGAAGAAATTGATGAGGATATGTATAACTATGGTCAGCTACAAGTAACGTACGACGATGGATCAGTCGGTTGGTACGAGGCAGGATGGGGCCCAATGATGAGTGAGACAGCTTTTTTTGTTAAAGACGTTATCGGCCCAAATGGAAGTGTATCAATCGTGGCAGCTGAGGAGAATAATTCTATGGAGTCAGATGATATCGACGCCCATACAAAGACCTCTGCCATCCTTTGTCATTCAGCAGACTTTGATCAAAAATCAAATTTTTTAAATAAAGATAATATCATTCGTATGGATGATGAACCTAATCATGATGCTCTTTGTTTAAGGGAGCAGGAATTTCTGTTAAAGGCTATAACCGAAAATTTAGATTTGACTTCTCACATGCAAGATGCTGTGAACAGTATGAAAATTGTGCTGGCTGCTGATGAATCAATTCGGAGCGGCAAAATCGTGTATTTGTGACGTTTAGCGTCTAGTGAAAGTAAAGTAAAACAGGGAGGGTCGGCGATGTCTGTGAAACTTCGCCCGGGTGTAGTAACCGGTAAGGATTATGAGAAACTTGTTAAGGCATGTAAGGCAGGGAACTATGCGCTTCCGGCTGTGAATGTAACGAGCAGCAGTACTGTTAATGCAGTACTGGAAGCAGCTGCTCGCAATAAATCAGATGTCATTATTCAGGTATCCAATGGCGGTGCCGCGTTTTATGCTGGTGCAGCTTACCCCAATTCCCTGCAAGGAAAAATATTGGGAGCGGTTTCTCTCGCCCAGCATGTCCATTTGCTCGCTGAAGGTTATGGTGTTTGTGTCGTACTTCACACCGATCATGCTAACCGGGGATTATTACCCTGGATTGATGGTTTATTGGCTGAAGGCGCAAAATTTAGAGAAAAGAACGGCAAGCCGCTTTATACGTCTCATATGATCGATCTTTCCGAAGAGACGCTGGAAGATAACGTTGGTACTTGTGCTGACTATCTTAAGAAAATGTCTCCTCTCGACATGAGCCTTGAGATTGAGTTGGGTGTTACTGGTGGTGAAGAAGATGGTGTCGGCTCTGAGCATACAGGCGCAGATAACCCTAAACTCTATACTCAGCCAGAAGATGTTGCTTACGCCTATGAGCAATTAAACCCCTTAGGTGATTTTTCCGTGGCTGCATCCTTTGGCAATGTTCATGGCGTTTATAAACCAGGGAATGTTAAGTTACGCCCAGTTATCCTGAAAGATTCTCAAGCCTTGATGTCGGAGCGTTATGGATTGGAAGAGAAGTCTCTTGATCTTGTCTTCCACGGGGGATCAGGCTCGTCTGATACGGACATTAAAGAAGCTGTTTCCTACGGCGTCTTTAAAATGAACGTCGATACCGACTTGCAGTATGCCTATTCGGAGCCTGTTGGTGCATACGTAAATGCGAACCAAAATGCTTTTATCGCTCAGATAGATCCTGAAACAGGAAAACCTCTCAAAAGTAAATACGATCCACGTAAGTGGGTGCGTGAAGCAGAGAAGGGTGTGGGTACGAAGCTTGATGGTATTTTCGCTGTGCTTGGTTCTGTGGGTAAGACACTCGCTGAGGGTTGATCTAAGGTAGGACGTTAAAATGAAGGCACTGGCACTGGGTGGCGCAACGGTTGATATCATTGCATCTGTTTTGGATGATGAAGTCGAACGGATGACAATGCACAATGCGACGACAAATTTCCTTTTGCTTGAAGAGGGAAAAAAGGTCGATGCTGAGGCCGTTGAAACTCATACTGGTGGCGGTGCCATTAACGCTTCTGTTTCTATGGCTCTTCTTGGGTTGGATATTTCCTGTGCAGTAAAAATTGCTGATGATATCGAAGGCCAAATGGTCTTGAAACGCCTCGAAGAAAGAGGCATCGGAAGTCAATGGGTTCTCACTGGAGCTGAACTGGCAACAGGTTGCGCGGTTATGGTTTCATCACATGTTCGAAACCCGACAATATTCGTTGCCCGTGGAGCCAATACACTTTTGAAGCTCGAAGAAATAAAGCCTGAGATGTTTGCGGGAGTAGGGCTTACCTATGTTACAGGGCTCAGTGGTGCATCCGCGGATTGTTTTCCAAAAATCGTAAAGCTGGCCAAGGAAGCGGGCAGTCTTGTTGTTGCGAATCCTGGTATTCGTCAGCTGTCATCGCGAGCTCAATCGTTTTGGGAATCATTACAATATATTGACGTTCTTGTTGTAAATGAAGTTGAAGCTGGGCAATTGGTTCCTTTTATAGCGGCCAAGCGTGAAGTGGATGCCACTCGATCTTGCAAGTATTCCAGTGATCTATCGTTGCCTGAACTCCTCAAAAAAGGCGTTGGAGTTTCAGGAACCATGATGGCTTTAAAAGAGTTTGTTATCACCCTTGGTAAGCTTGGGCCTCAACGTTTGTTGGTTACAAATGGCAAAGAAGGCGCTTACCTTGGAACTGTGGATGAAATACATTTTTGCCCGGCACAAAAAGCAAAGGTAATGGGCACTGCTGGAGCAGGTGATGCCTTTGCTTCTACCTTCGCAACGTTTATTGGGCTTGGTAAGAATGAGGAAGAGGCCCTCAAAGCGGCTTCTGTTAACTCGGCCTCTGTCGTGTCTGTTATGGATACTCAATCCGGATTGTTAACTCATGAGCAATTAGCAGCGGGGATAGAAAAGGCTGACTGGCGTAAGTTCAAAACCTATTCGTTGACAGAATAAATCACAATATTCTACTAGGGTGTGAACCCAATTCAATCTCTTGCTGTATATGACTTTTTATGATTCATAACTCCGAATTAAGGAGTTTTATCATGGCACGATTTGATTTAAGCGATGCAGAATGGTTGGTTATTGAGCCTTTACTACCGAAAAAAGGCCGTGGTCCAGCCCGTCGGGACGACCGGGTTATTCTGAACGGGATTTTTTATATATTGCGCACAGGCGCGCCATGGCGCGATCTTCCTGAGCGTTACGGCCCTCACACAACAGTCTATAACCGTTATGTTCGCTGGGGAGAGCGTGGTGTTTGGAAGGGCATATTTGATGCTTTGGCTGAAGAATGCGAAGACGCCCTGATTTTTATTGATGGTTCTATTGTAAAGGCTCACCGCGCAGCGGCTGGGTCAAAAAAGGGGAACTGGCGGAAAGTATTGGCCGCTCACGCGGAGGTCGCACAAGTAAGGTTCACGTGGCCGTAGACCAGAAAGGCCGCCCGATCCGTCTTGCTATTAGTGGTGGCCAGGTTCACGACAGCAAACTGATGCCTGATTTCCTTGATTGGGAAGTACCACCTCTGGCCATTGTTGCTGATAAGGCCTATAGCAGTCAGAAAATCAGAAAAGCCATCGCTGATGAAGGCGCATTAGCTGTCATTCCCACAAAAAGTAACGCAAAAAAGCCGATCTCTCACGATAAAAACCTTTATGCAATGAGAAATATTGTCGAGCGGTTCTTTTGTAAAATGAAGGATATGAGGCGGCTAGCAACAAGATTTGAGAAAAAAGGAGTAAACTTTCTAAACATGCTATTCCTGTTCTCCATAAAATGTTGGATCAATTGAGTCCACACCCTAGATACTATCTGTTATAGGGTGGATAATCAGGCTTATAACAGATGCTTGTGGCTACCGTCGCAAAATGGTTTCTTGCTGCTGTGTTTACATTGACAGAGGTAATGTTGTTTTGAGGTTTCTGCAGTAAAGGAAAGAGGCTTGAATTCTGTTCCTTTATGCCGACCATCACAAAATGGTTGTTTTTCTGATCTCCCACATGCACACCAGAAATAAGTTTTCCCCTCTTCAAGTTCGACCTTAGACGGACCAGCGTGAGCGATAACAGGTGTTTCCATAGAAAATCTCCTGAATTATTCGATTTCTTTGCTTTTTTACATTATCACTTATAGGTAGTAAGTGTTATAACTTAAACGCGTATGACGTATGTATCGTTGTTTGTGGTGAGTTAATAGTATCATTTTAAAGGAATTATAGATAAATCTAGGAGTCTCTACCTAATAAATTTATAAAAAATCATTAAAAATAAAATTATCATATATAAAACAATTAGTTACGGGTAAGTATTTATACCAAGATGATTTGAATTCAAAATTTTGTATGATTGTTATGAAGACGTTAAGGAAGTGAGTTGTTAGATTACTCTGGGTTGATACAGTATTCGGTGTAATTTATTCTCGACCTGACTTTAGAAGAAACGAAAGAAAAACAAGCATTGATTCCTTTATATATCTAATTGAAAAATAGTCATTTTTTGATATACTACTATTGTAATGGGAATCTGGTCATTACAAATTATGTGAGAAAATGATAACTTATTCACCTTATGTTGTGGTATGTTTTTACAACTTAGCGTGGATGGGACAATGTTAGTGTAATATCGGGTCAGTTTTTATTTATTTCGTGTTCTATGCATATGAAAACCTACGAGGGAGAATATCATGCGGGGTTTAAAATTTATACTAGTTGCAGGTGTTGCAGCCGTTACTCTATCAGCTTGTACTGATCGTTATCAGGCCGCTACAAATGCTGAGCCAAGTGGTTCATCTTTTACGAGAGAGCTTTATAAAGGATATGTCGGTTTATCCGGCGACGAACGTTCAGAAAAAGACTGGGGCGATTCAGACCTGTTTGCTGATAAGGCTATTGCTGCAGCGGATGGTAATGCAGTTGCGCCTGAAGAAGTGGCAAATTGGGATCTGGGTGCAGAATTTGTTGATGGTCTAACGACTGCTCACGATCGTCTAGCTGGAGCACTTGCAAATGGTGCTGCGGATAAAGCTCCGACATCTGCTGCTCAAGCTCAGGTTATGTTTGATTGCTGGATTCAAGAGCAGGAAGAAAATATCCAACCAGATCATATTAACGCCTGTCGTGATGGTTTCTTGGCAGCGATGGCAAAAGTAGATGCTGCTCTTGCACCTAAAGCAACGCCAGCACCAGCTCCTGCGCCAATGGCTCTGCCTGATCCTTACGCGATTTATTTCGATTTTGATTCTGATGTGTTGACTGTTGATGCTAAAGCAGAAATTTCTGTTATTGTTGCAGCAATTAAAAAGCATTCACCATCTAAGGTAATTGTTGCTGGTCACACAGATACTGCAGGCGCTTCCGATTATAACCAAAATCTTGCGGGCCTTCGTGCAGCGGCAGTTGTAGCTGCACTCGAAAGCCATGGTATTGCTGCCAGTAACGTCAGCAGTCAAGACCTTGGTGAAAATGCTCCTGCTGTTAACACAGGTGATGGTATCTCTGAGTTCAGAAACCGTCGCGTTGTTGTTACACTTGTAAAGTGATAGGTTATGATGGGCTTTCGTAGCTCATCGTAAATACGAGGCGGTATTGGCTTTAGCTGATACCGCCTTGATGTTATTGTATCCTAGATTTTTAACCAATCGTGTCATTTGCACGGCTTCCAAAATCGTCCCGTGTAATGGAGACTAAAATGAAAAAAATTCTCATCTCAATTGGTGGTTTGATTGTACTGATTATCGCAGTACTACTAATTGCCCCGTTATTTATTTCCTTAGAAGATTATAAGCCTGAAATCGCTGCTAAAGCGAAAGAGGCGACAGGGCGCGATTTAAAGATTGATGGAGATATTTCTCTTAGTCTTTTCCCTACGGTTGCTGTTGAAGTAAACGGTGTATCATTAGCTAATTTCGATCAAGGACAAGCAACCAGCATGGTAACGCTTGATCAAATGGCTCTTGAGTTACAAGTTATGCCTTTGCTTTCAAGCGAAGTTGTTATCGACCGGTTTGTTTTGGTTAATCCTATTATTAATTTGGAAGTTGATAAGAATGGCAAGCCAAACTGGGAACTTGAAGGACAGGCAGCTTCTTCTGATGCAAACGGTTCCAGTAGTGATAGCGCCTCATCAGAAACATCAGGTGGCTCATCTTTAAGTGGGCTCTCACTTGGTGATGTTCGTATTCAAGGTGGCGAGTTGCACTACGTTGATCTCGTCTCTGGGGCGAAGGAAGATATCGAGGCTCTTAACCTTGAAATCGCACTCAAGGCTCTAAATCAACCTTTGACGCTAAAAGGTAGTCTGGCTTGGAAAGGCGAAACGATCGAGATTTCTGCCGATGTTGCGAATCTTCAAGACTTGATGAATGGCGCGAGCAGTCAGTTGGCGACATCTGTACAATCAAATCCAGTGAATTTTGGCTTTGAAGGTACTGCTCAGCAAGGAAAAGATTTTGCCCTAGCAGGTGCACTTGATCTTGTGGTTCCATCTGTAAAGGGATTAACAGACTGGGTTGGCGTACCAATCGAACGTAACAACGAAAACACCTTTGAAAAGCTGACTGTTAACGGGAAACTTGATCTCAAAGGGGCAGTAGTCGCTTTTGATGATGTTGCCTTGGCTTTTGATGCTTTGACAGCTCAAGGTGCTTTGAAAATTGACAGTACCGGTGCTGTGCCAGATATTCGGGCTGCTCTTTCGACTGGCGTACTGGATCTAACACCGTACCTTCCTCCTGAAGCATCTTCTGAAAGTGACGCGAGTGAAGGTGCCAGCACGACGGCAACTGATACAACTGCACAGACATCGGGAGATGAAGGTTGGAGTGAAGACCCAATCGATTTTTCAGGTTTAAAAGCAGTTAATGCAGACCTTGCCTTAAAAACAGAAGGTATCCAAATTCGTAAGATCACGATTGGGATCAGCGAACTTGGTGTTCTTCTTAAAGGCGGGAAGCTTACTGCTGATCTCAAACAGTTGGCCATGTATGATGGTCAGGCAAAAGGTAAAGTTGTACTAGATAGTTCTACATCAATGCCAACGACGGCCATTCAGTTTGAGGTAGCTGGTGTTCAAGCTGAGCCATTGTTGTCCGATAGTGCTGATTTTGAGAAACTGTTGGGATCTTTGAATTCCTCTGCGAATTTGACAACATCAGGAAACAGCCAAAAAGCGATGGTCTTGAACCTAAATGGCACAGGCGATTTTATTTTTAAAGATGGTGCGGTAAAAGGGATTAATATTCCAGGTTTAATCCGGAACGTGTCATTAGAAGCACTGCAAAAATCTTTTGATGATGCGCAATCTACAGATTTTGCGGAATTGTCCGGTACCTACAAAATTACCAAGGGCGTTGTTGATAATCAGGATTTGAGCATGATTGCACCCTTGTTCCGTCTGTCCGGTAAGGGCACTGTTCCAATGCCACCTAAAACCCTTGATTATCGGGTAGAACCAAAGTTGGTTGGTGATCTTGAAGGACAGGGCGGTAATTCTGGTGCAACTGGCCTCGCTGTTCCTCTTTTGATTACAGGCTCTTGGAGTGATCCAAAAATTACCCCTGATCTTGCTGGAGCCCTCACAGATCAACTCAAAGATCCTTCTGCCTTGATCGAAGGTATCAAAAGTGGAGAAGGTGGAATAGAAATTCCTAAACTTCCTCTTGGTGGCGAAAGCAGCGGTGGAAGTGGTGTTGATGAGGTAATCGAAAAGCCTCAAGAGGCTTTGAAGAAATTGTTTGGAAACTAGTTTTTCCTTACTCCATGAAAAACCGGCTGTATAATTTACAGTCGGTTTTTTTGTATCCAGTATTTTATCAAGCCTTCAGGGGGGATTAGGAATTAATGACCTTCATTTTCGTAAAGCATGAGAGTAGAGAGCTTTTTTAAAAAGGATTTATTATGGAAAAACAGAAGAGGTTTAGGTATAAAAAGAACGTCTTGGAAGTGAATTTTATTTATTGAGAGAATTAAAAGTATAAATGGAAACTTCTCCTTGGTTCAAGCTTCCTGAATGCGTTACGAAAAGGCCTCGACAAGTTGCCGTAATCGGGGGAGGAATCGCTGGTAACTCTCTTGCCTATCACCTCAACTGCGCAGGTGTTGAGGTGACGTTGTTTGAGAAAAAAGACACTTTGGCCCAAGGAGCGTCAGGTAATCCGTCAGCAATTTTTGAGCCTAAACTCATGCGAGGCGGCACCCCGCTTGGTCAGTATCTGACCTCCAGTTATTTTTATGCGTTGAAATTTTATGAAAATCTTGAAAAGGAAACTGGCGAAAACATCTGGCATCACCGAGGTGGTACGTTAAATCTTATTGTTGACGACAAGGACCTTAAAAGGCATCAATCTTTTCAAGATAATGCAGAACTGACGACTGATCATTATAGGATAGCCAGCCCGGAACAAGCTTCAGAGAGAGCGGGTATTGCAATTTCTCAATCCGCAATTTGGTATCCCAAGGGGGGATGTATTAACACCTCTGCATTGGCGAGATCTTTAACAAGCGATCTCCATATAAAGCTTGATTATGATGTTTTAAAAATTGAAAACCGAAGTGAAAGAGAATTACCCTGCTGGCGGTTACATTTCTCTGATGAAATTACTTCTTTAGACTTTGATGCTGTTGTCATGGCGAATGCATTCGATGTTCGCAAGTTTGAGCAATCATATTGTCTTCCTGTGGTGATGAACCGTGGACAGGTGAGTACACACGCTGGTGTAAGAATAAGTAATCAACTCAAATGCGTTGTTAGTGGTGCTGGGTATCTGACGCCACTCATTGAAAATAACCATGTTTTTGGCGCAACATTTGAGCGATTACACTCATTTGGCGAAGCGGAAGATCTTTCCCTTACGGATGATCGCCATAAACATAATTTAGAGTTTATTGAAGAATTTTTGCCTGAATTTGGGAAGGCGTTTTCTTTAGAAAATCTTGGGGGAAGAACATCTGTTCGAGGAACAACCGTGGATCGATTACCGCTGGTTGGACCGCTACATAATCACGACAACTATGTTCAAGATTATGCTTTGTTAAAAAATGGTGCAAAACACAGAGAATGGAATGAGCCTAGTTATCACTCTGGTCTCTATATTCTCGCAGGGTTGGGATCGAGAGGATTTGTTACCGCTCCCTTGATGGCTCACTATTTGAGTTCTTTAATGCTTGGCGAAACTTTGCCTATCTCTGATGCCGTTGTGCAAGCTGTTCACCCAGCGCGCTTTGTTATCAGAGATCTGAAAAGGGGTATCGAGACAATCTCGGTTGATCCATGAGTTCAGAGTAATATTGCAATTAACCTTGGAATGAGCCGCCGAGACTATACCTGTCCCCAGGATGAAGGAGTTTGGCATAGGTAACCGTTCTACCTTCTGACCAGGTACGTCGTCTCAGAAGAAGGCAAGGTGTTTGCGGCTTAATTTCTAACAACTCTGATTGCTGTGCATCCGGAGCAATTGCTAAAATAGTGTGTTCAGCGTTACTCAAGGGGGCGACGTTGATAAGATAATCGTAGGGTGTCACATCCTGAAAGCTTTGGGAAAGGTAATCCGGAACTGTTTGTGGATTGACATAACGCTCTTCTAATTGGATTGGAATGCCGTTTTCCTTGTGAACGATAACGGAATGAAAAACAGGAGCGTTTAATTCTAGCTCGAGAACACCAGCTATATAAGGAGTTGCTTTTTCTTCTTCCAGACTGATCAACTGGTTGGTGTATATACTGCCTCTGGATTGAACTTCATCGGCGATGCTGCGTAGGGAAAGAACAGCTGATTGTGGTCTTGGTTCTGCGACAAAAGTTCCAGCACCCTGTACTCTCATCAGCCAACCATCAGAGGTTAGTTCACGAAGAGCGCGGTGTATGGTCATGCGAGACATTTCAAGACTTAGGGTTAGTTCATTTTCTGATGGGATTTGATATCCGGTTTCCCATTCTCCAGAACGAATGTGTTCGATAATATAGTCCTTTACCTTTTGATAAAGGGGGACTTTTTTATCCTGGTTCACAATCGTGTCACTGCCCTGGCTGAACATCTTGAAATTCCTACACGCTGGGTTGCGTTTTCTATTTTGTTTTATTGTTTTTTACACTCGCCTTGTCATTGATGCATTTTTCTACAGCGTATTTCCAGTAAAAAGTCACCGTGTTACTGAAAATGTGTTACTGAAAATACGCTGTATTATTTTAAACTTTACCGGATAAAGCTTTTCCTTGTATTACCAATTTATCTGAGTGTTATTCAGAGAAGCTTGGTAAAAAATCCGCGTTTGAAAACTTGTTGAATTCGCCTGTCCAAACCAGATCACTGGTGAGTTCCAAATCATCGGAGAAATAACGATCCTGTTCAAAGAATGACACATCCTGACGCAATCGGGTCATTACTTTGTCCAGCACAGGCGAAGTCTTTAAAGGTTTAAGGAAGTCAATCCCCTGAGCTGCTGACAGGAATTCAACAGCCAATACGCCAGAAGTATTTTTTGCCATGTCAGAAAGTCGACGTGCTGCAAAGGTTGCCATAGATACATGGTCTTCTTGGTTGGCAGACGTAGGAAGACTATCGACACAAGCGGGGTGTGCCATGGACTTGTTTTCAGATGCGAGTGCGGCTGCTGTAACTTGTGCAATCATAAAGCCAGAATTCAAACCGCTTCCTGCGACGAGGAATGGTGGAAGCCCTGACATCGAGCTGTCCATCAATAGGGCAATACGACGTTCAGAAAGGGCACCAATTTCTGCAATAACCAGCGCGAGAACATCAGATGCCATTGCTATTGGTTCCGCGTGGAAGTTACCACCCGATAGAATGTCACCTTCTTTGATGAAGACGACTGGGTTGTCAGAAACGGCATTGGCTTCGCGCTCAAAGATAGTCGCAGCAAAACGTAAATGGTCGAGACAAGCACCTAGTACTTGGGGTTGGCAACGCAAAGAGTAAGGATCTTGTACTTTTGAACAATCAGCGTGGCTTTCGTTAATTGGACTTCCATCAAGAACTTTTCTGAATACAGCAGCAATATCTGTCTGCCCCACCTGACCGCGTGCGGCCTGAATGCGGGGATCAAAAGGAACGTGTGATCCTTTAGCGGCTTCAACACTCATGGAGCCAACGAGAGTGCTAGCATTCAGAAGGTTTTCTGCTCTGAACAATCCAAGAAGCGCGAGTGCTGTAGAGACCTGAGTACCATTTAAAAGGGCGAGGCCTTCTTTTGGGCCGAGAACCATTGGGGCGAGGCCAATCCGTGCTAAGCCTTCTTTTGCAGGAAGGATCTCACCTTTGTAGCGTGCATTACCTGAACCGATAATCAGGGCCGACATGTGTGCAAGCGGTGCCAGATCACCGGAAGCACCGACAGAGCCTTTGGACGGGATGCAAGGGTAAAGGCCTTCGTTGAAGAACTTGGTGAGATAATCGAGGACTTCATGGCGAATGCCAGAGAAACCCTGTGCAAGAGATGTAATCTTGAGCGCGAGGATAAGGCGAACAACCTCATCATCAAGCAGAGGACCCATTCCGGTACAATGTGAAAGTACGAGGTTGCTTTGCAGCTGCTCAAGTTGCTCATCATCAATACGTGTTGAAGCCAGTCGACCAAACCCGGTGTTGATGCCATATACCGTTCTGCCATCTCGAAGGACGTCGCGGACAGTTTCTGTGGAGGCTTCAATCTGCTCCCGGCATGCTGGATCAAGACTGATTGTAACATCATCGAAAGTAATAGAACGTAATAGTGGTAGTGTAAGTTGACGTGGTGTCAGTACCAAATGTTTTGTTTCTGGGTTTTTCATTTTTCTGACTCCATAGGGAGGTCGAGATTGTTATCTCGAGCACATTGTTTCGCAATTTCATAACCAGCATCGGCATGACGCATCACACCTGTTGCCGGATCGTTCCAGAGAACGCGGGCCAAGCGTTTATCCGCAGCTTCGGTCCCATCGGCACAGATAACAACACCTGAGTGCTGAGAGAAGCCCATGCCGACACCGCCACCGTGGTGGAGAGAAACCCATGTCGCGCCGCCTGCCGTGTTCAGAAGAGCGTTAAGCAGTGGCCAGTCCGAGACGGCATCAGAGCCATCCATCATACTTTCTGTTTCACGGTTTGGGCTTGCGACAGAGCCAGAATCAAGATGGTCTCGTCCGATAACAACGGGAGCTTTCAGTTCGCCGTTGCGAACCATTTCGTTGAAAGCAAGGCCAAGTTTATGCCGCTGACCGAGGCCAACCCAGCAAATTCGGGCTGGCAGACCCTGGAAGTGAATGCGTTCACGGGCCATGTCCAGCCAGTTATGTAAGTGAGGATCGTCTGGAATCAGCTCTTTAACCTTTTGGTCTGTCTTGTAGATATCTTCTGGGTCACCAGAAAGTGCTGCCCAACGGAAGGGACCGATACCACGGCAGAAGAGCGGCCGTATGTACGCAGGAACAAACCCAGGAAAATCGAAAGCGTTCTCGACGCCTTCTTCCAGTGCCATTTGACGGATGTTGTTACCATAATCAACTGTCGGGATACCCTGAGCATGGAAATCAAGCATTGCCTGAACTTGAACAGCCATAGATTTTTTGGCGGCAGTGGTTGTGCCCTTGGGATCTTTTTGCGCACGGTCCACGTATTCAGCCCAAGTCCAACCTTGTGGCAGGTAGCCATTGAGAGGGTCATGCGCTGATGTTTGGTCGGTTACGATATCCGGGCGTACGCCGCGTTTTACCAACTCAGGGAAGATATCTGCAGCATTGCCGAGCAGGCCAACGGAGATTGCTTTTTTGTTTTCTACAGCGTCATTAATGACGGCGAGGGCTTCATCAATGTTGGTACATTTTTTGTCGAGATAGCCCGTTCTGATCCGCATATCGATGCGATCTTCCTGACACTCTACGGCCAGCATAGATGCTCCAGCCATCGTCGCAGAAAGAGGCTGTGCGCCGCCCATGCCACCAAGGCCGCCAGTGAGAACCCAACGGCCAGAAAGGTCGCCATTATAGTGTTGGCGACCAGCTTCGACGAAAGTCTCGTAGGTGCCTTGAACAATCCCCTGACTGCCAATGTAGATCCATGATCCAGCGGTCATTTGGCCGTACATCATCAAGCCAGCTTTATCCAGCTTGTTGAAATGCTCCCAATTCGCCCAGTTCGGTACAAGGTTGGAGTTTGCAATAAGAACACGTGGTGCATCAGGGTGTGTTGGGAAAATGCCAACTGGTTTGCCAGACTGTACGAGAAGAGTCTCATTATCTTTCAGCTTTTGAAGACTTTCGACAATTTTATCGTAACATTCCCAATTACGTGCTGCGCGGCCAATACCACCGTATACAACAAGATCTTCGGGATGTTCTGCAACATCGGGATCAAGGTTGTTCATTAACATGCGAAGAGGGGCTTCGGTTAGCCAACTCTGACATGACAGCTCGGTGCCATGAGGGGCACGGATGGTACGAATGTTCTTTTTCATGTTCTCAACTCCACAATATGTATAGACAAATTAACTTGTATATACATCTTGTCAATAGGGAGAGAATAACGGGTGTTTATTTTCCGCGCACGACAGCTATATACTGTGGGAAAGTTATTGAGAATATTTGAGTTTTCACCTGTATATAGTGTGGCGGTATAGTTCGTGCAGATAAATCCTGTTCAGCGAGAAAAAGAGAGAATCGACTTTGTAAAAAGCTCGGGGTGGGAAGAGGCAGAAATCTCTGCTTTGCCCGTTGATGCTTCTGCGCGTTGTTACTTTCGGCTTAGCAAAAATGGCGAAACCAGAATTTTGATGGATGCTCCCCCCGGTGTTGCCGAGCCAGTCGAGGTTTTTGCCAAAGTTGCCCGACACCTTCTTTCCTGTGGAATTTCGGTTCCGGTGATTTACGAGGAGAGTATTGAAAAGGGCTTTTTGCTCCTAGAGGACTTTGGTGAAAAAACCTACGCCAAGCTCTTGGCTGCAGGGGGAAGCGAAGAGGAACTCTATGCGTTGGCGGTGGATGTGCTGGTGAAGATGCATTCATCTGCGCAATTACCTGAAATTGAAATGCCGCCATATGATCTGGCATTTTTCATCCGAGAAGCCCTTATTATGGTGGACTGGTATTATCCCACGGTGAACGCTAATGCACTGACTTCGAATCAACGTCAAAGCTTTATTGATGCGTGGTGTGAGATATTTAATAATCTACCTTGCTTGCCAACGACCTTGGTGCTTCGTGATTTTCATATAGATAATTTGATGATCCTTGAGGGGCGTGATGGGGTTGCATCTTGTGGTTTACTGGACTTCCAAACGGCAGTCCTTGGGCCTGCTCCCTATGATTTGATGTCGTTGGTTGAGGATGCCAGACGGGATATTGTTCCCAAGTTTCGAACGAAGATGATATCCCGTTATCTGTCGAGCATGGGAGAGGTTTATGCCTCACCTGAAGCACAGAAAATCTTTATGGATTGGTTTTATGTTCTTTCGGCACAACGGCACGCCAAAGTATTGGGGTTATTTGCCCGCCTTAATGCCAGGGATAACAAGAGCGTATACTTACAGCACATTCCAAGGGTTTCCAATTTGATGACGGGATCTTTGGAGCAGGAAATTTTGTCCCCAGTGAGGAATTGGTTCGAGATGAACTTTCCGGATTTCAAATCTAACCTTGTGTCAATTGACAGGAATCTGGTTCAGAGCTTGGCGAGTACATCGGAACAGTCAGTAGTGGAACTAACAAAGAAGATATGAGGTAGGCACATGCCATCTGTAATCTCTATTCAATCCTACGTCTGTTATGGATATGTTGGTAATTCCGCAGCAGTGTTTCCCATGCAAAAGCTTGGAGTTGAAGTGGTTTCCCTTCCTACCACACTTCTTTCCAATCATCCTGCACATCCGAGTGTTTATGGCGCAGCAGTTGATCCCGTACTGTTGCAAAAGCTATTTAATGGTATTGAAGATCGTGGAGCCTTTGTGAACTGTGCGGGCATTTTGTCGGGTTATTTAGCTTCTGTAGGAAATGTTGAAATAATAGCACAGGCAGTAGGGCGTTATAAAAGGCTCAACTCAGCGGGAATTTATTGTCTTGATCCTGTCATGGGGGACAAGGGAACGGGATTTTTTGTAAATAAGGGGATACCTGAGCTAATCGTGGAGCGTTTATTGCCGCTTGCGGATATTATAACGCCCAATAAATTTGAGTTTGATTATATTACGCAAACGAAAACGGTAACTTACGCCGAGATGATTTCTGCCGCTCGGACTTTGATAAATAAGACTTCCTTACGATGCGTTGTTATCACATCTGCTGAACCGTCCCCCGACATTTTTGGTGATAAGAGAGTGCCAAACATTGGCGTCCTTGTCGTTACTTCCGAAACGGCCCATTTGATCATAACCCCTTGTCTTAACGTTTCTTTCTCGGGAACAGGTGATCTCTTTACAGGTTTGTTTATGGGATGGTTGATGAAGGGGGAGGCTGAAGAAAAGGCTGCACAAAAGGCAATTAGTGCTCTGTATCGTATTATTGAGTTAACGGTTCAGAGTGGTAAAGAGGAACTTGATATAATCACACATCAAAAATGTATATGTGATAATGATAATATATTCCCAATTATTTACTGTGAATAAAATATTTTTTTGCTCTGTAATTAACTATAATTGGTACAATATTTTCTTTTTAATTCGAACATTGAATAAAAATATTTTCAAAAAAATTGATATAATTAATTGAAATAAAACAAAATATAACATTCCGCGGTGAGTGTTTTAATCATTAGTAGTAAGTTTTTATTGATTAATTTATTAATAACACAAATTATGTGTCGAATTAAGACAATTTACTTTTTTGCTTGTATTTTTAACGAGACATGTCATCTATTCACTATGAACAAATGTAATTGATAAAATAATTATCGTTTATTTTGTGTGAAATTAACGTGAGGGTGTCATGGATCACTTTCCTATTTTCTTGGCTCTTAAGGGTCAGAAGGTCATTTTAGTAGGCGGCGGAGATCTGGCCGCGAGAAAGTTGCGTCTTCTTCGTAAGGCTGATGCAGCTGTCACTGTGATTGCTCCCACTCTTTGTGATGAAATTAAAGAGTTGGTTGCCGGCGCCCACATCGGTTATGAAGAACGCAAATTTCACAGTAGTGATGTCGTTGGCGCAAGTTTGGTTTTTGCCGCGACGGATATAGAGGCGGTGGATGCTTCGGTAAGTCACGCTGCGCAGGCACATGGTATCAAAGTTAATGCTGTGGATCGTCCTGATCTTTCAGACTTTATTATGCCCGCAATCGTTGACCGTTCTCCAATGGTTGTTGCAATTTCAAGTGGTGGGGCAGCTCCTATTCTTGCGCGAAATTTAAGAGAGAAAATCGAAAGTATTCTGCCGCCCGCCCTCGGTCGTTTGGCAACCTTTGCCGATAGCTTCCGTGGTGCGGTTAAGGGAACGATTTCAGGCGGAAACGAACGTCGAAAATTCTGGGAAGATTTCTTTGATGGACCTGTTGCAGAAGCTGTTTTGTCCGGTCGTGAGGTTTCTGCCCGGGAGAAAATGCTTGGGCTCATTAATCTAAATTGGAAAGAAGAGCGCAAAGCTGGTCATGTTGCCATCGTTGGTGCTGGTCCTGGTGATCCTGATCTTCTGACCTTTCGTGCTATGCGTTTCATGCAACAGGCTGACGTGGTGGTTTATGATCGACTGATCAGTGATGATATTCTTGATTACGTTCGTCGTGATGCTGATCGGATCTATGTTGGTAAAGCACCGGGAAAACACAGTAAAACTCAGGACGAGATTAATGAAATCCTTGTTCAGCAAGCACAAAAAGGTTTGCGGGTTGTGCGTTTGAAAGGTGGAGATCCCTTTGTATTCGGCCGTGGTGGCGAGGAAATGGAAGTTCTGCAATCTGAAGGGATCGATGTAGATATCGTTCCAGGCATCACCGCTGCGGTTGGTTGTGCTGCAGCTGCAGGAGTTCCGCTGACCCACCGAGATCATGCCTCAATGGTTACCTTTGTTGCGGGACAAAATGGTGATGGGATCACACAGGCTGACTGGTCGGGTTTAGCAAATAACCGCCAAACATTGGTCTTTTACATGGGTATTTCCAACGCCGATCAGATTGCGAGCAAGCTGATAAGACATGGGTTGGATAGAAACACACCTGTTGCAATTATCGAAAATGGCACGCGTCCAAATCAAAGGGTGCTGCCGGGCAAGCTGTTAGATACGGCGCACATGGTTGAGACGCATAATATTACAGGGCCAGCGTTGATCGTTATCGGGTCGGTTGCAAGCTTTGCAAGTAAAGCGGATTTTCAGCAAATAGCTGCTGGAGCGATAGAAAACAAAAATGTGGCTTTGTATTTAAACGAAGTCGCCGTTGCCGGACTTTAATCGGCACGTCTAGGAGAGAGTAAAAACAATGGCATTGCAGATTATGACTGCGAACCGATTACTTGGTGGTGGAGTTGTTTACTTTGGCGAAAATGCTGAATGGACAGATGATTTCTCTGCTGCAAAGACTGTCGATGACAGTGACGGTGAAGCTGTTCTTCGTAAGGAGGCTGAAAAGGCTGAAGCCAATCAGCTTATTGTTGGTCCTTATTTGATTAAAGTTGAGCGCGACGAAACTGGTATTCGCACTCTTTCTGTTAAAGAAGGTATCCGGGCTAAGGGGCCAACCGTCCATTATGGTCACGGACAGAATAACAATATCCTGCAGCAGGCCGGGTAAGGAATAAAGCAATGTATCGTTATGATGAATTTGATGCTGATTTTGTAAAACAGCGTGTTGCCCAATTTGGGGATCAGGTGGAACGTCGTATTGAGGGTGATCTTACTGAAGATCAGTTCAAACCGCTCCGTTTGATGAACGGTCTGTATTTGCAACTCCATGCCTATATGCTTCGTGTTGCCATTCCTTATGGCACCTTTAATTCGCTACAGATGCGGAAGATGGCACATATTGCCCGAAAATATGACAGAGGCTACGGCCACTTTACGACCCGTCAAAACCTGCAATACAACTGGCCTGTTCTCAAGGATGTGCCGGAAATATTGAAAGAGTTGGCCGAAGTTGAAATGCATGCCATTCAAACCAGTGGTAATTGCATAAGAAATACGACTTCTGATCAATATGCAGGTGCTGCGGCCGATGAGATTGAAGATCCTCGGGTTTATTGCGAAATTATTCGCCAGTGGTCTTCTTTGCATCCTGAATTCACTTTCTTGCCACGTAAGTTCAAAGTTGCCGTAACAGGTGCAACCACTGACCGTGCTGCAATCCGTGTTCACGACATTGGCTTGGCAATTGTCAAAAATGACGAAGGTGAAGTCGGCTTTGAAGTGCATGTCGGCGGTGGTCAGGGGCGGACGCCCATGATTGGTAAAGTCGTACGTGAGTTTCTGCCGAAAGAACACCTCTTGAGTTATCTTGAGGCTATTCTTCGAGTTTATAACCAAATTGGCCGTCGCGATAACAAATATAAAGCGCGTATTAAAATCCTGGTGCACGAAACAGGAATTGATGAAGTTCGCCGCTTGGTCGAAGCTGAGTGGGAGCGTATCAAGGATACGGCTCTTAAGCTTCCGCTGGAAGAAGTTGATCGGATCAATGAGTATTTTACACCACCAAGTTTTGAAACCCTGGATGTGACATCGCGTGGGTTTGAAGTTAAACGCTTTGAAGATCGTGACTTTGCTACGTGGGTGAGGGCAAACGTTGTCGGGCATAAGCAAGCCGGATACGCGATCGCTAACATTTCGTTGAAACCAGAAGGTGAAGCGCCTGGCGATATCACTGATGATCAAATGGAAGTCGTGGCAGATCTTGCCGAGAAATATAGCTTTGATGAAATCCGGGCAACACATGAACAAAATTTGGTTTTACCGCATGTGAAACAAGAAGATCTTTATGAGGTTTTCACAGGGTTGAAAGCGGCGGGGCTTGCGACAGCTAATCTTGGTTTGATATCGGATATGATTGTCTGCCCGGGCTTGGATTATTGTGCGTTGGCAAATGCGCGTTCCATTCCTGTAGCTCAAGCAATCAGCAAACGGTTTTCCGACATTGAGCGCCAGCATGACATCGGCGAGTTAAAGCTGAAGATTTCCGGATGTATCAACGCCTGTGGACATCACCACGTTGGTCATATTGGTATCTTGGGCGTGGATCGTAAAGGTGAAGAGTACTACCAGATTACACTGGGTGGTAATGCCAATGAGAACGCTGCTATTGGCAAGATTATCGGTCCTTCTTTTTCTTACGACAAAATCGTGGATGCAGTTGAGAGCGTCGTGAATATTTATCTGGAACTCCGGAACGGTGCCGAGGAAAGTTTCCTCGAAGCCTATAACCGGGTAGGAATGGCTCCGTTCAAGGAAAAGCTCTATGCTTAGTGCACCGACCTTGTTGCCAAAAGAAGGAAGCGCACGAGAACGTCTTGAGACGACAAAATCACGCGCAGCAGAGTTGCTGGACAGTGTGAGGAATTTGTCGACCCATGATGCTCTTGTCCGCCTGATCGAAGAAGAGTTTAAAGGAAAAGTTGCTCTGGTCTCATCTTTTGGAACAGAGTCTGCCATCCTTTTACATCTTGTTGCGCAGGTTAACCCAGCGACGCCCGTTGTCTTTATGGATACGGGGAAGTTGTTTGGTGAAACTCATCGTTATCGCCGTCAATTGACTGAATTTTTGGGGCTTACGGACGTGCGTCAGATCTTGCCCGATGAGACAAATTTGGCAGAGAAGGATCCAAAGTCAATCCTTTGGAACCAAGATGCTGATATGTGTTGCTGGGTTCGTAAGGTTGAACCGATGAATCGTGCTTTGGATAGTCTTGATGCCTGGATTTCCGGACGGAAGCGTTTTCAATCTGCATCAAGATCGAAGTTGGAGATGGTTGAAGCCGAAGGAAGCCGTATCAAAATCAATCCTCTAGCTTATTGGGAGAAAGACGAGATCACGGCTTATTTCGATAAGCACAATCTCCCTCGGCACCCACTGGAAGCAGATGGATATCCTTCTGTCGGATGTATGCCTTGTACTGACAAGGTTGAACCTGGCGATGATCCCCGTAGTGGACGCTGGAAAAATCAGGATAAAACCGAGTGCGGGATACATTTTCTCGATACCGGATCAGCAAAGACCAACGGCTAAATCAAGTCGGGTTTTATAATTTTTTGCAGCAAGATCGCTGCCAAAGAGCCGGATATTTTATTCCGGCCAATTGATAGAGAAAAGAGAGTAAAATGCCGCTCATAAAAGATGGACGTCAGATTGCTGATAATTGGATAAAGTTAGCTGATGACGCTAAAATTTCTGACAATTTTCCTGTAATAGTTTCACTTGATCGCTGGAACGATGATGCAGAAAATTTGTTGAAATCGGCCCTTGAGCTTGGTGTTATTTTGGAAAGCAATCAATCTCCTGAACTTATTGAAAACGGTCTTGATAAGCTTTCTTTGGTTGCATTGAACTTTCCTGCTTTCGGCGACGGCCGTGCTTATTCCTATGCCCGCATCCTTCGGGAGCGCTATGGTTTTAAGGGTGAGGTTCGGGCGATTGGCGATGTGCTTTATGACCAAATTCAGCTCATGCACCGCTGCGGATTTGATACGATGGAAATTGAAAATCCAGCAACCTTACGGTCTTTAAATCGCAATAAATCTGCGGATGTGAATGTTTTCTATCAGCCTACAGGAGATGGTGAAGCAACAGCTTCTTCTCTTCGCAAGCGTTTGCTTGATAGCCATAAAGAACTTGGGTACGAAAAAGCTTCCTAAAGCTTGTTTTCAAAGTTGAATTATTAGGATCTGGGTTCTGGCCAAGATCTAATGGAGTACGTTATGACTTATGTCGTTGCGGATAATTGCATCAAGTGCAAATACATGGACTGTGTGGAAGTATGCCCGGTTGATTGCTTTTACGAAGGTGAAAACACTCTGGTAATTCATCCGGATGAGTGTATTGATTGCGGCGTCTGTGAGCCGGAATGTCCTGCAGAAGCAATATTACCAGACACGGATCCTGAGGCTGAAAATTGGCTGGCGATGAATACGAAGTACGCAGAGATCTGGCCAAATATTACCGTGCAGGGAACACCCCCGTCTGACGCAGATGAGTTTAACGGTGTTAAAGGCAAGTATGCGAAATTCTTTAATCCTGCGCCGGGTGGGCAAGAACTAGATAAAAAATTCGGCTAATACCGTTGAGATCTTGCTTTGGCAACAGGGGGATTTTTGTCCGCGTGTTGTGTTATGCGCTACATGCGAACGAAAGAGCCTGTGCTTTTTCTCATTATAACTTCGTTTACCATTTTATGGGTATTTAGGGTGTATAACCTTAAATTGTACATGGATTTCAGCCTTGTGAGATCCTGATTGGCCGAAGAGAAAATGAGAAATAAACTAAGTGTCGTTTTGGGTATGAGCATCGTTCTATGGTCAACCCAAGTTTTGGCCGATTGTAAAAAACCTGATTATGCCCCACCAAAATGCACCAACCAATATATTGAAGTGCAATTTTCTGATTCTAAAGATTTTGAGATATGTAAAAGAGAAGTGACTTATTATCTTGAAAGTTTAGATGTATGGACAAAGTGTGTGAAAGACGAGGCGCGGTTGAAAGGTGATGAGGCTATCAAGTTGTTTAATTGCAAGGTAAATGGAACAGCGAACTGTCTCAACACTTCTGAGTAAGTATAGTTGGTGTGCGTGTTGATGAAAGTTTGTCATGGATATTATGATTAAACTTGTGTCTCTAACCGCATAAACCCACAACTCGCCTTTGTCATCGTCATACATAGGGTTATTATGTTGTAGAAGTTGGTTCAAAGGTAATGATATAAGCCTGTGATGATCGACTTACCCATAAATTCAGTTCTTCCTCAAATATCATTGGCACTTGATGAAAATACCTCTGCCGTTCTTCAGGCACCGCCTGGTGCCGGGAAAACCACGGTCGTCCCTATACATTTGATCCAGTCTGGCTGGCTTGGTGATAAAAAGATTATCATGCTTGAGCCTAGACGACTTGCTGCCCGTGCTGCTGCAGTTCGAATGGCTGGGATGCTGGGTGAAAATGTTGGGGAGAGCGTTGGATATCGTATTCGCCTAGAAAGTAAAATAAGTATACACACCAAAGTCGAAGTGGTCACTGAAGGAATTCTGACCAGGATCTTGCAAACTGATCCTGAACTCTCTGACTATGGGTTGGTTATTTTCGATGAATATCACGAAAGAAGTCTGCAAGCGGATCTTGGCCTGGCTTTGTGCTTGGAAGCGCAAATGGCACTTCGGGATGATCTTCGGATATTGGTTATGTCAGCGACCTTGGACGGTGACGCGGTTTCAAAAGTTATGGGCGGAGCGCCAATCATTACCAGTGAAGGTCGTAGTTTTCCTGTCAAAAATATCTATGGGCCGGAAACGCACCGGAAAAATATCTCCTTTGATGTAGCAGACAAGGTTGAAGAAGTCTTGCGGAGCGAGAAGGGAAGCGTTTTGGTGTTCTTGCCAGGGGTAGGTGAAATCAAACGGGTACATGATTTATTGCGATCCAAGACTTTGCCATCAAATGTTGAAGTGAGGCCTCTTTATGGTGATTTGGCTTTAGCAGAGCAACGCAGTGCAATTTCAACCTCTGGCGCGGGCATGAGAAAGGTCGTATTGGCAACTTCAATCGCAGAGACCAGTCTCACGATTGAAGGGGTAAGGGTTATTGTTGATTGCGGATATATGCGCAGTCCGCGTTTTGATCCATCTAGTGGAATGACACGATTGGAAACTCTCCGGGTCTCGCGAGCCTCGGCAGAGCAGCGTGCTGGTCGTGCAGGACGGCTGGAGCCCGGTGTTTGTTATCGCATGTGGCCGGAAGTTCAAAACGGTGCCTTGGCAATGCAAAACAAGCCGGAAGTCCTTGAAGCCGACCTTTGTTCGCTGGTCCTAGAACTTCTTAATTGGGGGACGACGGACCCAAGTGAGCTTTCGTGGTGTGATATGCCACCTGCCTCATCCTGGAAGCAGGCAGTCGAGATTCTGTCTTCTTTGGGAGCCATAGATACACAGGGACGGATTACGCCTCATGGCAAGGCTATGTCGCGACTGCCAGTTCATCCGCGACTGGCGCATATGCTGATTATGGCGAAAGAACAGGGTGAGGGGTGGCTTGGCTGTCTGTTGGCTGCCTTGTTAAATGAGCGGGATGTCCTTCAAAAGAGTAGCGCAAAGGCTCCCATTGATTTACGGCTGCGCCTTGAAGGTGTGGTTGGAAAAGGAGCTGATAAAGGTTTACGATTTGATCGGCAACGTATCAAACAAATAAAAAGAATTGCCGAGCAGTATGCCAAACAAATCAATATTAAGGTTGGTGGCCGTGTCGACTTGACTATGGCAGGGGCGTTTGCCTCTCTTGCTTATCCGGATCGCATTGGTCAGCTCAGGAAAAACTCTACTGGCCGATTTAAGTTGTCCAGCGGCAAGGGCGCTGAAATTGATCCGTTGGATAGTTTGGCGTCAGAGCCATATCTGGTGATGACAAATGTGGGCGGTAATGGCGCGAGTGTTCGCGTTTACCAGGCTTTGGCTCTTTCTGAACTTGATGTTCGAAGTTTGCATGCGGAGAGAATAGCTTCTGAAGATCAGGTCCGTATAGATGAGGTAAAAGGGATCTTCCTTGGGGAACGGGTCGAGAGATTTGCTGAATTGATCCTTTCTGCTAAACGTCAGAAACATCCCGACCAAAAATCTATTGTAAAAGAAATCCTCCGGGTTATTCGAAACAAGGGGCTTTCGTTTTTAGAGCCGAGTGAGAAGGCGGTGCAACTTTGTCAGAGAGTTGCGACGGCGCGGTGCTATGGTGAGGTTGATGACTGGCCGGACTTTAATGAGCATTGGTTGCTGGATAATCTTGATGTTTGGCTCACGCCATACCTCAAGAATGTTTCCTCCTTCAAAGATTTGAAAAATTTGGATCTTTATACACTTTTGTCCTCATTGTTGGGTTGGGATAAACTTCAGCTTTTAAATAAAGAATTTCCCGAGCGGTTTACGGTGCCAACTGGTAACAGTCCGCGGATCAATTATAATGATCCCGAACTGCCCGTTTTAGAGGTTCGGTTGCAGGAATTGTTCGGGTTGTCAGAAACGCCCTCTATATTAAGGGGAAAAGTTCCTTTAAGATTGCATTTGCTCTCTCCTGCCCGCAGGCCTCTTCAGGTGACAAACGACTTAGCGGGGTTTTGGCAAAATACATATCACGATGTGAAAAAAGATATGAAAGGCCGATATCCCAGACACTATTGGCCTGATGATCCTTTGGTGGCTGAACCAACATCAAAAACCAAAAAAAACATGGTGCGGAAGCGATAACGATAAGCTGATTTGGTCTCTGAGTATTTGATTTTCTTTTGAAATTACCTTATTGCTGTAGAAAGTTTATGGAGATTTGTGGATTTCATGCATCCAACAACAAGACAAAAAGAAATTCTAAAGGCGGTTCGCAGCAAAGGGCTTTGCACGATCCTTGAGTTGGCCGAACAGTTCTCTGTTTCGGATGAAACTGTAAGGCGTGATGTGAAGCCGATGGTATCTGCCGGTCTTGTTGAAAAAGTACATGGCGGTATAATTGTACCTGATCAAGCCCATGAACCGCCCTTTTCACTTCGGATGGTAGAAAATCAGGAAGCGAAAAGGAAAATAGGCGAAGCCTTGGCCCGAATCATTCAAAATGGCGATTCTCTTATTTTGGATACGGGCAGTACTACGGCGATTGCTGCACATGCGCTGCAAGATCATTCAAACCTTTTGGTGGTAACAAATTCAGTTGAAACGGCAAGGGCCTTGGCGACTAGAAATGGCAATAGGGTTTATATTGCTGGCGGCGAACTCCGGGCTGATGATGCTGCGGCTTTTGGTCCATCAGCAAATGCATTTGTCGCCCAATTTGATGTGAAGTATGCGATATTATCTCTTGGGGGGATTGATCCGGTTAAGGGGTTGATGGTTGATCATCTTGCCGAAGCAGAGTTTTCACGCACAGTAATGGCTCAGGCGCAAATTACGATAGCCGTGGTGGATAAAAGTAAATTCAACAGATCTCGACTTGTTAAAGTTGGGCCGATCAAAGGTGTTGATATCTTAATTACAGATGAAGAGCCAGATGAGGCTCTTGCCGCATGCCTTGTTGAGGCAGAGGTTAAAGTGATCATCGCTTAAGCGATTTCCTTGTGATCTTTCGAAAATTTTATTGTAGCTGACAGGTGGCCAACAGATATGTGGTCATCTTTTTTTCTTCGAGTATAGGCAGTAAGAAAGCCTGGTGTTACCAAAATTATAACAAGATTTTGCGGTTTTATTTTGGGCAAAAAATATTATGCACCATAAGGAATTTGTGTCGATTATTCCCCTTTCTTTTCGCAACAACTACGCAATCCCACATTATGACTTATTTTGGTAACATAGATGAATGTAGATGTTGCTTTTGTGTTGACTTATGATGATATCTGTGGATATATTTGGATATTAAAAATAAAAGAGAACTAAATAATTAATTCCTTACAGGGAGTAGAAGTTTATGAAAAAAACGTCTCGCTTCGCTTTGGCGCTGCTCGGTGGTCTTGCTATGACAGGCATGGTTGCTACGGCTTCATATGCTGATGTTGAATCAAATGATCCTATTAAGTTGACCCTTCATGATTGGACGGGACAACTGATTACGACAAAAATAATGGGATCGGTTCTGCAAAAAGCTGGGTACAATATCGAATATGTTCAGGCAGATTATATTGCACAGTTTGCTGGCCTGAAAGAAGGTGACCTTCATGTTGCTATGGAAATTTGGGAAACCACGGGTCGTGAGGCCATGGATGAAGCTGTTGGTACGGGGAAAGTTGTAAACCTCGGTGAGACAGGCATGCAGGCAATTGAAGAGTGGTGGTACCCTTCCTATATGAAAGAGGTTTGCCCTGGTCTTCCAAACTGGGAAGCTCTGAACGATTGTGCAGAAGCTTTTGCGACGCCTGAAACGGCTCCCAAAGGTCGTTATCTTGGCGCGCCTGTGACTTGGGGTGGATTTGATGATGAGCGAGTTGAAGCTCTAGAAATGGATTTCGAAGTTATTCATGCTGGAACAGATGCTGCGCTGTTTGCTGAACTTGAATCAGCATATCAGAGAAAAGCCCCTGTTCTCTTATGGGTTTATTCTCCTCATTGGGCGCCTGCTAAGTTTAAAGGGGAATGGGTCGAATTCCCGAAATATACTGCGGAATGTTATAACGATCCTGCTTGGGGATCAAATGAAGATGTTGCTTATGATTGCGGTAAGCCAACGGGTCCAATCTGGAAAGTGGCTTGGTCTGGGTTAAAGGGCAAATGGCCCGGCGCGCATAAAGCCATCGAAGGCTTCAATATCAGTAATGATGAAATGTCCCAAATGATTATTGATGTAGATTTGGACGGCAAAGATATGGATGCTGTTGTAGATCATTGGGTAGATGCCAATAAAGATCGTTGGTCAGATTGGGTTAAAAACTAAACCCGATTATTCAGATGTATGGTGTATATTTCCCTGCTGGGCACCATACATCTGACTTATAAAGTTAATCTTACAAGTTATTGTTATATATACCTATAGGTCTTGTGGTTATGAACTCATCCGTGAAGCTGTCATGCAAGGGCGTGTGGAAAATTTTTGGGCCTGATGCTGAAAATTTTTTACAAAAACATAATAACAAGCCGAGTTCTCATGACCTGAAAACGGCAAATCTGGTTGGCGGCGTTAGAGACGTTAACATAGATATTAATTCCGGTGAAATTTTCGTTATTATGGGATTGTCTGGTTCTGGGAAGTCAACATTGGTTCGTTGTCTTTCTCGTTTGATTGAACCTACCGGGGGTGAAATTCTTTTCGATGGTGAGGACCTTTTAAAAGCCAGCGATAAAGAGATGATTGAAATTCGTCGCCATAAAATGGGTATGGTTTTTCAACATTTTGCTCTTTTACCACATCTTACTGTACTTGGTAATGTGGCATTTCCACTTGAGGTACAGGGTGTTTCTAAAGAACAGAGAGAACAGCAAGCCAGAAGTATTATTGAGTTGGTCGGGCTTAAGGGAAAAGAAAATTTTTACCCTCGTGAGTTGTCAGGAGGACAACAACAAAGGGTTGGTATTGCACGCTCTCTAGCTGTTGAACCCGAGATTTGGTTTTTGGATGAACCTTTCTCCGCGTTGGACCCACTTATTCGACGTGAAATGCAGGATGAATTTATCCGCCTTCAGAATGTCTTGAAAAAAACCATTGTTTTTATCACGCATGATTTTGAAGAAGCGATCCGTTTAGCTGATCGCATCGCAATCATGAAAGACGGTAAAGTCATTCAAATTGGAACCCCGGAAGAATTGGTGATAAATCCAGCAACAAGCTATGTTGCGGAATTCACTCAGCACATACCAAGAGCAAAAGTGTTAACGGCTGGTTTGTTAAAGATTGCTTTTGATAGCACGATCGAAACGGCAGGTTCTGTACCTCATGATGCGGTTATTGCAGATGTTGCTGATCAAGTTGAGAAATCGAATAAGCCATTTGTCATTACAGGGCCTGAAGGAACTCCAATAGGACTTCTTACACGGGAGATGGTGATGGATGTACTGGTTGGGCGCGAGGTCGTCCTGTGATTGCAAGCATCAAAAATATTCTTCCTGTCGAGAAGCGGCTTAAGGGTGTTAACGTTTTTTGGATAATAGCACTTATTACATCTGTATTTTTTTATATAGAAGGTAAGGGGCTATTTCCTAAATGGATGTTCAAAATACCTCGAAAATCACAACTCCCAATTAAAAATTACTTCTCCAGTTTCATGGATTGGTTGGTTGAAGATGCAAATTTTGGCTTTTTTACTTTTAAGGAAATGACTCGAAGTTTCTCATGGTTACTGGATGTGCCGCTTTCTTTCGCCACAAGTCTATTTTCAACTGGCTTCTTAGAAGGGCAGGGTAGTCAAGCCGTTCAAATCCTTCCCCCACTTTCCTGGATTGCGGTCATCGCTGTCATTGTTGCTATGGGACATTATGCGAAGGATTGGAAACTTGCTGCTTTTGTTGGCGGATGTTTTCTTTATCTCGCGATATTTGGTCAATGGGACAGTGCTATGGTGACATTGGCATCGATTGTCATTGCTGTGCCGTTTGGTGTTATAGGCGGATTATTACTAGCCGTTGTAGCTTATCGTTCACCGACCTTTGACAGGTGTATATCTCCGGTATTGGATTTGATGCAGACCATCCCGGTATTTGCTTATCTTGTTCCCATTCTTTTCTTGTTTGGTTTTGGGCCTGTTGCGGCAATGATTGCGACGATTATTTATGCAATGCCACCAATGACCCGTATTGCAATTATGTCTTTAAAGGGAGTGCCGAGCGAACTGAGTGATTTTGGCAACATGGCAGGCTGCACTAAAAGACAACTGATGTGGAAAGTCTTGGTTCCAGCAGCAATGCCTGGGTTAATGGTGGGTGTTAATCAAGTTATTATGCTTTCCCTTAATATGGTTATTATTGCCTCTATGATTGGTGCTGGAGGGCTTGGGTACGATGTACTGTCTTCCTTGCGCCGTCTTGATATTGGTGGGGGACTTGAGGCCGGTGTCGGTATTGTAGTTCTTGCAATTGCACTAGACCGTTTGAGTCAGGCTTTTGCGACAAGACCAGACCCTGTTCACTCAGACACGTCACAGACATTTGTGCGTCGCCATCCTTGGCTGGTGACGGTTACTGTGATTGCCATCGTGACCCTTGTTCTTGGTTTGATAATAGCTCCTATTCAAAGTTATCCAGTGGCAATGGAACTTGGTGTTGGGACATCGCTTGCTGAATTTGTAAAGTGGATCAACATCAATTTTTTTGACACTTTGGAAGGTTATAAAACCTTCGTTCTTGTGTACTTTATGGTGCCGGTCAAAATGGTGCTCTTAAAAATGCCATGGGCTTGGACGATCCTTCTTTTATCTGTGGCGGCATGGCAACTTGGTGGTGTTCGTTTGTTGGCGCTGACGCTTGCTCTTAGCCTGTTTATTCTCATGACAGGAATGTGGGAAAAGGCGATGATTACGGTATATCTTTGTGGTGTATCTGTCATTATTGCCTGTGCGATCGGAATTCCTGTTGGTGTGCTTGCCGCAGAGAATCAAAGGTTTGGCCGTATCGTCCAAGTCGTGATTGATACACTGCAAACCTTGCCAAGCTTTGTATATTTGATCCCAGTTGTGATGTTGTTCAGGGTTGGCGATTTCTCAGCAATGGTGGCTGTGGTCCTTTATGCCATTGCTCCGGCAGTTCGTTATGCAACACACGGCATACAACAAATACCAGCCCCCCTCATTGAAGCGGGTGTAACTTCTGGCTGTACCAAACGTCAGCTGCTTTTCAAAATCAAGTTGCCTTTGGCGATGCCGGAAATTCTTCTTGGTCTCAATCAAACCATCATGTTGGCTTTATCGATGTTGGTGATCACAGCGTTGGTTGGCACCAGAGATCTTGGCCAAGAGGTATATATCGCCCTGACTAAAGCTGATACCGGCAGGGGGTTAGTTGCTGGTCTATCCATCGCCTTCATCGCGATCATTGCTGATCGTATGATTGCTGCTGGATCTAAAAAAACGAAACAACGTCTTGGTCTTGGGTAGAACAACGTTATGACGACTAAAATAGAAAAAATTTGTCAGCTTCCTTGTTGGAGCGGTCTTGTTAATCCAGAGCCCCTGGGCGGTGGAATTACAAATCATAATTTTACAGTGAAAGATAAAAACGGAAAATACGTCGTTCGTTTTGGGGATGATATTCCTGTCCACCACGTGATGCGTTTTAATGAACTTGCAGCAAGTAGAGCGGCTTATGAAGCAGGGGTCTCGCCTGAAGTAATATATGCCACTCAGGGAATTATGGTGCTCCGTTTTATAGAGGGTAAATGTTTTGATGAGGCGGCAGTGAGAAAGCCTGCCAATTTGGAAAAAATTATTCCCCTTATTCGCAAAGCACATAGGGAAATACCAAAGTTTCTAAGAGGCCCTTCACTGGTGTTTTGGGTGTTTCATGTCATTAGAGACTATGCGGCAACCCTCAAGGACAAGCAGAGCCGGATGCTCGGCGAAATTCCTTGGTTGCTTGAAAGTGCTGAACATCTTGAACAGGCCGTAGGTCAAGTGGAAATGGTCTTTGGCCATAACGATCTTCTTGCTGCAAATTTCATCGATGATGGTAAACGGCTTTGGTTGTTTGACTGGGATTATGCTGGATTTAATTCACCATTGTTTGACCTCGGCGGTCTGGTTTCCAATTCAGAGTTGGATACGACTGTCGAAAAATCGGTTCTCGAAACTTATTACGAAAAACCTATAACTGATGAGCTGACAATGAAATATGAGGCGATGAAATGTGCCTCTCTCCTCCGAGAAACCATGTGGAGCATGGTGTCTGAAATATACTCAGATATTGATTTTGATTTTAAAAAATACACTGAACAGAACCTCCGTAAATATAAATTAGAGCTTCGAGCCTTCCAAAAAAGTGAGATACAAAAATGACTGATTTACCATCAGCAGATCTGCCATCTGAAGCACGGGTCGTTATAATCGGTGGAGGCATTGTCGGTGCTTCCACAGCCTATCACCTCGGCAAGATGGGATACAGCGACACTATTTTGATTGAACGGGGGAAATTAACCTCTGGAACAACATTCCATGCCGCGGGTCTTGTGGGGCAGTTACGATCGAATGCGAATATTACCCAGTTACTGGGCTATTCGGTTGATCTGTACAAAAACCTTGAAAAGGAAACTGAGCAGGCAACGGGCTGGAAAATGAATGGCGGGCTACGCCTTGCCTGTACGCAAGAACGTTGGACCGAAGTTAAGCGACAGGCTACTACTGCACATTCATTTGGCCTTGATATGCAACTCCTGACCCCGAAGGAAGCACAAGACCTTTGGCCGATGATGACAATTGATGATGTGGTCGGGGCGGCTTTCCTTCCTACGGATGGTCAAGCTAATCCATCAGATATCACGCTTTCGCTCGCCAAGGGTGCACGAATGAACGGTGTTTCAATATATGAAGACACCGAAGTTTTGGATGTTGAGGTTGAAGATGGCCAGGTTGTCGCTGTTATGACAAGCAAGGGCCGGATAAAATGCGACAAAGTGGTGAACTGTTGTGGTCAATGGGCGCGTCAAGAAGCCAAAAAGGTCGGCGTGAATGTGCCGTTGGTGTCTGTTGAACATCAGTTTATGATCACTGAGAAAATTGAAGGCATTACACCAGATTTGCCGACCCTTAGAGATCCGGACCGTCTGACATATTATAAGGAAGATGTTGGTGGCTTGGTTATGGGCGGGTATGAACCCAATGGTATTCCTTGGGCAACAAAAGGTTTTCCTGAGAAATTCCAATTCTCACTTTTAGATTCAAATTGGGATCATTTTGAACAGTTGGTTGAACTTTCTCTTGGTCGCGTTCCTGCATTGGAAACAGCAGGTGTTCGCGAGCTGATCAATGGACCTGAAAGCTTCACCCCGGATGGAAATTTCATTCTGGGTGAGGCGCCAGAACTTAAGAATTATTTTGTTGGAGCCGGATTTAATGCCTTTGGTATCGCTTCAGGCGGAGGTGCTGGTATGGCATTGGCTGAATGGGTCGTAAATGGCGAGCCTCCGTATGATCTTTGGCCGGTTGATATCAGACGCTTTGGTCGGGCTCACTTTGATACAGACTGGGTACGTAAAAGAACCCTCGAAGCCTATGGCAAGCACTACACCATGGCCTGGCCTTTTGAGGAGCATTCAAGCGGCCGACCAAATCGTCGTTCGCCGCTTTATGATCAACTTAAAAGCCAAGGCGCATGTTTTGGTGAGAAATTAGGGTGGGAGCGTCCGAACTGGTTTGCGAGAGAAGGACAAGAAGCCAAAGACATCTACACCTTCAACCGTCAAAATTGGTTTGAAAATGTTGGTGAAGAACACAAATTAACCCGTGAAAATATAACTGTTTTTGATCAATCCTCATTTGCAAAATTCAAGTTGGTTGGGCCAGATTCTGAAAAGGCTCTCACCTGGATTTGTGCTAATGATGTTGCAAAGAAACCAGGTTCTCTGACTTATACCCAGATGCTGAATGATCGTGGGGGGATCGAATGCGATCTCACGGTTGTTCGTATTTCAAATGATGAATTTTATATCGTTACAGGTACTGGTTATGCGACCCATGATTTTGACTGGATTAAAAAGAACATTCCAGAAGGTTTGAATGCTCAGCTTATTGATGTGACCTCAGGTTACTCAGTCCTTTCCGTTATGGGGCCTTGCGCACGAAAGGTACTTCAGAAAATTACAGATGATAATATCAGTAATGAAAGCTTTCCTTTTGGATCAATGCAGACTCTTGGCGTAGCTGGAGCACCTGTTATGGCCTTGCGTGTGACCTATGTCGGAGAGCTTGGGTGGGAACTCCATATCCCAACCGAATTTGCCTTGAATGTATATCAAGCCCTTATGGCAGCGGGGCAAGAGTTTTCAATTGGTAATGCGGGGTATCGCGCCATTGAAAGCTTGCGTCTGGAAAAAGGGTATCGTGCATGGTCATCTGATATTGGTCCAGATCATACGCCGCTGGAAGCTGGTATGGCTTGGGCTTGTAAACTTAAAAAAGAAATTGATTTCAAAGGACGTAAGGCCCTTGAGTTGCAAAAAATCGATGGTGTGAAGAAAAGCCTCTGTTGTTTTACCGTTGATGACCCTTCCATTATTCTTCTTGGTCGTGAAACAATTTATCGCAATGGAGAGCGGGTCGGTTGGCTTACTTCGGCGGGCTTTGGGTTCACAGTGCAAAAGAATATTGGCTACGGGTATGTTCGTAATCAAGAAGGTGTTGACCGCACGTATCTGAAATCTGGTAGCTATGAGCTTGAGGTCGGAACAGAACGCGTTGCTTGCGACATACATTTTACAGCGTTATATGATCCGAAAATGGAAAAAGTGAAGCAATAATGATAACTTCACTAATGATTTGAATGGAACTTATGAACCAGCGCCCCTCTTTTTAGTGGGGCGTTTGGTTTAACTGAGGGATTTCATGAATTTATTTGTTGGTATTTTTATTTTTTTGCCTTAGATATCTTTGGTCGGATCATAAGATCGGGCACATAAGCAAAATACGCGCAAAGCGTAACGCCTTCCACCTTAAACGGAGAATAACCGTGAGCGAAACTATCGAACATATGAAGGGCAATTGGAACTATCCAACAGCTGTCCGTTTCGGCGTCGGCCGAATTAAAGAAATTGCAGAAGTATGCCGTAGCCTTGGTATGAGTAATCCTCTTTTGATTACCGATGCAGGTCTTGCTGCTTTACCAATGGTTGCTGATGTTGTTGCAACTTGTAAAGCTGATGGTCTTGGGTGTGATGTTTTTAGTAACATCAAGCCTAATCCAGTCGGAAAAAACATCGACGATGGTGTGACTTATTATCACGCCGGAAACCATGACGGCGTTATTGCTTTCGGTGGTGGTAGTGGTCTAGATGCTGCTAAAGCTGTTGCGTTGATGGTTGGCCAAGATCGCCCTCTTTGGGACTTTGAAGATGTTGGCGATAACTGGACACGCGCAAACGCAGACAAGATTGCGCCAATCGTTGCTGTACCAACAACTTCTGGTACGGGTTCCGAAGTTGGCCGTGCATCTGTTATTACACACGAAGAAACGCACATTAAAAAAATCATTTTCCATGCGAAGATGATGCCATCAGTTGTTATTGATGATCCAGAATTAACTGTTGGCCTACCAGCAAAGCTTTCTGCGGCAACCGGTATGGACGCTCTGTCACACAATCTCGAAGCTTTCTGTGCTCCAGGGTACCACCCGATGGCAGATGGTATTGCTGTTGAAGGTATTCGTTTGATCCAGAAATCACTGGTGAAAACTGTCGAAGAAGGCACTGATTTGGTCGCGCGGTCTGATATGATGATTGCATCAAGTATGGGGGCGACAGCCTTCCAAAAAGGTCTTGGTGGCATGCACGCGCTGGCGCACCCACTTGGGGGGATTTACGACGCTCATCATGGCATGCTGAATGCTATTTTGATGCCTTATGTACTGATTGCCAATCGATCTGTAATTGAAGAACGTACAGCCTATCTTGCACGCTGTCTCGATCTGGCAGATGCCTCTTTTGATGGTTTCTTACAGTGGGTTCTTGATCTTCGCACGACGCTTGATATTCCAAATGCTTTATCTGCAATCGGAATTGATGAAGAGCGTATTGATGAGATTGGTGTCCTGGCAACCCAAGATCCTTCAGCAGGGGGAAATCCAATTCAATTTACCCCTGAAGAGTATTCCTCCATCTTGCTTAAAGCTGTACGCGGCGATCTTAGCTAAATAGCTTTTTCTATACTAAATTTGCCAAGGGCCTGCATAAAAATGCAGGCCCTTGTTCGTTGATGCATCTTTGGATTGGGGCTGCTAAATAAGATATTTGTTTACAGCCTTGGCGACATGTACAGCCATTGAAAAGCATCCCTGTAACAGGTATCCCCCTGTTGGAGCTTCCCAATCAAGCATTTCACCTGTAACAAAAATGCCAGGCAGTTGCTTTAGCATCAAATTGTTGTCACAGGAGGAAAACTTAATACCGCCTGCTGTTGAAATCGCTCGTTCCAGCGGTCTAGGCTTTGTAAGTGTGATAGGCAGTTTTTTAAGTAATCCTGCCAGAGCTGCTGGAGAATTGAATTCATCTCTTGTACTATAGGACTTCAAGAGTTCTAGGACAGGGATAGAGAGGTGAAGTTCCTGTTTTAGAAAGTGGCTTAAGGAGTTATTTTTATTTCGATGAGAAAGTAGATGTTCAATTTTTTCAGGCGAATGACTGGGCTTGATATCAATGAGGATTTGTGCTTGACCATTTTTATCAATTTTTTCTCTAATCGTCTTACTCAGGGCATAGATGGCACCGCCTTCTAAACCGTAATTTGAGAGCATGATTTCGCCTTTAACAAACTTTTCGTCCAAGGATATAGATATGTTCTTGAGTGGGTGTCCAAAAACCTTTGAAGATATCTGAGGTGGCCAGTTTGTTTCAAAGCCACAGTTTGCTGGTCGTAAAGCGGTAATCTCTACATTCTTTTTTGCAAATTTATTGACCCAGGTTCCATCCGATCCCATGCGTGGCCAACTTGCGCCGCCCAGTGCAAAGATGGCAGCATCATATGAGATTTTCTCGGGAACATCTTTGTCATTTAAAATCAGTAGATCGTTATTGTCACCAAATTCCAGCCATCGGTGTCGGGTATAAATTTTCAACCCATTAGCATTGAGTTTTATTATCCACTCGCGAAGAAGTTCGGTAGCTTTTAATTTATTGGGGAATACTCGTCCACTAGAGCCAACAAAGGTCTCTTGCCCCAAAGCCTGACAAAACGTCCTCAGATCAGTGGGGGTAAATTGATCAAGCAAGGGGGCAAAGAAAGGTGAGTTTTCGTAATATTTGGTTGCAAAAGTGTCGAGGGTTTCACTATGTGTGAGATTAAGTCCCCCTCTGCCAGCTAATTGAAATTTTCTAGCTAGAGAGGGCTTGGATTCATATAGTGACACTTGATGGCCAAAGGCTAAAAGTTGATGAGCTGCCATTAAACCAGCAGGGCCACCGCCTATTATTACAATATGTTTGGAAATCTTCTTAACCTGTTTCGTTTTACTGATGGGTGTTAACAACCATATTTATAATAGCTGGCTTATCGTCGGTGATAAAATTGAAATTAGGCTTCGCCTTTGTTTTTTAGGGCTTTGATTATTTTTTCTGCGAAAGCCCCTTGATCATGACGGCCTTGTAAAAATAGCTCAACGGCTTTATGCGCCGACTCTTTATCATAAGGGACTTGTCCCTTCATCCTTAGTTCTATTTCCTTGAGGACATCGGGATCCAATTTATCTCTGATAGTTTTTAAACTTTTAAGGACTTCTTCTTTTATATCTTCATTTGACATTGGGTTTCCTTCATTCTCATCGACCTACCTGCTTGATATTATGTTTAACAATTTGCCATGGAATGGACACAACTGACGCATATTTTCTCTTATTCAGGTATGATAAAAAGGCAGTTAATCGTATTTCTGATAGTAAACGGCTTTTAAATTAAAATCCATTATTCCGATCCCTTGGATAATAACTGGAAATAATTTAAAGTTGCCATCACGTACTATTGAGGTATATCAACGGTTGGATTTGTCTTTTTGGGACAGACCGACCTTAACACATTTTGTATGGATAGTAATTTCGATGTCTCTCGGCCTTCGTGAAACTCGCCGCCGTCGCTCACATAATTTTCGTTGGGCTCTATTTAAGTGGATGATTGCACTCATTTTGATAGGGGCTGCTGGCTGGTATTCTTATAAAGTTGGTCAGGACCTTGCTAAAAAAGATGTTGTTAAACTTAACGATAAAAACAACGAACTCGAGCAGACTGTTCAAGCTCTGGTGGACTTGAGGGATAAGCTCAAGGCTGAGTTGGTGAATACAAAACAGATCGCTTCTGAATGGGAAGGTCGCTACCGAAGTGACGTTCCAACAGGTGAGCTTAAGGTGATTGTGACCAATTTACAGGAAAAAATCAGTAATGGTGTTTCACTGGATCGTTTGGGATTCTTGATCTCGAGTGCTGAAAATGAGCAAGCATGTGACAATAATCCTGTTACGAAACGTTTCTATGTGAACACGCCGATCTATACCGGTGTGAATGATAATGTCAGTTTTGCGCGTGGAGGGGTTACGATCACTGCTAATGGTGTGTCCGCTTTTAACGCTGAAAACAAAGTTGAGGCGTGGTACGATCCAGCAAAATCACTCGATTTTGTTTTTACCATTATTGGGGGAAAACAGGTAAAACTCAGTGGAAAATTACCACTTCATCAATCCGTTGTGGTTAATAAATCAGAATACCGCTTTTCTATAAATACTGGTGCTAGAGGGTTTGTTCAAGTTGTTGGTGACCGCTGTGATTACCCTTAATAAATTAATAATTTGAGTTAAATAAATGTTGTCCGAGGCGCTTAGTTATATCTTTGCCAAGTGTCAAAGAAAGTATAGGCGTCTCGGGTATTTAAAAGAAGCAATTGCGATCGAAGCCCGGCATAAACGATGCAAATCGGCTTGGGCCGATCATTTAAAAAAATCCCAACAAGAAATTATTAACGCAGTAAGAAAAACCAAAGGGCGGAAGCGTATTGTTATTCTTGGTGCAGGCTCCGGGTATGATATTCCACTTAAATTTTTACTTTCGGAATTCAAAGAAATTCATCTCGTCGATGTTATTTTTCTTGGATCTATCATAAAACGAGCTCAGAAATACCCGCAGATAAAGTTATTGGAAAGAGATGTCACAGGAACCATTGATTATTTATTTGAAAGTGGAGAGGCCATCAATCTGGAGAAATTAAACCTGACTCCTCCAATAGATGTGTTATGCGGTGCAGATCTCGTAATTTCATGCAATCTAATGTCTCAACTTCCTTTTAATATCAGAAATAAGATTCAGGGGTTAGAGGGCGAGACGTCTTCTGAGGCGATTGACCTCTTTTGCCGTTCCCTCATTCTTTCCCACTTGAATTGGCTAGAAAGTTGTAAGGCCACAGTTTTACTATTAACTGACCTGGAACAACATTTTGTCCCACGGGATCATAGTAAAAAGAAGACAGATAGAGAAAATGCTCTTTTTGGTCTGGTTATTGATAAGGCAGATCAGTATTGGATATGGGATATAGCACCTTGTCCAGAAGTGGATAAAAACTATTCACTGGTACATTTGGTAGGTAGTTTCTACTTACAAAAAAAAGATAAATTTCAAATTAGGTAAATTTGAAATATTTGTCGTATCTTACGGGGATGCAGTGTTTAAAATATTGCGGTTACAGTTGTTCCTTTTCCCAACTCGCTTTCTATTGACATTTTACCACCATGTAACTCGACGAGCTGTTTGGTAATCGGAAGACCTAATCCCGATCCTTCATAACGTTTACTCATGTGGTCTCGTTCTATTTGGGCAAAGGGAGTAAGAGCTATTGGAATGTCTTCAGAAGCCATTCCAATGCCTTGATCAATCACTCTTAAAATTAAATTTTTTTCTTGATGATCTAGTTGAATTGTAACTTCTTTACCCTCAGAAAATTTTATTGCATTACCCAATAAATTAATAACGATTTGTCTGAAACGATGCTTATCAAGTTGTATTAGAAAATGTTCGGGAATATTTATATCTTGAACGACGCTTACGGTATTTAGTACTGCGATTTTTGACATCATGTTTACGGCTTCATTGACAAGGTTTAATGGATCACCATCACTCAAGTCTAAGGTCAATAATCCCGCGTCTATTTTTGACAAATCCAGCATATCATTGATTAGTTCCAACAAGTGTTCACCACTTTGATGTATGTGTTGAACGTAATCACGATATAGCATTGGTTCTTTGCCCAATATTTCCATGCTCATTGCTTCTGTAAAACCAATAATAGCGTTTAATGGTGTTCTAATTTCATGGCTCATGTTTTGTAAAAAAGAAGTTTTGGCCTTACTGGCTTCTTCAGCAGCTTTTTTTGCTTGAATCAGTTGGTTCTCATTAATTTTTCGCTCTCCGATGTCTTCAATGATTGCAATGAAGTAATCTTGTGCACTTTCTTCACGGTTAAGGACTGTGGTCTGTGTGACCCAAACAATGTTTCCGTCCTCGCATAAATATCTCAGATCTTCTATTGATATTTCTTGGGTATTTGATGTTAGTTTATTAAGATTATTTTTGTTTTTATCTCTGTCTGATGGATGAGTAATACTGCTTATCGGTGTGGTTGCGAGAACGTCTTTATCTCTACCGATGATACTGGAAAAACGGTTATTCACGAGCAATATGTTTCCGTCTAGAGAGATATGAGCTATGCCAACGCCTGCGTGTTCAAAGGTTCGTTTAAATCTTTCTTCACTGGCATGGAGCTCGTTTTCTGCGGCTTGGTTTTCAAGCTCTGCTGCTGCACGAACGGCCACGATCTGCAATAAGGTTTCAGCGAGTTTTGTCTCGACAAGCGGCTTATCATCCATAAGGGCAATGAGACCTATGGCTTCCCCTTTAGAATCCCATAGAGGGATGCCGACGTAACTTTCAGCCATCATTGTTACAAGTAATTCGTCTTTTGGAAATATTTTCTGTACTTGCTCTGTATAACAGCAAAGTGTCTTCCCTATTACATTCTCACAAGGTGTTCCTTTAAGAGAATAAGTAACATTTTCGGTTATTTTTCCTTGGGCATAAAGAGAAATAGTTTGTACGGAATTATTGTCTAAAGGATCGAATTTATCGACAAATGCGTAAGCAACATTTAGGGATTCTGCTAGATGTGTGACTAAAGCAACAAAAAAGTCGTCGGTAGATTTTTTCCACCCGCGTTGAGCTATAAAATAGAGCGTATCGTCAATTTTACTATGGTTATCCTTGGGTTTTATTGGCATGGGTGTCTCATGTTTATTTGGTCCCATAATTATCCTTCGGTTTTTATGCCAACTGTTTAAGAAACCAGAGTGTTATAAAAGCGGGGCTTACCGCCGTATCTGTCAAAGTGTAATGACGGTTAGTGAACTGAGGTCTTTACTAGATCATTCCTGTGACGAACTTGATAGAGAGTGTGTGTTTAAACAAAGGAGGTAGCCGTATCTGTTATAGAGAAATAGTTATTTAAGACCGCTTTTATATATTACGATTAAAAGTTGAAATTTATATTAATAATACAAATTTTTATAGTTTGTGCCGAATATTATAAAACGGCTTATTGTATAGATATAGTAAATATTATCAAAAAATATAAATAAAAGTTAATACTTAACTAAAGGTTAAGCATTGTATCGCGTATCTCGTTGAATTTAGTGTAAAAAATATTGTGAGTTTACCGTATTTATACAAAAGTTTACAATTTGTTGCCTTTAGCAAGCTTGTTCATAGCCTGCTTTGCTTGTCTTTTTTGGTCCAATTTCTTAACGTAATGCGAAACCATTTCAACTGAGCTGTGTCCGGTTATAGACATTATTTGGCGCTCAGTACAGCCCGCATCGGCAAGGGCCACAGCGGATGACTTTCTTAGCCCGTGAAAATGAAGATCTTTTGGTAGCCCTATTTTGCTCCTATGCGCGATAAATAAATTAGTGAAGTGGCTACGGCTGTAAGGCTTATCCTTTGTCCTATCGACGATGTACACGCCTCTTTCTTCTATCGGGACGCTGCTTAATTTTTTTAATAAAATTGGGTGACAAGGGATATGCAATTCAATCCCTGTTTTCTGCTGTTTGACAAAGATAAGACCATCAGCAAAGTCGTCCCACTTCATTTTCAAACAATCAGAGACTCTTTGCCCTGTGAACAAGCCTAAAGCAGCGCTCATACTGAGAGTTTTTGAAGCGCCCACAAGGAATCTCTTAAATTCATCATCCGTCCATGGGCGATATTCGCCTGTCTCAAGTTTCTTGATTCCTCGCGCCGGATTATCAGTCCTATACTCCATATCAATGGCAAACCTCATCAAGTTACTTATGACGGACACGATGAGGTTTGCTGTCGAAGGCTTGTCTGAGTATTTGGTTTGAATTTTCTTACAATGCGCCCGTGTTAGCCCACGAATAGGCAGGTCTGTTAAAGGCTTTAATTTTTCCATCTGAGTAACGTAATTGCTTTTGGTATTCTTACTGCGCTGAGTAAACTCAGGGCTTGCCTTATACTCCTCAATCAACTGACCAAGAGTGCCTTCTTTTGGCCGGCCAAATCTGGATTGCTCTTCGAGAGCCACCATGAATTCAACAGAATTCGGATCATTGGGGAGGCGCGCACGGGTAAAGCGGTGGTAATAGTAATACTTATGCCCCTTTGAGGTCTTCTTTTTAACCCTATGTATGTGCTTGAGGTTGATTTTCATTAGTCCATCTGTTCCAAGAACTCGTCAACGATTGCGTCCGCGCTTAAAATCTTGGTCGCGTCCTTATCTTTCCCCTTCATGAGCTGATCTATCTCTTCGCGATCGATGCGGGGCTGTTTGTCTGTCGGGATGTATTTTGGTGTAATATATCCATCCTTGATCAAGCGTTTCAAACAGGCTTCAGAGCAGCTTAAATAGTGCTGTGCGGTGGTCTGGCGAAGATACCTGGGGTCGATTGATGCCTTCATCTACTCCGCCTCCCGCTGTTCTTTTTCTCTACCCCAATTGCTACAATCATCAACAGCAACTCTTTTCTGGTAGCCTTGCGATTGATTGAAATTATCCGTTAGCCAAATATCGCCCATGCGGCTAGCGCCAGTTACTCGGTATCTCTTACCCTCAAAATTACAAAACAGTTTATGTTGAAGTACAAACTCATCAACAGACATTCTGAGTGATGCAGGAAATCTGAATTGTGCTAGAACCCATCTTGCATATGAGGCGTTGCGGTCTTCTCGACCACGCTCTGATATATTTCCGTAATCAATAAAGTCGTCGACGTGTGTTTCTTCACTCATCCCGCACCGCCTTGCTGTTTTTCTATGAAATTAGAGCGACAATCCCCGCAAAAGGCCTTGCCTTCCCCCTTTAATGCAGCTCTGTGCATTTCCCACCTATCGCCTTTGTAAGCTTGCTCTAGTTGGTCTAACTCTCCTTGAGAGACAACAACGGACCATGCCATAATTTTACAGTTTGGGGCTTCACATGAAAATGGACCCCACGTTTCGGAGTAAGTGAAAATTCGTTCTCTATTAAACTCACTCACCTTGCACCTCCAGCCTGAGTTCTTTGATGATCTCAACGGCGTCATCTCGATATAACTGCCACTTCTCACGACAATTTTTACAGCCTACACTTGCGACGATTTTAGCTATAGCCTCGACCCTCTCCGGCGTGACCTTCCCGGCGTTGGGGCTGGCTTGGATCATGGCATCGTAAATATCTTGGTAAGTGACCTGTCCGCCACATGTGAATTTTAGTTTGATATTCTGCATCTCATCCGTAGCCACTTTTGGAACGAGCGCCATTTGCGTTTCAGTCATTGGCGATCTCCGCGACCTGCCCTGCACTTTGGGCAATTATTTATGTATTTCGTGTACCCACAGGACCCACACTTAAGCACAGGGATAGTGAAATAATGGATGCAATCGGCAGTACCCGTCTTTTTCATTTTGTGGTTTAGGCAGAAAAACGCCTTTAAAAAACTACATATCTTATACATCACTCGCCCTCCGGCATTGTCATTGGGAAATCCCCATTCTCCGATAACCAATCAAAATGTGGTCGCGGCAACTCTCTTATCTTTTCAGTTGGGGTGTAGTCCACAGGGCAATTTATATAGTGGTTGCGCGGAGTTTTTGTTATATATCCGCCCTCAACAAGCTCAGTCAGAGCGTCGCATACTGAAGGGTGAATCAGCCACGGGCGGTCAAATGACAGCGAGCTTCTGGCATTCGCAAAGTAAGTAAAGGCTATGACTTTTGCTTTTGTTGATAGGTTCGCGCTGTCCTCGTTGGCTTCACTGGCTTTGGAGGCGAGTTCCTTTGTGCTGGATAGGGCTTGTTTAGCCATACTCATCGCACCAGCTATGTACTCATGCCCTTCACCAGGTTTTCCATCTTCGACCATGCAAAACGCCGTGTCGAAATTATCGACCATACACTTTAAAGCCCCCTCCAGCACTTTGACGCGCGCCTGGAGTTTGGAAACGTCTTTATCTAATTCTTTTTTATGTTGGTCTGATATTTTTGCAGTCAAAGCGACCATGTCTTTTGCAAGCCTTAAAGTCTCAATCTCGGCTTGCTGGCTTTGGATTAACTCAACAGCTTCACCCATCAACCCACCATATTCGCGCTCAGTTTCAAACTCTGGGCCGTCAAAGTTTACTGAAATATCCACACTTGTTGACACGAGCCTTCCAACTAATTCGTTGACGCCGACACTATGGTCACCCTCGGGGCTGGTGCGGGTGTTCAAGGCCATAAGATCTTCGTATGTAATGACCGTAGATGCACACCCGAGAGGCTGCACGTCAGACATATACAAGACTTCAGAGGACATCGAACCCCATCCTATAAAATTATACTTTCTCCAATTCGAGCGCCATTTAGATTCATCCTTAGTGAGATCAGCACCTAAATCGGCAAACTTTCTACAAATGTTAAGGTGTTGCTCATCGGTCAATCCTTCGAGCGCGACGTAACAACCTTTCCCATCCTGCTTACTCATAATCTTTCCTCTCGAAAACTTCTCTGACACGTCGCTCTGTCTCCGGCATTGCTGAGACTGCGGCTAAGGCGGCTTGTAGTTCTTTGCTCATTTAACTCTCATCATCCCGCCCTTTGCTGGAGGTTTTGGAGGTTGGTTATTGGGCTACGTCTTCTTGAGGCCACGCAGCTTCGTAAGCATCAATCGTGTCTGGACTTTTGAGGTTTTCGAGCATGGCGTAGCCTGTCGCACGATCAGGCGCGTCTTGAATGAGTTTGATCACCTTATCTTCCAGTTCGTCCTCACTGGCGCACTCAATAACCTCACCGTTCCAATCCGTAGCGGTCCACGAGAGATCTTCAGGTTCGTCAAAGCTCGGCACTTCTTCGGCTGAAACGTCAACCATCTTTGGCTCGGGCTTCTTTGGTTTTTGAGCGGTTGAAGGTTGTAGCTGTGGCTTATAAGTCCCGCTTGGATCAGCTCTTAGTTCACCGTTGGCTTGCATGTCGTCCAGCTCGTCGCTTGAGTGCATACCGAACATAACTTCAGGCATGTTGAGGCGAATAAGGAAGGTAGCGGCACGGTAGGAAAGCATAAGCTCCGGCAGCGATTTGTATTTAGAGTTGCTGGTCCAGCCTTCCGCTTTTGCCATTTTGAAGCTGACAGTTTGCTTAATCTCGTTACCGCCAAACTCATCCTTGAGTTTTGCAATTGCTGTTACCTTCATTGCTTCGCCTTCGCCCTCGGTTTCAAACCGGATAGGGTGCGCGAGCTTTCCGCACTGGTTGGCGCGGCTGATAAGGTAAGTTGTTTTCCAGCCCGGAGATCCATGAACAAAGTAGATATTTTGGGCCAACATAATTGGGTTGATCTGCATATCTAAAGCCATAATGCAAACAAGCGTACAATCGGCCTGTTTGCCTTGGAGGTGTTTAGGCACGAGTTGAGAGCTTGAAAGCATATTTCCGGCGCGCTGCATCTGGGTGAACAGGCCCGCGTCAGTGTATGCAGCCATAGGGCTATTGCTTGGAGCTACAACTGGAATAATATTTTGATGTTCACTCATGATTATTTCACTACCGCTTGTTGTTCTTTGGTGACGCTTACGCCGGGAATTTCTGTAATTCCATCGGCATGAGCTGCGCGTGCGGCTTTTAGAATGTCATCGTCTGACAGGTATTGCAGGAGGACCGCTGTGACTTTGCTCCGATCTTCGATTGCAAAGACGGTCTTTGTCCGAAGGCTGGCAGTCTGGCCGTAATCGGTGCGCACAGAGGTGTCGGCAGCTTTGATCGTAGAAGCCTTTTCAGCGGCCTTATCTGCACGCTGCTTTTCGACTTCATTGCTGGCTGCTTCTTGTTCTGCTTTGGCTTTCGCTTCGGCCTCCTTTCGGGCTTTGTCGGCAGCTTCAGAAGCAAGGCGTTGTTGCTCTACTTGGTAGGTTGTTAGCTTTTGGCCTGCGATGGTCTTTGCAGTTTTAAGAGCTTCACCGAACGGCTTAAAATAAGCTTCAATGGTTTTGTTTGCGTCCAAGTGAGGGCGCTTTTCATCGCCTTTGCATTTGGTAGCGTTCTTATCTGCAACAGCAATCTGCTTGATAAGGGTTGTTACCTTGTCGGCAACTTCTGCGCTCTCAACTTTTGGAACCTTGTGAGCTGCTTCATAGAGTTGAGCAACGCGACCCTCAATGCCGTCGTACTTTTCTTTGAGAAGGTCGGTTAAAATTGCTGCATCTGAGGGGGGATTGTTGTGGCCTGCTTCGGCGGCTTGATAATCCATGGCTGTAAATCCTTAGAATGTTGGGACAGGTAACTCGTTGAGGTCAACGGCTTTGCGTGGGTTTGCTTCCGGCATAAAGGGGGCGCTCTCTTCGGCCCACTGCTTTGTTGCCGTGAAGTATTCGAATTCTTCTTTAGTGATCGATGTATTGATCCAAACCTTGAAGGGGTCGGCTTCTACGCCGTTCGCCTCAGCCATGAGCCAGCCTGCACGATCACAACTTGGGCGGCTGATATGGGGAATGCCACCACCTATGGTGCATTCACATTCCCGCCAGATACGAGCGGCAACCCAAGGGCCATTTTTGACAAGGCGGGTCTTGAAGTAACCGGGCTGAGGGTTTCCGATATCACGAGAAACGCTAGGCATCGGCTGAGCCTTCCGCTTTGGCACCCTCGATATCAGATAACCGTTTCATATCGGCAAGCGCGGTTTCGTCATCTGTGTAGAAGTCTGGAATTCCGTCACGGGTGAAATATTCAGGATCAGAGGCCGCATAAATCGCTAACGCTGCGGCAGGTGTTCCTATCTTATCTTCCAGCTTCTTGCCTTCCTTACCAGCCAGAGTGACGACCCACCCAGCACGACAATGCGTTGTCTCGCATGTGTGCCAATCCGTCATGTCCAGTGCGTTTTCTAAGGACGATGCGGCGAAGACTTTTTGGTGAATGCTGGTTAGTTTCGGAGCACCCCCGAGATCGGCACCCCTGAGATCGGCACCCCTGAGATTGGCATCCCAGAGATCGGCACCCCTGAGATCGGCACCCCCGAGATCGGCATCCCAGAGATCGGCACCCCTGAGATCGGCACCCCCGAGATCGGCACCCCTGAGATTGGCATCCCAGAGATCGGCACCCCTGAGATCGGCACCCCCGAGATCGGCACCCCTGAGATCGGCACCCCTGAGATTGGCGTTGTTTTTGATAGCCCACTTGACCGACAGGCCAAGTTTTATCAGTGTGCTTTCGTTATCGTAACAGTCGATTTCTGCGGTAAAGAGGACTGAGCCCGTAAAGCGGTGTTTAATGTCAAATCTTATCATTTGATTGTCTCCAATATCGAGGCTTAAAGCCCTCGTTCAATTTGCAAAAGAAACGCAAGGGGGTCTTCTATGCCCGAAAGCCACGCGAAGAAGATTAGGACTGTGAGGAATGCAGTGGAGGCGACTAACGCCCCCTTTGCCATGAGTTCTAGGGCCTTCATTGTGTCGCCTCACGAACGCCGAACATTTCAGAGAAAGGCTGCACGAACAGAGCTCCAAAGGAGTTTTCATCATCAAAGACATGTCCAACGCCTTCGAGGCTTTCTGTAGCATCAGCGAGGAAGCGACGGTTTTTAGATAGATCATCAAAAGCAAGACCCTTTAGCGTGTCTGGCAGGTCGCTCAATGAAGTCTCTTTGCTCGGATAGGGCTTATTGCCAATCATCTGTAGCCCAGTAATCACAGGGCGGTTATCAGCAACAACAACTGTCGCGACAACCTCAAAGCTGGTTATAAAAAAACCATCAACATCATAATCCCAAGTGAAAGGTACTGTTGCTTCTTGAATGCTTACCATCTCGCTAATCCCTATCGTTGTTCTTCGTTCGATAAGGGTAATGTAATGCGGTTAAAAAGCCGCGTCAACAAAATAATGTCAAATAACCGCATTTAATGTTGTCAATAATCCGCACATAAGGCATAAAGCCCTTATCAGCGATTCGTTGATCGCCTCATATGGTTTGGGAAGTAAGGATAATCCGATGGCAAGAAAGAAAACTAAAAGCGGCTATCCTAAGAATTATTTTGATGGAAAATTAAAGATAATTAATCGAATGAGTAGGGAGGGCGCACGCACAACAAATAGGAATGTTCGCGTTGGCCTTCTTTATAAGAGGTGGCTGGAGCATGTGGGCGACGAAATCAGAGCTTTCGATCAGGGTGATATGGTATCTGATATGGTGGCGTGGCTAGAGGGAACGGAAGAAAATGTGTGTCCAATAGCCATAGCTAAGAAAAAAGCATCTAGAGAAGCAAAGAAAACAAGAGAGGAAATGAAGGCGTTTTATGCATCGTGGGATTGGAAGAAGTTAAGGTATTCAGTGATATTAGAATACGGCAATAAATGTATGTTGTGCGGATCCGGCCCTGAGCATGACAGAATAGTTGTGGACCATATTAAGCCTATATCAAAATTTCCTGATTTGGCGTTAGAAAAAGACAACCTTCAAGTTCTTTGCGATACGTGCAATATGGGTAAAAGCAACATTCATTTTGACGATCACAGACCCTCACCATTGAGCAAAAACTAAATAAACTCAGTGTTTCAGGTATTGATCTGAGTAAAAAAAAGAAGGTGAGTTTAAAAAAAGAGACTGGCGGTCGGGACGAAAAACTATTCACGCATTTTTCTCTTAGAGATTTGGGGGTTTTAGTATAAAAAAATAGCGTGTCGGATAAACCGAACACGCTTTGTTGATTGTGATTAACCCCCGGCTTAAAGGCTGGGGGTTAATTTTAAGCGGCTGTCAGATGTTGTCTAGCATAGGACTTGGCGATATGTGGGGCGGCATTTTTAATTTCCTTATCAAGAACAGTTATCTTTAGGAATAAGCCAAAGGCGACTAAACCTTTTAGGCTTGGCCTCGCCATGACAGACCTTACCCAATGATAGTTTAACAAGGACCAATCCTCCTCTATTTCTGGGGGGATATCCGGGCGCGGGGTTGCAGGGATTGTTTTTTTATCTCTCACGACTTCGGATAACGCAGAAATTACTAAGTCAATAGCCCTTTTGTTGCCAAGCGTTTCAGAGTACAGGTTGATCCGTTCCAATAATTCTGGTGTGATCTTTTCCGACTCAATAAGTTGGTAAGATATCGCGTAGAATTTTTCACGATGCTCTCGCCTTTGAGCAACGCTAAATAAGCCCCATTTGGCATATTTTTTTAAGCAAAAAGAACCTAGTAATGTTAGAAGAATTATTGCAATTTCAATCATTTAGATCTAACTCCTCTCCAAATAACTTGATTCTAGCCTTACTGTAGGCATCTTTGTAGGCGATCTCTTCTGCTCTGCACCGTCTACGGTCGCTTCTATCTTCTTTAATAAACTTTAATAATGGCTTAATTGTGTAGCACATGAAGAAAGTGAAACAAACGATTGTGAGAGCGTATATTTTATAGTCGTCCGACCCAAAGATCTTTAAAAAGTTAAAATCAGGCCACTTCATTAGCCTACACTCAATTTAATCACAAAAAAATTAAAATCAACTAAAGACACAATTAAACCTTCCTCCCAAACCAAACCACACGCCCAATTACCTGTAACTCTTCTGCGCTGCGCTCATACTCAGTATGATGTTTATTATCAGAACTCACCCGGCAAGTCATAGGCTCTGAATGCGGAATGAACTCCAAACGCTTGACTACCAGCCCAAGTCCATCGTTGATTGCAAAGATACCTGGAGGCGAGGGGCGTGTATCCGCTGTATTGATCATAACGTGATCGCCAGAATGAAGAGTAGGCGACATTGAATCGCCCTCGACCTCAATGATCACGGCTTTCTCAGGCGGGGTACTAAGTTTGACTCGAATGTGCTCTGTCGGGAACTGCCATTGCTCTTTGACGGCGTCTCTTGGAAAGCTGTTACCGTTTTCATCATGCCAGTAGTCAACGCCAGCCTCGCCGCCGCCACCCATACCCGCGCGCACGTCAATCTCTCGAACCGTTGTCACGGCACCCATATCAGGTTCGCGACCTATAGCAACAACGTTACTTGGGAGGGGTGGGGTTGATGATGATTCCTCGCCAGTCGATAGCCACTCAACTGATACTTTGAGCGTTTTAGCTAGGCCTATAACGGTTTCAATCCTCGGGGATCTGTCCCGTCTAATGTTTCTAATGGCATCATGTTTTGATGTCGCATCAAAACTGGCTGCCCTTTCCGACAAGCCAAGATCTTTAAGTCTTTGGTCTATGCGTCGAATCATACCTTCATTTTCCATATGGCGATTTTACCGCATTAAAAAAATACGTCATGCGGTAAATTAACATTGACATTACGGTTAATAAGCCGCATCTTATTGGTAAATTAACCGAAGGAAGAAAGATGAATCTTAAGCAAAAGTTGATTTCTGATGCTGAAAATTTCTGTACCGAACAGGGCATAAGCCTCTCGCGTCTCTCTACAATTGTTGTGAATGGCGGCGGCTTCTTCAAAAAGTTGGAAGAAGGTAAAGGATGCAGCATTGATACATATGAGACCTTTCAAAAGGTTTTTTCAGACGAAGAAGCGTGGGCCGAAGCTCGTCGGATAGAGAAAGAGCGGCGTAAAAAAGTGCTTATGCAATGCCACTAATGAACTACGACACCCCAAAAGGAGCAGCAGAATGAGTGACTATGAAATTCGCCTTGAGTGCTTGAAATTGGCTAACACTATCAGCAGCAACTCCCGAGAGATTGAGAAAATTGCCCGTCAGTACGCCGACTTCATCCTTGGCACGAAGGACGCAGAAATAATCCGCGCCGCTCGTGAACTTAGCAAGAAGGTTCAGGGTGGTGAGTGAGTTATCCACCTCAACTAACCCCAAAGAACCCCGGAAGCGACGCAGCATGAACCATCAACCCGTGTTCCGCCTCGCTCAACTGCCTAATCGCATTCCGTGCAGCGTGTGCCGTGACGTGATCCGCAATGTCTTTGCTGCTGGCTTCAAGATCCTGCAACGCAAACATTGCCGCAGAAATAATCTCGGTCGGGCGTCTGATGCAGTTCGCGTCGTTTCTCATGATTGGTACTCCGCTGTGTGTCCTGATGCGGTGAAGAGTGCGCGGAAAATGATCAACAAATCCAGTGTAATAGAGGTTTGATTTTACATGAAAACAAGAACGCCGAACTCTTTTGAAGCTGGAATTGTTAAGGCTATAGCTGCCTTGAGCGCGGAAAGTTGCGCTTCTCTTATTGGGCGGTCTGCCAGCTTTGTTTATCAGTCAGCAGATCCAGATTCAGATAAAAACCTGTCACTACAAATGGCTCTAGCAATTGACGTTGCAGCAATGACGCAAGGCGAAGGTAAGCCACCGATCTTAGCTTCTTATCAAGAGCAAATTGATAGGGCATTGGCACCGGAACACACCCCATGTGATCGCTCTGATCGTATGGCCTCATTGGCAATGGAATTTGGCGAGGCCCTCAGTGCTTTTTCTTCAATTCGTGACGAGCGGGTTTCCCAAAACGACGGGGCCGTTGTCATCAAAGAGCTTATGGATATTCGAGAGCAGATCGACGCAGCAGTTAAGGACGTAGAGGTTGCTATGGGGATCGCTCCTTTGAAAGTAGCCGAGTAACACCCCAAGCCTTTTGCCGTTGTGGCTCTCCCCCGAAAACAACGGCAGTCTCCCTGTTAACTGTGGCGGTTTGAGTGTGGTCCGCCAGCTTTTTAGGAAAATCAATGTTAGACGAAAATCAAGGTATCGATATCCAAGAAGGCCAAGAAGAGGCGTTTGTTGAAAAAGAAATGCGTCCAGAGACACGACTAGAGCCAATTCCAGGCGGAGAAATCAACGGCGTAACTGCTGATCGTCTTCGTGGGTTTATAGAGCGTGTGGAGAGATTAGAGGAAGAGAAGAAGGCAATCGCTGATGATATAAAAGAGATTTATTCCGAGGCGAAGTCTCTTGGTTTCAACACCAAAATCATGCGGAAGATTGTAAGTCTTCGGAAGATTGAGCAGCAAGAGCGCTTGGAGCTAGACGAGCTTATTGACGTTTATAAACATGCGTTGGGTATGATCTGATGCAAAGGCCCTTCACATATGGCTCAGTTTGTTCAGGCATCGAGGCGGCAACAGTTGCTTGGGAACCTTTGGGGTGGAAGCCAGCTTTCTTTTCCGAAATAGAAAAATTCCCAAGAGCTGTACTGCAACACCACTGGCCAGATGTGCCATTACACGGCGATTTCACGACTATCAAAGGTGACGAATATGAATCAATTGACCTTCTTGTCGGAGGAACCCCCTGTCAGTCTTTCTCAGTCGCAGGACTCAGAGGCGGAATGGATGACGACCGTGGCAACCTCGCCCTTGAATTTCTTCGCCTTGCTAAACGAACAGGGGCCAAGTGGGTGGTTTGGGAGAACGTCCCCGGCGTCTTATCCAGTAACGGAGGAAGGGACTTTGGCTCCTTACTCGGGGCGTTGGGCGAACTCGGGTTTCAGTGGGCATACAGAGTGCTTGACGCTCAATACTTCGGAGTTCCACAGCGCCGCAGACGTGTGTTCGTTGTCGGGTATCTTGGAAAAGAAATCCATCCCGCAGCGGTACTTTTTGAGCGCCACAGCCTGTGCGGGAATTCTGCGCCGAGCAGAGAAGCGGGGCAAGAAATTGCCGGAACGCTTGAAGCAAGCCTTGGAAGAAGCCGTGGGGCTGGAACTCCAATCGGCGCAATAACTACCGATACTTCAAAGTTAAGCCATTGGTCAGGCGGACCTCACCCAAGTTTATGCCAAAGTGCTAGAGGGAGTGGCGGTATAGCTATGAGTAATCAGGAGTTATTTTCGCAAGGTGGAGCGGGTCTTGTTGGCACCGAGTTCTTTGGAGGTGGAAATTGTTCCGGACCGATTAACGTAGCCGCAACTTTGACCGCCAAAGGATGCCGACAAGACTTTGAAGTTGAGACATTTGTTGCTCATAGATCATCAGGCCACGGAACCTATTCAGAAGGAATTGGCACTCTAAGGGCAGTTGGTGGCGATGTCGGACCCGGAAGCGAAAATCTCATTACTGCTTATCGTACCGCTGGTGATGGTGCCGTATATGAAGAAGGCGACAAAACAGCACCTCTGACAACGGGTACTGATAAATCAGCCAACATAGTCGCCTTTGCTCAAAACTCACGCGATGAACTTAGAGAAATGCCATATGCAGGAGCTCTATCAGCAAATCCCGGTATGAAACAAACCAGTTACGTTCGTGATGGAATGGCAGTTCGTCGCCTTACCCCCGTTGAATGCGAACGCCTTCAAGGCCTTCCTGATAACCACACACAAATCCCATACAGGAATAAGCCGGCTGAACTTTGCCCTGATGGGCCTCGATATAAGGCTATAGGTAATTCGATGCCTGAACCGGTTATGCGTTGGCTTGGGGAGCGGATACAGGCTGTGGAAGACTTGCGCCGAGCCCCTAAAGCGGAGGCCGCGGAATGACCCTAGCCCAAGCCACATACACAACCCAAGCGAAACCCATAAGCCTGAACAACGCCTACAAGAATGTTGGCGGTAAGGGCCGGGTTAAAACCAAAGAATACAAGATCTGGTTTGCTGCTCTGGCTTGGGAATTCAAGGGCCAGTTAAAGCGTAAAATTGAAGGCCCGTACAAACTCATAATCAGAGTAAATCAGCACGTAACAAAAGCCGATATCGACAACCTGGTTAAGCCGATCTCTGACGTGCTTGTTTCCATCGGTGCAACCGACGACGACCGAAAAATGCGCGGTGTTGATATCGAGTACGAAGACCGCGAAGACACAATTGTTTGGATAGTGGGGAGTGGCGAGAAATGAAACAGCGCAACGATTGGAACGATTTTCACAGACGGCACCGCAAAGCCCTAGAGGCTGGCGATAAACGTCGGCAACACGAGACATACCCGCCACTCAGAGAAGCCACCCACGACGCCCTGAGAGAGTATAACCGCTCAAATGATGAGGGGCTTATCAAGTCGGTTGGCTGGATGAGCAAGTTTCAACAGTTGTTTGGTAAAGAGAGGGGCGGGTGATGACCGATAAAACCAAGACCAAAATCAAAAGCAGCGGATACGCAGCTCTGGACATTACCAGAGGGCGCAACGGTGTCGCTAAGCGGTTAATGAAGGGCGAGAAAGTTATTTTCGATGTTCGCCTTGAACTGGATCCAGATTGGCGCGCTTGGAGCGACGACACAGTGTCAATTCAGTTTGGTTGCAAGGTGCTTGAGATGGATGAGGTTAAGTGATGACGGATAAAACCAAAATCCAATTAAGACCATCTAGCTACAAGGTCTTTATGAACCTTTGTGACTATCAGTATCCGAAGATCAATTACCACACGGCGAGAACGTCATTCGGGATGGGGAAGGTGGTTTGGTGCAATCATATTCACGAACTCAAAAGAAACGGATTAATTCGCACTGAGGGGTCGCACAAGAAGCCTGAAACCATCGTTATTCATGTTCTGGTGGATCGGGAGCGCGTCGAGAAAAAGCCCGCGAATGTGAGTGGTAAAAACCCTGTTAATTCCAAACCAAAGGCTAAAATCTATCCAGGTCAAAAGAAGACCAGAAGCTGTCTTAATTGCCGCGAGAAGTTTGTAAGCGAGTGGATAGGTGAGCGGGTTTGTAAGACATGTAAGTCGTCTCTCGCTTGGAAGTCTGGCGGCGATGCTGAGTATGTTACGGGGGCGGCGTAGATGTCTAACCGTGCGTTCATGCCGATGTTTTGGGGCGACTACCTCAGAGACACGATGCAGCTATCTACAGAAGAGCATGGGGCCTACCTTTTACTTATCTCTGAGTACTGGGTTAAGGGTGAGCCATTGCCTGATGATGATGCGATTTTATCAAAAATTGTGAGAAAAACTAAAACAAAATGGAAGAAAATTCGTCCAAAAGTTGAGAGTTTTTTCGAACAAAAAGATGGGAAATTACACCACAGCCGAATTGATGAAGAAATATCTAAGTCATTAGAAATGTACGAAAAAAGATCAACGGCGGGCCGAAAAGGTGGTCAAGCAAAGCCTAAGCAAAACGGAAGCAAAATGGAAGCCGGGCTTAAGCAACCACAACCACAACCACAATCTAACAAGTTAGATAAAAAAGATAACAAAAAAGATCCCGAAAAATCAAAGCCTAAAACTTACCGACTACCGGAAGATTGGAAGCTTTGCACCGATTGCATCAAGTACGCCCGAGAAAAAGGAATGACCGATGATGAGATCAGAACCACAGCGGAAGAATTCAAACTCTACTGGCTTGACCAGAGTACCAAGCGCCCAGGGTGGATCGGAACTTGGAAACGTTGGGTCATCAAAAAATGTGAAAATCGTAGCGCGTCTTTTGGCAGCAAGTCCTCAGGACAACGACCGGGCGGTAATGACGTCCTTGCAGCGTACTCTCGGGTGCTCAATAGGGCTGAAGCGAAAGACGCTCTTTCCGAAGAACGGCGGGATAGTGGACGTGATCGAGAAAGTGACAATCCGTGGGAAACCTACGACGGGGCAGCTAACGGAAGCATTGGGCATCCTGAAATCATCGACCACACCCCTTAGCCAAGTGGAAATCATCAAAGGCTTGATGAAGCTCAGAGCGCTAACGGCAACCAGAAGCGAGCAGGCTGGAATGGTAGAAATCCAATTAGACACCTACGCCGAGGAGCTTGGAGCTTATGCGGCTGATTGCACAGCTTACGCTTTGAAGCAGGCGGGAAAAGACAAGTGGTGGCCTACGTGGTCCGAACTACTGGTTCATCTGAACGAAGTTGATCAAGTGCGGAAAATCCTAACTCGGGAAATGGAAGAACAGTTGAGCATTGTGAAATCAAGCCACCAACGAGGCCAGATGAGCAGCTTTGGCGATTTGACGAAAGCGGAGGGGTGAGGGTGGATGGCTGAGGATTTAGGAACGATAGAGCGCAGAAAAAGAGGCGGGATGATTATCAAAGACCATTACGGTGCAAACGGGTTTACTGTCGGCAAAGGCGCAGCGGTTGAGTATCCTACGCTTATTGAGCAGTTGTTCGTAAATGGTTATCTCGGAACAGGTAACGAGGCCAAGCGCAGGAAAGAGGTGGGTTTGTGGCTCACTGATTTAATGGAGAAGGTTTATCGTTCTGAGGGCGTTGCAGGGTACTCAACTGCGTCCTCTGCAGAGTATGAGGTGACCGACGAAGAGGACCGCGACAAAACCTTACTTAACAAAACCATGCGAAAGATAAATCTCTGTGATTGGCGGTTACTTAAGGTTATGTGCCACGTTCAGGATAAGGACAATATAGCCTGGACGGCACGGAATATGGTCGGTGAAGCTAAGGGGTATCAAAGGGCTTTGGATAAGCTTGCTGAGGTGCGAGGAATTGGCTGATATTGTGTTTTTAATTTAAATTGATACCACATCTTGCGTTTTGTTTTTTAATAAGTTAAACTCGTTCTCGGATTAATGCGACTAAGGCCCTTCTCGTTTGAGTGGGGCCTTTTTTGTTGCCGCAACAACCGGAAGGACTGCGGAAGATGGGTAAGGGTAGACCGAAGAAAATAACAGCGGACGTACTCCGAAAGCTAGAAGACGCTTTTAAGATTGGTTGCACTGACAAAGAAGCTTGCTTAGCTGCTGATATCGGCGAATCAACCCTTTATGATTATTGTAAAGCCAACGAAGATTTTTCGGAGCGGAAAGAGCTTCTAAAACAATCGCCCGTTTTTAAGGCCAGAAAGTCGGTTGTTGATGCTCTTGAAAAAGACCCTGATTTAGCTTTGAAGTACCTAGAACGGAAGGTCAAAAAAGAATTCTCCACCAGAACTGAAAACACAGGCGAAGACGGTGGGCCTCAGGTAATTCAGATTGTGAGATATGGCGACACCGATACGGATACCTAACAATTGGGAGCCGCGTGATTATCAGCGTGAGTTGTGGTGTGCTTTAGAGCGTGGCGTGAAGCGTGCAATAGGAATTTGGCACCGTCGAGCGGGTAAAGATGATGTTTGTTTGCACAGGGCGGCGGTAGCAGCTCATGAGCGTATCGGTGGTTATTGGCATATGTTGCCACTACAAACCCAAGCGCGTCGGGCAATATGGGATGCTGTGAACCCGCATACGGGCAAACGAAGAATTGATGAGGCATTTCATAGGGACTTGATTGCAACGAAGCGTGAGGCCGAGATGCTGATCAAGTTTAAGAATGGTTCAACCTGGCAAGTGATCGGGTCAGATAACTATAACGCTCTTGTTGGCGCGCCTCCTGCTGGCGTGATCTTCTCAGAGTGGGCTTTAGCAGACCCTAATTCATGGGCGTATATCCGGCCAATCCTTGATGAGAATGACGGGTGGGCCGCTTTTATTACGACACCAAGGGGTAACAATCATTGTAAGAGAATGCTGGATAGCGCGAGGAAGAATGAAAAGTGGTTCTCGCAGGTTCTCTCTGCCCACGACACAAACGTTTTTTCTTCTGAAAAACTCATGGAGGTTGAGCAAGAGTATAAGGATGAATTCGGAATAGATTTTGGGCGCTCAATGTTTCACCAAGAGTATTTGTGCAGCTTTGATGCTGCGATCCTTGGGGCTTACTACACTGGTGAGCTTGCCGAGATGAGGAAAGAAGGGCGGCTTTGTCGTGTTCATTATGACAAGCGACACCCTGTTCATACAGCTTGGGATCTAGGCATAGGTGACACTACCGTAATTATCTTCTTCCAAGAGGTTGGTCTGGAGAGGCGAATTATAGATTTCTATGAGGCCTCTGGAATGGCTCTCGACCATTATGCCAAAGAGTTAGCGGGCAAGGGTTATGTATACGGTACTCACTTCTTACCACACGATGCGGACTCAAGAGAGCTTGGTACAGGGTTAAGCCGGAAAGAAGTTTTAGAGGACTTGCTACCTAGTGAAATCGAAGTACTTCCACGCTTGGCTGTTGATGATGGGATACAGGCGGCGAGGACGATGTTTAACCGTTTGTATATTGATGAAACCAAATGCGAACGACTTGTTAATGCCCTCTCAAATTATCGCCGAAAATGGGATGAAAAAAATAAGGTATTCATGCTACGCCCTTTGCATGATTGGGCCTCAAACCCTGCGGATAGCTTCAGATACATGGCCGTAGCCGAACCAGTAGACCGCGCAATGCATGGCGGCGCCCTAAATTACTCAAACAACGGAATATATTAAATGTCAATGGATGACGCAGAGCTTCAGTCCGCTGTTAAGTATGAGATCCAGCGGGCGGAGAGTTATATCCAAGATGATGTGAACCCTGAACGCCAAAAGGCGTTAAAGGCTTATCGGGCCGACCCTTACGGCGATGAGGTCGATGGGCGTTCAAAGATTGTAGCAACTGATGTGCGGGATACTGTTGAGGCTATGATGCCTGAGCTTATGCGGCCCTATCTGGCTGCGGGTAAAATTGGTGAGTATCAGCCGCAACAGCAAGAAGATGAGGAGTTCTGCGAACAGGCAACCGATTATGTCCATCATTGTTTCGTGAATGACAACAAGGGCGATGAACAGCTTTATGTGGCCTTCAAAGACGCTTTGATGGAGAAGACCGGGATTTTTAAGGCGTGGTGGCAGCAGGAGGAGAAAACAGAAGAGGCAGAGTATCAGGGTTTAGATGAGGCGCAGCTTATGGAAGTTGCCGCCGATGACGAGATAAAAGTTCTGGAACAGGCTCAAGATCATGAAGGCTTATGGTCAATCAAGATCAAGCGCACTTGGACAGATGGGCGACTTGCAACAGATGTTATCCCGCCTGATGAGTTCTTTGTCTCTCCTGAGTGTCGCAATGATTTGGACAAGGCTAATTGCGTAGGCCAACGCAGGACCGCTACATACTCTGACTTAATTGCCGAGGGTTACCCGAAAGCAAAACTGGATGATATCCCAAGCGGCGAAGATAACGGTGACGACACGAACGATGTACGGCACGATAACAGTTTTCAAGGTGGCGATCACGATTCAGACAGTCCAGATCCAAGTCGCAGAGAGATTACGGTTTACGAGGCTTATCTTCGCATGGACTACGACCAAGACGGCATTGCAGAATTAAGGCGCGTTGTGTGCGGCGGCAATGCCTACACGATCTTGGAGAACGAGGCCGTTGACCAGCATCCCTACAGCCTTACCTCACCGTCTTGGCAATCACATAAGGTCATTGGTGAAGCTGTTGCCGATCAGATGCAGGACATTCAACGTCTGAGAACGGTCTTGCAAAGGCAAATGCTCGATAATCTGTATCTGGCTAACAGCCCAATGAAAGAGATCGATGTGGATAAGATCGTCAATATGGATGATGTTCTTAACTCCCGCATTGGGGGAATTGTTAGAGTTAAAAAAGGACTAGGTGGTGTTCGCGAGATTGCAACGCCTTTCACGGCCTCGGCAACCTTCCCAATGCTTGAGTACATCGACAAGATGAAGGAAGAGCGGACAGGGATTTCCCGTAACTCTCAAGGGTTAAACCCTGACATTCTTCAGAACGTAACAGCCGCAGCGGTAGCGCAAGCCTCAGCCGGTTCTCAATCACGTCTTGAAATGATTTCACGTGTTCTGGCTTGGGGTATTAAATCACACTTCAAGAAAATGTTGCGGGTAATCGTAACGCACCAGGACAAGCCGCGCACTGTTCGCCTTCGTAATAAATGGGTAGATGTTGACCCGCGCTATTGGAACGCCGAAATGGACTGCTCTATTGATGTAGGGCTTGGCTCTGGTTTGAGACAAGAGAAGCTTCAAACTCTTGGCTTGATCCTTAAGGAGCAGAAAGAGGCCATGCAAATGTTGGGCATGAATAACCCAATTGTCGGCCTTGATAAGATCCGTCACACCCTCGGTAAAATGATCAACGAAGCAGGCTTTAAGAACGACGAGGCTTTCTTTGGTGAGGTAAGTGAGGAAATTCTCAATCAGATGAAAGAGCAAGAGGGCGAAAAGAAGCCGCCACCTGACCCTAAAATGATTGAGGTGCAAGGCAAACTCCAAATAGAACGCGAAAAGATGCAGCAAGAGTTCGTTTTACGTAAAGAAGAGATGGCTATGGAGTTTCAGCTTGAGCGCGAAAAAATGGCACTCGGACAAGCGAGCAACGGTAACATAAACAGGAACGGATTTTAGTTATGGCAAAGGGCGCGTATGACGGATCTGGGGGCTTTGATAGCGGGGGCGCTACAGGCCCCTCAAGAAGCGGCGGCACCGATAAGCCAAGCCAGAGCCAAATCGACGCATACACTCAAGCTGCTTCGTCCTTAAATGCAGGTGGCTTCACTCTCGGTGGCAACAATACAAATACCGGACAATCAGCGGCTTCAGGCGCAGAGGATTATAGCCGAGCCCTAAACGATTACAACAATGTCGATAATTCATTTCTCGAAAATCTAGGGAACCTTGCCGCAGGGATGTTCGGATTTAACGAGCAAACACCTTCTGTCGGCTCTGGTCCTAATGCGGGTTGGGGGTTTGATCCTGCTGTCGGCGTTGGTAATTTGGCTGGCATGGCCTTTGGGGTTCCGGGCCTTGGTATGGCAGCTAATGTTGCGTCAGAAGCGTTTAATCGCCCTGCTGAAATAGACTTAGGCGGCAATGTTTTCGATGGATTTGGGCCAACACCTTCCGGGAGTAATGTTTCTGGTATGGGAGCAGGAGGCGGTGGGTACGGCGGCGGTGGGAACGCTTCTTACGGCGGACCAGATGGCGGTAATGGCGGGATTTCTGGAATAACTCAGCCCGCACCAAGCCAGACAAATGGATATGCCCCGCCGACACAAGCGACAACACCCACGCCAAATCAACAAGCGCAAACGCCCGATGGTATGTATTATCGCCCGCAAGGCTTGCTTGACCAAGCGCCAACGGGCGATCCTCAGTACAAGGGCTTGCTTGATGAGTATTATGCGCAGCAAGCTTGGAACCCGTCGTGGTTCTCTGGGCCGTTCTCAGTACCGGGGGCGTCAAGCCTATGAGCGAAGAAGAAATCGAAACCGCTGACCGGGCAAAAGAAGCCGATAAACTTCTAAGCAATCCATTGCTGATCGAGGCACTAGCGAAAATACAAGAGTTTTACGCTCTTGGGCTTACAACCGCATGCCCGTCAAAAGCTGACGAGTTGCAGCATTGGGCGCGTTGTCATCACTGCGGAAAGTTATTCGAAGAACACCTGCGGGCCGTTCTCCAAAAAGGGGCGGTCGACGAGAAGGTGATGAAATACAAAAAAGAGAAAAAGAACTTATTCTTTTAACCGGGTCGCTTAGGTGGCCTTTTTTATTGGAGCTTTTCAATGGACGATTTCGACAACAACCCTGGTCAAGGGACTGTCGGCGAGGAGTATTCTGAAATGGATACCCTCAACGCACTAGCTGATATGCCGGACACCGACGAGGACGAAAGCCCTCAAGGTATACCCGAAAATCATCAAGAGGCGGATACGGATGCGGATGGCGATAAGCCTGAAGCCGTGGACGAAGAGTCCGAAGGTGACGAAGAGGGCGACCCCTCTGAAGACGCCGACGATCAGGGCGACGACGATGGTATGGAAGAAGGCGAGCAGGAACCTGATGTTACTTACACTGTCAAAGTCGATGGTGAGGAAATCAAGGTCAACCAAGCGGAGCTTATTTCTGGTTATCAAAGGCAATCTGATTACACGCGCAAAGCTCAAGAACTGGCGCAGAACAAGGCGCAGTTCACGCAGCAAGCGCACCAAGAGCGGAGTGTTGTAGGTCAACTACTCAGCAAGATTGAGGAGCTGGCTATAGGTCAAGAACCGGACTGGCAAGAACTCGCCGCGACAGATCCAATGGCTCATGTTCAGGCGAAAGCCGCATGGGATCAAAGGGTGATGCAACTAAACCAAATCAAACAGGGTTTAGGACAGCAGAACCATAAATACCAGCAGGACCAGCAAGCTACGCAGGCGCAAATAATGGCGCAAATGCAAGCTAGAATTCCTGAACTTTTCCCCGATTGGGACACCAAAGAGAAGGCGCTTGAGGGTCAAAAAAAGATCGTCGGGTATGCAGAATCGCAAGGTATAACCCAAGAAAGGCTCAGTCAGTTAAATGATCCTGTTGCTCTGTCAATTTTGGATAAAGCACGGCAGTTCGACGAACTTAAGGCTAATAATGCCAAGGTGACGAAGAAGGTAAGGAAAGCCCCTTCGTCATTGAAGCCAGGTGCCTCTAAGGGTGGAGCCAATAACCGATCAAGACAGCAACGCGACGCTATGAGCAAACTTCGTAAAACCGGAAGCGAGGATGCGGCCCTAGCGGCTCTCGACTTCCTTGATGATTAAGGATTGAAACCATGGCACAGCCAACTGGTACTTTTGACAGTTACGATGGTGTAGGCAACCGCGAAAGCCTGTCTGACATTATCTCAAATATTGCACCAACAGAAACCCCGTTCCGTTCTTCTATTAAGAAAGGTAAAGCGAAAGCAACCTTTGAAGAATGGCAGCAGGACGACCTTGCAACGGCTAACGCAGATAATGCGGCTGTTGATGGTGATGACGCGGGTAATGCAAGTCACACGGCGACTGTTCGCGTTGGTAATCGCACACAGATTTTTACAAAGGTGGTTCAGGTTTCTGGAACACAAGAGGCCGTTGATAAAGCGGGCCGTAAGTCTGAATTGAATTACCAAACGATGAAAAAAGGTAAGGAAATCAACCGCGACATTGAAGCAGCCCTTCTTTCTAACAACGCCTCAGTTGAGGGCAATTCATCTACTGCCCGCAAGTTGGGCGGTCTTGAAAGTTGGATTGAAACAAACGTTTCAGGCGGTACAGGTTATGCCGACGGCGGGTTTGGTTCAGGTAATGTCGCAGCACCGACAGACGGCACGCAACGCGCGTTAGCTGAGAGCCAGCTTAAAAGCGTAATGCAAGACTGCTTTGCAAATGGCGGCACCCCTGATCGCTTGTTTCTTGGGCCTGTGAATAAGGGTAAATTTTCCGCTTTCACCGGGATTGCTGAGACACGCCACAACGTCAACTCAAACAAAATGGCAACGATCATCGGCGCGGCTGATGTTTATGTGTCTGATTTCGGCAATATCGCAGTTATCCCTTCTCGTTTCCATCGAGAGCGCACAGGACTGGTCATCGATACGTCTATGGCTGAAGTCCGTACTCTACGCCCAATGAAGCGGAATAAGCTTGCCAAAACGGGCGACAGTGAAAAGCGTCAACTTCTCACCGAGCTTACGCTTTGCGTGAAAAACGAGAAAGCATTCGGCAAGATTGCAGATCTCACAACCTCCTAAGCCTTTTAAAGGCTTAAGGTCAATAAGGGCTGGCCTTTGGGCTGGCCCTTTTCTTTTACAAACAAGGAAAATACTATGACACAGAAGCAACCCGCCGCTGATAAAGGCGCGACACAGAAGCAACCCGCCGCTGATAATCTGGTGGAAGCTTTTGTCTGTAGCACGCTAGGCAATGCAAAAACCACGGCAGCGGTTAAGCGGGTCTTTTATAGCAACGGCGAAAAATGCGCGGCTCCAAGCGAAAAGATCAAGCTTTCCGAAGAAGAATTTATTCAGCTGGAAGGTCTTGGTCAAGTAACGGACAGAGCGCCAAAAGAACCTAAATCTGAATAATAGCAGGTGGCAGATATGGCAAAGCGTCTTCTGTCCCACGACCCTTTCACGGGCGTGTCGCAGTACTTTCATTCGCATGACGATGGTAATGGGTTTGATATTGAGACAATCCAAGACGTGGAAAGTGTTTTAACTGAGAATAAGGCCATTCGTAACGAAGATACGGGGCGTTATGGCGACGGTATGCACAAAGTCGCCTCTATCCCAATGGTTAAGATACACGAACTTATGAAGACGGGTGTTATTGGTATAAATGGCGAAGTTGCTGATCCCGCCCGCCTTCGCAAATTCCTCAACGACCCCGACAACCGTTACTTTCGCACCAAAGAAGGCACAGTCTAATGGACCTCTCGACCTATCCCGGCCTCAAGGCTGCTGTTGCGTCGTATCTTGCTCGTTCGGATCTTGAAAATGAGACTCCCGTGTTCCTTGCTTTGGCCGAAGTACGCCTTAATCGTGAGTTGCGTATCCGGGCAATGGAAAAGACTTCTAATGCGGCTACGGTGGTGGGAGAGGGCGCAGTAGCTAAACCTTCCGACTTTCTTGAAGCGCGAACACTGGTACTTGAAACCAGCCCACAGCGGGTACTTGAATTGCTCACCCCGCAGCAGCTTGAAGAAAACAGGTCGGCTAACTCTGGTGGGGGCGTTCCGGCTTATTACGCAATCATTGGAGGTGAAATCCAGCTTGCGCCAGTGCCGCAATCCGTAACGACATTAAAGCTCACTTATTACGGGCGTTTGACGCCTATGAGCGACACTGTAACGACAAACGAAATCATAACAAATAACCCTGATTTGTATCTCTACGGTGCAATGCTAGAGGCAGAAACGTTTCTAATGAATGACGAACGCATAACGATGTGGGGCTCAATGCTGGACAGGGCAATACAGGCCGTAAAAGGCGCAGATGACCGCGAGGCTTGGAACGCAGGCCAACTATCAACCAAAGTAGATATAAGGGTGCTATAAAATGGGTGCTTATGCCTCAAACAACTGGCTCGATGCTTCTCCAAATTACGCAAAAAACAACGCAGATAAGATGGTCGTGTGTAACGCTCAACCTGAATCCTATGCTACGGCTGTGGGCGCAAATGCCCTTGCTGATGTTGCTATGGTATCTGGCGACTTTACGCTTTCATCAAGCGGCGATGACAGGCGGCTTACGGTTGCGGCTAAAAGTTCCGTTCCTGTCGACGCCACCGGCACAGCGACGCACATTGCTCTTGTTGATACAAGCACCTCGGAATTGATCATTGTGACAACAACCACATCACAAGCAATCACCTCTGGCGGGTCGGTTGATATCCCTGAGTGGACAATCGACAACAAGACGCCGACCGTCTTGTGACCGCGCTTGTCGTAAACTCGCCTACATCACAAACGGAAATTGGCCGCTTAAATCTTGAAGACCTAGACGCTTTCTACTCTTCGCTCGAAGATATCCCTTACTCCTTAGATAACCTTATCGGGCCGATCCTCACCTATAGAGAGGCGATACACGGTAATGCGCTAAGCACACTTACGGAAATAAGCAGTTCCACAATAGATGTTAAGTGGGCCCTTGCTGTTGGCTACCTTGCTAGTCAATCTGAAATCTCAAGCCCAACGCTAGGGGTTGGTGTTTCTATTTACGCTGGCAGTTTGGTATCTGGCGCGACGACAAGCAGTCCGGCGATCGGTGCTAAGTGGGATCTTGGCGTCAATAACGTGTCGTCTGAGACAACCATAAACAGTTTGGAAGTAGACGTTAGTTGGGCGCTTGGCGTTGATAGCGTTAAATCCGTATCTCGCGTAAGCGCGCCTGATTTATTTGTTGATTGGTTGCTGTCTGTTAATCCAATCAACTCGGAATCAGCTTACAGCAACGCAATTATTTTACCCGTCAATATCCCTATCTCTGTTGATGTGCTGCAATCCAATACAGCGACAAGCAGTCCGGCTGTTTCCATCAAATGGGCGCTGAGTGCCAACTCACTGCAAGCAGTGTCAGCCATAAAAGGTGGTTTAGCCTTAACTCTCATCGGTTGGCATGGTGGCGCGGGCTTAAGTACGGATTGGAACGCAAAAAACGACAACTCGACCGACTGGACAGAACATCCCGGCTCCGGTGGCGTTTGGACCCCTGAAGCGGTGAACGGCGATACCTGGGCGGCACAAAGCAACAAAGTGACGGGGTGGGCATGACAATAGTTCCTTTTGGTGAGTTTCTACCAGATCAGCCAGCCTTTGGGTCGGCGGGCTGTTCAGAAGCAAAAAACGTGACCCCGGCTGCAAAGTCTTACCAACCTTTCAAGAGTCTGACAGATGTTAGCTCAGGGATGCTTGATAGTTATTGCCGTGGAATGATTTGGGGGCAAGATGATAGCGCAAATACTTTTGCTTTTGCTTGTGATGCCGGGAAGATTTACAGGCTCTCAGCGGCGGCTCTGGATGATGTGAGTAAGACAGGTGGTTACACGACAGCAGATAAAGAGCGTACTTCGTTTGTTACTCACGGGGATTTGGTGATTGCGGCCAACTTCTTTGATGAAACTCAAGCCTATCAGATAGGTGTAAGTGCTAAGTTTTCGGATCTCTCAGCCTCAGCCCCTAAAGGGCGTTACCTTGCTATTGTTGGCACTCAGTTGGTTGTTGCAAGCACTGAAGCCGCAGATTACCGCGTTGAGTGGTCGAGCCTTACTGATGTAACTGACTTTGTTGATAGCGTGACGACGCAGGCGGGCTTTCAGAACCTTGCTAATGGCGGTCGTATCAGGGGCATAACGGGCGGTGAGTATGGCGTGATCCTTATGGAGCGCAGTCTTTACCGGATGGAATACGTCGGTGGGGGGCTGATCTATACCTTTGATGAGATTGAAGGCGGTAAGGGGTGCCTTGAGCCGGGCTCTGTTATCCGCTCACGCCGAGGGACTTATTACCTCGCTGATGATGGGTTCAGGCTTTTTGATGGGCAGCAGTCGCACCCGATAGGAGAGCAAAAGGTCAACGATTGGTTCTTTAAACGCTTTGATGCTCAATACTCTCACCGGATGAGTGCAACTTTTGATGTTGAGCGCGGGCTGATTTATTTCAGTTACCCAACAGGCGGCAGCGGTGGTGAGCCTAGCGAATGCCTTATCTACAACGAACTTCTTAATCGTTGGTCGTATGCCGCTTTTGACCATGAGATTATCGGCGGGTTGGCTTCTGCTGGCTATACGCTTGAAGAACTCGACACGGTAGCCGGAAGTCTCGATGACATTCCAGCATCACTTGATAGCCGAACATGGCGCGGTGGTACTCCTTTTGTTGGGGCCGTTCGATCAAGAAAGCTATGCTCGTTTACGGGTCCAAATTTGGAAGCAGCGATTGAGACAGGCGAGGCACAGATTTACCCAGGGCGCAGGGCTTTAACTTCGGAGTGCTGGCCTTTGGTTGATGGTGTTTGTTCAGGGCTTGAAGTCTGCGTTGCAAAGCGTGACCGCCAAAATGACGCTGTGAGTTATGGGCCTTATCAAGCTCAAAACGCTATTGGGTTTTGTCCGGCAAGGGATGAAGGAAGATACCACCGGGCAAAGTTGCGTATTCCTGCGGGCGAAGATTGGGACCACGCAGTAGGCATTGATTACAAAGCGAAACAGGGAGGGCGCAGATAATGGCGACACCCTTAAAGCAGGTCAATAAGCGGTCAACTCCTGAACAGCAAACGCAAGCTCTGCAAGCCCTCATCCAAAGGGTGCAAGAACTGGAAGCCCGTATTGAAGCACTGGAGGCACCATGATCACAAATGTCCAATGGGAGAAGGCTCGGCAATGGTTACAGCCCGCGCTTGATCGAGGGGGCAACACTCACACAACGGATGATATCAGGGCTGGAATTATTTCCGGCTCTTTTCAATTTTGGACCAGTGAGAAATCGGCAGCAATTACAGAGATTGTGTCTTACCCCTGTTCAAAAGGGTGCCGGGTGTTTCTAGCGGGCGGTGACATGACGGAGCTTTTAGCCATGCAGCCAGAACTTGAAGCGTGGGCGCAAAGCATCGGGTGTAAATTTATCGAGATAGACGGTCGCCCCGGTTGGGAGCGCATTCACAAAGATTTTAAGAAACAATCAGTTGTATTGAGAAAGGCTTTATCATGAGCGGCGGCGGCGGAAAGACTGAATACGTGCAGCAATCAACTTCAAACTCGCCTTGGGACAAACAATCGCCTTACCTCGAGACAGGCTTTCAAAAAGCTGAAGAGATCCTAAACGGTGATAATCCGAACTATTACCCCGGCTCTACGGTAGTCGGCTTTTCTCCTGAAACTCAACAGGCGTTAAGTAATACCCGACAAATGGCTATGGATGGATCAAGTCTTCAGAATGCAGGGTTGGAACAAGCGGAAAAGACGGTCAACGGTGACTATCTTGCTGAGGGTAACCCCTACATGCAACAGGCGTTCAATTCAGCCGCACAGCCCATGATTGACAATTTCAATAAGCAGATTGCGCCGGGCATTGATAGCTCATTTGCGAAGGCAGGACGCTTAGGCTCAAACGCCTATGCTGATGCTCGAAACACAGCAGAACAGACAGTCAGCAATAGCCTTTCTGACTTGTCGGGAAAAATGGCATATCAGAACTACGGTGATGAACGTAACCGCCAGACACAGTTTAGCGCTATGGCTCCAGAGTTGGCTCAGTCACGCTACAACGATGCAAACCAGCTTGCCCGAGTAGGTGCGGCTCGTGAGGGTCAATCACAAGCGGAACTCGGCGATCAGGTTAACCGTTATAACTTCGAACAAAACAAGGATGCCAATAAACTGCGCGAATACATGACGCTTGTTGCTGGCGGCTCATTTGGCGGAACCTCAAACTCGTCACAGCCAGTTTACAGTAACCCAACGCAATCATTTTTAGGCAACGCATCGTCGGGACTTGGTATCGCTTCCGGCTTTGCAAGCCTGTTTGGGTAAGGGGTAAAGATATGTTTGGTAACGATATACCGGGACAGCCCGGCTTGCTTGATGATTATTACAAGTCAAACCCATTGGCTAAGATGTTTACGCCCGGCGCCGCTTCTCCCGTGGACAAGATTAAGCAGCAGCAAATGACAAATACACTTCTGACTATCGGCGGAGCATTGTCTGCGGCGGGCGCTAAATCATATGATCCCGGTAATTCCGGCAAAGCCATGGCGGGCCTCGGGCAGAACTTGCAAGGTGTGCAAAATAGCGCTTTTGATCAGGTTCAGGGGTTGCAGAGCCAGCAGGATCGAGAAGAAGCTTTTGGCTGGCAGAAGGCAAAGTATGACGAAGACATGGCGCACAAACGTAAAGTGTTTGGTTGGGATATGGATAAGTACACAAAGGATGCGGCCCTTAAAGAAGAGGAGAGGAAGCGGGCTGTACTTGAAAGTGATCGTAATTATGGACTTGCTGCGGACAAGTTTGGGTATCAGCAAGGGCAGGATGCGGCCAAGACTGATCTTGAGTACGCAAAATTAGAAGCCGAAGCGAACGGCCTTAATCAGACTTTTGCGGGCAACAGCTTGCCAGCTCAAATGCAGAATATTCTTTTACATGGCGACCCTAGTAGCCCTCAATACGCTGCGGCTTACAATGATGTTGGATCACCGAAGACGCATTTTGATCCGCAAACAGGCTCTATGTATTCAGTAACTCCGAATATGTCGGCATACAAGAAGCCTACTTTTAACCAAGCGTCACAGCAGACACAGCAAGTATCTACTAACCCGCAACAGCAATACGGAGGTAGCGGTGGCGTTGATGTGGCTCAGGCTGCTGCGCCAGAGAACATTAAAATCACAGGCGAATCAGCTGGTAAGGTTGGCCTTGCCTTAGATGCGGTTGGTATCCTTGATGATGATTTCATTAAGAAGGTTGAGAATGGTGCCGTAACTGGTTTATGGGATCAAGGGTTTGGCGTAATGCTTGGTCGTGATGAGGCCGGGAGCATGGCTCGAGAGATTAGGTCAGGCTCCGAAGCCATTGTCAGAATGTTGACTGGTGCGGGTAAAAGTGAATCTGAAGCTACGCAAGAGGTCATGCAATACCTTCCGGGCGTTACTGATGATGCGGAAACGGCAGCAAATAAACTTAGGCAGATGCGCAGGCGGTTAGAAACTATCCTTACTGTAGCTACTAAAGGAATATCTCAGGATCAGGTTAATTTCGGTCCTAGAGCTGATGCAGGTGCGCCACAGGTGACAACCGATACGGGAGATGGTAGCGTTGATTTGAAGAAAATGAGCACCTCTGAGTTGATACAGCTAATCCCGTAGTTAAGTAAGGTATATGAATATTCTTTTTGCAGCCGTAATAGTTCTGACCTCCGGTGAGGTTGTCGATTTATCAGATAAGGTAACCGACAGGATTGAAGTGAATCTCGTAAGGGAATGCAAGGGGGACTTTGACCCGAGTATTAATTGGGCAGCTTTTCATGAATTAAGGCAAAGGGGTGTTGTGCCAGAGTTCTCAATGGAAAGGTGTTTAGAATGGGGCATCATCCCTCCGTGGACGAAGAAGGAAGAGGGGGAGGGGTAATCATTGAATAAATCAACGGTATTTGGGCTAACCTTCATAGCCTTATGGGCGCTTCTAGGCTCTCCTAAAAAAGATTTGGCGAATTTTCTTTTTGAAGATGATGCGGCTCCTTGGGAAGAAGTTGTTGCTTTCTATTACCCTGATGCTAGCAATTTGTCTAAACACCAAGAGGTCTCCGGGTTATCTGATGCCTCAGAATGCAGGGCGGTAATAAGGCGGTTGGCCAGTCACAATGATGACCCGATGGTTTTGCGTGGAGACTATGAATGTGGAATTGGGCGCCTTGAGAGTTATGGGGCGATGCAGGTATTCAGGATAACAACCAGGTAAGTATGCGGTTGTTCAAGATTTAAGGCTCCCATCCGGGGGCCTTTTTATGAGGTAATATAGTACCTTTACAAAATAGAGGTAATATAATACCGTTGTTGCGGGTAAATGGGTGCCGCTGTTAACGACACCCACCCTGATTATAAAACCAGCATACTGGCGAGAATTACTAGCCATTTAAGGCATAGCGCCACGTCAATATGTACAGTGACTTCTAAAGTCATGTTTCGGACTCCAGAGTCACGACGCGCCGTGATCCATAAAGGAAAGCGGAGACATCCTAGTCCAAAGGTTTAACCGCCTTTGGGAGCAATCGGCCTCACAAGGGCTTTTTCTAGAATGGTCCTTGTTCGTCCCCTTATTTGAGTAAGGGGTGCATAAAGCGGAGATTATTCTGCTCAAACAGAGTCCTTCGCCTTACGCGCATAGATTGCGACAAGGTTAAGCTAGAGTCCAGAAAGTAATTAAGGCCATCCTGCGGGGTGGTCTTTTTTTATGAGGTAAATTATGGAACTAACACCAGAAAAGATATCAGTCCTTAAAGAGCTTCAGTCTCGACAGGATCTTAGTCCAGATAAGAGGGCTGTTGTTGAGGAATTGCTTTCTCGGGCAACTCAAGCCCAACCTCAAACACCCACCGCCCCGCAACCCCAACTCTCAGGCTTCGAGCAGTCTATGCGACCAGCCGAACTTGCGGCCAAAGGCTTTGTGGATAGTGCAGCCGAGACAATAGGCGCGTTACCTGATCTTGTATCTAGAGGCATGGACGCCGTAGGACTTCCGGCGCATCCGCAAGGGTACTTTCCTGAGAAGATAAAGCAGGGCTTTCGCTCTTACGCTGATGCCGTCAGCGCACCATTTGCGGGTGATTACAATCTAGGGTCAAGTGAGCCGCAGAATGCGACCGAGAGATTTGCCCAAGGTGCAGGGCGTGGCGTTGCTGATGCCGGGTCGTTTATCGTGCCTGGTGCTGCTGTTGCGAAGGCTTCAAAAGCGGGCGGGCTAATAAATAGATCAGCAAAGGCCGTTACTGCGGCACCCATACTGCAAGCGACTGCTGGAGCGGTTGGCAACGGTACGGGTGACGCAACTGAAAACAGTGCGGTCGGTCTGGGCGCGGCCCTTTTAGCTGGAGGGTCTCCTGCCTTGGTAAAAGCGGCAGGGAGAAAGATGATAACGCCCTTTGCAAGTCAGTTATCTGTCAATGAGAAGAACCTTGTCCAAGGCGCAAAAGATATCGGCATCAAACTTACGCCGGGACAGGAAACAGGGTCCAACGCTTTGCGCACCTTTGAAAGTGTCCTTACTAAGACGCCGTTTACTGGGAAGTCCCAAAGCGCCATATTTGCAGATCAAAGAACTCAACTCAACAAAGCTATACTTGAGAAGGCTGGCATTTATGCCGACGACGCAAGGCCGGAGGTTATTGATCAAGCTCGCATTTCGATAGGTAAGGAGTTTGATAATCTCGCATCTCAAACGGTGATTAAGCCTGACCAGAAAATGCTTGATGATGTGGCCAATATTAATAAGGAATACATAAGCCGAGCAACGCCAGACCAAGCGGGAATTATAAAGTCATATTTGGCGGATTTTTCCAAACTAGCTTCTGAAATGGGCAATAATCCACAGATATCAGGTAAGGCTTATCAGGAATTGTCCAGCGCGTTGAAGGCGAGAGCAAGAAAGGCGATAGACCCACATACGAAAGAGGGGCTTAAAAAGTTTGCTGACGCACTAGACGAGGCGCTAGACCGATCAGGAGGACCGGGGCTTAAAGAGGCGTGGAAAGATGTTCGTAATAGATATAGGAATCTAACAATCATAGAGGACGCCTTGGGCAAAGGTACGCAAGCTGATCAGGCGGCAGGGAATATACCTCTTTCCGGTTTAAAAACGGCTGTGAAATCTGCGGATAAAAAAGGGTATGCCAGAGGGCGGGGTGATTTAAACAACCTTTCGCGTGTAGCCGGGTATCTAGGATCGACTGTTCCGCCAGATAGCGGCACCGCAAGCCGTAACTTTATCAACGGGATATTAACTGGCGGCAATGGTATTGGTGGTGGCGCTTTGGTTGCAGGGGCGAACCCGTACGCTGTTCTTCCTGTGATGGCAGCAAGCTTAGGAGGGCCAAAATTAGCACAGTCTATATACAACACAGGGCCCGCGCAGGCTTACTTTAAAAACCAACTCGCCCATCCTGCGAAGAGTAAAATCCCAATGCGCGGGATATTAGGGGGCATCATTGGGGCAGACAGTGTTGGAGAGTTGAGCCCTCAAACCGAACCTATTTTGAACCCAAAGGCATCCATTCGCTAATCACACTGCAGATCACCTAAAAACCGCTAATATCAACCTCGGAAAACTCCGTTCAAGCTCTGCCTTTTTAGGCGGGGCTTTTTTTATGGGAAATTGACATGGGCATTGAAAACTATTCCACAACTCCGGCCAATAACAACGGCGCCCCGCCAAACGGCGCGCCTGAAGGCATGACGCCGGGTGCGGTTAATGATGTTATGCGTCAAATCATGGCCGACGTTCGCACTCAGGCGGAGGAGGGCTGCTGGTTCAATTGGGGGCATACTCCTACCTATGTAGCGGCTGACAAGTTCAGTGTTACAGGCGATCAGACCGCAGATTATACCGTTGGGCGCAGAGTTCGGTTACTGGATACGACTGAGAAATTCGGCGTCATCACTGTTTCGGCCTACACCAGCTTAACAACTGTGACGGTTGTGCTTGATAGCGGCTCACTGGTTGCGCCTACTGTCGTGTCCCTTGGTATTGACCCTCTCGTGCTTGAACAGGGCGGACTCGCTACCAAGGATACAGTAGATACTGCCGAGATTGTAGACGGTGCGGTTACGGCCGCTAAACTTGCCTCTGGCTTGACGATCAATGCTGTTGATGCAGAAGCAAGAAGCACACTTGCCCGCCTAGACTTCACGCAAGCCTCACAACATAGCCTTGATCGTCAAGATAATGACAACGGGATTACTGACGTTTTCACGGATGATAGCGATATAGACACAGGCGCAAGCGTTAGCGAAATCTACGACTCTAGCGGGGATTATTACACGAATAAGGTTGTAACTGTGATCGCAGGTGGCACAGGCACACCTATAGGTAACATGACAGACCTTGGGGGGTTGTCGTCTGCTTTTGATGGTGTAACTGTTCAGGGGACGATTGCAAGTGCTAGAGCAGGGACAAACATTACAACCGGCTACATCGGGAAGACGTGGAGTAGCCCGAAGACAATTGCGCAGTACACAATTTATGGAACGTCAGATTATGGGTTTGACCAAGGGACAGAAACTATAACCGTCACTCTGCAAGGTTCTAACGATGCATTTGCGGCGCAGATTGTCGATCTTCATACAGACACTTTTGCTAATGCCGCAGGGATTTCGAAGGATTACTCAACAGGAATTACGACCTCAACAGCTTACAGCAGTCATAGAGCCAAAATTGAAATAGGAAGCCCTAACGAGACCCGCTGTGCGGAGTTGGTGTTCTACGAATCAACAGCCGGAACAAACATCACCCTCCAATCTACTGCATTCACGGCGGATGCTACCCCCTCAACCGCTGATCTCTATGTCTGGCAAGAGGACGTTGACGCGGTAACGCTGAATACTGATCTCAAGGGATACGTCAGCAGGGATGGCGGCACAACATGGACAGAAGTAACGCTTGTTGAGGTTAACACAATGACAGCGGGACGAATGCTCTCTGCGGTTGGCGTTGATATCTCAGCTCAACCTTCTGGGACTTCTATGAAGTACAAGTTCCAAACATTCAACGACAAGGAACAACGCATTCATGGCGTGTCGTTCCAGTGGAGGGCTTAGATATGGGCGCACAACGAATGAAGAAAGACCTCGGTTTAACCCGTCGGGATTTTATGAAGTTGATTAAGCCAGAAGAGCAAAATGAGATTATGGCTGCGGCGGTTAATTCACCAGCTTTAAATATGTGGCTCTACAAACTCTCTCTCGCTGATGATGTACAGCTAGATCATCCCGATTTGGTTGTTGGAATGGAAGCGCTCGTTCTGGCGGGGGTTCTTACTGAAGAGCGTAAATCGGCAATTTTGTCGGGGCAGGCTCCAGCATGATCGAACACCTAAAAGGGGGAACTATGGACAAGTTTATTGGCGTGGCCGCTATATCAACGCCTCTATGGCTAACCTATTTTAATATGGGTGTTGCGGTCGTCGTC
>NZ_JBHUII010000011.1:105683-316677 GCF_042682825.1 Kiloniella antarctica
ACCAGTTTGGCCCGATGCGCATCACAAGCGGGTTTCGTTGCCCAAACCATCCAGAAGAGCGCAAGAAAAAACGTGGTGGCGCCCACTCTATCGGCCATGCGGCTGACATCTCTTACTCAAATGGATCACAGCTTTATATCCTGATAAGCCAAGCGCCGAGAGTTGGGATGAAAGGCATAGGCACCGGAAAGAGCTTTGTTCATCTGGACGATAAACACCCTTACTTAGATCGCGGCAACGGTGTCGCTTGGACGTACTGAAAAGGAGTACACTAACCATGAAACGCATATTGATGACAGTCGCTCTTGTAGCGGCTTTTTTTATGTCTGCTTGTACGACGCCAGCAGGCAACAAGCTCTCGACTGAACAGCAGGTGCAAATCACTTGTGAGGGCATTATCTCGACTGTTCGTATTCTGTCCGGATACCGTGCGGCCGGCCAATTGTCAGATCAGACGATCAAGACCGTATCTGACCTGATGCCGTCCACGGTCAAGCTTTGTTCTGGTGAGGTCACAGACTATGAGACAGCACTCCAAACCTTACAGGAAACCGCGTATATCCTCCTGACCGTCAAGAAAGGTGTAGAAGCATGAACCCCGCAACAATTGCAACTGTAAATGCCCTGATCGAAATCGGCCTGTTTACTTTCAAGTCTATCCGCGCAGTTCAGAACGGTGATAAAACGCCCGATGAAATTCGCGCAGAATGGAAGCCTATTTCTGCCAAGCTGGATGACGCTTGGGCAGAATGGGACGCGGCGGGGAAGTAGAATGGTGTTTTTCGTTCGTTATTCTTCCAACGACCCCATATTGCAATGGATATCAGCAAGACAGGTGTGGGTTCTTATCGAGCCTATTACCGTGTCCTTTGTGCTGGACGATAATGAGCGGCGATCCTTTACCGTGCCAACTGGATTTGGCACGGATCTCGCCTCAATTCCTCGCTTGTTACGCTGGCTTATCCCTCAAATCGGAGGGCAGAACCTACCAGCAGTAGCTCATGATTGGTGCTACCGCGATCCGTCTATGCGGTGGCTAAGTAAAGACGATGCCGACCTACTATTCCGTGTTGGTATGGAACAAGCCGGGGTAGGGCGGTTACGTCGTACTCTCATGTATTCGGCGGTTAAATATTTTGGGGGCTGGAGTTATCAGACCATCAAAGATAAAAGAGAGAATGCTTAAATCTCTTAAACTCTCCCTAATCGCTCTCATGGTATCAGCACCCGCCTTAGCTGACGGGCTTACCGTTCCTGCAGACGTTCTTTCCGTTTATGACGGCGATACCTTCAAGGCACAGGCGCACCCTTGGCCGGGAATGACTATGAAAGTCTCTATCCGTGTAAACGGAGTTGATACTCCCGAGATTAGGGGGAAGTGCCAAGCTGAAAAAGATACAGCCATTGCGGCCCGAGATTACGTGCGCGAAGTTCTTGGTGAATCAGTGATACTCAAAAACGTCAAGCGTGGTAAGTACGCCGGGCGTGTCGTCGCTGATGTGTATCTGGAAGACGGACGCAATCTGACAGAGCTTTTAATTGCTGCTGGATTGGGTCGAAAGTACAGCGGTGGGAAACGGTCGGGGTGGTGTGGTTGACCATATCGTTGACGCCAACTAAATGATGCCTCGCTTCGGCGGGGCTCTTTTTTTTGTCTGGATTACAGGTAAAGAAAAACCCCGCTGTGAGGGCGGGGTTATTGTTGTGATTCAAATCAATATTTATGGATATGATTTTGTGCCGCCTTGAACATTTGATAAATCCAAGTACGGTAAATTAGCATCAAACAGTTGATTTTCTATCATCGTGATATAAGCATCTGGAGATACCGAAGGCGATATGCCAACTCCTTGAGATGCGGATGTCTCAGATTTGATATAACTAGTATCCGATGAATTAGTGTCAGCATAAATCACAGTCTTATCCATCCTTCAAATTCCCTGTTGTCTTGAATTAATTGGGTCACCAAACCATTGGGGGCAGGTTGATTATCAACTCTTGTAAATGTCCCTTTAGATACAAAGTGATCTGGCTCTTTTGCAGTACTCTCAACAATTAATCTAGTAAACTGATAGTCACCCTTACCGTCTTCGTCAAGATAATTCACAGGATTCAATGGGTTTCTTAGTTCCATATCCTCTGTGAAATTACCATATAAACTCTTAACGATTCCATAAAATTCTTGAGTTGGATTTTCAATATTTAATCCAAGATTTTTCGCTTCTCGTCTGTTTATGGTGTAATCATGGCTACCTGTTTCTGAGCACAAGAATGAGACAATCTGATCAATTTTCATAGAATCTTTTACTTGTTTTTTTAGTAACTCAGTGCCGAGTAATCTTATTTGTGATCGAGATCTGTAAATTTGACCGAGGATTAATGGATGCACTTGGTTGGAAAATTGGGTGAAAATTTGCGCAAGAGCATCATCGCTTTTCATACCGAGTTCTTCAGTTGCAATATTTAGGTAACCCTGCACGGCTTCTACACTTACTGGGTACTTTGCATTAGGAGCCGCTCCTGGGATTTGAGGGTTCATTGGGCTGTTAACACTTGGATCGATAGGGCCTAAAACAGCCTGCTTTGTCATTACGATATTATCAGCACCCAAGGCTATTATTGTCCCAGAGCTTAGAGATTTGCTTGGGATAATAACCTCAAGCTTTTCGCTGAAAATATGAAGAAGATTGACTAGACGCCAAGCAGCAGCGGTATCTCCTCCGTTTGTGTGCAAAATAAGAGATATTTTCTCGGTAGGCCCAATTGCATCTAAATGGTCTACAAAGATGTCGTGTACATCTTTAGCTATCTGAGTTTCGAGCCCCGGTCTATCCCCGGTAACGTATAGTATTGCTTTGGATCCACGTTGTTCTTCAATTGTTTTTAGTATTTCGAGGCGTTCAGTATGGTCTGCCAAGTTTTTTTATCCCTGAAAATAAACACACATTTTTTATGTGATAGTTACATTCAAAGTTGAGACGCGCAATAGTTGTTATTTAATTTTGAAGACTATAAATTACGGGATAAAACGCACTCTTCCGTGAAGAAATTATATTTTCCACAACTGAGTTTTGAAATTCATAACAAAACTTCTGGTATCACGTGATACCACCCTCTTGACCAACTCTTAACATGTTCTCTATACGTTCTCATTATGGCACACTCTTCATATGGCACCCCCTACCAGCCGACATATAAATTCACCGTCTACGACCACACTGGCAGGATTGTGAAAAAGGAAGTGTTTGATAAAGTCGATATGGAACGGCCCGCCCTTGAATATGCGTATCGGTTATTGGAAGAACACACCCGAGACGGCCTTAGTGGTATGGTCGGCATTACCGGTCCGAACCTGCACAAAGTCATCTACAAAAACCAAGGCGATCTTGAGCCAACGGAATCTGAAAACGACGAGGGGATTGGTTGGGCGGATTGGGAATAACGTATAGTTTACAAAAACTAGGCTCGTATAGGGGTTTTTGAGCTAAAGTTTACAGTTATCTATTTGTTAATAAAAGAAATTTTCTTAACTAAAGGTTAAGTAGATTACTTGTATGTTACGATAACTGTAATTTACAAGCTTCAGGACGGAGGAATTGGTATGACCTTGGTTTATATCAAAAGAATGATACTCCTTATGGGAATAGCGTTCATGTTGTCGGGTTGTTCCTATATTAACGATTTTTCTAACGTGGTTGGAGCTTCTATTAAAGTTGATTCTGTCGCTCAAGGAAGTACGTCGATAGAGACTGAAGAGCTTGATGAAGAGACGGCTCAAATTTATAAGATCGCTGAAGAAACATATAGACGAGGTGATGTTAGAACAGCCATTGGTCTCTATCAGAGAGCTTTTGAGCTGAGTCCTCATAATCCTCAGCCGATGCTACGGGTTGGGGAAATTTTGAGCGACCATGGTGAACCTCTGGCTGCTGGGCAGGCGTATCGTCAAGTTTTAGTCGTTGACCCCCTTAATGTAGAGGCCAAACGCGGTTTGGGTATTACGTTTATGAAACGAGGTCAAACTGATCTTGCAATTGAACAATTTGCAGATGGCTTGGCGATTGAAAAAAATACGAAACTGTTGAATGTTATGGGTGTTGCTTATGATCAAAAGGGTGAACGACAAACTGCCCAACGCTACTATTTAGAAGGGTTAGAACTTGATCAAAACAACCTCTCTCTACGTAGTAACTATGGGTTGTCGATGGCCTATCAAGGCCGACATAATGAAGCTATTGCTATGCTTTACCCTTTATCTAAAGAACCCGCTGCAACAGTTCGGCACAGGCAATTATTGGCAATGGCCTATTCTTTAGCTGGTGATTTTGACGCTGCAGAGCAGACAACACGTATTGATATGGATGATGTAGATGTTGCAAAGAGAATGCGCTATTTTCATTCCCTTCAATCGGCTGAGCCATCTTATGCGGAAAAAATTGACATCATTGAAATTGAGTCTCTTCCACAGTAAGTGCCTCACTTGTATTGGCGAGGTTTTTTAAGTAGGAAGTGTGAGGTTGCGATCCTGTATTTTTATCGATTTGTATTGGATTTTTAATTTCCAAAAATTGATTAAGTTCTCCGACTTCAGTCGGATAGATATGCAATCAGGCGCCAACGGCGCTCATTAGACAGAACCCTCTGACTTTAGTCGGAGGAGATTCAGTACCTATTTTCTTACCAGAGGCGATGCTCAGGGCTTGGAAAAGTTCTTAGATCTAAAGGCCTTGAGGGTAAGTAAGGCTGTTTTCAAATGCGACGGTAAACAGCACAGAACAAACGGTTTTGAATGTATATCGACAGTTATATCCAAAGCCGACCTCGACTTAAACTGATAATTATTCAACATTACATTGCGGAAAGAGCATCAACCGTTCGCATTACTGCTGGTCCGAGTAATACGATGAATAGGGGGGGCAAGATAAAAATAATCATGGGTACGGTCATGATGGCGGGTAGTCTCGCTGCTTTTTCTTCTGCTTTTAAAAGGCGCTCATGCCTTAATTCTGCGCTCATAACTCTGAGGGACTGGGAAAGTGGCGTACCAAATTTTTCAGACTGAATGAGCGCATTTACAAGACTGCGCATCATTGGGATATCTACACGGGCAGCAAGGTTAGCCAGGGCTTTGTTTCTTTCTGGCAGAAAGCCAAGTTCAAGTGATGTAAGTGAGAGCTCATCTGCAAGTTCTGGAGCAACAGCAATCATTTCTTTTGAAACTCTGGTAAAAGCTGCATCTAAACTTAGTCCTGCTTCTGTACAGATTACCATGAGATCTAAGCCATCAGGTAAGGCTTTTTTGACGAGATCGTGTCGCTTAGTTATTGAGTTCTTGAGCAAAATGTCGGGTATTTTTGCTCCAATAACTGTTGCTGTTATTGTGACTAGAGTTTTAGCCATTGGTTCTAGATCCACAGCTTTGAGGACATAGACATATACATAAGCGACAGTGGCGGCTACGATAGGGGCTATTAGTTTATAAAAAAGCAACCGGTAGAGAGCTTCTGGAGTTCTTTTTCCCGCTTGTGACAAAGCAAAAGCCAATTTTTCGGCTTGCTCATTTTTCAAAAGTTTAAAGAACTCAACGACCCGCTTCATTTGGTTTGTTGAGTTACCCGTTAATTTCTTTCTTTGAATTGGGTTAAGATAATCGCCACGCATACTTTCTCTAAGCGTTGACATCTCTTTGACCTTCTTACTGCTGGGGTCGGTTTCAAGCAGGGAATACCAAACAGCTATGCATATCATAAACACAGACAAACCAGCAGCCAGAATTAAAAATTCATCTTCTGTGAAACTTGTTGATATAAAATCTGATAAATTCATATTTCGAATTTCACCATTTTATACATTACAGCACAGCCTAAGACGATCATGAAAAGGCCAATTGCAACAGCTATTTGTCCACGGTCATCGGTGAACAATTCTGTCGCATACCCTTGGTTCATCATGTAGATAATCATGTACATAATAAACGGCAAAGATCCAATAATATACGCCGATGCTTTCGCTTCAGAGGACATTGCTTTTATTTTGAGTTTCATTTGCTTACGTTTACGCAAAATGTCGGAAAGATTGGCTAGGGTTTCGGCTAAATTACCACCGGTTTCAGTTTGTATAGATAAGGCAACAGTAAAGAATTGAAATTCTTGTAAGCCAAGTCGTTTTTGAGCTTTATTTAACTCTTCAGGTAATTTGCCGCCAATTTTTACACCGTCGGTAACTGCTGTAAATTCAGTACCAACTGGATCAGGAAACTCTTCCCCTGCATTTTTTATACACTCTGTAATGGGTAATCCGGCTTTTAAACCTCTGACCATAAGATCAATTGCATCAGGGAAAATACTGATAAACTTGTTGTGTCGTCTATTTTTTAAAATAAGGAGTCCTAAGTGAGGCGATCCCAACCCAATTGCTATGCTTGAGATTATGACGACAGCTAATGGAACAGCTAAACTTATCTTAATTATCGCAAATGAGCAGATTGCGATTAATATTGAAATAATTAAGAGACGACCTAAGTTCGGTTGCAAACCAGCCCGATGCATTTTTTCCCTTAATAATTCTGGCCGAGGGGTTAGGCCGTTAATTATTTTATCTAAGGTCGCATTACCGCTGCCATTTTCTTTTCTGCGAATATTTATTTGAGAAAGAGGGATACCGCTCTTTTTTCCAGCAGAAAGAAGAACTTTTTCAATTCGTTCTTTTGTTGTGTCTTTTGAAGGGCGAAAAATATAATAAAGGAGAACTAAAAGAATAAAGACGAAAGCTGTTATTATTACAATTAGACTTGAGTTAGAAATCTCTCCACTTTGAATATTCTGAAATAGTTCTATCATCCCATAGCACTCATTAAATGCTTACCAAGACTGAAATACTCAGCTTTTGGCATGAAAAATGGTCTTAGCCCAGTAGATGTGAATTCACCATAGAGATTTCCGTTTTCATCTTCACCTTTAAAATCAAATGTAAAGAGATCTTGAGTTGTTACAACGTCTCCTTCCATTCCGATTACTTCGGTAATGTGCGTAATTCTTCGCATACCATCTCTCATACGGGAGACCTGTATGATCATGTCCAATGCATCAGCTATTTGGGTCCTTACAGCTTTTGCTGGAAGGTTGATTCCTGCCATGCCAACCATGTTTTCTAGGCGCGTTAGAGCTTCACGGGGACGGTTGGCGTGAACAGTACCGAGTGACCCATCGTGACCTGTATTCATTGCCTGAAGCATATCTACAGCTTCAGACCCACGTATCTCACCCAGAATAATTCTATCTGGGCGCATTCGGAGGGAGTTTTTTACCAAATCTCGCATGGTGATCGCGCCTTCCCCTTCAAGATTGGGAGGACGGGTTTCCAAGCGTACTACATGAGGTTGTTGTAGTTGTAGTTCGGCAGCATCTTCGATTGTTACGATGCGCTCGCCGTGGTCAATCATTTGTGACAAGGCATTGAGTAGTGTTGTCTTACCTGAACCAGTACCACCGGAAATAAGGATGTTTAGGCGGCTTCTAGAGGCAATCTTCATTACTGTTGCCATATCTGCTGAAATATTGTTTTGCTTTTTCATAATATCGAGAGTGATACTTTGAGCAGCAAACTTCCTGATGGAAATAGACGATCCGTCGATGGCGAGTGGCGGGATAATAATATTAACACGGCTGCCATCTGCAAGTCGTGCGTCGCATAAAGGGGTTGTTTCATCGACACGACGCCCTACATGAGCCACGATACGTCGTGCTATATTCATAACATGATCGTTGTCTCTAAACTTCACATCAGTAAGCTGTAATTTTCCGCCCTTTTCCACGTATACTTGGTTAGGTCCATTTACCAATATATCGGTCACGCCTTCGTCTGCTAATAGGGGTTCAAGAGGGCCGAGGCCAAGCATGTCAGCAAGGATAAGTTCTATGACGGCTGCTTTTTCTGGGGCATTTAGGCGAAGCTTATCTTCAAAAAGAATTTCCCCTACGATTTCACCAAGTTGGCTTGACAGTTCGTCTTTCGGTAGTTTTGAGGCTGCAGAAATATCTAGCCGATCCATCACTTTGGGTTGAATTATGGATTTTGCTTTTTCAACTGTTTCAGATGCCGTTGATGCTTGGATGTCTGTTTTTTTTGGTTGTGATTGAGGTCGATTTGATGGATGAGGTCTTTTTTCAAAATTGGCAAGTGAAGCTACAGGAATTATTTCTGTATCTGGTTTTTGATTTTTTTCTGTATCCTCAACATACCAGTTGATTAGTTCAGTTATCAAAGTACGTCTTTGTAAAAGATTGAGTGGGCTGCTTCTTCGTTCTAGCTCTTCTGTAATTGTATGCCCAATTTTTAAACTTAATTCAGGTCTGGACATCACGGCAATAGTTTGGCCGGAAAGGCTTGATTTTAATAGCGCTTTTAATTGGTCAGCTTGTCCAGGATCTGTATCTTTATTATTTTCTAATTTTTCGTGCATTATTTTATGCCAATGATTTTTAACCAAGGGGCCTTTTTACCAATAGATGTAGAAGGATCATCTTCTGGAATAAGTTCATTTGCCAAGGCAAATAAAGCTTTCGACATTTTGGATTTTGTTTCAAGAGCAACAACTGGCTTTCCATTATTTGCAGCCCTTATCGCCAGTTTGTTATCTTCAGGAATGTTGGCGGTCACTTTTATTCCAAGTGCTTTCTCAAACTCCCCAGGAGACATAGCTGTATGTTGGCCACCCGTTTTATTTGCTACTATATGTATTTTACATTCCGAATTAATCGTCTTTATTGCGCTATGAGTTCTGATTGTATCTCTCAAGCTTGGTAAGCTATAATCCGTTACGAGAACAATAGTGCCAGCCTCTGAAAGTATGCTTTTCCTTAACTTCACGGCCGATCTCGGTGCATCGACTATGAGTTGTTGATACTCTCGCGCCAGAGATTCCATTAGAATGGCAATGCCATCATGTGTAAAAATAACGTCGTCACTTAAGTTTTCTTCTGTGGCCATTACGGCAAGATTATTTGACAGTTTAGCTGTAGTGCTAGAAATGAACAGACTATCAAGCCGTTCGGGGTTTTCAAGAGCCTCGCGAAGTCCTCTTGTTGGCTCAACGTCAAGGGCTAGGGCAATTGTACCGAATTCAATGTCCATATCGAGTAAGGCCGTTCTTATCGATTGTTCTTCAGCAAATATCCAGCCGAGATTTACAGCTATTGTACTTGTACCTATTCCACCTCTTGCACCGATCACGACTATTTTGTTGTTATACGTATCTAGAATTGGTTCATTTGAATTGAATAGGATCTCGTCTTCTTTGTCGGCTTTGTGTATTGCTGCGAGCAAGACTTTTTCTGTTAAGGGCTTTAGTAAATAATCTGAGACGCCAATTTCAATCATTTCACGATAAAAACCAATGTCATTTACCGATCCAACTGCGATAGCTTTAGTCTTTTCGGGAAGAGCGGTAATAAGGGAGAAAATTGATGTTGCTGCGGATAACTCATCACTTCCAATATCAATGATTAAATAGCTAGGAGGGGAATTTTCAATAAGATAGGACATTGCATCATGACACCCCCCATCCCTTACTTCTGCAGGTAAGCCAAGTTGTTTAGCAACAGATAGTGCGACATCATGTGTTTGCCCGTCACTGACGAAGCCGACCATTACTGGCGCTGAATCTAAATCACTGTCCAGGTCACCAAATATATCGTCAACATTATTTGTTGGCATTGTTGTGTTTTGTCCCTTTATTCAGAACTACTTGATGTTACACCAGTCGTATCAAGTGGCGTAACTTTTCCTGTTCTATATCTATCAATGCCTAGAGTGACTGCCGTTGAGTCCGCCGATGACATTGCCCGAGTTCCGTCTAAAGCATCTGGACTTACGACCATATTTGCGAGGTTAACTTCTTGTACGCAGCCAAACATCTGTCTTGAAGGGCGTGTTCCTGTTGGGTGCGGGGGGATCTCGCAATCAGGGGAAACGATCATCTTCCGGTGTATCATTACTGCTGCATTATGTTGATTTGAGTCTAGTATCGCTATTGGTGTGGATGATTTTTTACTTTTGAAACCTATTTCTTGTAGTGAAAGTTTGATTCTGGATATTGCATTTTCTGAATCATCCGTAGTTGCCCCTGTTTTATTGCGTAGCCCGTCAAGAAGGATCGTATCAGATGAGTCGATATTGTAGGCTTGGATGAAATCTTGGAGCTCTTTATTTAACCTTGAGGTTTCGACATAACCTGATGGGATCATAAAGCCTTCGGAGGCAATGTAGCTATATGTCCTTGCTCTAGATGAGGTCGGTAATGGGCGCCAACTACCTGTGTTTAATAAATTTCTCCCTGCTTGTATAGTTTGATCAAAAGGGTTGGTTACTTTAAATTCTTGTTGTTCTGTACAGGCAGTAAGTAGTGATATTACGACAATGGGGACGTAGTATACATTCTTGGAACAAATATTCAAAATCGACATAGATTACTCCACGATAAAGGTGGGTTCTGAGGTTTTTACTTGTTGTGTCGAATAGGTTGTTTTGTTTACGTCATTTTTTTGTTCTTTAGCTAATTTTGGTGGGGCTACAGTTTCATTTATTTGAGATACATAAGGGTCTGTTGGGAGAGGGATCGGGGAGTTGGTTGGTTTAACAATATAAGGAGTCACAACGATAACAAGCTCACTCTCGCTATTTTGAAAACGTTCACTTTTAAAAAGGCGACCAAGTATTGGTAGATCTCCTAGGCCAGGAACTTTGTTGTTAACCTGTGTCTGATTGTTAAGAATAAGTCCTGCAATGGCAAAACTTTGTCCTGAACCGAGATCTACAGTTGTTTCAACACGTCTGGTTGAAAGTGCGGGTATTTCAACACCACCCAAAGTAACAGCACCATCAGAAGAAAGTTGACTTACTTCCGGTCTAACCCTTAAGGAAATTCTATTTTCACCAACAATTGTTGGAGTAAATGCGAGGCTTACGCCAAATTCTTTAAATTCGATTATTATGCTTCTTAAACCATCAGAAATTTCTGAGCCGATTGGGACAGGAAATTCGCCGCCAGCTAAAAACGTCGCTGTTTCACCGGAGACGGCTGTTAAGTTGGGTTCGGCCAAAATTGTTACCAATTCATCTTGGGCGAGGGCATCTATTAAAACATTTAAGTTGAAATATTTACCAATACTAGATGTCACACCCAAAAAATTTGGAGGACTTGTCGCAAGTACAGTGGAAGTTGTTGTGCTTAATGAAACGTTTGAGAGGCCATCGTTGAAATTACTACCTGTCCAGTTAAAACCAAATTGTTCAAGTACATCATTTCTGACCTCGGCAATTCGCACTCTAAGATGGATTTGATCAGAAGCTTTAATGGACATCTGAGTAATGACGTTCTCAGATTCTGGATCAATAAAACGAAGGGCTAGCCTTCTTGCATTATCAACATCCGTAGCATTGTTAACTTCTCCAGTTAAAAGAATACCATTATTTATTGAGTGTATCTCAATGTTATTGTTTGGAATGGCCTGATCTATTGCTTTTTTAAGTGATTCTATATTGTGGTTTACTTTTATGGGAATACTTGCAAGCACTTGATCGTTATTACCAATTGCAAATAAACTTGTTGTTCCTGCTTTGCGACCAAATACATAGACTAATTTTGTGGACTTGACGTTTAAGTCTGCAATTTCTGGGTTGGCTATAAAAATATTTGAAGCAGACTTGGGTAGTTTAATAAGTTTTCCCTCACCAATTTCTATTTCCATCTGGTCAGAATCAGCCTCAATCGTTTGGAAAGATTGAGAAGAAACAGATTTAAAGGATAGTAGGATAAGTATCAGGGTTAATGAGAGAACAGCTTGAAAGTTAACCTTCATTAGTTGCCCCCGATTATGACTGAAGAGTTGCCTCTGGAAATCACCAATGTATTGCCTGCTGGACTAGCGCTTTTAACGAGTGCTTCTGTTGCTTCGTAGTCCCAAGTGTAACTATCTCCCTTGGAAGGGCTTCCATCTTCAGCGATGTCACCTGTTTCAATAAGTATTTGTAATTCTTCTTCGTCTTTTGCAAGTGGTCTAAGGGCTAACGATATTTTGCCCCAAATTGCAGATACAGATACAATTTCAACTTGAGACGGGGTGAGTTCTACGGTCACTGTTTTAGCACCAGCATTCGTTTTTCCTGATTCTGTTTCTAAAGATGTTCCAAGGGCAAGAACTCTTACATTTGTAAGGATAGTTTCGCTTACTCTGCGTTTATCTTTACTATCTTCATCATTTTTGATTGTCATTGATGAAATCATATCGACCCGGTCACCTGGATAAACGAGCCCACTTACACTTGTTTCGCTCGATATATTAACTGAAAGTGCTCTGTGTCCAGGCTTTAAAACCGCGGCCAGAAAGCCTCTTTCTCCAGGACTAACCAATTTTTTAATATTTATTGGTTCTCCAGCAGGGATACCGGTCCGTGAAACACGTCCGTTTAATTCTTCAATTTTAAATTTTTCTTTTGTTAAGTGATGATCTGAAACAAAATTTTCGGGCCAAGACTGCCAAGCAAAATCGTTCTCATTTACGAATTTACCAATTGGAATGTCTTTTTTTGCCGTCAGGATTTGAAGCTCAGCTTGTGGCTTTACAGCTATGGTTTGGCCTGATTGTACAGTGCGTTTGTTTGCTTTTAACCAGTTGTTGGCTACATAAGCTGTACCGCCGCTTAACATCAAGGCAATAAGTATTAGAATTATTCGTTTGGCCATCATAGGCTAATGGTAGGGCAATAGGGTAAACGTTTTGTAAAAATTTTGATTTCTAGCAACTTTATATAATTAATGAATGAGCGGAAAATTGAAGTTGCAAAGTTTTTTAATATAACAAAAAAAGCTGGCTCATTTGAGCCAGCTTTTTTTGAACGTAATTTGAATGCTGTTTATGGAGCAACAGCAGTAGTAAGCTCTGTATCAACCTTACCGAAAATAGCTACGAGTGAATCACCCATGCTTCCAAGTGCGGTAATAGCTGCAACGGATACCAAAGCGGCAATTAGACCGTACTCAATAGCTGTCGCACCAGAATCGTCAGTGATAAAAGATTTAATAAACTTGCTCATTGTAGGCTCCTATTCCTCTATTTGAACTTGGGGTTATTATGAAGGCTAACTGTTAACAAATAGTAAATGGAAAAATTAATATTTAAAAATATAAGAATAGATGTATTTAATATTATAGAAATGATATTTGTTAAAGTAATCGTATATTAAATTTATATTTATACTTAATGCATTTAAAATTTTATATAAAATATAAAGCTATATATTCACATTGGGTAAAAGGATATGAGGGTTATTTCCCAGCTTGGATATTTTTCAATATAAATGTATGTAAGCCCTGTTGATTTCCTCGAGAAATAATATTTTGAGAAGTTTTAAAGGTGATAAGCAATTGACAGTAGCGATCATGTTTCAGGGAACTGGCTCAGATGTGGGTAAATCTTTGTTGGTAGCAGGTTTGGCACGCGCTTTGGCGAACCGTGGTTTAAGTGTTAGACCCTTTAAACCTCAAAATATGTCCAATAATGCTGCGGTTACACCTGATGGTGGGGAGATTGGACGCGCCCAAGCCTTGCAAGCAAGAGCTTGTCGTATTGAGCCATCTACCGACATGAACCCGATCTTATTAAAACCACAAACCGACCTTGGATCTCAAGTGATTGTTCAGGGGAAAATTTGGGGAAATACGAATACTAACAATTATTGGCAAAAACGGCATGAGTTGATGCCGATCGTCCTCGAAAGTTTTAGTCGTCTAGCAAAAGGGGCGGACATTGTTTTGGTTGAGGGAGCGGGCAGTCCTGCTGAAATAAACCTTCGTTCAGGCGATATTGCAAATATGGGCTTTGCAGAGGCTGCCGATATTCCAGTAATTCTTATTGGGGATATTGATAGAGGTGGGGTCATTGCTTCTATTGTTGGAACAGGCGAACTCATCCAACCTCAGGAGAAAAAGCGCATAAAAGGTGTTTTGATAAATAAGTTTCGAGGTGACCTTAATTTATTTGAACCGGGGATACGGGTTATAGAAGAAAAAAGTGGTTTTCCCTCGCTCGGAGTTGTTCCTTTCTTTAAACAGGCCCGTAAATTGCCTGATGAAGATGCTGTGAGTGTTCAGTCTAAACAAAGACCGGTAATAAAGGAGAGTGACAAGAAGGGGCTCGACGAGAAAATTTTCATATCGGTATTGTTAATCTCTCGGATTTCAAATTTTGATGACTTTGATCCTTTAATTGCAGAGCCTGATGTGGAACTTACTTTTATTCACCCGGGAGATGTCATTCCTGCAAGTACTGATCTGATTATTCTTCCTGGATCGAAAGCAACTATTTCTGACCTTCTATTCCTTAGAGAGCAAGGGTGGGATATTGATATTGCGGCTCATGTTCGAAGGGGAGGGCATGTGCTTGGGATATGTGGTGGTTATCAAATGATGGGCCGCATGATTTCTGACCCTGACGGTATTGAAGGAGATGTCCGATCAATAGATGGTCTCAATTTGTTATCTGTTGATACTGTGCTCACATCGAAAAAGACACTAACGAAAGTATCCGGCATTGACCATTTAAGCGGCGAAGGTGTCTTTGGGTATGAAATGCATGTTGGCATTACGACCATCCTCAGTAGTGCGCTTCACACTACAGCAATGCTTAATCTGGAAGGAATTGATGACGGGGTGTGTACTAACGGAGGAAGGATATCGGGGTGCTATGTACACGGGTTATTTTCATCTGATAGCTACAGATCTGCTTTTTTATCTAGGATAAAAAACAGAGAGGCAAGTTCAGTTTCGTTTGAGAACGAAATTGACCAGACACTTGACGCCCTTGCTCAGCACATAGAAGAATCAGTAGATATTGATCAAATACTGATTCTGGCCGGTTACAAGTAGATATTAAATTATAGTCGTATGTGACTATGTTAAATTACTTTGAAGGTAAGATTTTCAAGGCCATCAATTTGACACTCTATTTCATCGTCCACATTGATCGCGCCTACACCGGCTGGTGTGCCTGTCATGATGATATCGCCGGAACGTAATTCGAACAACCGACTAAGGTGGTAAATGATATTCTCCACTGACCATATCATATCACCCAGAGTGGCTTTTTGTTTTATTTCACCATTTACAGATAAAGTGATTTCAGCCGAAGCGAGGAGGGACTGACTATTATCAGCAAGAGTAATGCTTCCGCAAGGTGCAGAATTGTCAAAACTTTTAGCAACATCCCAAGGGTGGCGTTTGTCTTTACAAACTTTTTGTAAATCACGTCTGGTCAGATCTACTCCAACGGCATAACCATAGATGTGCGCATTGGCAGTGTCTGGTGTAATATTTTTTCCACCCTTCTTCAGCGCGACAACCAATTCAACTTCATGGTGAAGATCTGTAGTCGCACTTGGGTAAGGGACATTATTTCCGTTTAGCACCAGTGTTTCAGCAGGTTTGATGAAAAACATCGGTGTTTCGGATTCAGGGTTTTCGCCCATTTCTTTCGCATGATCAGCATAATTTCTACCAACACAGAAGATGCGTCGAACGGGGAAAAGTTCATCGGAATCAGTAACCGGAAGCGTTACAATGGGGGCGGGTGGAAAAGCGTAAGTCATAGTTTGCTCGTCGAGAGAGGGAGATTACGAAACTAAAGGGAGTTTATGTGATGAGTTCGGCTTTATTACTCTCCGGAGCAACATGAAAACTCTCGCCACACCCACATCGACCAGCTTCATTTGGATTATTAAAGACAAACGAACTTTGGAATTTGTCTGTTACAAAGTCCATCTCGCAACCGATTAAATACATAACGGCTGTAGGTTCAATAAAAATCTTCACACCTTTATCTTCAACGATGTCTTCAAATTTCTTTTGTTCTTTCGCATATTCGACGACATAGCTAAGTCCTGAGCAACCTTTGGTGCTGATACCTACGCGAAGACCGAGGACAGCATCATCGGTGTTTTGATCCATTAGGCTTTTCACGCGTGCAGCGGCTGCATCTGTTAGGGTGATGAGTTTGGGCATCATCGGCTTTATATCTCTTCGTCAATACGATTTAAGGGAACACTATATAACAAGTAGGGAGTTATCCCTACATATTAAAGGCCCTACATGAATAACCCCAGGGCGAGTTGAGCATCGTCGCTCATCATGTTTTTATTCCAAGGCGGTGACCAAGTGAGGATTACGGTGACTTCACCAACTCCTTCAACCGCAGCGACAGCCTCAGCAACCTGGATAGGGAGCTCTCCTGCCACAGGACAGTTTGGGGCCGTAAGTGTCATGTCGACTGTGACAGTTCCCTTTGGGTCTATTTTATGGCCGTAAATCAGGCCAAGGTCATAGATGTTTACGGGAATTTCCGGGTCATGAACTGATTGGAAAGCGTCAATAATGGCTTCTTTAGTTGCTAAGGGAGTGCCTTCGGCTATTGGTGAGCCTGCATGCGCTTTAAAGCCTTCTTCTGCACTTGGCAGAAAATCAGTAAAGCTTTTACCGTCATCAAACATTAGCTAAAGAGCTCCTGTACTTTTTCCAATGCATCCGCTAGGGCGTCGACTTCGGCACGGGTATTATATATGCCAAATGAAGCGCGAGCCGTAGCGGGAAGATTAAAGCGTTGCATAAGAGGTTGAGCGCAGTGGTGACCCGCTCTCACAGCTACGCCGCGACGATCAAGTATTGTGCCAATGTCATGAGCATGAGCCTCTTGCATTGTAAAAGAAAGGATGCTTGCTTTCTCTTTGGCTCGGCCAATGATTGTTAATCCTGATATGCGGCTCAAGCGTTCAGTCGCATAGGCAAGGATGCCGTTCTCGTGTGCGGCAATGTTTTCTCTACCGATGGCTTCGATATATTCAATAGCAGCGCCAAGGCCAATGGCTTCTACTATAGCTGGGGTTCCAGCTTCAAAGCGATGGGGAATTTCTTTGTAAGTTGTTTTTTCGAACGTCACGAGATCAATCATCTCACCACCACCTTGATAAGGTGGCATTGAATTCAACAGGTCAGCTTTCCCGTAAAGGATACCTATGCCGCTTGGTCCATAGACTTTATGTCCAGAGAAACAATAGAAATCGGCATCGAGATCTTGTACATCAATATGTGCGTGCGGAGCAGCTTGGCATCCATCTACAAGAACTTTAGCGCCGTAGTGATGAGCGACCCGGATGATATCTTTTATCGGAGTTACTGTTCCGACTGCATTTGAAATATGGGTGATCGCAACCAATTTGGTTTTGGCCGAAAACAATTTCTCATATTCGTCAAACAGGAAGTTCGCATCCCCGTCGATGGGAACAACTTTAATCACGATTCCGATTTGGTCGCGCAGGATTTGCCAAGGAACGATGTTAGAGTGGTGTTCCATGTGAGAGATGATGATTTCATCTCCGGCCTTTAAAAAGTGACGACCGTAGCTTTGAGCAACCAGGTTGATGGCCTCAGTTGCCCCTTTAGTAAGGATGCATTGATCTGGCGTCTCTGCATTAATATAGCGTGCTGCAGCCGTTCTTCCTGATTCAAAAGCTTCTGTACAAGTTTGGCTTAGACTGTGGACCCCGCGGTGAACATTGGAATAATAAGTTTCATAGGCTTCGTTCATCCGATCCAAAACCTGACGTGGTTTTTGAGCAGATGCAGCACTATCAAGATAGACCAATGGGCGACCATAAATCTCACGCTGAAGAATAGGGAAGTCTTTGCGTATAAGATCAACATCAAAAGCTTGTAGAGAGTTATCTCCAGCTTTGATGTTTCCTGATTCTGCTTTTATTGCGTTTCCTATGCTCATCACGGTGTCCTTATATGTCTGAGCGTTTAGTTCGGGTTCTGTTCAAGCCAGTCTGCAATTTTAACCAAGAACAAATCTTTTAAACTATCGTTCTGAACAGCTTCTACGGCATCAGCCAGGAAGGCATTTACCAAAAGTGCCTGAGCTTGATCCGTTGATAGACCGCGTGAACGTAGATAAAATAGTTGTTCTTTGTCAATTTGCCCGGACGTACAACCGTGACTGCAAATAACGTCATCCGCAAAAATTTCGAGCTCTGGCTTCACATCGACTTCTGCACGATCAGAAAGCAGCATTGCGCGGTGTGATTGATTGCCGACAGTTTTTTGAGCCAATTCGTGAACAATAATTTTACCCTGGAAAACTCCCCGAGCTTTGCCGCCAAGTATCCCCTTAATCACTTCATCACAAGTTGTGTGAGGCGATTTGTGATCAACCCGGGTTGTGATGTCGCAATGCTGATCACCGGTCCCCATATAAACCCCGTTTAGATGGCAAGATGAGTTTTCAGCAACAAGACTGACATTTGTCTCTGTCCGAGATAGACGTGCTCCTGTGTTGAGGAGGAAGCTATCGTAACTTGCTCCCTTACCCACAACAGCCTCTGTAGAGGAAACAAGAAAAGCCGCTTTGTTACTGGCTTGAACTCTATAATGGTGGAGGGTAGCGTTCTCACCAACAGAGACTTCAGTTGCTGAGTTAGAGAAATAAACGTTTTCGCTTCTATCAGTGACGTTTTCAACAATGGTCACCTTACTACCGAAACCAACAGAAATGACATTGCGGTTATGATAAGACTGTTCTGCTTTACCACCACCCAAATGTAAAATCTCGATTGGGTGATCAATAGAAACATTGTCTGCTATGTTTAAAATATACCCATCGCTCATTAAGGCGGTATTGAGAGCAACAAGTGGTTGCTCTTCTGCACGTTCGCGAGGAATTATTGAGGCTTCCAAGCCAGCTGCACCAGTAGAGATTACATTGGATAAGCTTTTAAGTGAGACACCTGTGGGAAGCTTGTCATCAGACAAGTCTGCACTGTAATGCCCATCAATGAATACCAAGCGATAGCAAGAACCTTCTTCCAGTAACCTTGGAAGTTCGTTACTGTTGGCAGAAATATTCTCTTTTAATGCAGGCGTTGAGAAAGTTTGCTTCTTTAATGGATTCAGGTTGGTGAACTTCCAAAGTTCAGTTTTACCTGAGGGAAGGCCAACTTCATCAAACAAAGCAATATTTTTTGCTCTTAAATCAGAAAGCCAAGCAATATCAGATCCAGGTAAATGGTCTTTGCTCTGGACGTATTGGGCAATGAATGCCTCTTTATCAGATGCAAGCGTAACCATTAGGCTGCCTCACCAGAATAATCAGCATAACCTTTTTCTTCGAGTTCTAGTGCGAGCTCTTTTCCACCTGTGCGTTGGATTTTTCCGTGAGCAAGAACATGAACTTTATCTGGGACGATATAGTTCAACAGGCGTTGATAGTGAGTAATAACCAGAATTGCGTTGTTTTCAGCGCGTAACTTATTAACGCCCTCAGCAACAATTTTTAGAGCGTCAATATCAAGGCCAGAATCAGTTTCATCCAAGACGGCAAGTTTAGGATTAAGAACCGCCATCTGGAGAATGTCATTACGCTTCTTTTCGCCACCAGAGAAGCCAACATTAACCGCACGTTTTAGCATATCGTCTTTGATGCCGAGCTCTTTGGTTTTGCTACGAATCAATTTTACGAATTCCATACCACCGAGCTCTTCTTCTCCACGGTATTTGCGTTGTGCGTTCAGGGCTTCTTTGAGGAAGGTGGTATTTGTTACGCCTGGAATTTCAACTGGATATTGAAAAGCAAGGAAGATGCCTTCACCAGCACGCTCTTCTGGCTCAAGATCAGCGATGTCTTTGCCGTCAAAAGAAATACTGCCCTCGGTGATGTCATAGTCATCACGACCAGCCAGTACATTTGCCAGGGTCGATTTACCAGAGCCATTGGGGCCCATGATAGCGTGTACTTCGCCTTTATTGATGCTGAGGTTGATGCCTTTAAGAATGGATTTGCCATCGACTTCGGCGTGAAGGTTTTTAATTTCTAACATCTTTAATTCTCTACTCTATTTTCTCATAATTTCAGTCATAACCCTCTAAAGGGCTTGGTGGCGCATCTTTATCCGACGCTGCCTTCTAAACTGATTTTGACCAATTGTTGGGCTTCAACAGCAAATTCCATTGGTAACTCTTGCAGGACTTCTCGACAGAACCCATTAACGACAAGACCAACGGCGTCTTCTTCCGAGATGCCGCGCTGGCGACAATAGAAGAGCTGATCGTCACTGATTTTGGACGTTGTAGCTTCATGCTCGAGGCGGGCTGAACGATTTTTACTCTCGATATAAGGAACGGTGTGGGCTCCACAAGTTTGACCAACGAGAAGAGAGTCACACTGTGTAAAATTCCTTGCACCTTCGGCTTTAGCGGCGACACGAACCAAGCCACGATATGTGTTCTGTGACTTTCCAGCTGAAATCCCTTTAGAGATAATACGTGAAGTTGTGTTTTTACCAAGATGGATCATCTTGGTACCTGTATCTGCTTGTTGGCGACCATTGGTGATGGCAACAGAATAGAACTCTCCTACAGAGTTATCGCCCTGTAGAATACAGCTCGGATATTTCCATGTAATAGCGGAGCCAGTTTCAACTTGTGTCCAGCTGATCTTTGAATTTTTACCCTTACAGATCCCACGTTTGGTCACAAAGTTAAAGATACCGCCTTTGCCATCTTCATCGCCGGGATACCAGTTTTGTACCGTAGAGTATTTAATCTCGGCATCATCCATCGTGACCAATTCTACAACAGCTGCGTGCAGTTGATTTTCATCACGTTGCGGCGCTGTACAACCTTCTAGGTAGCTGACGTATGAACCTTCATCAGCAACGATTAATGTCCGTTCAAACTGTCCCGTATTAAGCTCATTAATACGAAAGTAAGTCGACAATTCCATCGGGCAACGAACGCCTTTGGGGATGTAAACAAACGAGCCATCTGTAAATACAGCAGAATTCAAACAGGCGTGCTTGTTATCTCCTTGAGGGACAACAGAGCCCATGTATTTTTTTACAAGTTCAGGATAATCCTGAATGGCCTCTGATATAGGACAAAAAATAACGCCGACGTCCAAGAGTTGTTTTCTAAATGTTGTTGCGACGGATACGGAATCAAATACGTAATCAACAGCGACACCCGCAAGCATTTCCTGTTCTTTGATTGGAATGCCAAGCTTTTCGTAGGTGCGCAGGAGTTCTGGATCGACTTCATCCAGGCTTTGAGGCCCGTCTTCCATACTTTTTGGGGAGGAATAGTAATATGAGTCTTGATAATCTATTTCTGGAAGGTCCAGTTTTCCCCATTTGGGTTCTGGCATTGTCAGCCAAAGGCGATAAGCCTTAAGGCGCCATTCCAGCATCCATTCTGGTTCGTTCTTTTTCGCTGAGATGAAGCGTACGGTATCTTCGCTTAAGCCTTTCGGGGCTTTGTCGGTTTCGATATCGGTAACAAAACCATATTTATACTTGTCCATCTCAAGGTTTTGGACTTGTTCAACAGTTTCTTGGGTTGCAGCCATTTTTGTACTCTCCTATCGGACTTATTTTGTAAAACGTCAGTTGAGCTTGGCTGAGCTCACGTCCGATTTTGATTTTTCTAGAATAAAACTATTTTCGAAATCAATCATATCAGCAAGGGTCACAGTTTTTAAGGCATCTGCCACAACTTGATTAACCCTGTTCCAGTTGCCGCGCATGGGGCACATATTCTCGACAGAGCAATTATCAACTGCTCCTTCGACACAAGCGGTAAGGGCAATCGGACCTTCGATTGATTGAATGATATCTGCGACTGTAATTTCCTTTGCGTCTTGATGACTGAGATAGCCGCCTCCAGCACCGCGCAATGATGTAATTAGTCCTTGTCTGGAGAGCAGTCCTAAAATTTTAGCAACAGTTGGTAACGGCAACCCAGTTTCTTCTGCTAACTGTGGTGCAGTTACAATGCGTTCGTTTTGCATAGACATTTGCCCAAGCACAACGACGGCATAATCTGTTAGACGCGTAAGGCGGAACATAGCTTTTCTCCATACTGGACCATTTTAGTCCAGTTTTTTAAATAGCTCAAATAAACATAATTGCAACCTCTTTTTAATAGTTTATTTGGTCTGGACGGTGTATTCAAAATTAGGTGTAATATTCTATTATTGAAGAAAATATAATAATGACAAACCCTTAGTCAAAGCCATTTATGAACATCGCGACCTATTGTCACCTTTTAAATGCATCTTTATGAGAACTCAAATTTTTATATCTATCGCAATTAAGTTTTTTAAAATTTACTTTTTGATAAAAAACACTCGGTAAATCAGTTGGGCGGGGGTCGACAGATTGGGCTTAAGAAGGTAATAAAAGGGTAGTTTTATAGAAACATCGCAACTAAACCAAAGATAAAGGGTATCCGTATGACCGCTAATGTGACTGTCGTTGATCATCCGCTTGTTCAGGTCAAGCTTACCCAAATGCGTTCAAAAGAAACGGCATCACCCGATTTTCGTAGACTCTTAAAAGAAATATCACTGTTACTGGCTTATGAAGTTACCAGAGATTTGGTTTTGACCGAGCGAGAAGTTGAAACGCCTGTTGAGCGGGCGATGTGCCCTGTTCTTAGAGATCTAGAGCCATGCTTTATCTCTATTCTTCGGGCGGGAAATGGTATTCTGGACGGTATGATGGACCTCCTTCCCTCTGCACGTGTAGGGCATGTGGGATTATACCGGGATCCGGAAACCCTTGAAGCTGTCGAATACTATTACAAAGTTCCTACGGATATCAGTGATCGTGAGGTTATTGTTGTAGATCCCATGTTAGCGACGGGGCACACTGCTGTATTTGCAATTAATCGTTTGAAAAAAGACGGAGCAAAAAACATCAAATTCTTATGCTTGCTTGCTGCGCCAGAAGGTCTTGAGGAGTTTCGTAAAGGGCATCCGGATGTTCCGGTCTTTACCGCATCAATTGATCAAAAATTGAATGAACACGGTTATATTGTCCCGGGCCTTGGCGATGCTGGTGATCGGATTTACGGCACAAAGTAATTATTAAGATTTACCGTAAGTGTTATAAAAAGCCCTGATTTTTTTCGGGGCTTTTTTTGTGGATGTCTCAGATCAAGGTTTATTGATAGTTTTTCCAAATATTATCGTAGGTGCCGTTGTATCTTATTGTGCGTAAACCTTTATTAACCTCATCTACAATCTCATCCATATCAGCCGGGACATTTGAAAAACAGAAATAATAGGCCTTGCTGACCAGTTCTTTGTAATTTACTTCGGTACTTTTTCCACTGCGGGATAGATTGTGCAAGAAGATATCCCGATAGGTATAGATGGCGTCAACGCGCTTGTTCTCAAGCATGAGCAGTAGTTCGTCATCACCACTGGCTTTATGTGTTTTAACTCCCGCCTCTGCTAACTCTTTATGAATAGTGTAGCCTCGCACGGTTGCAAGTGAGAGGCCTTGGAGATCACTTACGGAATCAAATTTTTCTAGTTCTACGCCATCCGCTAGGAAGACTCCTTGGCTATGCTGACCAACAATATCAGAGTACTTAAAGGTGTTTTCTCTATCTGGATGGTAAGAGCAGCCGCAAAGCCCATCAGCCTTTCCTGTTTCGACCAGTTTTACAGCTCTTTTCCAAGGGTAAAAGGAGTATTCAACCTTCCTTCCTGAAAGGGCAAATATTTCGAGCATGATATCAATATCAATGCCTTTTTCACCAGTTTCTGTGTTCTCAATTTTAAAGGGAGGGAAGGGGCTACATGCCATTTTAACTGATCTTAACGTGGTATCGGCAAGACTAAGTTTAAATAAACCGAGGGAGATAACGATTGTACTAATATAGATGGTTTTCTTTATTTTCAATGCGCTAAATCCATTACTTACGTGTAAGATTGAACTTCGTATGAGTACATTAACATGCTATGGCTTTCAATAGAGTTAAGGTGCGCCTGTGGTTCTGTTTTTTAAAATATTTCTCAGTAGCGTGGTTAAATTAAATTTTGTAATACCATGTTATGGAAGTTCCTGATGGGTGTATTTTTCAGCGGGTGGGGCTTTGCTAGGTGGGACAAATCTTGACAGAGTAAGTATGATTAAGCCGCCTGTGGCAGCAAGAAGGGTCATGCCAAAGAAAGCATAGGATGGGTCAATATCGTATAGACGTCCTGATATTAATATTGCGATCCCCATCATAAGACCGTTGGCAATGCTGGAATATAGGCTCTGCGCTGAAGCCGTAACATCTTTTGGAGCATGTCTGGAGATGAAAGACATAGATCCCAAATGGGTCGCTCCAAAGGTAAGTGCGTGTAAAAGCTGGATGCCAATAATAACGACCATAGAGTCATCAAATCCGAGTGTGCCCCACCTTATTATACCGGCTATTGAGCCTATGAGAATGAGATGAAGTGATCGGGCGCTTTTAAATATTTTATTACTGAAGGCAAAAAGGATTACTTCTGCCATCACGCCAAAAGCCCAGATAAAACCGATCAAAGTTTTGCTGTAACCAAGTGAGATCATGTAAAGAGAACCAAATGCATAATAAGCAGCGTGGCTGCCAATAATCATGCCTGCCCCTAGGATGAAGAGTAAAAAAGAAGGCTTTTTTAAAAAGATACGTGGATTTCCAGAGGTCTGACTTTGTTCATTTGGAAGCAAGGGGAGAGAAAAACTAAATGCGGCTACGACCAGGAGCGCACAGATAATTAACCATAATGTCCAGTCGATACCCATAAGATCTAGAAGATATCCAGCTCCGAAACTTGTTGCTATAAAAGACAGAGATCCCCACAACCTGATTCGCCCATAACTGAGATCATATAACCGAACTGCTTTGAGGGTTTGGCTATCTCCCAATGGAATAAGGGATAGAAAACAACAAGATGCACCTGCTTGTAAGGCAAGGTAGGAATAGAACCCATCTGATATGTAAAAGCACAAAAAGAAAGAAGCAGATATTAGCGACGTAATCGATAATACAGTTCTGCTTCGGCCACTCTTTTCTGAAAAATAAGCGATGCTGGGTGAAATAAAGATCATCAGAAAGGGGGGAAGGGACAAGATCCAACCGATTTCTGATTTGGATAAGCCTTTAGTTTCCAGCCAAATTGGCCAGAATACGAGAATGATTCCCATAGTCATAAATACGAAGATGTAAAAGAGTGAGTAAGGAATGCCCAGTCGATTGATCAAATCTCTGTCTCTTTAAAATAGTACGTATAAGAAGCGAGCAGGCTTTGAGGGCCCGAAAATTATAACAAGTAAAGTGTAATCAGAAATGTAGAAAAAGATAACCTCGATTTGAGGTCGTTGATAACCTACCACTCTTTGGTTGTCTGGCAATAGATTGTTGTGCGGTATTATATTGGATAATTATCTTTAATAAAAAAAGGCGACTACAAGAGTCGCCTTTTTATCAATGGTTTATAGACCAGTATTTAAAGATCTACGCAACTTTAGCTTCACGCAAAATAAAGGCTGGTGTGTGGTCACCAAAAGAACTCGTAGGGTTGCTCGGTTCAGATGAGGGCTCTCTCTCGCCAATTACAGCAGAAGGTCTCGCCTTGCGACGCGGTTGCGGTGCTGATGACCGTGGAGCTTTTCTTTCTGTGCGCTTCTCATCTTGTATTGATACAGGAGAAGTTGATGGCTCAGGAGTATTTGCCTCTACAGTTGTTTCAGCAGGACTAGTTTCCGTTTTTTTGCGGCGTCCTCTGGGCTTCGCTTCCTTAGCTTCTGGCTTTACTGTACTGGTTGGTTTTGTTGGGCGTCTGCGGCGACGTCCTTTGAGGGATGCGGCTTCTTCATCTGACCAGCTTTCGAAGCCTTCAAGCGAGACGACAGGCACATTGGTATGAATGGTACTCAATACATTCTTAAGCGCTTTGTAGTCTTCTATTGTGGCAATAGTGAAGGCTTTCCCATCACGTCCAGCCCGTCCTGTGCGACCTATGCGGTGTACATAATCTTCAGGATTGATCGGAACATCAAAGTTGAAGACGTGTGAAACGGCTGGGATATCTAGTCCACGAGCGGCAACATCAGAGCAGCAAAGCAATTTGACTTTACCATCTTTGAACTCTTGAAGAGTTTCCGAGCGTGATGATTGAGCCATATCACCATGAAGCGCTGCTGCAGAGTAGCCATGTGCACTCAATGATTTGTTCAAAATATCGACATCTTTTTTACGATTGCAAAAAAGAATTGCAGATTGAATATCACCTTCACCAACCATGATTTGCCGTAAGGCTTCACGTTTTTCCTTTGCCCCGCCGTCGATCTTAATGATCGTCTGTTGGACATTTTCTGCGGTAGAGGCAGGCTTGGAAACCGAAATTGCTTTTGGATTACTCAAAAACTTATCAGAAAGCTTCTTAATCTCAGGCGCCATTGTCGCTGAGAAAAATAGCGTCTGGCGTAGAGGTGGTAACAGAGAGACAATTTTTTCAACATCGGGTATGAAGCCCATGTCAAGCATCCGGTCTGCTTCATCAATCACCAAAAGTTTGGTATCGATGAGCATAATCTTGCCGCGCTCGAAGAGGTCGAGCAGGCGGCCAGGCGTGGCGATGAGAACATCAACCCCGCGCTCAAGTAACTTTGTTTGCTCAGCAAAAGAAGTGCCTCCAATAAGGAGCGCCTTCGTTAGTTTGCTGTACTTGCCATAGCTTTCGAAATTTTCCGAAATCTGGTGAGCAAGCTCCCGTGTTGGTGTCAGGATCAAAGAGCGCGGCATTCTTGCGCGTGCCCGACCACTGGACAACATTTCGATCATAGGAAGCGTGAATGAAGCAGTTTTACCTGTTCCTGTCTGAGCTACGCCCATAACATCACGACCCATTAATACGTAGGGAATTGCTTGTTCCTGAATAGGCGTAGGTGTCGTATATCCGACTTCCTCGACAGCCTGCAGGAGTTTTGGATTTAATCCAAGATCAGAGAAGCTCATGTATTCCTTAGTGCGTTTGAGCGATAGTCAAAAAAAGCAGCAATACGCCGAATTCAGCGCGTGCCTTCCTGAAGTGACGTGCGCATAATACGGATTGCTTTGAAAAAGTCAATTTTTACTACGATTTCGAGTGAAAAAATGTATTACTTTGCTTTGTAGGTCAAAATATAGCTCAATAATTAGACTGCTTTTCTCTCTTTATTTGTAGCGTTAACATGCCTATGTCGCGATGATTATTTAAAAATAGGGCAATCAAAATGCTAATGGATGCTGAGAATTCAGTTGTTGTTGTTATTGATGTTCAAGAAAGATTGGCGCCTGCCATCAATGACTTGGATAAAATACTACAATCACATGATCTGGTTTTGAAGACAGCTACTGAATTATCCGTACCCGTCTTTGTGACGGAACAGTACCCAAAAGGTCTTGGACGTACGATTGAGCGTCTCAAAGGGTTTTATGATTCTAAAAACGTCTTTGAAAAACTTTCGTTTAGCTCTGTGGGTTGTGCCTCTTTTATGGAAGCTCTAGCCGCTTTGGGGCGGACGCAGATTATTGTGACAGGAACAGAGACACATGTCTGTGTCATGCAAACAGTGCTCCAGCTTTTGGACGAACGGTATGATGTATTTGTGGTTGCAGATGCTGTTGGGTCTCGAACCGAAGAAAATAAAAGGTTGGGTCTTGAGCGAATGATTAGATCCGGTGCTGAAGTTGTATCGAGTGAAATGGTGATGTTCGAAATGCTTAAAAAGGCTGGGACGCCTGAATTCAAGGCCCTCTCGAGTTTATTGAAAGAAGTTAAGTAGTTTTATGTCAGAAAAAGAACGCTTGGTTTTGTTGCCGGGTTTGTTGTGTAACGCGCGCCTTTGGGCGCCTCAAATTTCTTATTTTCAAGATCACTATATGTGTGAGGTCCCGGACCTTGCGCAAGAAGACAGTATCGAAAAGCTGGCGTTGTCGGTTTTGAAGAGTGTGAGAGGAAGGTTCAATTTAGTTGGTTTATCCATGGGGGGGTATGTCGCGCTGGAGTTAATGCGGATTGCTCCAGAAAGGGTGAAGCGGTTAGCATTAATTGATACCAAGGCCCGGGCAGATAGTCCTGAACAGAAGCGAAGAAGACGCGGTCTTCTCAGCCTTGCAGGGCGAGGTAAATTCAAAGGAGTAACTCCTCATTTGATGCCTTTGCTTATTCATCCAGACCGAATGGAAGATACGTCTCTGACGAGTGAGATTTACAAAATGGCCGAAGAGGTCGGGCAACAAGCTTTCGTTCGTCAGCAAACGGCGATATTGGACAGGGAAAGTCATTTGGATATTCTGAACAATATCACCTGTCCAACACAAATCATATGCGGTCGACAGGATCTTATTACGCCATTGGAGTGTTCAGAAGAAATGCATGCAGGACTTTCTGAGGCGGATTTGTTGGTAATTGAAGACTGCGGCCACCTTTCAAATGTAGAAGAACCTAATCTCGTGAACACGGCACTTGATGCTTGGTTAAAAAGACCTATGTAACTTTGCTTCTGTTATAGAGTTTTGTCCGAGGTACCGGCCCTCTACGATATATCGTAGAGGGCCGGGTGTGGTCGCGCCAAAGGGCCAACAGGTCACGAGGGCTATTCGTTTTCCTCCGGTGTGGATGTTAATGCCGGATTGATCCCAAGGGGCGATACGCATTTGATCAATTTGATATTTGTGGGTTTTGCCAAATCTATCAGTAATCACAATGATATCGTCTTTACGGGTTTGTTCTAGAAAAGCAAAATGGGTGTCTCTGTGAGCGGCGTAAATTGCGGTTCCTGTTTGTCCAGGTTGGGCGGTGTTGTGAAGATGCCCTGGTGCAAAAGCGAGTGCTTCTCCGCTACTGCCATCTAGTGCGATGACCCGCCCGTCGCTTTTACCGGGAATTTGAATAGTCGCTACTGGAAATGTGTCAGCCCATGGCCATGCTTTTGATTTTAAACCTGTTTCAACTGTTTCCTGCCATGCTTTTGCAAGTAAGATCTGAGCGACGGCAGCTTTGATATTTATGTAAGATCCCTGTCCTATTAGAATTATACCAGCAACAAGAAGGGGGATAAAAAGGAGGCGCTTGATTACGCCTCGCTTTATATGAAATAGAGAGAAAGACATTATGCCCTACTTTGCCTCTTAAACTCCCCTTTTCGAGTAAGAAAAAAGACGAAAAGAGACAAGAGAAGAAGAAAGAGGCCTGCAATTACTCTAAGCTCCGCCGTAGTTGCTGTTGAAGGAAGAGGGATAGATTTTGCGCTTCCTGAGTTCATTGCAGCTTTGGTGGGCTTCATCGAAATCAAGTCATAGGTTTGATCACGGGATGCATCTTGTAATGGAGACGATGTATCTGAGTAACCTTCACCAAATACTTTTTCAAAGTCCCAACCTTCTGGAAGGTTTAAGGAGATGTCTTTACTGGTAAGCTCTTGACCCAAAGGGCGCGTAGGAGTTGTATCGACAGCAATCAAGCTGGTGAGACGGCTGACGAGATGATAATCGATAGCCGTTTGTGTGATTGACTTGTCTAATGAGTTCCAGTCGTCGCTGAGAAAGTATTGTCCTTCATATTCGGCAACTTTTCTTCTTGCCCAGAGTTTGTCGATCCCTTGGCCATTTGTGGCTTTATCTAAGGGAAGTTTTATCGTCCACGGTTGATTGTTATATCTTCCGGAAAGCTCCAGTTCTCCGCTGAAAGCAGTAGATTTTGCTGAAATGACAATGGGTTCTCCGCTATATAAATCAGGAAGAGAAGAGGGGCTACTCTCCACATTGTTTGTGTGTGTCCATGTGGCTGTTAAATTGGTCATGACAGGGTTTTCAAGCTTGTTAAAAAGCTCTGTCATGCGTTCTTTTACCTGTTGTTCAGAGCCGATATGAGTAAAGGTACCTTGTCCAAATTCAGAGGCGCGGCTCATAAAGTGACTGTTGGGGGCGGAACCAATACCGACTGTGAAGATACGTGAGCGTCCGCGTTGTTTGACGATAGTATCAAACATTTCTTTCTCATTACCGATGGCTCCGTCAGTTAAAAATATTACCTGACGTAAAAGATCGTTATTTTCTGGAGTTGCATCATAAAGAGCGGCTTTTAATGCAGGTAACATTTCTGTACCTCCGTCCGCTTCTAGGGATGAGACGAACTTTTTGGCGACTTTGATGTTATCTTGGGTGGCATCGACAGCGGAAGAGAATAATACTTCATATGTATCGTCGAATCGCACAATATTGAAACGATCCTGATGTGATAGTTTGCTCAAGGCGAATATCAAACTATCTTTTGCTTGACGCATAGAGGGACCAGACATAGAGCCCGAATTATCGAGTACAAAGATAACTTCGCGTGGCGTTTTCTGGAACTCAACTCCCTGAATATCTTCCAGTTTTGGTGGGGTGACGAAAGCGAGAATAAAATCTCCTTTTGACGTGTTTTCTTTGAATAAAGCCACTCTGGGTTCGTAGTTGGCCTGCGCTCTCCATGTAATTTCGAAGTCACGATCTGCGGGGACAATGTCATCCGCCAGGGAAACCGTGACTTGATCTTTGGATTTGTAATCAGTGATCACATTATGAAATGGGCTTTTAATTTCTTCGATTGGGAAGCCCGAGGACAATTGCATGGTTAGAGACACGGGATTAGTTTTTGAATCTTCTGCAGGGTTAAAGACAGGAGGGGTGATTTTGTCTCTATCAGGAACTGGGTCATTTATAATGCCCCAACCGCTGTTACCTGATTTACTGTCTTCATTGAAAGTAACCGTTTCCACGATGGTTGGTTTTGGATTGTATCTTGGGGCAACGACCATAGGAAAGCGAAGAGAGAAAATCCCATCCGATTGCTTTACTGTTTCCTGGTATTCAATTTGAACAACGATAATTTCGCCAGGACCAATGTTCGCTACCGAGTTTGTAAACATGTTAGGCCGGAGTTGCTCAACGAGGCTCGCTTTTTTACCGGTACGTTTTGCTTCCTCATAGATTATCTTTGCTTCTTCTTTCGGCTTGACTGTGCCTTCGATAAAGCGATCTCCAATTTGCATCTTAAGAGTGTCTACTGCAGAATTTTCCGGTAGGGGAAAGACGTAGGTTCCCTCGACCCAACCTTGAGAAGGGTTTCTAAATCGCTGAGTGACTTTTGTTCTGGCGATAGGGCCACTAACATCTATCTCTACGTTTGTCGCTAACTGAGTGGCCTCGACCATTTTTCCGGCTTCTGTCGCGTTTAGAAGTAGTGACCCCCGTTTCATATCGTTGGGCGTTACCAAGAATGGATTGCCTGCTTGTGAAAAGGGTTGAGGCGTTGGAGTGATGACGCTGTTTGCATGTGCGGATGTCGAAGACAGCATGACTAAGGCAATGAGAGCTGATTTCCAAATACGGTTAATATGTTCAGGATAAAGGGGACGCTTCTCTATGTTTCTTTTGAGTGTTTTTATCATGCCATTGCCCTGCTAGTTGCCGCCTTATTACGTAGAAGTACACACTGTCTATCACTACGTATGGATGTCTTTTGTGCTCAAACGGAGGTGGTTTGTGACTAAAAAGCGGCAATTTGGGGATGTTTTGTGTTTTGCTTGTTGATTTGGCGGACATGAAAAAGCACCGATGAGGATGTCTCATCAGTGCTTTTGGCGATCCTCAGAAGGATATTTTTTCTGTAAATTTAGGACTGCTAAGTTATATATCTATATCTGATACGAACTGTGCGTTTTCCTGTATAAAGTTGAAACGCAATTCTGGTTTTTTTCCCATCAGGCAATTTACGCGGTCTGCGGCATCTCGCTGGCTTTCTGCAGGGTCCAGGTCGTCATTATTATGAATGTTGACACGAAGTAAGGTTCGTTTTGCCGGATCCATTGTAGTTTCTTTTAACTGACGTGGGGGCATTTCCCCGAGGCCTTTAAATCGACTGACTTCGATTTTTGCGCGTCCGGTGAGCTCTTTCTTCTCCAGCTCAATCCTGTGATCGTCATCCATGGCGTATACTGTCTTACTGCCCTGAGTGAGGCGGTAAAGCGGTGGTTGAGCAAGATATAGATGACCGCTTTCGATTAGCCCCGGCATTTCCTGATAAAAGAATGTCATAAGAAGCGAAGCGATATGTGCGCCATCGACATCCGCATCCGTCATAATAATAATGCGTTCATACCGAAGTTTTTCTTTATCGAACTGGCCTTTTGTACCACATCCAAGCGCAAGAGAGATGTCGGCAATTTCTTGATTTGCTTTTATTTTGTCAGGAGTAGCAGAGGCAACATTTAAGATCTTGCCCCGAAGCGGGAGTATAGCCTGGGTTTTTCTGTCACGGGCTTGTTTGGCAGAACCACCAGCAGAATCTCCCTCTACCAGAAAGATTTCTGTGTCCAAGGATTTCCCGCTGCTGCAATCGGAAAGCTTACCGGGAAGCCTGACTTTGCGCGTGGCAGTTTTACGGCTGGTTTCACGATCGAGACGTCGGCGTAATCGGTCATCAGAGCGCTCAATAATACGTTCAAGCAGCAGGCGTGAACTCTCAGGGTTGCTCGAAAGCCACAGATCAAAGTGATCTTTGATTGTCGCTTCGGTAAGTTTGGCAGCAAGAGGTGTGGCAAGTCGATCTTTTGTTTGTCCTTGGAATTGTGGATCTCTGATAAATGCTGACAGGACTGCGATGCTACCGTTTAAAAGGTCATCACCAGTGATTTGGGCAGCTTTTTTTACACCTGTAAGCTCGCCATACGCTTTTAGACCACGTAACAGTCCGCTGCGCATTCCACTTTCATGGCTGCCGCCGTCGGGTGTTGGTATTGTGTTGCAATAGGAGTTCACAAAGCCTTGTTCATCTCGAGGCCAGCAAATAGCCCATTCCAAACGACCTTGTTGGTCAGAAAAGTCGGCTTCGCCAGCAAAAGATTCTGCGGTTAGCGCGGGACGCTCTCCCAATTGTGAGGAGATAAAGTCTTTTAAGCCATTCGGAAAATGAATGGTTTCGGTCTCTGGAATTTTTGTGCCTTCTAAAAGGGAAGGTTCACATGTCCAGCGAATTTGCACACCCTTAAAAAGGTAGGCTTTTGATCGTGTCATTTTATAGAGAAGGGCGGGACGGAAACTACTGCCTTCTTCGAATATTTCTGGGTCGGGGTGAAACGATATGGTGGTCCCCCGACGATTATTCGTTTTGCCGATTTGTTCCAGTTTGGTTTGCGGATGCCCTTTACTGTATTCTTGTTTATAGAGCAGTCGATCTCTGGCAACTTCAACGTACATGATATCAGAGAGGGCATTTACGACCGATACGCCAACGCCATGTAGTCCACCAGATGTGGCATAGGCATTCTGGGTAAATTTTGCACCAGAGTGCAAGGTCGTTAAAATTACTTCGAGTGCTGATTTATCGGTATATTTTGGGTGGGCATCGACAGGAATGCCGCGTCCGTTATCGCGAATGGTTACGTGGTTGTCCAAGCCTAGTTCGATATCTATTCTTGTCGCGTGTCCAGCAACTGCTTCATCCATTGCATTGTCGAGAACCTCGGCGACCAAATGGTGCATTGCGCGTTCGTCATTGCCGCCAATATACATACCCGGGCGGTGTCTGACAGGTTCGAGACCTTCCAAGACTTGAATATCCTTAGCGGAATAATCTTCGGAGGTTTCAGCTGCGATGGAAGTTTGAAAAAGATCTGACATGATCGCATTATGAGTTGCAGCTGAGCGGAAGGCAAGATCCTCATGAGAGGAAAATCACGGTTTGTTCCATATTTATGCAATTTAAGATCGTAATTGTTGAGGAGGTCTTTGTTTCCGATTTTAGAAGTTGAAAATCTCTTTAATAAATTTCCGATTCAAGTTGAATAAACCATACTTATATAAGGGAAGAATAAGCTTCACCAATTTGTGAGTGATTGGATGGATCATTCCCTGATATACAGGTGGTATCCTTGTTTAAATCGCAACTATTTGTTTTGTGCTTTCTCTGGAGTTGTAATTTAGTATGAAGTGCCATAAAAATTTTGTTTTAAATATCCCTGTCTTCCTAATCATATTTTTTTCGATGGGGATGCTTCTTGTGAACACCTCTTTAGCGGGTGAAGCTGATGTCCTTGCCGTGGAAACCCATAAGGATGGTCGGGGAGGCTGGCGTTTCAATGTTACAGTGCGACACGATGACACAGGTTGGGACCACTATGCGAACAAGTGGGATATTGTCACTGAGACGGGGGAAGTCATAGCCACCAGAGTTTTGCACCACCCCCATGAAAATGAGCAACCCTTTACGAGGTCTTTGTCTTCTGTGAAAATTCCAGCAGGCGTGAAAGTTGTTATCGTACGTGCGCATGATAGTGTCGATGGCTATAGCGGCCAAACACAGACAGTGTCGTTTGATTGAATTCACACAAAAAGGGTATCAGAAAATACGTTGACATGTTAGAATTTCCAAGATGACTGTTGATTTTTTTTCTCAACTACACTATTTAGTATGTGTGCAATGCACAAAGCGCCTTGGGTGTGTCTCTGTTCCGTTCCTAGCTACCATTGTCTCTGCGTAGCAAACTGTCGGAATCGCCACGATCTCATAGGCACAAATTTATGATTTGTTGTTTCGAGAGCAAATTTTAAGTTCTCATCTGACTTAACATATGACTTCCCTAAAAGGGGTGTGTCGGATTGTGATGGCTCTAGACGAGCCTTGGAGACGATTTCTTCTATGTAATCTATAGAAGAAGTTAGAAAATTATCTATTACCTAGGACTACGGTTCGTAAGGTGTAAGATGCCGGATCCTACGGAGGGATGAATGAGCGATCAGTCCAATACTAAGCCGGTTTCTGACCGGATCTATGAAAAGAAAAAACGTAACTGTCTAAAGTGCCGGGAAAAATTCGTTAGCGAATGGCCTGGTGAACGTATTTGTAAGACATGCAAATCTTCTACCGCTTGGCGCGAAGGTATTGCTGCTTAAGTTTTAGTACGAACTATAGACACACAACAAAAGCGCGGATCTATGTGACCGCGCTTTTGTTGTGTTTGAAGCATGGTATTTTATATAAATGCTTTATTATTTGAGCTGGTCCATGGCTTTTGAGAGCACTCATTTTTCCAGATTCCATATGTATAATAAACTGTTAAATGATTTGTAATATTAAACAAGAATATCCACACGACTTCCTCTGCCATCTGTGGCCGGAGGCAGAGTTTTTTGGTTAGAATTATTTCCACTGGATATTTGTTTGATTGGTTGGGCTTCTAAGATGGTATCTGCCGCAGCTTTTAAACCTGCGCCCCTGTTCGGAGGTGGTTCTGGCGTAACAACCGCTCCCGTCCGCGAGTAGAGTGGGGGGATATACATTAAAGCCCTGCGATTCTTTTAAAGAAAGTATTTATTATTTTATCTAAAATACCATTTAATTGTGTGATTGTCTTTGATGAAGTTCAATGTTTTTTAACGTTATAGTTGTTTATTTTTGTGGAAGAGTTGTGTGGGGGGTATTTTTTAGCGTCTCTTAATAATTTTTATGTCAATTTTATACATACAAAACAGTTTTTAGATTATTTGATTTGTAGTTGAAGTATCAAAATGCGGAATATAAGTGTAATTAAATTGATTAGTTTTTTAGAATTTTTTTTAAATATGATCTATAGGTTATGTTTTATTAATATATTCTCTTTATGAGGAATGTAAGAAAGATCTCGTTTCTTCAAATTTATTATTTCATTTTTCAATTTTAACTTAATTAGTATAGGTATTGTAAAAACGTACTGTGTTATTGTGGCTTAACAGTTTTTCATTTAAACACAGTATTAATATGAGTATCGTTTTGATCTTTAAACACAAAGGTTGTGAAACTATGTTTTTGTTCCGCAAAATAATGTCGATTTTTGCCTTTTTGATGATGTTTTCATTTCCTTTATTTGCTGGCTCTACAGCCTTTGCTGATGATAGGCCAATTATTGCTTATGTTAAGGTTTTGAATGGTGCCTGTATTGCGATCAATGGTTCTGTAGAGCGTCCTCTTAAGCTTGGTGATCCTCTCTTTAAGGATGATATTTTGAAAACCCAAGAGCAGTCTTCTATGGGAGTATCATTTAGAGATAACACGCTGATTTCTTTGGGAAGTAATTCCTTGATGAAGTTAGAAAACTTTGCATTTGATCCAGATAATAATAAATTGGCTTTTGCGGTGGAGATCTTTCAGGGGACACTTTTGTATATTTCAGGGTTAATCTCAAAATTAAGTAAAAATCCAGACGAAGACCTGAAGATTACGACCCCTGCTGGTACTGTTACAGTTCGTGGGACCCGCCTTTTTATCAATGCCGAATAAAAAATTGGGAAATCGTCCAAAAATTTACGGAAGAGATCCAAAGGTTATTTTGGACATAATCTGAGAGTGCTTTAACAATGAATAATAAAACGATACTGAGACTTTTGGCTCCCTTAACGTTACTTGCATTGGCTGCTTGTTCTACGCCTCGGGGAAATTATGTTATTCTCCTCGCAGAAGAAGGTGGAGAAGCAGGTGAAATTAGCGTTACAAATGAGCATGGAACTCAAATTACTTCTGCAGTTAATTCGGTTGTAGAAACTTCTGATAATAAAGCCCCTAAAAAACCTCGGGAATTGTCTGAGGATATCGTGGCTAAGTTGGTTGCTGAAACCGAAGAGGCGCAACCGCCTAAGCCACTTTCATTCTTTTTCTTCTTTGGTTTCGATAGCGATGTCCTCACAGAAGATTCTCGCGTGATTTTCGATGCTGTATTAGCTGAAATTAAAACTCGAAAAACCGTTGATATCAGCTTGATTGGCCACACAGATTCTACGGGATCAGTTGAATATAATCGAGCATTAGGATTACGTCGTGCAGGACAGTTACGTGATTTACTTCTTCAAAACGATGTGGTTGCTTCTGCGATAGATATTAAATCTCTCGGGGAAGAAGATCCTTTGTCTGATGGGGATGTGCTTAAAGAAAAAGCCTTGAACCGACGTGTAGTCATGGTTTTACGTTGAAGCATAGTTTTCTCAATCAACTAGGGGGGAGAGTGAAGTGAAACACTGCGCCCCCTTTTTTGTTTTCCTCGACCCATAATGATCCGCCCAATGCTTCTAATATGGACCGGCAAATCGCTAAGCCGAGCCCCATGCCCTGTTCTTTGCTTGTGTAAAACGGTTTAAACAAGGTTTCTTTTTCTTGATCGCTTAAGCCAGGGCCAGAATCACTAATGGATACTTGAATCATACCATCGGAGTTACAAGTTGTCTTAATCTCTATTTCACCCTCTAGGCTCTTGCCTGTATCGGAGTGGGTAATTGCTTGAACGGCATTTCTGATCAAGTTTAAAAGAACCTGGTGGAGTTGAATCTCATTTGCCAGAGCTAGCGGTAAGTCGCCATCGCAAGCCAGAATGATTTGGACTGTTTCCACGTCGCCGACATCTTTTATCAGCTCTACCTCTTCTTTTATGATGCGGTTAACATCAAGGGCTTTTACAGAGGTTTTACCTGTTTCGGCACCCTCTCTAATACTTTTTAATATATCGCTACCACGGTCTGCTTGGGTAAGAATTTTTCCGAGGACAGATTTTAGCATATCTTTATCTGTGTCATCTTTTTCAAGAATTCTTCGAGCAGCATTTGTGTAATTGAATATCGCGGCCATAGGTTGGTTCATTTCGTGCGCGATTGAAGAGGATAGCTTTTGAACGGAACTCTTGCCTATGGTGTGCATAAGTTCGTTTTGCAGTTTGCGAATGCGAGTTTCTTTCTCTCTCTCTCTAAGGAAAGCTTCCTTGGCATCCGAACGTCGCTGCTTTTGTTCATGGAAAAAACCTGCAGATGCTGCAATCAGGTAAAGTGATAAGGTGAGGATGAGAGCTAGAGTGGGGTCAATAAGAAGCTTTTGGTATGAAAAGCCGCCCCAAGAGACCAGAATGATTGACCAACATAGGATAGCAAATGCAACTGTTAACTCCAACGCGGCATAACTGTTTGCCACCCATATCAAAACAATACCTATTATAAGAAAAAATATGAGTTCAATACTGGTAGATAGATGTGTGTGTGATAGTAGGGTGTTTGTTAGCATACTGTCTAACGCTTGGGCGTGGAGCGACAGACTGGAAAGGTTTTGGCCTGTGGGAGAAGGAGTGTAATCGGCTATACCAACGGCCGTTACTCCCACGAGAACAATTTTGTTGGTAAAAAAGCTTTTTGAAACATTTCCTGATAATACAGACTCTGCAGAAACAGTTTGCGTGTTTGGTTTGTTTGAAAAATAGATCCAGGCACTGCCACTTTGGTCTGTATTGAATGTCAGGCCACCCGCATTGATTTGTTTGATTTTTGAGTTGTTTGAAATGATTTCTGTGGGGGTGTTATTTAAACTGATTCTTAAAATTTCCGTTTCAAACGCCGGGACTAGAGTGCCGTTGATATTGTATACAAAAGGAATTCTTCTAATAAGACCATCAGGGTCTTGGGCGATATTTGATATGCCCTGTGCTTTTGCAGCTTGCTCCAATCTAGGGATGTTTCTTAGAACTTGAGAGTATTCGGGTATTGCGTTTCGAACATCTTTGCCAATCATAAGGATGCTATCAGATGTTGAATCCGGAATCTTTCTTTGGGTCCCATATCCCACGGCCATACCAAGAACTACGGGGTTGTTATCAATGCTCTCGGCCAGTTGGGTATCGTTGGATGGGAGTGCTGCTAATGCATCTTTTATCCCCTTGGGCAGGTTTTTATTTTGGGCGGCAATAAGGTCCGGTGATGTTCTGTCAGGCTCTGGAAAAATAATATCAATGCCAAGTGACCTTGGGTTTTGAGATAAAATTGTGTCAGTTAATTTAGAGAGTGAACTCCTCGGCCAAGGCCATTGTCCAATTTTACTTAAGCTGTTTTCATCAATTTCAACTAAAACAATTTGATCTGATTCTTTTTCTCGAGGAGAAATCTCCTGCATGCTGTCAAAGGTGCTGTACCTCAAAACTTTAACAGGCCAAGGATCGCTAAGGCGTAGGAATATTAAGGAAAATACAATGGCTGCCATTAAGGAGCTAATTGTGAAAAATCTATGCAACAGAGAGTATAGTTTTTTTAAAAATATCATTTAAAGTGAAAATACCTTCTGGGCTTTGGCCATTTTGTCAGCCTGTATATTGTAGTTACGAGTGTTTAAACTTAATCTTGTTTGGCTCTTCAAGTTTAGGGTAATGGATTGATTAATTGACGCGGTAGGCTTCTTCAGTGAGTTTATAGTCTAGTAAATCCTAGATTGTGCTTTGGGTAAAGTTGAGAAATAGAGAGTTATTCCATGTATGTTTACATTATAGATGATGATGATGCTGTACGTGAATCTACGCAATTGTTGATTGCATCATCTGATTTGGAGGCAACAATTCAAACCTTCTCATCGGGGGAGGAGTTTTTGTCTGCTGACCTGTTTTCGTCTACAGGATGTGTATTGCTAGATATTCGGATGCCGGGAATGAACGGTGTCGATGTTCTTAAACGAATAAAAATGGAAGAAAGCAATCTTACCGTTGTTATGATTTCTGGACATGGTGATATTCCGAAGGCGGTGGAAACTATGAAGGCTGGAGCCTACAGTTTTGTTGAAAAACCTTTTTCGGATACTGAGATTATCAATATTGTTACTGAAGCAATTGAGGTTAGCAAAACTAACTTTGTGCAAGCGGAGTTAAAGCAACAGGCTGAAGCTACAATTTCTAAGCTTACTCCGCGGGAAAAAGAAGTATTGGACAAGCTTGTAGAGGGGTTACTCAATAAAGTAATCGCATATGAGTTAGGTATTAGTACTCGAACAGTTGAGGTTCATCGGGCTCGAATTATGGAGAAGCTTGAAGTAAAGAGTTTACCGGAAATGGTGCGATTGTATTTCCTTGCAGGATCTGGTGATACAAGTTTGGCGCCTGCTTGAAGCAATCAATTGTTTGGCTACTTTAAATAAAAAAAGATGAGGTGGTTGGAACTCTGATCATATTTCGTTCTTTAAAGATAGCGCGATCCATAAATTGCGATGTTACGATTATTTTAGTTTTGCCCCGAGTTTTTTAATAAGCCACCTGTATTAAATTGATCTGTTACGTAAAATAAAAGCCTCCAGAAAACTGGAGGCTTTTATCATTTTAGGTTCCAACCGCTGTTAGTGGGTTGGTTAACTCTTAATTCTAAGCGCTGTAATACATATCAAATTCGATAGGATGAGGCGCCATTTCATAACGGAGTACTTCTTCTTTTTTAAGTGCAATGTATGCGTCAATCTGGTCTTTGGAGAAGACGTCGCCAGCGATTAAGAATTCGTAATCAGCTTCCAAGGCATCGAGAGCTTCCCTTAAAGAGCCACAAACAGTTGGGATATCTTTAAGTTCATCTGCCGGAAGATCGTAAAGATCTTTGTCCATTGCTTCGCCAGGGTGGATTTTGTTGCGAATACCGTCAAGGCCAGCCATCAACAATGCTGAGAATGAAAGGTATGGGTTTGCAACTGGATCTGGGAAACGGACCTCAACACGCTTAGCTTTCGGGTTTGATCCGTGTGGAATGCGACAGGATGCAGAACGGTTGCGAGCTGAGTAAGCAAGAAGAACAGGTGCTTCAAAACCGGGCACCAAACGTTTGTAACTGTTGGTTGATGGGTTGGTGAAGGCGTTCAAAGCTTTTGCGTGTTTTATTATACCGCCAATGTAATAAAGGCATGATTCAGATAGTCCGGCATAACTTTCTCCCGCAAAAGTAGGTACGCCTTCTTTCCAAATTGACATATGGCAGTGCATGCCAGACCCGTTATCGCCTGCGACTGGCTTTGGCATAAAGGTTGCTGTTTTGCCGTAAGAGTGGGCGACGTTCTGAACAACATATTTGTAAATCTGAAGTTCGTCAGCAGCGCGAACCAGAGTGCTGAACTTAACACCGAGTTCGTGCTGGGAAGGGGCAACTTCGTGATGATGTTTTTCAGCTTCGACGCCCATAGCTTTGAGAACAGTAACCATTTCTGCACGAATATCTGTACCAGTGTCAACGGGGCCAACTGGAACGTAGCCACCTTTGATCCGAGGGCGGTGGCCTGAGTTGCCGCCGTCGATTTCAGCACGAGTCATGTGCGGAGATTCTTCATCATCGAGTTGGAAGAATGTGCTGTGACTGTTGGTGTCAAACTGAACGTTATCGAAAAGGAAGAATTCAGCTTCTGGACCAAAGTATACTGTGTCGCCGATTCCCGTAGACTGTAAGTAGGCTTCTGCACGTTCAGCAGTCGCACGTGGGTCACGGTTATAGAGTTGACCTGAATCTGGTTCGTAGACGGTACAGCTAAGAATGAGCTGTGACTGTGCAGAGAAGGGATCCATAACGGCAGTTGTTAGGTCTGGCTTGATGATCATGTCTGATTCGTTAATTGCTCTCCAGCCTTCGATGGAAGAGCCATCAAACAGGATGCCGTCTTCTAGTTCGTCTTCACCTACGGCAGACGCGCACATTGTCATGTGGTGCCATTTGCCACGAGGGTCAGTGAAACGGTAATCAACAAATTCAACTTCGTTTTCCTTGATTAGATCAAGAACGCTTTGTACGTCAGACATAAAGCTCTTTCCTTTGTACTTATATGTACTCCTTAGTGGAGTATTTTTGATAGATAATTAAATAGCGTCGCTACCGCGTTCGCCTGTTCTGATGCGGATGACTTCTTCGATGTGGCTAATAAAGATTTTACCATCGCCTATACGGCCAGTTTGTGCCGCTTGTTGTATCGCTTCTGCGGCCCGTTCTGCAAGTTCGTCTTCAAGCACAATTTCAACTTTTACCTTAGGAAGAAAATCAACAACATATTCTGCGCCGCGGTAAAGTTCTGTATGGCCTTTCTGGCGACCAAATCCTTTAGCTTCTGTAACTGTAATGCCTTTGATACCAACCTCATGAAGGGCTTCCTTCACTTCGTCTAACTTAAAGGGCTTAATGATCGCTTCAATCTTTTTCATGTGTCCGAATGCTCCAGCATCAGTAAGGGGCGGCTCTTTCGTCCATTTTCTTTTCCCGTATTATTGCATGATGTGTGCCAACTATTTTACGTAGGGTTTTGGGGTTTCTTGGTATTCTGCGTCACATATTGATTAAAAATAAAACTATAAGTGCACAATAAATGTGCATGTAGGAGATATGTTGATTATTAAAAGGGCAGTGATGTTGTTTTTTGTATGATTTAAGTCATCGAGACAATTCATTTTTGCTAGTTATACAAAATCATAAAAACTGCTACGTAGTTTCTCAAGTGGCACTATCCACTGCATCATCAATGACTTCATTGATTTTAAATTATTTTGAATGACTAAGTGCATATTTATGGACATATAATGTGATTTTGTTAAACAATTTTCAAGAAGTGAATAGTTGCGCTTGACGCACTCGGCGGATGCGTATAAAAGCTCGCTCATCGGTCGAGACTATACTCGATTGACGATGACTTTGTGGTGGCTGTAGCTCAGTTGGTTAGAGCACCGGTTTGTGGTACCGGGGGCCGGGGGTTCAAGTCCCCTCAGCCACCCCATTTCATCTTAAACCTTGAGCGTGATTGCGCTAATTATGGCGGCCATATTTAATAGGCCGCTTTTTTTGTCTATATTTTATATAGGCCGTTGGAAAATTCTTTAAAAGAACATGGTTAAAGCGTTGGGGGTGGTAACTGTCAGGCGTTGTTTGTTTTATTAACCACTGCTTAGTTTGTTGTGATTTATCATTAATTTTATAGGAATGTTGAATCAAATTAAAGGCAAGGGTTATGGAAAATAGTGCTGCCGTTGGAGAAGATAGGCGCCAGGCTCAAAGGTTTTCTGCTTCAGAGCCAATATCACTCAAAGTCGTGGATAGAGATGGACAGTCTGTTATGACGACCATTGCGGATCTGTCTTTTGGTGGATTTTGTCTCAAGGGCAACCTTGGTGCTGATGTGGGTAAGGAAGTTACGTTAACGCATTCAATTGCAGGTAATTTCCAAGGTGAAGTGATGTGGCATGGTGAAAATCAAATTGGTGTTCGCGTCATTATGTCTTCTGGTAATCGTGAAAAGCTTTTGCAATTCACCTGTCTTGCTTTGTACCCCGATAAAGATGTGCCTGAACAAATCAAATAATATTTAGTTCAAGGACATTGTTGAGCCATATTGATCTCTTATGTAGGTTCTTTACATACATTTAGATTCGTAGGGCACCAGACGTATGACACGAGCCTTTAGTTTTACTGTGATTGCAGTAAGTCTTTTTTTATTTTCATTCAATCCTAGTTATGCAGATGACTATCTGGAGGGCGTAGAGGCCTTTGAGCAGGGGGATCACGCTTTGGCGTTATCTTTTTGGCTGCCTCTTGCGGAAGCTGGAGATGGAAGAGCGCAATATAGCCTTGGGAAGCTGTATGAAACGGCAGATCAGGGTGGGAATCCTCAATATAAAGAAGCAATTAAGTGGTATGGCAAGGCCGCCGATCAGGGGGGAGCCGCTGCACAGAATAATCTTGGTCGACTGTTCGCTCGGGGGCTCGGTGTCGAAGAGAATCAGGAAAAGGCCGTCACATATTGGCAACAAGCTGCGCAGTCTAAGCATGCGATGGCTCAATACAATCTTGGTTTAGCGTATTTTCGCGGAGAAGGAACTGAGCAAAATATAGAACAAGCAGTGTTTTGGTTTCATCAATCGGCAAATAATGGTGTTGATGGCGCGCAATACGCACTGGGTGAGGTTTACCGTCTGGGATTGTCGGTCCCAAAGGATAATTTTGAGGCGCGTAAATGGTATCAAAAATCAGCAAAAGCAGGTAATAAACGTGCCGTAGCAAAGGCTGCTGAAATTGAAATTGCAATTTCTGAAATCAAAGAACAGCCGAAAACGCAAATTTTAGACGCTGATTTGTCGGGGTTAAATGTTCCTGTATCTCCTGAGGTGTTATCCGAGACTTCTGCTTCTGTGGTCAGTGTTCCTGTTACAGATGGTGAAGCTAAATCACCTGACTTTAACCCTGCACCAGAAAAAATTGATTCAGAGTCTGTCATTAAATTTTCTGATGTCTCCAAGCCTGTTAAAAACCCACGCGGGTATGCTGGAATTGGCTCTCTTTTTGTTCCCAAGCCAAAATTTAATCCTCGTCGATAGCTCCGGTCTATAATTTAAGTGATAACTTGTTTAAGTTAAATGATTTCCATAAATTGCGCTTATTCGTGATTAAGCTCCGGAATAACCAGTCACTCTCAGAATAGGACGTATTGTTATCAATTCAAATATAACAAGGCATTTTACTTGGAGTAGTGCAGGGGATTTCCTTGTCGGTATTATTATAGAAATACTTTGCGCAAGGTCTTGAGGGGGATGATGTAAGTGGTGCCCGGAACTCTGAGTGCCTGAAGCGGCTGTAAGTTGTGCTGTGGCTGACTTGGCTGGACATAATCAGCCAGTAAGCGATGGGCTTGTTACGAAAAATATTTTTTCGAAGTGTTAAGAGGTAGAGTATAGTTTGTTTTAGCTAAGTCCTTTAAGTTACAAAAAAATTAGCAAGTGTTTGATCTATTTATTTACGATTATTTAATAGCTGGCTGTTATTACTCACTTAGTCATGTAGACAGGTGTGTTCGCAAATAAGGTAGATGGTATGTCTTTTGTCGACAGTTTTTATAAGTTCAGACGTGAATCTGATGAAGTTAAGGTTGGCCACAAATATCGATATGTAAATCCACATCGAGTTATTGAGACAGCTAAGGTTCTTACAGTCAAAACGGATACTTTTGGTATTCCGCACGTTCACTTTGCTATTTCTGTTGATGGTGACAGCAGTATAGGATTTGAGGACTTTAGAACTCTTGGTTTATCAAGTTTTTCTGAACGGTATTGCGAAGCCATTTAGCTAAATTAATCGTAATTACATTTGATCATATGAATTTGAAAAGCCTTGGAGGTATTCTTTCGAGGCTTTTTTGTGTGGTTTAAATGGGACGCGAAGCGAATCGATAATTTTACGTTTAAAATTTAAGTATAATTACGTTCTGTTTTCTGTATTAATTTCAACTATATTGATGAGTATGACAAGAAAGACGATCAGTCTTATTTTCTCTATATAGTATTTTGGGAAGTTTAGAAAAATTATGCTTAAAGTTATTTACAGTATTCCGTTGGTGTTGGCGGTTTCTATGGCCACAGTGCCCGCTCAAGGAGATTTGCTGGGGCAGGGCCTGAAGTTGTTGGGTGGTGAAGAGGCGACGAATGCAGGTGATTTGTCTGTTGGAGAAATTTCAACGGGCTTGAAAGAGGCTTTGCGTGTGGGGTCGGAGCGTGTGGTTGATCAGGTTAGTTTGCAAAATGGCTATAACGGCGATACGCAAATTCATATCCCGCTTCCGGACGCTTTAGTAAAGGTACAAAGCGCCCTGCGTACGGTCGGGCTTTCTTCTATGGCGGATGACTTAGAACTCAAACTTAATCGTGGGGCAGAAAAAGCTGCAGTTGAAGCCAAAGAATTGTTTTTAAATGCAATCAGTGCGATGACGCTTGATGATGCAAAACGCATTTATAATGGGCGCGATGACGAAGCGACACGTTACTTTAAAGAAAAAATGACCCCTGATCTTACAGATAAGTTTAAACCTATTATTGATAAAACGTTGTCTGAAGTCGGTGCTGTTGAATCTTATGAGGATATGATTTCAAATTATAAAACCATTCCCTTTGTGCCAGATGTGAAGTCTGACCTTACAGATTATACTGTTGGAAAGGCTTTAGATGGGCTTTTTTACTATTTGGCAAAAGAAGAAGTACAGATTCGTAAGAATCCAGTTGCAAGAACGACAGAGATTCTTAAAGACGTCTTCGGGTCGTAGGTGTAAATAATAATCTAAATAATGACCAAGGTAACGATATTGGTATGAATCCTAGGATTTAGCTTCTTTTTGATAAATATTTTTCTTAAAAATCAAAAAAAAATCAAAAAACAGTAAAGTCTTAGTTGCGTACCTCGGCTTGATGTATTAAACCCCTCCAAATCGAGAATGATTGCGGGTGTGGCGGAATTGGTAGACGCACCAGATTTAGGTTCTGGCGCCTTATGGGCGTGGAGGTTCAAGTCCTCTCACCCGCACCAACTCGAAAAATAATTTGTTTGACCCTGGAAGGCCAGCGCTGCCCGGGCAGCTTGCTTTTTGTCCTTCCAGGTCTTTTTATTGTTATATGAAAGGCGTCGCCGGCAAATGCAGGTAACTGAGACTAACGCGGATAATCTGAAACGCGAATTTACGGTGGTTGTGTCCTCAGCGGACATCGACGCTAAGATCGACAGCCGATTGGTTGAGCTAAGTACACAAGTTAAGCTCCCTGGCTTCCGTCCTGGTAAAATCCCAATGGCTATGATGAAGCAACGTTACGGTAAAAACGTAATGGGTGAAGTGCTTGAAGCTCTGGTTAATGAAACATCTCAGGAAGTTATCTCTGAACGTAGTCTTCGTCCTGCTATGCAGCCTAAGATCGAAGTTACTTCATTTGATGAAGGTAAAGATCTTGAATACACAATAGCTTTCGAAATCATTCCTGATGTTGAGCCAATGGATTTTTCCAAACTGAAACTGGAAAAGCTATCTGTTGATGTTCCCGCTGACGAAGTCGACGATTCTTTAAGTCGTATCGCTGAAAATCACAAAACAACAAACCCGTTGAAGAAAAAGCGTAAAGCAAAAACAGGCGATGTTGTTACGATTGACTTCAAAGGTACTGTTGGTGGTGAAGCGCTCCCAGGTATGGCCGGTGATGATTTTAAACTTGAACTAGGTTCTGGTCAGTTCATTCCTGGTTTTGAAGAGCAAGTTGTTGGTGCAAACATCGACGACGACTTAACCGTAAACGTTACTTTCCCTGAAGGTTACGGTAACGAAAAGCTTTCTGGTCAGGATGCTATCTTCGAAGTTAAGGTAAAAGACATCGAAGAGACAGCGCCTGCTGAAATCGACGACGCTTTGGCTGAAAAACTCGGCGAAGAGAATCTCGAGAAACTAAAAGAACGTGTTGCTGAGCAAGTAAAGGTTGAATACGACCGTATCGCTCATTCTCACCTAAAACGTAATGTTTTAGATCAGCTTGCTGAAAACCATGATTTTGAAGTTCCTGAATCAATGGTTGATTCTGAGTTTGATGGTATCTGGAAACAGATCGAAGCAGACAAAGAACAGGGCAAACTTGATGAAGAAGACGCTGCTAAATCTGAAGACGAGTTGAAAGAAGAGTATCGTGCCATTGCTGTACGTCGCGTTCGTCTTGGACTGCTTCTTTCTGAAGTTGGTACTAAAAACGAGATCGATGTAACTCAAGAAGAGCTTAACGGTGCGCTTCTTCAAGAGGCTCGTAACTATCCAGGTCAAGAGCAGGCTGTGTTCGAGTTTTATCAAAAGAACCCACAGGCTCTTGCTAATCTTCGTGCTCCTGTTTTTGAAGACAAGGTTGTTGATTATATCGTTGATCTAGCTGAAGTGACTGAAAAGTCCATTTCACCTGAAGATTTACGGAAAGAAATCGAAGCCGAAAACGCGGAAGCTGATAAGAAAAAACCAGCAAAAAAAGCACCAGCAAAGAAAGCTGCAAAGAAGCCTGCGAAAAAAGCTGCAGCAAAAAAGACTGAAGCTGACGCTTAAGTCTCGGCTTTTTGATAACTAAACGTGTGGTATGGGTTGTGCGAATCTCTCGCGCAACCCATATTACTTTTTGGTACAGTATAGTTAACGACCCAAACTCGTTGGTTAATCTACGACACGCGTTTTATTTTGAGGGGAAGCCATGAGTGATCCACGCGATATATATATGAATACTCTCGTGCCTATGGTTGTCGAGCAGACAAGCCGTGGCGAACGATCTTATGATATTTACTCTCGTCTACTGAAAGAGCGGATCATTTTTCTAACTGGTCAAGTTAATGACCAGGTCGCAAGTTTGATTTGTGCTCAGTTGCTTTTTTTAGAATCAGATAATCCCAAAAAAGATATCTCTTTTTATATTAATTCACCTGGTGGTGTCGTTACGGCTGGCTTGGCAATGTACGATACAATGCAGTATATCAAACCGCAGGTCTCAACTGTGTGTGTTGGTCAGGCTGCGTCTGCTGGTTCGTTATTGCTGATGGCTGGTGCAAAGGGAAAACGTTATGCGCTCCCAAATGCGAAAGTCATGATCCATCAACCTTCTGGAGGTTTTCAGGGGCAGGCAACGGACATTGAAATTCACGCTAAAGAAATAATCAAGACACGTTCGCGCTTGAATGATCTTTATGCGCAGCATTGTGGTCAACCAATCGAAAAAATTGAAGCGGGTATGGAGCGTGACAACTTCATGACACCTGAAGAGGCGCTTAAATTTGGATTGATTGATGAAGTGGTCTCTCATCGCAAAAGTGATGCGACGGGTGATGAAAGCTCATCATAGTTTTTTTTATAATTAAACCTGCACAGGGAACTGTTCATTAACGAAGGTTTGTTAGACTTTAACAAATTGGACGAAAAATCAGGCTTAACGCTGAGTTTTTTGTTTATTAATGGATAATTTCCCATTGTGCGGGTCGGGTCTGTCTGTCAACATGACCTAGTTGGGAATTGATTTCGAGGCTCATACGCAATGACAAAATCGAGCGATAACGACTCGAAAAATACTCTCTACTGTTCCTTCTGTGGCAAGAGCCAGCATGAAGTTCGCAAGCTTATTGCGGGACCCACCGTCTTTATTTGTGACGAATGTGTCGAACTATGTATGGATATCATTCGTGAAGAACATAAATCCTCACTGGTAAAATCTGGCGATGGGGTTCCGTCACCACAAGATATCTGTGACGTTTTAAATGACTATGTCATTGGGCAGACGCACGCTAAAAAAGTGCTCTCTGTTGCTGTGCATAATCACTACAAGCGCTTGGCGCATGGTAATAAATCTGGCGATGTTGAACTCGCTAAATCTAACATAATGCTTGTTGGTCCAACAGGCTGCGGTAAAACGCTGCTTGCGCAAACCTTGGCGCGTATATTGGATGTGCCTTTTACAATGGCCGATGCAACCACTCTTACTGAAGCTGGTTATGTTGGTGAAGACGTCGAAAACATTATTTTAAAGCTGCTTCAATCTGCAGACTACAATGTTGAACGCGCCCAGCGTGGGATTGTTTACATTGATGAGGTAGATAAGATCAGCCGTAAATCTGATAATCCTTCTATTACCCGGGATGTTTCTGGTGAAGGTGTTCAGCAGGCGCTTCTAAAAATAATGGAAGGTACAGTTGCTTCTGTTCCTCCACAAGGGGGACGTAAGCATCCGCAACAGGAATTCCTTCAGGTCGATACTACAAACATTTTGTTCATTGTTGGTGGTGCTTTTGCTGGGCTGGATAAGATTATCTCAAGTCGTGGCAAAGGGTCTTCGATTGGCTTTGGCGCGGATGTTGTTGGTCCTGATGAACGCCGGATGGGAGATATTCTGCGTGAAGTTGAGCCTGAAGATCTTTTGAAGTTCGGGCTTATTCCTGAGTTTGTCGGTCGTTTACCTGTCGTCGCAACTCTGGAAGATCTTGATGCTGATGCTCTTGTTGAGATTTTGTCTCAACCTAAGAATGCATTAGTCAAGCAATACAAACGTCTTTTCGAGATGGAAGATGTTGCTATTACCTTTACAGATGGTGCTTTGCTTGAAATTGCTAAAAAAGCAATTATACGCAAAACGGGCGCTCGTGGGCTCCGCTCCATTATGGAAGGTATTCTTCTGGATACGATGTTTGAGTTGCCAGGTCTAAAAGGTGTCGAAGAAATTGTCATTAATAGTGAAGTTGTGCTCGGTAATGCACAGCCACTTAATATATATGGCGAGAGCAAAGAAGATACCGGCACTGATTCCTAACAGCCTTATTTTCCGATACCGGGACTTGAAGGTTTGGTAGGGTTTCTTATTTAATAAGAAGTGTAGTTTATGGGGAGGTGAGTTTTCACCTCCCTCAATTCCGTTTTTAAGCCATCGAGCTTGTGAGGATATATGTTGGAAGTTTCTCACGGAGATATTTATCCCGTACTCCCTTTGCGTGACATTGTTGTTTTCCCGCATATGATCGTACCTCTCTTTGTCGGCCGGGATAAATCCGTTCGTGCGCTTGAGGATGTAATGAAAGAGGACAAGCAAATCATGCTTGTTACTCAAAAAAATGCTTCTCAAGATGATCCCAGCCCTTCTGATATCTATTCTGTAGGTACAATCGGCACTGTTCTTCAGTTACTGAAACTTCCTGATGGAACAGTGAAGGTTCTTGTCGAAGGGGTGCGTCGGGCTAAAATAATAAAATTCTCTGATAATGAAGAGTTTTTTCAAGCTGAAGCCGTCGCTCTTGATGATGACGAAGGGGATGAGCGTGAACTTGATGCGTTGACCCGCAGTGTGGTTTCTCAGTTCGAGCAATACATTAAGCTGAATAAGAAAATACCTCCGGAAGTTCTGGTGTCTATTAACCAGATTGATGAATCCGGTAAACTTGCAGATACAGTTGCTTCTCATCTTTCTCTCAAAATTTCTGAAAAACAGGAATTGTTGGAATGTGAAACAATTGCTGAACGTCTGGAAAGAATCTACGGATTCATGGAAGGTGAAATCGGTGTCCTGCAAGTTGAGAAGAGAATTCGCAATCGCGTAAAGCGCCAAATGGAAAAAACTCAACGCGAGTACTATTTGAATGAGCAGCTGAAAGCTATTCAAAAAGAACTTGGTGAAGGGGAAGATGGCCGCGACGAACTTGCCGAACTCGAAGAAAAAATTACGAAAACAAAATTGACCAAAGAGGCGAGTGAAAAGGCGACTGCTGAGCTCAAAAAGCTTCGTAATATGAGCCCGATGTCTGCTGAAGCGACAGTTGTTCGTAATTATCTCGACTGGATTCTTTCTATTCCTTGGAAAAAACGGTCAAAAATCAAAAAAGATATACCTGGTGCCGGTGATATACTTGATCAGGAACATTTTGGTCTTGAGAAGGTTAAAGAGCGTATTCTTGAGTATTTGGCTGTTCAGCAACGCATGCGTAAGGTTAAGGGGCCGATTTTGTGTCTCGTTGGACCGCCAGGTGTTGGTAAGACATCTTTGGGTAAGTCTATCGCGAAGGCCACTGGTCGTAACTTTGTACGTATGAGCCTCGGTGGTGTACGTGATGAATCCGAAGTTCGCGGTCATCGCCGAACTTATATTGGATCTATGCCTGGTAAAGTCGTTCAAGGCATGAAGAAAGCAAAGTCTTCTAATCCACTTTTCCTTTTGGATGAAATCGACAAGCTTGGGAATGATTGGCGGGGAGACCCTTCATCGGCTCTTCTTGAAGTGCTGGATCCTGAGCAAAATAATACATTTAATGACCATTACCTTGAGGTCGACTACGATCTTTCTGATGTAATGTTTGTTACGACTGCAAACTCGCTTCGTATGCCTCAGCCGCTTTTGGATCGAATGGAAATTATTCGTATCCCTGGTTATACTGAAGATGAAAAGCTTCAAATTGCTATCCGTCACTTAATTCCAAAGCAATTAAAAGATCATGGCGTTAAAGCGGGTGAATGGAAAGTTGACGATGAAGCTCTTCGGAAGCTTATCCAGCACTACACGCGCGAGGCTGGTGTTCGTAATCTAGAACGTGAAATTGCCAAGCTTTTGCGTAAGGCGATTAAAAATATTGAAATGGGTGAAGTTGAGACTGTTCACGTTACTGTTGAAAATCTTGGCGACTTTGCTGGTATTCAAAGATATCGTTATGGCGAAGCGGAGCAGGAAGATTTAGTTGGTGTGGTTACCGGACTTGCCTGGACGGAAGTTGGTGGCGAGCTTTTAACCATCGAATCTGTAACTGTTGCTGGTAAAGGAAAAGTATCTGCGACAGGTAAGCTTGGCGAAGTGATGAAAGAATCCATTCAAGCGGCAGAGTACTATGTCAAAAGTCGAAGCCTTGAGTTTGGTATCAAACCTTCTTTGTTCGATAAAAAAGACATTCACGTACACGTTCCTGAAGGAGCGACTCCTAAAGATGGTCCTTCTGCAGGTGTTGCTATGGTTACGTCAATCGTCTCTGTGTTGACTGGAATACCGATTCGTCATGATGTTGCTATGACGGGAGAGGTAACTTTACGTGGTCGAGTACTTCCAATCGGTGGTCTTAAAGAAAAAATGTTGGCTGCGCTTCGTGGAAACATCAAGACCGTTATAATTCCAAGTGAAAATGAAAAAGATTTAGCTGATATTCCTGATAACGTGCTTCAGGGACTTAAGGTAATCCCTTGCGCTACGGTTGATGAGGTTCTCAAAGTAGCGTTGTCAGAGAATCTAACACCTATAGAGGATTGGGTGGAGGAAACAGGCTCTGAAAAGCATGTTGAGAGTGATCGTGAAGGCGTAATTACGCACTAGTTGTGCTTTTTCTGGGGCAAGATAGATAAAATGCTGTCAAAACCCTTGGGATTCGGTCGTTTCTTGCATTGACGTCACAACCAATAGCGATCTACAATCACCGCACAATCAAGAAAGTCGTTAGATACTTTTTTTAATCTTACCCGTAACATTAGAGGGGGGGTCAACATGAATAAAAATGATTTGGTCGCAGCTGTAGCTGAAAAAACTGGTCTGTCAAAGGCAGATGCTGGTAAAGCTATTGATGGTGTATTTGAAGCCGTTACTGGCGCACTAACTGGTGGCGATGAAGTTCGTCTCGTTGGTTTTGGTACTTTCAGTGTAGCCGCGCGTGCTGCATCACAAGGCCGTAATCCACGTACTGGTGAAGTAATCCAGATCCCTGCTTCTAAGCAGCCTAAGTTTAAGGCCGGCAAAGGTCTTAAAGATGCTGTGAACAATAAATAACTGTTTGTTGTTATTGTTAAAAAACCGGTTGGCGTTTCGCCAACCGGTTTTTTTTTGTTTTGAAGCAAAGTTTTTATATTTAATGTTATTTTTCTGTATTTTTACTCTTGCCAAGGTATCCGAATCACCTTAAAACCCTCTTCATCAGACGGGGACATCTGGTGGGCGATTAGCTCAGTTGGTAGAGCATCTCGTTTACACCGAGAGGGTCGGCAGTTCGAGCCTGTCATCGCCCACCAGGCGTCTTCATAAAAACGGCATCCTAGAAATAGGATGCCGTTTTTTTATATTCGATCTATTGCTCATCGATATCGGATGTATTTTGTTCCTAGCCGAGTTTTGTTCCCGTAATAAAGACTTTAAGTTTTGGTCAGAGATTAAGCGTCGAAATTATTTTAAATAATGCTAATTAAAAACTGATTCGGTATTACTTTTTTCTCACGAATAGAATCGTCGATCATTTATATTAAAACGAGAATTCTTCCAGCGCCTTAATCGGTATTTATCAATAAAGTTTGGTCGCCAAATACGATTCGTAGAGCATTGAAGCTAAAGGATTTTCTAGGATTTTTAGCCTTCTTGCAAAAAAGATGTAAAAAACAAAGAAGAATCTATTCAGTCGCTTGACAGGGGGAGGGTACTACACTAAATAAACCCTCGTCCGCAGGGAAGATTATGTGGGGGTGTAGCTCAGTTGGTTAGAGCGCTGGCCTGTCACGCCAGAGGTCGCGAGTTCAAGTCTCGTCATCCTCGCCACTTAATCTTCCGTCGATGGCACCTTCTGCGGGGGTGTAGCTCAGTTGGTTAGAGCGCTGGCCTGTCACGCCAGAGGTCGCGAGTTCAAGTCTCGTCATCCTCGCCATCACTTCTTAGTATACCAAAAATCTGTAAATCGAGTATCCTGCTGGACTAAAGTAATTTCTTAAGTTCTTCGGGTTAATACTTGATTCAAGCACTCGGAATACACGATTTTTTTAAAAATTGTGGCGATTCTATGTTTGCTTATGTCGTCTTTGGGCGATATTAAGGACATACCAAAAAATAGAGCCGTTAAGGCTTCTTGTCATATACGACATGAAAGGCGATTTGTACGATACCCATTGTACAGATTGAATGGAGAGATGGGCTTAGATGGAATGTTGGCAGAGTATTTGCCGATTTTGATCTTTCTCGGTATAGCGGTAGGCTTGGCAACTGCTATGTTGCTGGCATCTGTTATCATGGCGAAGCAACGCCCTGATTTAGAGAAAATGAGTTCTTATGAGTGTGGCTTCGAAGCATTTGATGATGCGCGTGGTCGTTTTGATGTTCGCTTCTACTTGGTAGCTATCCTCTTCATTATTTTTGATCTTGAAGTCGCCTTCCTGTTTCCTTGGGCTGTATCCTTAAGTGATATTGGCCTTTTTGGTTTCTGGTCTATGGTGATCTTCCTGGTTATCTTGACGATTGGTTTTGCATACGAATGGAAGAAAGGGGCTTTGGAATGGGAGTAATCTCTAATCCAGCTCTCAAGGATGGAGCTCCGCTGCCTCCTGGACCTGAGCAAGACTTGGTTTTGCAAAATGTTGGCGAAGAGCTCGCTGATCGCGGTTTTGTCTTGGCGCGGATGGATCAACTCGCCGGCTGGGCACAGACAGGGTCGTTGTGGCCCATGTCATTTGGCTTGGCTTGTTGCGCTGTTGAGATGATGCATTCGGCTTGTAGCCGTTATGATCTTGACCGTTTTGGCATGGTATTTAGACCTTCACCGCGTCAGTCAGATGTGATGATTGTTGCAGGAACGCTGACCAATAAAATGGCACCAGCGCTTCGCAAGGTATACGATCAAATGCCAGAGCCTCGTTGGGTCATCTCAATGGGGTCTTGTGCAAATGGTGGGGGGTATTACCACTATTCCTATTCTGTAGTACGTGGTTGTGACCGTGTTGTTCCTGTTGATATCTATGTGCCAGGGTGCCCGCCAACGGCAGAAGCCCTCATCTATGGTATCTTGCAGCTCCAAAAGAAAATCAAACGTACCGCGAAATTCCGCAGGTAAGCCTTTTCGGCATTCCTAAAACTGGTGAACCATATGAATCAGGCTTTACTGGACTTAAGCGATTATATCGCTACCACTTTGGGCGAAGCAGTTACTGGCTCTGAGCTTAAAAATGACGAACTCGTTATTTGGGCCAAAGCTGATACTCTTCTCAAAGTGCTAAAGTTCTTAAGAGACAATCAGAATTGTCAGTTTAGACAACTCGTAGAGCAAACGGCTGTGGATTATCCTAGCCGTGAATTGCGTTTCGAGGTCGTTTACTGTCTTCTTTCACTGACCCACAATCAGCGTATAAAAGTCAAAATCGCTGCGACAGAGAATGTGCCGATTGAATCGGTTGCTCCTTTGTTTAGCTCTGCGATCTGGTATGAGCGCGAAATCTGGGACATGTACGGCATCTTTTTTGCCAATCATCCGGATCTGCGCCGTATGCTTACGGACTATGGTTTTGAGGGGCATCCACTTCGTAAGGATTTTCCTCTTACAGGTTATGTGGAAGTCCGTTATGACGAAACGCAAAAGCGCGTTATCTACGAACCTGTTAAACTTGCTCAAGAGTTTCGTAATTTTGACTTCTCAAGTCCTTGGGAGGGTATCATAAATCTTCCTGGTGATGAGAAAGCAGAGCAAGAAAAAGAAGGGGGAACTGCTTAATGGCTGAAGCAACAATTAAGCCGCTTACGCTAAACTTCGGCCCCCAGCATCCAGCTGCTCACGGTGTTCTTCGCCTTGTTCTTGAAATGGACGGGGAAATTATTGAACGTGCTGACCCGCACATTGGTCTGTTACACCGTGGTACCGAGAAACTGATAGAGTATAAAACCTACCTTCAGGCTCTGCCATATTTTGATCGACTTGACTATGTCGCGCCAATGAACCAAGAGCACGCTTTTGCGCTTGCTGTTGAAAAGATGCTCGACATTGAGGTGCCAAAACGTGGTCAATACATTCGCGTACTTTATTGTGAAATTGGACGTATATTAAATCACATTCTTAATATTACGACCTTCGCAATTGATGTTGGTGCGATGACACCCATTCTTTGGGGTTTTGAGCAACGTGAAATTTTGATGGAATTTTACGAAAGAGCCTGTGGTGCACGTATGCACGCAGCCTATTTCCGCCCAGGTGGTGTTCATCAGGATCTTCCAGCTGGACTGCTAAGCGATATCTCTACTTTTATTGATAACTATCCTGCATTCCTCGATGACCTTGAAGGTCTATTGACTGAAAACCGAATTTTCCGTCAACGTACCGTAGATATCGGGGTTATGAACTTTGATGAAGCTATGGATTGGGGATTATCTGGTCCAATGCTTCGCGGATCTGGCGTTGCTTGGGATTTGCGTAAATCCCAACCTTACGATTGTTATGCCGAGCTCGACTTTGACATTCCTGTTGGAAAAAATGGCGATTGTTTTGATCGTTATCTCGTCCGTATCGAAGAAATGCGCCAGTCATTAAGTATAATGAAACAGTGCATTGAGAATATGCCTGAAGGGCCTGTTCTTGCTCCTAATCACAAGGTAACGCCTCCACGTCGAGATGATATGAAGCGTTCGATGGAAGCATTGATCCATCATTTCAAGCTCTACACAGAAGGTTTCCATGTTCCGGCAGGGGAAACTTATGTGGCCGTTGAGGCACCTAAAGGTGAGTTTGGTGTCTATCTTGTTTCTGACGGATCAAACAAACCTTACCGTTGTAAAATTAAAGCACCGGGTTTTGCGCACCTTGCGGCCATGGATTACATGTGTCGTGGTCATATGTTGGCCGATAGCGTGGCAATTCTTGGATCTATGGATATCGTCTTTGGCGAGGTCGACCGATGAAAACCAGTAGTTTTCCAAAAGCTAAAACAGGCGATTTCAAGTTTACCGAAGAAAGCCTTCGTGAAGCTGAAAAAATTGTTGCTAAATACCCAGAAGGCCGTCAGGCCAGTGCCATTATCAGTTTGTTCTATATCGTACAGAAACAAAATGATGGCTGGTTACCACCTGAAGCTATTGAATATGTTGCTGAATATCTCGATATGGCGCCTATTCGTGCGCATGAAGTTGCAACTTTCTATACCATGTTTAATCTCAAACCGGTTGGGAAGTACTTTATTCAAGTATGTCGTACAACGCCTTGCTGGTTGAACGGCTCTGATAATATTCTCAAAGCTGCAATGGATAAAATTGGTGTAAGTAAAGCCGGTGATGTCAGCGAGGATGGTCTCTTCTCTGTCGTCGAGGTCGAGTGTATGGGGGCATGTTGCAATGCGCCGATGGTTCAGATTAATAACTGGTACTATGAAGATTTGTCTCCAGAACGTATGAGCGAGATTGTTGATGAACTCCGCGCAGGTAAAGATGTGCCAATCGGGTCGCAGACAGGTCGTTTAACCTCGGCGCCTGAAGGCGAGCGCACAACCCTAAAAGGGGGTGAGTGATGCATCTGCTAGAAGATAAAGATCGTATTTTTCAAAATCTATACGGCCAGGATGACTGGGGTTTAGAGGGTGCTAAAAAACGTGGCATCTGGGTAAATACAAAAGATTTAGTGTCTCTTGGTCGCGAAGAGATTGTTAACCGGATGAAAGACTCCGGCCTTCGTGGTCGTGGCGGTGCTGGTTTCCCAGCTGGCATCAAATGGTCTTTCATGCCGAAAGAAGATTCGAGTCGTCCGAGCTATCTCGTAGTGAATGCGGATGAGTCCGAGCCTGGGTCTTGTAAAGACCGTGAGATCATGCGCAATGACCCGCATACTCTTATCGAAGGGTGTTTGATTGCTGGTTTCGCAATGGGCGCTCATACGGCTTATATTTATATCCGCGGTGAGTACTATTTGGAATCCACCCGTTTGGAAGCGGCAATTGAACAAGCACGCGCCGATGGTCTGTTGGGCGATGATGCTTGCGGTTCGGGTTGGGCGTTTGATGTTCATGTTCATCGTGGGGCAGGTGCTTATATTTGCGGTGAAGAAACAGCTCTTCTTGAAAGCTTGGAAGGTAAAAAAGGCCAACCTCGTTTGAAGCCACCTTTCCCGGCGGCTTGTGGTCTTTATGGCTGTCCTACGACGGTTACCAACGTGGAAACCGTTGCTGTATCGCCAACAATCTTGCGTCGTGGCGCAGACTGGTGGAAACAATTTGGTCGTGAAAACAACACTGGGACCAAAATTTTCTCTATTTCTGGCCATGTAAACAAGCCCTGTAATGTTGAAGAAGCAATGAGTATTCCACTACGTGAGCTTATTGAAAAACATGCGGGTGGTGTCAGAGGCGGTTGGGATAACCTTCTTGCCATTATTCCAGGTGGATCATCGGTACCAATGCTTCCAAAACACGTCTGTGATACCATGACGATGGATTTTGATGCTCTTCGCGAGGCAGGATCTGGCCTTGGAACTGCAGCTGTGATCGTTATGGATAAATCCACAGATGTTGTAGAAGCGATTTGTAGGTTGTCACATTTTTATCAGCATGAAAGCTGTGGACAGTGTACACCTTGTCGTGAAGGTACGGGGTGGATGTTCCGCCTTATGCAACGCATGGTTCGTGGTGAAGCGGATGTTGAAGAGATTGATATGCTTTGGGATGTTACAAAGCAAGTTGAAGGTCACACCATCTGTGCACTAGGTGATGCTGCTGCTTGGCCAGTCCAGGGTTTGATCCGGAATTTCCGTCCGGAACTCGAACGCAGGATTAACGAGTACAAGCAAGCTCGCCAAGCTGCGGAATAGGAGAGACTGATGCCAAAGTTGACGATTGACGGTAAAGAAATCGAAGTTGCAGACGGTCTGACAGTTCTTCAGGCATGCGAACTTGCAGGTGCTGAAGTTCCTCGTTTTTGTTATCACGAGCGTCTTTCCGTGGCCGGAAACTGCCGTATGTGTCTTGTCGAGATGGAACGTGCTCCAAAACCGATTGCATCCTGTGCAATGCCGGTTGGTGAGGGAATGGTCATTAAGACAGATACAGAAGTGGTTCAAAAAGCCCGTAAAGGGGTTATGGAATTTCTGCTTATCAACCATCCGCTTGATTGTCCTATTTGTGACCAAGGGGGAGAGTGTGATCTGCAGGATCAAGCCATGGCTTTTGGTTTGGACCACGGGCGTTACAAGGAAACCAAACGTGCGGCGACAGAGAAATACATGGGACCTTTGATCAAAACGATCATGACCCGGTGTATTCAATGTACACGTTGTGTTCGTTTCTCCACTGAAGTTGCTGGTATAGAAGAAATGGGACTTCTTAATCGTGGTGGTCTTGTTGAAATTACAACCTTGGAAAAGGCTGTAAATACTGAGTTGTCCGGAAACCTGGTTGATGTATGTCCTGTTGGTGCTCTGACTTCCAAGCCTTATGCCTTTAATGCGCGTCCATGGGAGTTGAAAAAAGTAAACTCTGTTGATGTTATGGATGCTGTTGGGTCGAATATTCGTGTCGATGTTCGTGGCCGTGAAGTTCTTCGTGTCCTTCCGCGTATTCATGAAGATGTAAACGAAGAGTGGATTTCTGATAAAACGCGTTACATTACAGATGGTCTGAATAAACAACGTCTCGATCGTCCTTATGTCCGTATTGATGGCAAACTCAAGTCTGCCACTTGGGACGAAGCTTTTGCTGCAATTAAAGAAAAGCTGTCCCCGCTTAAAGGAAATGAGATTGCAGCGATTACAGGCGATCTTAATGACGCAGAATCAATGCTGGCTCTTAAAGATCTGATGAGCAATCTAGGGTCGACTAATCTTGATTGCCGTCAAGATGGTGCAAAAATTGATACGACAAATCGTTCAGCTTATCTCTTTAATACTTCTATTGCAGGTATCGAAGAGGCCGATGCAGTTCTTCTCGTTGGAACCAATCCCCGTTGGGAAGCAGCACTTGTAAACGCAAGGCTTCGTAAACGCTTCCTAGAAGGTGGTTTTAAAGTTGGCGTGATCGGTGAAGCTGTCGATCTTACTTATGAATATGAATACCTTGGGGCAGGTCCTGACACGCTTAAAGAAGTTGCATCAGGTAAAAACTCTTTTGCTAAGGTACTTAAAGAAGCCAAAAAGCCAATGATCATTGTTGGCACGGGCGCACTTGCACGTAAAGACGGCGCTGCTGTCTTGGCTCAGGCAAAAGCGATTACTGACAAGTTTGACCTTGTTCAGGATGACTGGAATGGCTTTAACATTCTTCATACTGCAGCATCTCGGGTAGCTGGTCTGGATCTTGGTTTTGTTCCGGGTAAAGATGGGCTGGATGTTGAAGGCATTTTGGATGGCGCAGAAAAAGGAAACGTGAAAGCGGTTTACCTTCTCGGTGCTGATGAAGTGGATACTTCAAAACTCAAAAATGCTTTTGTTATTTATCAAGGCCATCACGGTGACGCGGGTGCTTCGGCTGCTGATGTTATCTTGCCGGGTGCGGCCTATACCGAAAAGAACGGTACTTACGTAAATACTGAGGGCCGTGTTCAGCTTGGTCGTTTGGCTGTTTTCCCACCGGGTGAAGCCCGTGAAGACTGGACTATCCTACGTGCGTTATCTGAACAGATCGGTGAGGCGGCGTTACCGTATGATAATATTGGTCAACTTCGCCAACGTTTGATTGATGTTAATCCTGTGTTCGCCGCTATTGACCAAATCAATACAGGTGTATGGGGTGACTTCGCAAAGACTAAGGATAAGCTCTCTTCAGAGCCATTCGGTGCTTATATTGAGAACTTCTATATGACTGATCCAATCAGCCGTTCATCCGAAACGATGTCTGCCTGTACAGAACAATTTGTACTAGGTAAAGAGCAGGGAGCTACTGGAACCAATGGTTGATTTCTGGGAAGGATACGCTCTGCCAACGATTATTATCGTTGCGCAAATTATGCTGGTCGTTGGACCATTGCTTATTGCCGTTGCTTATCTGACTTATTTTGAGCGTAAAGTCATTGGCGCTATGCAGTTGCGTAAGGGGCCAAATGTGGTCGGTCCTTTTGGCCTGTTACAACCTTTTGCCGATGCGGTTAAGTTGATGATGAAGGAAACTATTCTTCCTTCTGGCTCAAACAAAATCGTCTTTATTATGGCACCAATGTTAACGTTTATCCTGAGTCTTGTCGCTTGGTCTGTTATTCCTTTTGGGGACGGGCTGGTTATTAGTGATATTAACGTTGGTATTTTGTACCTGTTCGCTATCTCATCGCTGGGTGTGTATGGTGTGATCATGGCAGGTTGGGCATCTAACTCTAAATATCCGTTTATTGGTGCTCTTCGTTCTGCCGCACAAATGGTTTCATACGAAGTATCCATGGGATTGGTCATCATCACCGTTTTGATGTGTGTTGGCTCGCTGAATCTTTCTGATATTGTTCTCGCCCAAAAAGGCGATTATGGCATGTTCAATTGGTATGCATTCCCGTTGTTACCAATGTTTGTGATCTTCTTCATTTCCATTTTGGCTGAAACCAATCGCTCGCCTTTTGATCTACCGGAAGGTGAATCAGAATTGGTCGCTGGCTTTATGGTTGAATACTCCTCAATGAGTTTTGCGCTGTTCTTCCTTGGGGAATACGCAAACATGATCCTGATGAGTGCTATGGCCGCTATTTTGTTTATGGGTGGATGGTTGCCTCCTTTCGACATTGCACCTTTTAACTGGATCCCGGGTCCGGTTTGGCTGTCTCTCAAAATTGCCCTTGTTTTGTTTGGGTTCCTTTGGGTACGCGCAACCTTCCCACGGTTCCGGTATGATCAGTTGATGCGCTTGGGATGGAAAGTGTTCCTGCCATTTACGCTGTTCTGGGTGTTGCTAACAGCTGGTGTTCTTGTTGGTTTCGACCTTCTTCCGGCAGCTCAGTGAGAGTAATGGCTATGAATAATAAAAAAATTATAAACGTGGAGAGATAGAGGACGATGGCTTTTATGAAAAACCCAGTCCGCAGTCTTCTTTTGACGGAACTGCTTTCCGGATTGGCCTTAACATTGAAGTATTTCTTCAAGCCTAAGGTTACCCTGAATTATCCATTTGAAAAGGGGCCGATTAGTGCACGTTTTCGTGGAGAGCATGCACTGCGTCGATACCCTAATGGGGAAGAACGTTGCATTGCCTGTAAGTTGTGTGAAGCAATTTGCCCGGCACAGGCCATTACGATTGAGTCTGAACCGCGGGATGACGGAAGTCGCCGTACCACGCGTTATGACATTGACATGACAAAGTGTATCTATTGCGGATTTTGCCAAGAGGCTTGCCCCGTGGACGCTATTGTTGAGGGACCAAATTTTGAATTTGCGACCGAAACACGCGAAGAGCTTTTCTACGATAAAGATAAGCTACTTGCGAATGGTGACCGTTGGGAAACCGAAATTGCGCAAAACATCGCTTTGGATGCACCGTATCGCTAAGAGCTTGGGATAAAGAAAAGTGTTTATGAAAAATATCATATGCCAATACCAGGCTCGTAAAGAAAGGGTAGCCAAATGATCATTCAGGCTCTCGTCTTTTATGTATTCGCAACGATCTCCATAGCTTCGGCTCTCATGGTGATCTCTTCTAAGAACCCGGTTCACTCAGTATTGTTCCTGATCCTGTGTTTCTTTAACGCAGCTGGACTTTTTGTCCTGATGGGTGCTGAATTCCTGGCAATGATCCTTGTCGTCGTTTACGTCGGGGCTGTTGCTGTTCTCTTCCTTTTTGTTGTCATGATGCTTGATATCAATATTGAGAGAGCGCGTCAGGGATTTAAACAACACCTGTTTCTTGGTGGGGCGATTGGCTTAGTCCTCTTGGTAGAGTTGGTTCTTATCCTTTCATCTACCTTTGCTTCGCCGGATACCGTGGCTGTTGCTGCTGTGCCAATACCGAATATTGATGCAGTTCACAACACACGAGCTCTGGGGCAAGTTCTCTACACCAAATATGTATATCTCTTCCAAGCGTGTGGAATGATCCTTCTCGTTGCAATGATTGGTGCTATTGTACTGACACTTCGTAAGCGTGAAGGTGTTCGCAAGCAGGTCATTTCAGACCAGGTAAATCGTACCCGTGAAGAGTCCGTTGAAATCAAAAAAGTAACCAGCGGGAGTGGAATCTAACCATGTTAGAAATTGGTCTAGCCCATTACCTGATTGTTGCGGCAGTTCTGTTTACACTGGGCATCTTTGGCATCTTTCTGAACAGAAAGAACGTCATCGTTATTTTGATGTCCATTGAACTAATGTTACTTGCCGTAAACATCAATTTTGTGGCTTTCTCAACCCATATGGGTGATCTGGTTGGCCAGGTCTTCGCAATCTTTATTCTCACCGTTGCTGCTGCTGAAGCAGCTATCGGTTTGGCGATCCTGGTAATTTACTTCCGTAATCGCGGGTCTATCGCGGTTGAAGATATTAACATGATGAAGGGCTAATCCGACGATGGAATACTTTATAGTCTTTCTGCCTCTGCTGGGTGCTTTCATTGCTGGTCTTTTTGGCAAAGCAATCGGTGACCGCGGGGCGCAAGTCATAACAACAGGGTTATTACTTGTATCCGCTGTTCTATCTTTTGTTGTCTTCAAAGATGTTGCGCTTGATGGTAATGCGCGTATTTCCCCAGTGTTTACCTGGATCAATTCTGGCGATCTCCAGTTAAACTGGGCCTTGAAAATTGATACGCTTACTGCTGTTATGTTGATTGTCGTGACTGTGGTTTCTTCCATGGTTCACCTTTATTCTGTCGGGTATATGGCAGAAGATAAGTCAATCTCACGGTTTTTCTCATATCTGTCTCTATTCACCTTCTTCATGTTGATGCTTGTGACTTCTGATAACCTAGTCCAAATGTTTTTTGGTTGGGAAGGGGTTGGCCTTGCGTCTTACCTGTTGATCGGTTTTTGGTATGATAAGCCATCTGCATGTGCTGCTGCTATGAAGGCCTTCTTGGTAAACCGTGTTGCTGATATCGGCTTTGCACTGGGTATCATGGGTGTTTTTGTTCTTTTTGGCACTGTTAATTTTGCTGAGATTTTTCCTCAGGCTGAGGCTCTTTCAACTGCCCAGTTCAGTTTTCTTGCATTTGAAGGTCACGCGCTGACAATTATTTGTCTTTTGCTCTTTATTGGCGCAATGGGTAAATCAGCTCAGCTTGGCCTGCACACTTGGTTGCCGGATGCGATGGAAGGTCCAACACCTGTTTCAGCCCTTATTCATGCTGCGACAATGGTGACCGCGGGTATCTTCATGCTCTGCCGTTTCTCACCAGTGTTTGAATATGCACCTGCTGCTCTTGAAGTTGTAACTTATGTTGGGGCCGCAACGGCTTTCTTTGCCGCGACGATTGGTCTGACACAGTTTGATATTAAGCGTGTAATTGCTTACTCAACCTGCTCGCAGTTAGGGTATATGTTCTTTGCGATCGGTGTTTCTGCTTATGGCGGTGCTATCTTCCACCTGATGACCCACGCTTTCTTCAAAGCTTTGTTATTCCTTGGTGCGGGTTCTGTTATTCATGCCATGCACCACGAGCAGGACATGCGTAAGATGGGTGGGATCTGGAAAATGATTCCGGCGACTTACATTCTGATGTGGATTGGCTCTATCGCACTTGCTGGATTACCACCGTTTTCAGGATATTTCTCAAAAGATCTTATTCTTGAAGCGGCATATGCAGCACACACCACTCAAGGCACGTTTGCTTTTTGGGCTGGGACTGCAGCGGCTTTCATGACAGCCTTCTATTCCTGGCGTCTGATTATCATGACCTTCCATGGTAATCCTCGTGCTGATGAGCATACCATGCAAGGTGTTCACGAATCTCCAAAGTCTATGATGATACCGCTTATCGTTCTTGCAATTGGCGCAGTATTCGCTGGTTGGTTGGGATATAGCTACTTCGTCGGCCATGACAGAGTTGACTTCTGGGGCGATGCGATCTTCGTTCTTGCTGGCAATGACAGTGTAGAAGCTGCTCACCATGTGGAAACATGGGTTAAAGTTGTACCTCTCGCGGCAGCAGTCAGCGGAATTGTACTGGCATATGTGTTCTATATGTTTGTACCAAGCTTGCCTGCGACGTTTGTCAGTCTTATCAAGCCAATCCACACTTTTGTTTACAGAAAGTGGATGTTTGACGAGTTATATGACTTTTTGTTCGTACGTCCGGCACTCAAACTCGGTCGCTTCCTCTGGAAATCAGGGGACGGCGCCGTGATTGATGCTTATGGTCCTGATGGTGTAACGGCTTTGACACGTCGTCTTGCTGGTCGTGCAAGTCGCCTCCAGAGCGGGTATGTCTATCATTATGCTTTTGCCATGTTGATCGGGGTTGTTGCCTTGATTACCTGGTACATTGTTACCAACGCGGGTTAGAAGTTATGCAAGATCATATTCTCTCCATCGTGACCTTCGCACCGCTTCTTGGTGCTTTGTTCATCCTTTTAATCCGTGGTGATAACGAAGAAGCTGTTGCTAAGAATTCTCGATGGGTTGCCATCTGGGTTTCTGGCGTCACTTTTGTTGTTTCACTTCTGCTTTGGACGGGCTTTGAGCGCGGCACGGCTGAATTTCAATTTGTTGAAGAAGTTGAATGGATGCCGTCCCTGGGCTTGACCTATCGTATGGGAGTTGACGGGATTTCTGTCCTGTTTGTTCTTCTATCGACACTGTTGACACCAATTTGTATTCTTTCTTCCTGGGGACCTGTTAAAACCCGAGTTAAAGAATACATGGTTTCTTTCCTTATTCTGGAAACCATGATGGTCGGTATGTTCTGTGCCTTGGATATCGTTGTTTTCTACATCTTCTTTGAAGGTGTTTTGATCCCAATGTTCCTGATCATCGGAATTTGGGGTGGGGCACGTCGGGTATACGCAGCCTTTAAATTGTTCCTTTATACTTTAGCAGGTTCAGTTCTTATGCTTGTCGCTATTTTGGCGATGTACTATGAGGCTGGTACGGCAGACATTACAGAATTGCTTTCCTATGATTTCCCTCTGGATATGCAAAAATGGCTCTGGATCGCTTTCTTTGCTTCCTTTGCAGTGAAAGTTCCAATGTGGCCTGTTCATACATGGCTGCCTGATGCTCACGTAGAAGCACCAACAGCTGGTTCTGTTATTCTGGCGGGTGTTCTTCTTAAGATGGGGGCCTATGGCTTCTTACGCTTCTCATTGCCAATGATGCCTGATGCGTCTGTGTATTTCACGCCAATGATATACGCTTTGTCTATCATTGCCGTGATTTACACGTCTTTGGTGGCTCTTGCTCAAGAAGATATGAAGAAGCTAATCGCTTATTCTTCGGTGGCGCATATGGGCTTTGTAACCATCGGGATCTTTGCAGCCAATCAGCAAGGTATTGAAGGCGCGATTTATCAGATGCTCTCTCACGGGGTGGTATCTGCAGCACTGTTCTTATGTGTCGGTGTTGTTTATGACCGGATGCACACGCGTATGATTTCAAGCTACGGTGGCGTCGTTGAACGTATGCCTGTTTATGCGCTGTTGTTCATGGTTTTTATGCTGGCCTCAGTTGGTCTTCCGGGGACTGGTGGTTTCGTCGGTGAATTCCTTGTTCTTGTTGGCGCTTTTAAAGCCAACACTTGGGTTGCTGCCTTGGCTGCTACAGGTATGGTTCTTGGCGCTGCTTACATGCTATTGCTTTATCGCAGAGTTATCTTTGGCAAACTTGAAAAAGCCGATCTGAAGTCCTTGATGGACCTTAGCCTTCGTGAAAAAGTTATTTTTGCTCCTTTGATTATTCTCACTCTTTGGATGGGGATTTATCCACCAAGTTTCCTTGATGTGATGTCCGCTTCTGTGAGTAATCTCGTTCTTAACTATGAGACTGCAATCGCAGCCTCTAATGCCGCGCCAATGTTTGCGCAGGTCTTTGGTCAGTAAGGGGCTATCAAGATGATCACAACAGATCTATCACTGGCTTTGCCCGAAATTTTCCTGGCATGTGCAGCTACGGTTCTTTTGATGTATGGGGCATATGCAGGTAAAAATACTGCCAGCTTTGTTTCCGCGATGGCCGTTGCTGTTTTGGCAGTTGCATTTGGACTTATTTTCCTTGGTGATCGTCCAGCAAGTACCGCTTTCGGAGGATTATTTATTGTAGATGCCTATGGCGACTATATGAAATTGGTTGTCCTTGTGGCATCTGGATTTGGTATTCTCATGACCCAACGTTTTGTTGAACGTGAAGGAATGGCCAAGTTTGAAATCCCGGTACTTATGGTTCTTTCGACACTGGGTATGCTGATGATGATTTCAGCAAATGATCTGATGTCACTCTACGTCGGTTTGGAACTTCAAAGCCTTGCACTCTATGTCATCGCTGCGATCCGTCGGGAAAACCTACGTTCTTCGGAAGCTGGGTTGAAGTATTTCGTACTAGGGGCCTTGTCTTCTGGAATGCTGCTTTACGGTTGTTCAATGATCTACGGGTTTACGGGAACAACCGATTTCGACATTCTTGGTAATGTATTATCTGCTGCGGCGAGTGCTGATCAAACTCCACAAATAGGTCTCATTGTAGGCTTGGTATTTGTGTGTGCTGCGATTGCCTTCAAAATTTCGGCGGTTCCATTCCACATGTGGACACCAGATGTGTACGAAGGCGCACCGACACCTGTTACAGCATTTTTTGCTTCTGCACCTAAAGTTGCGGCGATTACGCTCTTTGCCCGCTTGCTCAGCGATCCTTTTGGTTCTCTTGTAAGCGAATGGCAACAGATTATCGTTTTCGTTGCGTTGGCTTCTATGATTTTGGGGTCATTGGCTGCAATCAAGCAGACAAACATCAAACGTCTGATGGCTTATAGTTCGATCGGTAACATTGGTTTTGCGCTGGTTGGTCTTGCTGCGGGTACGCAAGAAGGTATTACAGGTCTTATTATCTATATGACCATTTATATTTTCATGAATATGGGGACTTTTGCCTGCATTCTGAGCATGCGCCAAAAAGGAACCATGGTTGAAAATATTGATGATCTAAAAGGGTTGAGTAAAACTAACCCAATGATGGCTTTTGCTCTTACCATCTTTATGTTTTCCATGGCGGGTATTCCTCCCTTGGCAGGATTTTTTGCGAAGTACGTTGTCTTTGCTGCTGCCGTTAACGCAGGGCTTACAACGCTTGCCGTCATCGGTATTTTAACGTCAGTGATCGGAGCGTTTTATTACCTCCGTATCATCAAAGTGATGTATTTTGATGAACCGAGTACGTCTTTTGACAAGCCAATCGGTGGAGAAATGACATTCGTATTGACAGTATCAACTGCCTTTGTTGTTTTCTTTATCCTTTTTTCTACCCCAATTATGGACGGGGCGGCAGTAGCAGCTTCGGCACTTTTTGTCGGGTAATGGTATTATGAAGGGCTCTTCGTCCTTAACGCTGCCACCTTTGTTTAATCTGCACAGCAGAGATGAAGTTGGAAGCACCAATGACGAAGTCCGCCTTCTTGCTGAACAAGGGGCCCAGGACGGCACAGTCGTCTGGGCCCTTCGTCAATCTGCAGGCAGGGGGCGACAGGGGCGAACTTGGGTGAGTCCTGAAGGTAACCTGTACTTTTCATTGTTGCTACGCCCCAGAGTTCCTATAGCAGAGGCTGCAAACTTAAGTTTTGTTGCTTCACTGGCATTGGCCGATGCCATTCGTCACTTTTCGCCTGACATTAAACTAAGCCTTAAATGGCCCAATGATGTGCTTATCGAAGGACAGAAAGTTTCCGGGGTACTTCTGGAGAGTAAGGCCAGACCTTCTGCAGAACTTGAATATTTGATCATGGGAATAGGGGTGAACCTCAAAAATTATCCCGATGATGCAAGGTACCCTGCAACCAGTTTGTTTGAACAAATCAATCAGAATACGCCCCATCCGGGTAAAATGTTGAAAGCTTTTCTCAATAATTTTGACCCTTGGTACAAACTATGGAACAAAGATGGCTTTGCTGCTGTAAGAGCCGCCTGGCTGGATCAGGCCCATGGACTTGGCAAAAAGATTTATGTTCGACTTCCTGGAGAAACCCTGTCGGGTCGTTTTGTTACAATAGATAAAGATGGTGCGTTAGATCTGGATTTGGATAATGGAAAGCAACGTTTGATTACTGCTGGCGATGTCTTTTTCACAAAGTCATAAATTGGATCATAAATAGAGATGAGCGATGTTACTTGTAATTGATTCTGGAAACACCAATGTCGTTTTTGCAGTGTATGATGGCAATGAGCAAAAAGGCTATTGGCGCGCCACAAGCGACAGCAAGAAAACTTCTGATGAATATGCGGTTTGGCTGACACAACTGATGGCACTTAAAGGAATAGCACCAGAAGATATATCTGGTGCTATTCTTGCCAACGTTGTTCCTGCATCAAATTATAATCTGACTTCACTTTGTAAAAGCTATTTTAATTGTAAGCCATTGATGGTCGAGTTGGGCAAAATTAACCTCGGGCTTGAAGTTCGAATTGATTTACCTGAACAAGCAGGTGCCGACCGCTTGGTAAATGCTGTGGCTGGTTATCAGCGTTATGGTGGTAACCTGATCATGATTGATTTTGGAACGGCCACGACCTTTGATATTGTCGGTGGCGATGGTGCTTATGAGGGCGGTGTTATCGCACCGGGGGTAAACCTCTCCGTTGATGCTCTCTATATGGCGTCTGCAAAGCTTCCAAGAATTGATATTAAACGGCCTGATAAGATCATTGGTAAAGCTACAATTCCTGCAATGGAATCTGGGATATTCTGGGGCTATATCTCAATGGTCGAGGGCATGGTCAAACGAATTAAAGATGAGTATGGGAAACCTATGACTGTCGTTGCGACGGGTGGGTTGGCTCAACTTTTCATCAAAGCAACAGATGTGATTGATCACATTGATAAAGACGTAACTCTTCGTGGATTGATTGCTATTTATGAGCTCAATACCCAGAAGAAATAAATTAGGTATAAAATTATGAGTAAATCGGTGGTCCCCAAAAAAGATGAACTATTGTTCTTACCCTTAGGTGGGACGGGCGAGATTGGTATGAACCTCAACCTCTATGGCCATAATGGTAAGTGGTTGATGGTTGATCTGGGTATATCTTTTGCTGATGGCGGCAAGTTCCCAGGCATTGATGTTATTATGCCTGATCCAGCCTTTATTGCTAATCAACGTGAAAATCTTGTCGGGCTGGTTTTAACCCACGCCCATGAAGATCACATTGGAGCGGTCCCACATCTGTGGGCTGATTTACGGTGCCCGATTTACTGTACGCCTTTTACCAAATCAATGGTTTATTCAAAACTTGTTGAAGCTGGTTTGGAAGATCAGGCAGAAATTACGGTGATACCAGTTGGAGGTAGCTTCTCTGTTGGTCCGTTTGATATCGAATTGGTGTCTATGACCCATTCCATTCCTGAGCCAACATCTCTGTTAATTCGCACATCTTGTGGCACTGTATTTCATTCCGGGGACTGGAAGTTCGATCCTGAGCCTTTGGTTGGACCGCATTATGACAAAAAACGTCTGCAAGCTCTGGCAGATGAAGACATTTTGGCGATGGTAAGTGATTCAACAAATGTAATGTCTTCTAGCGAGTCTGGCTCAGAGGCCTCAGTCCGTAATGGTTTGATTGAGGTTATGTCTAAATGCACCAGTCGGGTCGCGGTTACTTGTTTTGCCAGTAACGTGGCCAGGGTTGAATCTGTGATGAAGGCTGCTGAAATTTGCGGTCGCCGAGTTGTCCTACTTGGTCGCTCCATGCATAGAATTTACTCTGCGGCACGTGAAAATGGTTATCTACAAAGTGTAGCGCCTTTATTATCCGAAGAAGAGTTCTCTTATACGCCTCGTAGCGAAGTCGTCGTTCTTTGTACCGGAAGTCAGGGGGAGCCACGTTCAGCTCTATCACGCTTGTCTACTGACGGTTTTAAGAATGTTTATCTTGAAGAAGAAGATACGATTATTTTTTCTTCACGTATCATTCCGGGTAATGAAACATCAATCTATAATTTACAAAACAACCTGTCTGAACTTGGGGTTCGTATTGTAACGGATAAAGATGAGCATGTTCATGTTTCTGGTCACCCCGGAAAAGAAGAAGTGAAAAAACTCTATGAATGGGTGCAGCCGAAAATATCGATTCCAGTACACGGCGAAGCTCGTCACCTTCGGGCGCATGCAAAACTTGCTGGTGAATGTGGTGTCGAAACGCAAATCGTTGCCAAAAATGGTGACCTCATCCGCCTTGCACCAGGTAAACCGGGTAAAATTTCCGAAGTAAATTGTGGATTGTTGGCGATTGAATCCCGTCGTTTGGTTCCTTTGGACAGCCCTATTATCGTCACCCGTCAAAAGATGATGTATAATGGCTCTGCTGTTGTAACGCTTGTTATTGATGAAGACTTTAAATTGGCAGTGACACCTCAATTAAGTATTCAAGGAGTTATTGACCTTGATGATGAGCCCGATGATTTCAAAGAAACAATGCAGGCTATAAAAGGCGCTATAAAATTACTCAAAAAAACAGATATGAAACGAGATGAGGTTGTGCGTGAAGTTGTTAGTCGTGCAGTGCGCCGTCATTGTAATAAGCGTTACGGAAAAAAACCGGTAACGAATGTTCATATCATACGTTTGGATGACTTTTTTGAATAGAGGGAGCTCGAGATGATCGGCAGATTAAACCATGTGGCTATTGCTGTTCCTGATTTGGAAGCTGCCGTTGCGCAGTATAAAAATATATTGGGCGCAGAAGTTACTGATCCGATGGATCAGCCTGAACACGGCGTAACTGTTGTTTTTGTCGAGCTTCCGAATACAAAAATAGAGTTTCTTTATCCTCTCGGTGACAAGTCTCCCATTTTGAACTTTCTGGAGAAGAACCCGGCAGGGGGGATTCATCACATATGTTATGAGGTTGATGATATTATCGCCGCGAGAGATAAACTGGTGTCTGATGGGGCACGTATTCTTGGGGATGGAGAGCCAAAAAATGGGGCACACAACAAACCTGTTTTATTTTTACATCCAAAAGATTTTTGCGGAACGTTGGTTGAACTTGAACAAGCCTGATTATTTGGGCGCAACTAAACTTGGTGAGAATAATTTATGAATTGGGTAACAGGCTTATTGGTCTATGTTGTCATTTGGTGGCTGATTTTTTTCATGGCCTTACCTTTTGGCGTCAAGCCACATGAAAATCCGGAAGTCGGTCATGAACCATCTGCTCCGGCTAATCCAATGTTGGGTCGTAAGGCGCTTATTACGAGTATAATTACTGCGGTACTCTGGGGCGTTGCTTACTATCTGATTACGAACAAAGTAATCACGCTTGGTGAGTTGCCTTATTAGACTTGAGTAGAATTAAGAGATACAATTCACTGATATTTATGCGTGAATTAATTTTCATTGTATCTAAACAGCCTGTGGTTATTCTTATCTCAGGCTGTTTATCGTTTGGGGCTTAATTTTCGTCTGGTGATGAGTATGTCAAAGGTTGTTGTTAAATTATCTGCACTCTTGGGTGTTGTGTGCCTGTTGGTCATAGGGGCGATGAGCATTTCCTTTAATCAGGTTTATGCTCAGGAAACTTCGGATACATCATCTAAAATTATTGTAAAAATTAGTCGAGAAGACTGTACACGATTGATCAAACATCATCCAGCTGATGATGTCACTTACGTGCCAGGTGTTACCAAAAGAGGTAAAAAGGTCGTGCCAGCAGATTTGAACGCACAGCCAATAACCCTACCGGATGTTATTCGAATTCCAATAACTGTTGATCTGTTTGAGCGCTACAATATACCCGCGAACAAAGCCAATTTTGGGGCCGAAGCTGAAATTGGGGTCGTTGAAGTATACAAAAACGGTCGTTCGTTTTTTAATGGTCAGCCTCTTCAAAGTGAAGAGCAGCGAGAGTTGGCGATCAAATGTCAGGAAATAGTCAAAAATGAAGAATAGGCAGTTCTTCAATAGTGTGTTGATAGTTTTGAGATTCTATTCTCTTTAGTCATACAGGTATAATCTAATCATACTTCATCTGGATATGTATTGTCTTGCATGGACAAGTGATCGCTGATCCCATATACATGATCCAAATTATTTTCCGCGCATGTATGTCGGAAAAATCCGCCCGTACAACCGTCAATAACGCTCCAGGATACTCGAGATGCGCCTTTCTGCTTATTTCCTTCCGACGCTGAAGGAAAACCCTTCCGAGGCCCAAATTGTCTCTCATCGCTATATGCTTCGTGCTGGTATGATTCGCCAAGCAACATCGGGGATTTATTCCTGGTTGCCGCTAGGCCTCAAGGTCTTAAGGAAAATTGAACAAATAGTTCGGGAAGAACAGAACCGTGCTGGAGCATTAGAAATTTTGATGCCAACGATCCAGCCCGCTGATCTTTGGCGCAAATCTGGTCGGTATGATGATTACGGTAAGGAAATGTTACGTATTCAAGATCGACATGGTCGCGATATGCTTTATGGGCCGACAAATGAAGAGTTGGTGACCGATATCTTTGCCAATTCGGTAAAGAGCTATAAAGACCTTCCAAAAAACCTCTATCACATCCAATGGAAATTCCGTGACGAGGTTCGTCCTCGTTTTGGTGTGATGCGGGGTCGTGAATTTTTCATGAAGGACGCTTATTCTTTCGATATTGATTTTGAATCTTCCAAAGCCTCTTATAATCGGATGTTTGTATCTTATTTGCGAACATTCGATCGTCTTGGTTTGCGCGCCATTCCAATGGTCGCAGATACGGGGCCTATTGGCGGCAAGCTCAGTCATGAATTTCTTATTCTGGCTGATACGGGCGAGTCAGAAGTTTTCTGTCACTCTGATTTTATCGAAAAATCGTCTCCATCAGCAGATGTTGATTACAGTGGTGATCTTCAGTCGATTGTGGATGACTGGACCAGCATTTACGCGGCAACAGATGAAATGCACGTCCAAGAAGATTTTGAAAGTTCTGTCCCAGAAAACAAGCGCATGCAGTGTCGTGGAATTGAAGTCGGGCATATTTTCCATTTCGGCACCAAGTACTCTGAGCCTATGGGGGCAACTGTATTAAATAAAGAAGGCCAGAACGTTCCTGTCTTTATGGGATCATATGGTATTGGTGTTTCCCGTCTTCTCGGCGCAATTATCGAAGCAAGTCACGATGAAAATGGCATTATTTGGCCCGAAGCGATTGCACCTTATAAAGTTGGCCTGATCAACCTAAAAGCCAAAGACGAAGACTGTACTAAAGCTTGTGATGATCTTTATCAAAAGCTCAGCAACGCAAACGTCGATGTTCTCTATGATGATCGGGATACTTCTGCTGGCGGTAAATTTAAGGACATGGATCTCATCGGTGTTCCATGGCAGATGGTTATTGGACCACGCGGCCTTAAAAATGGCGTAGTTGAGTTAAAAAATCGCAAGACTGGTGAAAAAGAAGAGTTGTCTCTCGAGGCTGCACTTTCAAAACTGGGTCTTTAATCAAGTAGCGGCTGACATTGACGGGGAGTGGGGAGTAGATGATTTTTGGTGCCTTTGAACGATTGGTGGCTCTGCGCTATCTCCGTTCCCGTCGAAAAGAAGGGTTTATATCGGTTATTGCCGGATTTTCCCTCGTTGGCATCGCCCTAGGGGTTGCGACCCTTATCATAGTTATGTCGGTGATGAACGGTTTTCGCCAAGAACTTCTTGGTCGGATACTCGGTGTAAATGGTCATCTCGCAGTGATGAGCGTTGAAGGAAATATCGCAGATTATGACACTGTTGCGGAACGGGTTTCGAAAATCCAAGGCGTAAAAAGTGCGACGCCTCAGGTTCAGGGGCAAGTTATGGTCACTGCGAGCGGGACGGCTACGGGTGGCCTTGTACGGGGAATGGCACCGAAAGATTTAAAAGCTCGGGCACTAATTGCAGAAAAAATAGTTGCAGGTTCACTTGATGATTTTCAAGGCACGAATGTGGTGGTTATTGGGGCACGTCTTGCTCAAAATTTACGTTTAGGTGTTGGCGATAAAGTAACGTTGATTTCTCCAAATAGCGCGGTAACCGTATTTGGTTCTATGCCGCGCCTAAAAGCCTATACGATTGCTGCGCTTTTTGACGTTGGGATGTACGAATACGATAGTAGCTTTATTTATATGCCGCTTGAAGCCGCACAAATATTCTTTGAACTCTCTGAACAAGTGAACACAATCGAAGTCTTTGTCGATAACGTTGAAAAGACGACGCCGATACGTCGAGAAATCTTTCAATCACTTGGTACAAGTTTTCGCAGTCAGGATTGGCAACAATCAAACGCAAGTTTCTTCAATGCTATTCAAGTTGAACGAAATGTTATGTTCCTCATTCTCTCACTCATTATTTTGGTGGCGGTGTTCAATATTGTCTCGGGCCAGATAATGCTGGTGAAAGACAAGGGACGGGACATTGCAATTTTGCGCACAATGGGTGCAACGCGAGGCATGATCCTGAGAGTGTTCTTCTTGAGTGGGGCTTCTATTGGCCTATTTGGCACTTTGGCAGGTTTTGTTCTCGGGCTTTCATTTGCATCAAATATTGAAACCATTCGTCAATGGCTTGAAGGCTTGTCCGGGACGAACCTTTTTGATGAAGAGATTTATTTTCTGTCTAAACTTCCTGCTGTAGTCGACCCAACGGAAGTTATGCAAATCGTAGGTATGGCTTTATTTTTCTCTTTCCTTGCACCAATTTTTCCTGCCTGGCGCGCGGCTCGTTTGGATCCTGTAGAGGCTATCCGCTATGAGTAGTATTGAAAAAGGACTGTCTCTTGCCAAGGTTAACAAGACCTATCACCAAGGGGCGAAAGAGTTACACGTTCTAAACGACGTCAGCTTTAACCTTGTTCCCGGAGAAATAGTAGCTCTTGTTGGGCCTTCAGGGGCAGGTAAATCGACCTTACTTCACAGTGCTGGGTTATTGGAAAAGCCGGATAGTGGCGATATTTTGGTGAACGGTATTTCTTCTGCCTCTCTTAATGACAAGCATAGAACGGCTCTTCGTAGAGACACCATTGGCTTCGTATACCAATATCACCACTTATTACCGGAATTTTCTGCTGTTGAGAATGTCATTTTGCCTCAGATGATCACTGGCTTATCACAGAAAAAAGCACACAAGCGCGCAAGTGAATTGCTGGACATGGTAGGGCTTTCAGAAAGACTGGCTCATCGCCCAGGGGAGCTATCAGGGGGAGAGCAACAACGTGTGGCGATAGCCCGTGCCCTGGCAAATGCGCCTACTGTTTTGTTGGCGGACGAACCGACAGGAAATCTTGACCCTGAAACAGCTAACCGTGTCTTTGATCTTCTCTTGAAACTGGTTCGTTCCGTTGGTCTGACAGCTTTGATTGCAACACATAATCACGAACTGGCCAATCGAATGGATAGAGTGCTGCACTTTGAAGGTGGTAAGATATGTTAAGATTTTACGCTCTGACTTTAGGTCGAAAATACTATTTAACTTATTGATACAAAAGTTAAACATGAATACAAAATAAAACCTGGCATATAAAATATGCTGGGTTTTATTTTGCATAGTCCACCTTGGTTGGAGTATGAATGGTTAAGATTATTTAGCTCAATAATTGAGCTTACACTGGGGTAGTTTCATGGCGTTTGCTGATTTTGTTCACCTGCGAGTTCACTCGGCTTATTCTCTTTCTGAGGGCGCGATCAAAGCCAAGGAACTGGTCGAACTGTGCAAAAAGCATGATATGCCTGCTGCGGCGATGACCGACAGCAATAATATGTTTGGGGCACTTGAGTTTTCCCTCGCAGCTAAAGCCGCAGGCGTACAGCCTATTTTGGGAACACAAATTCTGGTTTGTAGGGAAGATGCGGATCAACGCACTGGTGCTATTGCTCCGGAACCTGATCAACTTGTACTTTTGGCTCAAAGCCAGAAGGGCTACATGAACCTGATGTACCTGATTTCTCGTGCCTATATGGAAACGGAAACCGGGCTTACCCCTCAGATAAAAATGGAAGATCTGGCTAGATGCCACGACGGCCTTATTGCTCTTACTGCTGGTCCTAAAGGGGCTGTCGGTCGGCAATTGCTCGAAAATCGTGACAGTGAAGCCGAAGCGTCTCTGGTAAAGCTATCAGAAATTTTTTCCAATCGGCTGTATATCGAGCTTATGCGTCATGGGATGCCTGAAGAAAGGGCAATAGAAGAGCGCTTTATTAATCTGGCTTACAAGCACAACATTCCTCTTGTCGCAACCAATGAAGCCTTTTTCGCGGGCGAAGACATGTACTTGCCCCACGATGCATTGATCTGTATCGCAGAGGGTTCTTATGTCTCGCAAAGTGAACGTCGTCGTTTAACACGAGAGCATCGTTTTAAATCATCAGATGAGATGAAGCGCCTTTTTGCTGATATTCCTGAAGCGATTTCAAATACTCTTATCGTTGCGAAGCGTTGCTCTTGGTTTGTGGAGCCTATTGGTCCTATTCTGCCTGCCTTTGATACGGGAGCTGGGCGTACAGAAGTTGAAGAACTAAGGCATTTATCCGAAGTCGGGTTGGAAGATCGTTTAAAGAGACATGTTTTCACAGAAGGCATAGACGAGGATGAACGTAAAGCGCTTGCAAAGCCTTATTATGAGCGCCTTGAATATGAGCTCGGTATTATTGAGCAAATGGGTTTTCCCGGATACTTCCTTATCGTTGCTGATTTTATTATGTGGGCCAAAGACCATAATATACCCGTTGGTCCTGGACGTGGATCTGGTGCGGGATCTGTTGTTGCCTGGGTTTTAACAATTACGGATCTTGATCCTCTACGATGGGGGCTGCTGTTTGAGAGGTTTCTTAATCCAGAACGTGTCTCCATGCCCGATTTTGATATCGATTTTTGTCAAGACAAACGGGACAAGGTAATTACCTATGTTCAAGACAAATATGGCCGGGATAAAGTTGCGCAAATTATCACCTTTGGTAAGCTTCAGGCAAAGGCTGCGCTTCGCGATGTTGGTCGTGTTCTGCAGATGCCATATCCTCAGGTGGACAGACTTAGTAAGCTGATACCAAATAATCCAGCGAACCCAACATCGTTACCGGAAGCGATTGCACAAGAGCCTCAATTACGTGAGATGGCAAGAACCGATGAAGCCGTCGATAATCTTCTAAAAGTTGCACAAAAGATTGAAGGGCTATATCGGCACGCTTCAACTCACGCTGCGGGTGTTGTGATCGGTGATAGACCGTTAGATCAATTAGTTCCGCTCTATCGCGATCCACGCTCAGATATGCCTGTAACTCAGTTCAATATGAAGTTTGTTGAACAAGCGGGACTGGTTAAGTTTGATTTTCTTGGTCTTAAAACCCTGACAGTTTTAGAGCGAGCGTGTGAGTTTATTCGTTCTGCAGGTACACCTATTAACCTGAGTGAAGTTCCGCTTGATGATCCCGCTTCTTTTGAACTGTTAGGGAAAGGGGAAGCTGTCGGGGTATTCCAATTGGAATCAACGGGTATGCGTGATGTATTGAAGCGTATGAAACCTGATAGGTTTGAAGATATTATTGCGGTTGTGGCTCTATACCGCCCTGGACCAATGGAAAATATTCCAAGTTATATTCGACGGAAAAAGGGCGAAGAAACTCCAGATTATATGCATCCATTAATCGAGGATATCCTTAAAGAGACCTATGGGATCATGATCTACCAAGAACAGGTCATGCAGATAGCACAGCTCTTGTCTGGTTATTCGCTTGGTAGTGCTGATCTTCTGCGGCGTGCTATGGGTAAAAAAATTCAAGCAGAAATGGATGCTCAACGTAAAATTTTTGTTGAGGGCGCGGTTAAAAACAAAGTTAAAGCCGAAAAAGCAGATGAAATCTTTGATCAGGTTAATAAATTTGCTGGATATGGATTTAATAAGAGTCACGCGGCGGCATACGCTTTGGTTGCCTATCATACAGCATATCTGAAGGCGAACTATCCGGTCGAGTTTATGGCGGCTTCCATGACTTATGATCTGACAAATACGGATAAATTGAATATTTTTAGGCAAGAACTCTCGCGTTTGAAGATTCCACTTCTGGTGCCTGATATTAATAGTTCATATGCAGAGTTTATGGTGGAAACTCAGGAGGATGGGAGCAAGGCTGTCCGCTATGCAATGGCCGCTGTAAAAAATGTTGGTGAGTTGGCTATTGAAAATATAACCAATGAACGTAGCTTGAATGGGTCGTTTAAGGATTTAACGGATTTTGTGGCAAGAGTTGATGCTAAGACGATCAATAAGAGGTTGATTGAAAACCTGTCTAAAGCAGGGGCTTTTGATAGCTTGATGGATAATCGCCAAAAGGTTTATCTCGGCGCAGAGAATATTGTACGAAATATTTCTGCAGCGGCTCAAGAGAGAAACAGTAATCAAGTTAATTTGTTCGGGGGTGGTGATAGCGGTCCCCTGATTGAACTTTCCTTACCTAAAGTTCCAGACTGGCCTGAGCTTGAACGATTGAAGCATGAGTTTGATGCCATTGGGTTCTATTTATCATCCCATCCTATCGACACCTATGAACAGATTTTAAAAAGATTAAGAGCTATCAATATTCAAGAGGCTATCCAGCAAACGAAGAATAATAAAGGCCAGGGTGGACCAATTAAAATTGGGGCAATTGTTTTGGGCAAGCAAGAACGGATCTCTAAAAAAGGATCCAAGTTTGCTTTTGTTCAAATTTCGGATGCTTTTGGCACGATTGAAGCAATGGTTTTCTCGAATGTTTTAGTGGCTAGTCGGGAAGTTTTGGAAAGTAATGTGCCGCTTCTTGTCTCCTTAACTGGTGAAGTTAAGCCTGATGATGATGAACCTCGATTCTTGCTGCAAGCTGTTAAGCCTCTAGATGAAGCTGCTTCTCTAACTGATACGGGGTTAAAGTTATATATAAGTAGCGAAAGTCCTTTGGAGCCCTTAAAAACTATTCTCGATCAACATTCTGTACCTGGTAGGGGAAGGATATCGATTGTCCTTGGTTTAAACGATGGACAAGAGCTAGAACTTGAGCTTCCAAAAGGGTATACTGTTTCGCCATCAATTCGTCAGGCAATCAAGGCGGTCGAAGGTATTGACTTGGAAGAGGTGTAAGGATTTATTCTCGTTTATGATTTTGTACGAGAAAAGACTTGCATCCGTTGCTGTAGGGGAGTATCACCCGCAGCATTACTAATAAAACACGCGGGCTTAACGGGGTTGGTTTATCCAATCGCTGTTTCTGGTGTTTCTACTGTTAAGTGGAGATTACGGTCTGCGGAAGTTTAACCGGAAGAGAAAAGGTTTTATTCTATGGCGCTTCCTACTTTTACAATGCGTCAGCTTCTAGAAGCTGGTGTTCACTTTGGTCACACAACCCGTCGCTGGAACCCAAAGATGTCTCAGTACATTTTTGGCGCTCGTAATGGCATTCACATTCTCGATCTTGAGCAGTCAGTTCCTATGCTGCATAAAGGCCTAGCCTTTACACGTGAAGTTGTGGCCGGTGGTGGTCGCGTTCTGTTCGTTGGAACAAAACGTCAAGCTAGTGAGAAAATGGCTGAAGCAGCTAAACGCTGTGGTCAGTACTATGTTAACCATCGTTGGCTCGGCGGTATGCTGACTAACTGGAAAACGGTTTCGAACTCTATTCGTCTTTTGAAGGATCTCGATGAGCGCCTCGAAAACAATCAGGGTGGCTTGACTAAGAAAGAACTTCTTAATCTTACACGTAAGCGCGACAAACTAGAGCGTGCTCTCGGTGGTATTAAGGAAATGGGTGGTATTCCAGATGTGATCGTTGTTATCGACACAAATAAGGAACACCTGGCAATCGCAGAAGCAACTAAACTGAAAATTCCAGTTGTTGGTATTCTTGATTCGAATTCTGATCCTGCTGACATCACTTTCCCTATTCCAGGGAACGATGATGCCATCCGTGCGATCAGCCTCTACTGTGATCTTTTTGCCGATGCAGTAATTGATGGTCTTCAGCAAGAATTAACAGCATCTGGTACAGACATTGGTGCATCTGAAGAAGCTCCTGTTGAGCAACTTCCAGAAGCTGCTCCTGTTGCTGAAGAGGTCCCAGCTGTTGAAGCTGCCTCTGAAGAGAAGCCTACTGAAGAAGCTGTAGCTGCTAAAGCTTAAGCTGTTCGCAAGTGAACGATGCGGAACGGCGGCTACTAGGCCGCCGTTCTCGTGTTTGTATCTAAGATGATATTTAATTTCTGAAAAGAGATGGAAAATGGCCCAGATTACTGCTGCTCTGGTTAAACAACTTCGTGATCAGTCCGGTGCTGGCATGATGGATTGCAAAAAAGCGCTTACTGAAACTGATGGTGATGTCGATGCTGCTGTTGATTGGCTTCGTAAAAAAGGCCTAGCGGCCGCTGCGAAAAAATCTGGTCGCGTTGCTTCTGAAGGTCTTGTTGCCGTTTCAACTTCTGGCGCTAAAGGTGCTGTTGTTGAGGTTAATTCTGAAACTGACTTCGTTTCTCGTAATGAGCAGTTCCAATCTTTTGTGGCTTCTGTTGCTCAACAAGCAATGACTGTCAATGGTGACATTGAAGCTCTTGCAAATGCTGCCTTCCCTGGCGAAGATGGTACTGTAGCTGACGCACTTACAAAACGCATCGCTACTATTGGCGAAAACATGAGCCTTCGCCGTACTGCTTCTCTTGAAGTGAGTGAAGGTGTTGTTGCTTCCTATATCCACAATCAGACCGCTCCTGGTCTTGGTAAGATTGGTGTTTTGGTTGCGCTTGAATCTGCTGGTGATGCCGCTAAGCTTGAAGCTTTTGGCAAGCAAGTTGCGATGCATGTTGCGGCGGCTAATCCACAGGCTTTGGATCGTGATTCCGTTGATGTAACGGCTCTTGAGCGTGAAAAAGAAGTTCTTTCTGATCAAGCTCGTGCATCTGGTAAGCCAGAAGAGATCATCGAGAAAATGCTGGTTGGCCGTCTTCGTAAGTACTACGAAGAAGTATGCTTGCTTGAACAAGGTTATGTTATCGATGGTGAAAACACTGTTGGTAAAGCTGTAGAGCTTTTTGCAAAAGACCTTGGTTCTCCTGTTAAACTAACTGGTTTTGTTCGTTACCAGCTTGGTGAAGGCATCGAGAAAAAAGAAGAAGACTTTGCTGCTGAAGTGGCTGCGACACTCGGTAATTAAGTTATTTAAAGATGGCCGCGACTTGTCAGATTAATTCGGACAGGTCGTGGCCATTTTTGTATTCAAAATCACAAGATTCCACTATGGTAGTCATCTTTCGAGCACATTCTATGAGTAAGTAGATATGCGAGTTTTTTTGACAATCAAAAGTACGTGGAAATTAGGAGATATCTGTGACAGACACGCCCCCATATAAACGCGTTCTTTTGAAGCTCTCTGGTGAAGCCTTGATGGGTAAGGGACAGTTTGGTCTTGATCCTGAAACGGTCAACCAAATCGCCCTTGATATAAAAGAAGTTGTTGAGCTCGGGATTGAGGTTTGTATCGTTGTTGGCGGTGGAAATATTTTCCGTGGGTTATCTGGGGCAGCTGCTGGTATGGAGCGTTCAACAGCTGATTACATGGGAATGCTGGCGACTGTTATGAATTCCTTGGCCATGCAAAATGCACTGGAACAGGTTGGCGTACCAACACGTGTTCAAACAGCTATTCCTATGGAAACTGTCGCGGAGCCATATATTCGCAGACGGGCTGAAAGGCATTTGGCAAAAGGCCGCGTTGTGATTTTTGGTGCTGGTACAGGTAATCCTTACTTTACTACGGATACAGCTGCTGCATTGCGTGCTTCAGAAATGGGATGTGAAGTTCTCTTGAAGGGTACAAAAGTAGATGGTGTTTATACTGCTGATCCAGTAAAAGATTCTGAAGCTACACGGTATGACACTCTTTCGTACAGAAAAGTATTTACCGATGATATCGGGGTTATGGATCACTCTGCTATTGCACTTACACGTGAAAATAATATACCGATTATAGTGTTTTCTATTTACGAAACAGGATCTTTCGCTAAGGCCGTTAGCGGAAATGGTTGTTTCACAATTATTCAGTAAGAAGGGGATAGGCTGTGTCGCAAGATGCCCTCATAAAAGATTTGTTACGACGTATGGATGGAGCACTTGATGCCCTCCGTAAGGAATTTGTTGGACTGAGAACTGGACGTGCATCCGCTGCGCTGCTTGATAGCATCATGGTCGAAGCTTATGGGCAGGCTATGCCTCTGACACAGGTTGGCACAGTTACTGTACCTGACCCTCGGATGCTTGCCGTTCAGGTCTGGGATAAGTCAATGGTTGGTGCTGTTGAAAAAGCAATCCGTAACTCTGGTCTCGGACTAAATCCATCTCCAGACGGGCAATTGGTTCGTGTTCCTCTGCCTCCGCTTTCAGAAGAGCGTCGTAAAGAGTTAACCAAAATTGCGGGCAAGTATTCTGAGCAAGGGAAAATTGCAGTCAGAAACGTCCGTCGTGATGGTATGGAAACTTTAAAGAAAATGGAAAAAGATGGGGATCTTTCTCAAGACGAAATGCATGTCTGGAGCGATAAAATTCAAACTTTGACTGATTCTCATATCAAAACTATTGATGAAATTACAGTACAGAAAGAAGAAGAAATCATGCAGGTTTAATCCTGGGTGGTTTTAAAAGAAAAGCGATGATCAAGGGAATACCAAATCATATTGCTGTCATTATGGATGGTAATGGCAGGTGGGCAAAGGCGCGGCATTTACCGCGCGCTTTCGGTCACCGTAAGGGGGCTGAAGCTCTGCGAGAGCTGTTAAAGGCAGCAATTGATATTGGTGTTCCCTATATGACATTTTACAGTTTTTCTTCTGAAAACTGGAATCGACCGCAAAATGAAATCAATGATATTATGGGATTGTTGCGTCGCTATCTTCAAAGCGAACTTGCAACATTTCATGAGGCCGGGATTAAATTAAAAGTCATCGGTGACAGATCTCGTTTGGCGAATGATATCGTTGCTTTGATTGAAGAGGCTGAACGTCAGACGTCGAGTAATGATAAATTGACTGTGATCATGGCTCTAAGCTATGGCGGGCGCCAGGAGATTGTTGAAGCTACTCGAAATATAGCCAATAAAGTAAAGTCGGGCTCTCTTGATCCGGATGAAATTACTTCTGATCTGTTCGAAAATGAATTATACACCAACGATATTCCGGACCCAGACCTTCTTATCCGTACAAGCGGAGAGATGAGGATCAGTAATTTCCTTTTGTGGCAACTGGCCTATAGTGAAATGGTTTTTGTTGAAAAAAACTGGCCTGATTTTTCAAAACAAGATCTTCTGTTTGCCATTGAGGAGTACCAAAAACGTGACCGACGTTATGGATCCGCAGCCGAAACAGCCTAAAAAGAAAAGCGATCTGCTGATAAGGTTTCTATCATCAATCGTCCTCGGGCCGCCAGTGTTAGCGGCAGTATACTTTGGTGGGCTCTATAGTAGCACTCTGATCCTTTTTTGTGCGTGCATTCTCGCTTGGGAGTGGGCTAATTTATGTGGCCGTGGTTCTTTAGAACGATTGGGCTTACTACTGATTGCATCTGTTACGAGTGTAATTTTAATAGGTGTTCTGGGGCACTTCCAATTAGCTTTACTAATAACTTTTGTTGCAACGTGCGTTTTTCTCGCGTTGAAGCTAACTGTTTACCGAGATACTGAAAATACTTTGTGGTATGTGTTCGGTTCTTTATATATATCAATGAGTTCTCTTTCTTTATTGTGGATACGAAATAGTTCCGAAAGTGGCCTGTACACAATTTTTTGGGTTCTCTTTGTTGTGTGGGCAACCGACATCGGCGCATATTTTTCGGGGCGTAAATTTGGCGGACCTAAGATTGCGCCCGCCATTAGTCCCAATAAAACTTGGTCTGGTCTTTTTGGGGGAATGGTATCAGCTGCCATCGTCAGTTATGTGTTTGCACAATGGATCAATAATTTTGCCGGATGGGAACTTGCGATCGCAGGCGCATTACTAGCTGTGGTGTCACAGGCGGGTGATTTTTTTGAATCACATGTAAAGCGAACATTTGATGCCAAAGATTCCAGTAAACTAATTCCTGGCCATGGGGGATTGTTTGATCGAGTTGACGGATTACTGGCTTGTTCAATTGTTGTAGCGGGTTACACATTTTTTAGTTCTGGAATAGGTTTTTGATGCTTTCTAATAATGTATTCCCTCATCAAGCAGCGGGTATTTTAAGGTCACCGCGATCTATTACTGTGATGGGATCGACAGGTTCTGTTGGTAAGAGTACCGTTGATTTGCTCAAGAGGTCTCCTGAACTGTTTATTGTTGAGGCGTTAACCGCGAATAGAAACGTTGAGCTGTTAGCTAAGCAGGCAGTTGAGCTAAACGCCAAATTGGCTGTTGTGGCTGACTCCAATAAGTATAATGAATTAAAATTAGCGCTCTCTGGTACTGGTATCGAAGTTGGGGCGGGTCCGGAAGCAATTCTTGAAGCCGCAATCCGGCCTTCTGACATGGTTATGGCGGCTATCGTTGGGTTTGCAGGGTTGGCACCAACACTTACCGCAATTAGGCGCGGTGCAACGATATTATTGGCCAATAAAGAGGCGTTAGTTTGTGCTGGAGATTTGATGGTTCATGAGGTTGAGAAACACGGAGCCAAACTGTTACCGGTTGATTCTGAGCACAATGCGATCTTTCAGGTCTTTGATTGTGAAAACCGGGCTGCAATTGAACATATTACGTTAACGGCTTCTGGAGGACCCTTTCGACTTTATAGTGCATCTCAAATGGCTAACGTTACTCCTGAACAGGCTTTGGCTCATCCAAACTGGGATATGGGCTCTAAAATTTCAATTGATTCTGCGTCCATGGTTAACAAAGGGCTTGAGTTGATTGAAGCGGCGTATTTATTCGACCTTCCTGAGAATAAAATTAAAGTACTGGTACACCCACAATCCATAATTCACTCGATGGTAAGTTATGTCGATGGTTCTGTCTTGGCGCAATTGGGCGATCCTGATATGCGGACGCCAATTGCTTGTGCTCTTGCCTGGCCCGAACGTATTCATACACCTGTTAAGCAGCTCGATTTGGCAGAGGTTGCTACTTTGACTTTTGAAAATCCTGATTGCGAACGGTTTCCTGCGTTAAACTTGGCTAGACGTGCTTTAAAAGAAGAAAAGACCGTTATTTTTAATGCTGCAAATGAAGTTGCTGTTGATAATTTTTTAAAGAAAAATATATCATTTTCTGCAATTTCAGTGATGGTTGAAAAAGCGATTACAGATTTTGTTACGCCTTCCCATGATACTCTTGAAAAAATTATTGAGTTAGATAAGGAAGTACGGATCTGGAGTGCAGACATAATAAAAAGAAAAATGATCTAATTTAATCACCAAAGGGCTTTTGAAGAGCTTCTCAACCAGCTATTATGCGGTGCTTCTTGTGCCTTATGGATAACGTAACAACTATATAAGTTAAATTTTATGGACTTTCTTACTGCAACTCTCGCCTTTCTTGTGCTTCTTACGGTGCTGGTTTTTTTTCATGAACTTGGTCATTATTGGGTGGCAAGAAAAAATGGTGTAAAGGTTGATGTCTTTTCAGTCGGATTTGGCCCAGAACTTTTTGGCTTTTATGATAAAAATAAAACTCGTTGGAAATTTAGTATTATTCCTTTGGGTGGGTACGTTAAAATGTTTGGTGATGGTGACGTCACCAGTTCCACTTCGGATGAAGACTCTAGCTTAACGCCAGAAGAGATTGCGACTACATTTAAGGCAAAATCAGTTGGCCAGCGCGCAGCTATTGTCGCGGCAGGTCCTATTGCTAATTTCATTCTAGCTATAATTCTTTTAAGTGGGTTGTATGTTTTTGTCGGACAACCTTATTCAGCAGCAATTGTTTCTCAAGTTGTAGAGGGAAGTGCAGCAGAGGTTGCTGGATTTTTACCTGATGACCTTGTCGTTGAGGCCGATGGAACAAACGTGGACCGATTTGAAGAACTTCAACGGATTGTTCAACTTGGTTCTGGTGAGGCAATTGATGTTGTTGTCGAGCGGAACAATGAGCTGGTTAAGCTAAGTGTTACACCTAAAGTAGATATTTATACTGGTCCTAATGGCCAGGATGCAAAACGCTGGTTGATAGGCATTCATGCAAAAAGAGGTGCATCGTCTTTCAAACAATTTGATGTATTTTCAGCCATTGGAGCAGCGGTTTATGAAACCTACGACATTTCAGTTGGTACTTTTAAAGCAATTGGGCAAATGTTTGATGGTCACCGTTCTGTTAAAGAACTTGGTGGGCCCGTAAAAATAGCAGAAATGTCCGGTATGGCAGCTAAAGCTGGTTTTGCCACATATATTTGGTTCATGGCTATGTTGTCTATAAATCTTGGACTTTTGAATCTCATGCCAGTACCCATGCTTGATGGGGGACATTTGTTTTTTTATGTTTATGAAGCTATTCGAGGTCGTCCACTTAGTGAACGAAAACAAGAATATTGTTTCAGATTTGGCTTAGCTCTGGTATTGAGCTTAATGGTATTCGTTACTTGGAACGATGTTGTGTCGAAACAATGGTTCTGATCTGCTTGTGGATATTAAAAACATACGCGGATTACCCGGGGGTAAATGTGTTGCGTAAAACGCTTCTGTCACTATTAATTGGGGGAATGATTCTAACTCTAGGAGTTGGAAACATTCAAAATCACGCCTACGCGCAGGCCTTGATGTCTGGTGGTACAATTGACAACATTGTTGTTGAGGGTACACAACGAATAGAGCCGGAATCTGTTCGGTCCTATATGGAAGTCAATCCGGGTGACACATTTGATCCTGTACTTCTGAATAGGTCTTTGAAAAGCATTTTTGCAACGGGTTTATTTGCGGATGTTTCTCTTAAAAGGCAAGGCGGTGACCTTATCGTTGTCGTTGTTGAAAACCCAATTATCAACAGAATTGCATTCGAGGGTAATCAACGGTTAGATGATGATATTCTGAGAACAGAATCGACCCTTCGTGAACGGGTCGTTTTTACACGAACAAAAGCCCAGGCTGATGCCCAAAGACTTTTAGAACTTTATCGTCGTTCAGGGCGCTTTGCAGCGACAGTTGAACCAAAAGTAATTCAACTTCCTCAAAATCGTGTAGATCTAGTCTTCGAAATTACTGAAGGCGATCGTAGCTATGTAACAACAGTTAATTTTATTGGAAATAAAGAATTTTCAGATAGCTCATTACAAGGAACTGTTTCGACTTCAGAAACCGCGTTTTGGAATTTTCTTACTGATACGGACACTTACGATCCAGATCGTTTGACATTTGACAGAGAGCTTTTGCGCCGTTTTTATCTCAAAGAAGGGTATGCCGACTTTGAAGTGAGATCTGTGATTGCGGAGCTAACGTCCAATAGAGAATCTTTTGTTGTAACTTTCACAATTTCTGAAGGCGAACGTTATACCTTTGGAACTATCGATGTTGAAAGCGCCTTAAAAGAATTTGATCCAACGACCGTTCAAGATCAAATTTTGCCAGAGGAGAATGATTGGTATAACGCCGATTTAATTGATAAAACCGTTGATAATCTTACGGATGCTGTGGGGAATCTTGGTTATGCATTTGTAGATATTAGACCTCAGCCTGAAAAAGATACTGAGAATAAGGTTATTGATCTTGTCTTTAGTATCTCTGAAGGAGCAAAAGTATACGTCGAACGGATTGATATTGAAGGGAACTCTCGAACCCTAGATAAGGTTATTCGTCGAGAGTTTAGGTTGGTTGAAGGCGATGCGTTTAACAGTTCTAAGTTAAGGCGTTCACGCTCAAGAATTCAAAAATTAGGGTTCTTTCAATCAGTAAATGTTGATAACCAACCGGGAAGTACTCCCGATCGTACGGTTATTAAAGTAGAAGTAGAAGAGCAATCGACAGGCGAATTGACATTTGGGGCTGGATTTTCATCTTCATCTGGTCCTCTTGGTAGTGTTGGTATTCGAGAGCGGAATCTTTTAGGACGTGGGCAAGATTTACGTTTTAATATTGCTCTCGCAGGTTCCGGATCTGAAGCAGATGTAAGTTTCACTGAACCCTATTTCTTGGATAAAGAAATAGCCGCAGGGTTTGATATTTTTCGTATTACACGTGACGAAGATAGTCTTTCTTTTGAAGAAAAGAAAACGGGTGGGGCGTTACGGATTGGATATGATCTATCTGAGGAACTACGACAGGTATTGAGGTATCGTTTTGAACATATTGAAATTCAAGATGTTGATGACGATGCTGCCAATCTTGTTAAAGAGCAGGAAGGTACGACGATAAAGTCAGCGGTATCTTCTACGCTTACTTATGATAAACTTGATTCTAGGATTGCACCAACTGATGGTTATCTCCTTAAGTTGGAAAATGAAATTGCGGGGCTTGGTGGAGATGTTCAACATCTGAAAGTGTCTCTTGGAGGAACCCACTATTACTCTTTCTCAGAAGATTTGGTTGTAAAATCACGAGCTGAAGTCGGCAATATAATCGGCCTAGATGAAGATACCCGAATCGTGGATAGATTCTTCTTAGGTGGTGATAAACTTCGTGGCTTTAAAAGTGGTGGAGTTGGACCTCGAGATCAGGCGAGTGACGATGCTCTAGGCGGAAAACATTTTTATAACGGTAGCATTGAGCTGACATTTCCTCTTGGATTACCTGAAGAATTTGGTGTTAAAGGCAGGGTTTTCTCTGATTTTGGTGCAGCTTGGGATATTGATGGTCAAAGTTCTGGTGTTGATGATTCTTCAAACCCAAGAGTTTCTTTTGGTACGGGGTTGACCTGGAAATCTCCTTTTGGACCTCTTGCGATGGATCTTGGTTTCGCCGCATTAAAAGAAGATTATGATGAAACTGAAATATTTAGCTTTAGCTTTGGGACAAATTTTTAAAAATGATCACTTATAAAAGACTCTTTACATTATTTACCGTAGCTTTGTCTCTTTCGCTCGGGGGGATAGGCGGCGTAACGGAGACTTATGCACAGAGTACCCAGTTAAAGATTGGTGTCGTTGATACGCAAAGGGTAATTCAAGCTTCTCAAGCCTACAAACAGACCAACCAAAAGGTCGAAGGGCTTCGTGGACAATTTCAACAAGAATTTAAACTTAAAGAACAAAACCTGGTAACGGAAAATCAAAAATTAGTTCGCCAAAAATCTATTCTTGCTCCTGAAGTCTATGCCCAAAAAAAAGCAGATATTGATAAACAAGCGGCGATCATAAGAAGCCAAGCAAAAGAACGTAAAAATAGTATCAACCAGCTTCGTAATGCAGGTTTAAAACAGATACAGAGCAAACTTGGACAAATTATTGATCAAATGGTTGCAGCGCATGGCTTTGATCTAATTATTGCAAAACAATCGTTGGTTTGGACGAAGCCTAGCTTGGACATCACTGACGAGGTCGTTCAGAAGCTCAATACATCGTTGCCGTCCGTTGTACTCCAATAATTAGAGAGTTCTGTACCATGGCCGACCCACATTTTTTTCATAATGCAGGTCCATTTCGTCTTTCAGAATTGTGTGATCTTGTTGGTGGAATTTTATCTGAAGGTGCTAACCCAAATTTATTGATTCATGATGTGGCTTCTTTGGAGGCAAGCGATCATACTCAGGTTAGTTTTCTGGATAACAAAAAATATCTATCAGACTTTGAAATTACTAAAGCTGGTGTGTGTATAGTTGATCCGAAGTTTTCATCTAAAAAACCAAATAATACAGCACTTATTCTGACATCAAAGCCTTACAAAGCTTATGCTTTGATTGCTCAAAAATTTTATCCTAAACCGCAACACAATACTTCAAGTATTCATGTCAGTGCTGTGATTGATGATTGTGCACAGATCGGTGATAAGTGTCACATTTCTGCCGGAGTTTATATCGGCAAAAATGTCGTGATTGGTGACGGCTGTGTTATTGAACCTAATGCGGTTATTGGTGACGGTGTAAAAGTTGGTTCAAACACTTTATTAGGCGCAAATTCATCTCTTGAGTATTGTTTGCTTGGAGATAATTGCCAAATTCATGCTGGCGTTCGAATAGGTAATAGAGGGTTTGGATTTGCGATGGAACCGGACGGTTACATCGATGTGCCTCAACTTGGCCGGGTGATCATCGGTAATGACGTTGAAGTCGGTGCAAACTCATGCATTGACCGTGGTGCAGGGCCTGACACAATTATTGGTGATGGGACTAAGATCGATAACTTAGTCCAGATTGGGCATAATGTGAAAATGGGTAAGCAATGTGTTGTTGTTGCCCAGTCCGGTATAGCAGGCAGTGCTACTCTGGATGATTATGTTGTTATGGGAGCACAGTCCGGTGTTGCCGGTCATATCAGTATGGGTGCTGGTGTCCAAATTGCTGGACGGGCTGCTGTTATTAAAGATGTAGAAGCTGGGCAAGTTGTCGCGGGCACTCCTGCAATGCCAATTAAAGATTTTTTCCGTTTGGTTGCAATGTGGAAAAAACAATTGAATACGAAGAAAGGTTAAAAGTATGAGTGAAGAAGCCGTAGTAACGGACGAAGGGCGCTCTGTTGGTATTCTCGAGATCAAAGAGATGATTCCTCATCGCTATCCTTTTCTGCTCATTGATCGCGTAGATAATATTATCAAAAATGAAACTGCCGTTGGTTTGAAAAATGTCACTATAAATGAACCATTTTTCGAAGGGCATTTCCCAAGACAGCCTGTTATGCCGGGGGTTCTCATTGTTGAAGCTATGGCGCAGACTGCAGCAGTATTCGTTGTTGAAACACTTGATGGTGCTGCCGCAGGTAAAATTGTATATTTTATGTCTGTAGATGGAGCCAAATTTCGTAAACCTGTTGTTCCTGGCGATCAATTGAAAATCCATGTCACAAAAGTCCAACAACGCGGGAATGTATGGAAGTTTGATGGCAAGGCTAAAGTTGATGGTAAAGTTGTCGCCAATGCGGAATTCAAAGCTATGATCATGGATGATTAATTGTGAGCATACACCCCACTGCGATCATTGAAGATGGTGCAAAGATTCACAAAACAGCTCAAATTGGGCCATATTGTGTTGTCGGACCAAAGGTATCTTTAGCAGCGAATATGATTTTGCACAGCCATGTCGTTGTGGCTGGTAATACGACCATCGGTGAAGGGACAGAAATTTTCCCGTTTGCATCAATTGGTCATCAGCCTCAAGATTTAAAATTTGATGGTGAAAAGTCAGAACTTGTTATTGGTAAAAATAACAAAATTCGCGAACATGTTACTATAAATCCCGGTACTTCTGGTGGGGGGCTTGTAACTCGTATCGGTGATAATTGCTTATTGATGATGTCTGCTCATGTAGCACATGACTGTATTCTTGGTAATAATGTAATTCTCGTGAATAACGCAACGCTTGGTGGACATGTTGAAGTCGATGATTTTGCAATTATCGGGGGGTTATCTGCAGTGCATCAATTTGTTCGTATCGGGCGTAATGCTATGATTGGTGGGATGTCAGGTGTTGAAAATGACGTCATTCCGTTTGGCATGGTCATGGGCGAACGTGCACGTCTAAGTGGTCTAAACTTGGTGGGTATGAAGCGCCATGGGCTTCCACGTGAAGATATTTCCAGTTTGCAGAGTGTTTTTAAGGATTTATTTTCCGATGAAGGAACGCTTTCAGAACGACTAGACACTGTAAAAAAGAAATTTTCTGATAATGAAACAGCCAAAGAAGTAATCGACTTTGTTGCCGTAGATTCTTCTCGGGCAATCTGCCAGCCGAAATAGTATGAACGCAAAGCTTGGAATACTTGCCGGTGGAGGTCACCTTCCAAGACGGTTGATCAAATTATGCGAAGAAACGAACAGAGAAGTATTTTTGGTTGCCTTCAAAGGACAGACAGACCCAGAAACGGTCAACGATGTTGAACACCTTTGGACTCGTCTTGGTGCCGCTGGAAAAATCTTAAAAACGTTAAAAGAGCAGCAAGTTAAAGAGCTTGTAATGATTGGACCTGTAAAAAGACCCTCTATGGCAGAGCTTCGTCCTGATTGGAGAGCCTTACAGTTTTTTGCAAAAATTGGAGCTAAAAGTCTTGGTGATGATGGGCTTCTTAGATCTGTTATCTCTGCAGTAGAAGAAGAAGGTTTTGTTTTTAGAGGGGTTGATGAACTCTTGAATGATTTATTGGCTACCAAAGGTGTTTACGGATCTATTATCCCTGATGCATTTGCTTATGACGATATTAAGCGTGGCGTTGAAGTTGCCAAAGCGATGGGGCGTGTCGATGTCGGTCAGTCTGTCGTGATTCAACAAGGCTTGGTCCTAGGCGTTGAAGCCATTGAGGGTACGGACGCTTTACTTTCTCGTTGTCTAGATCTGAAAAGAGGCGGTGATTCGGGCGTTCTTGTTAAGTTAAAAAAACCGGAACAAGAACGGCGTGCTGATTTACCAACGATAGGTGTGGAGACTATTAAAGGCGCCGTTAATGCAGGGTTAAAAGGTATTGCTATTGAAGCTGGTGGAGCCTTGGTTATTGATCGAGACGCCTTAATAAGTGCCGCGGATCGTTATGGTTTGTTTGTGATCGGGATTGATCCTTCCGATTATGAATAATATTTCTAATGAGATACCTCTGATTTATTTGATTGCGGGAGAGCCTTCGGGCGATCAGTTGGGGGCAAGGTTGATGGCTGCCCTTAAGCATGAAACTAAGGGAGAGGTTCGCTTCGCAGGTATTGGCGGGGAGCGGATGGCAGCTGAAGGACTTGTCAGTCTTTTCCCTATCCATGAACTGGCTGTCATGGGGCTTGCCGAGGTTCTTCCACATATTCCCAATATCCTTCGTCGTATCAAGCAGACTAAAGTTGATGTTGAAGAGCAACGGCCTTCTGCGCTGGTTACTATTGATTCGCCTGGGTTTAGTCTCAAAGTTAGTAAGGGGTTGAAAGGTAAAGGAATTCCTTTGATCCATTATGTTGCACCTTCGGTTTGGGCTTGGAAGAAAAAACGGGCACAAAAAGTGTCTACTTATCTGGATCATCTTTTAACGTTACTCCCCTTTGAGCCTCCGTATTTTGAAAAACACGGACTTGCTTCGACCTTTGTTGGCCACCCGGTTATTGAAGCAGAGGGTGCCTTTACTGAAATTAAAAGAGAACAACTTTGTTCTGAATTAGGTTTGTCGACTGAAGCGCCGACTCTTGCAGTATTGCCGGGAAGTCGAAGAGGTGAAGTCGCCAAACTAGGACCTGTGTTTAAGGAAACCGTTGCCTTACTCGCCAAGTCAATCCCTGATCTGCAATGTATTATTCCGACAGTAAGTAATGTAAAAAGCACCGTCGAAGCACTTACATGTGATTGGCCAGTTAAGGTTAGGGTTGTTGAAGGTGTTGATGGCAAACACAAAGCCTTTCGGTGTGCGAATGCAGCATTGGCGGCGTCTGGAACAGTCGCCCTAGAGCTTGCTGTCGATCGGGTGCCAACTGTTATCGCCTATAAAGTTGCACCTATTACTGCCTTTATTGCGCGTCTTCTAATAAAGATTAAGTTTGCGAGTTTACCGAACATTCTACTCGACCGAGAAGTCCAACCAGAACGTATTCAAGAAGACTGTACGGCTGAAATTCTTGCACGTGATATTGAATGTTTACTTTTGGATGGTACAAGAAAACAAGAACAGATTAATAGCTATGGTGAAGTAATTAAGCTATTGAAATGTGGTGATGAAATGCCAAGTACAAAAGCGGCAAAAACTATTTTGGCTGTCATTGGACAACACTCAGCTCTCTGATTATCGTTCCGGGCCAAAAATTATCAGGAGATTCCTTTGTGACAGATACAAAATCGTTCCAATTTTTACACACTATGATCAGGGTCGTTGATCTCGACAAGTCTATTGATTTTTATACGCGGCATCTTGGGATGAAACTTCTGAGAAAAAAAGATTTCCCATCTGGAGAGTTTACTCTTGCGTTCTTAGGGTACGGCGATGAGGAAAATCATACGGTTATCGAGCTCACTCATAATTGGGGGCAAAAAGAGTCCTATGATCTTGGAACCGGATTTGGTCACCTCGCATTAGGAGTGCCAGATATTTATGCAACGTGTGCGGAGTTGGAAAAAGAAGGGGTAAATATACCTCGTAAACCAGGACCCATGCAGCACGGATCAACTGTGATTGCCTTTATTGAAGATCCTGATGGTTATAAGATCGAACTCATTGAGCGATAAGCCACTTCAAAATGAGGCTTAAGATTGGAACACTTTATTAAAAAAGCGCTGCGAATATCGCAGCGCTTTTTTATTTTGCTCGTATTTTACTCGGTCTTGAGGTTATCTTTTCTCAACCGGGATAAATTCACGTTCTTCATGGCCGAGGAACAGTTGACGTGGACGGCCGATTTTGTGGTGAGGATCTTCGATCATTTCTTTCCACTGAGCAACCCAACCAACAGTTCTGGCAAGAGCAAAGAGAACGGTAAACATCGAAGTTGGAAAATTCATAGCCCGTAAAATGATACCGGAATAGAAATCCACATTAGGGAAGAGTTTTTTCTCTGCGAAGTATGGGTCAGAAAGTGCAACACGTTCCAGTTCCATGGCCAACTCAAGCAATGGATCGTTAATACCAAGCTCTTCGAGGACTTCATGACATGATTCACGCATTACTGCAGCGCGTGGATCATAGTTTTTGTAGACGCGGTGGCCAAAGCCCATGAGACGGAAAGGATCATTTTTGTCTTTAGCGCGTTCGATATACTTTGGAATATTGTCTTTATGCCCAATTTGCTGAAGCATGCTGAGAACAGCTTCGTTTGCCCCGCCGTGGGCAGGTCCCCAAAGTGAAGCAATACCCGCAGCAATACAAGCAAAGGGATTGGCGCCACTAGAGCCAGCTAACCGAACGGTTGATGTTGATGCATTTTGCTCGTGATCAGCATGAAGAATGAAAATTCTGTCCATAGCACGAACAAGTGCCGGACTTGCTTTGTAATCTTCACATGGCACAGAGAAGGTCATGTGTAAGAAGTTTTCTGCAAAACTCAAATCGTTTTTTGGATATACGAATGGTTGACCAATCGCATACTTATACGCATAAGCTGCAATCGTAGGCATTTTGGCAATGAGGCGATGCGATGCAATCAATCGTTGGTTTGGATCTCGGATGTCGGTTGAGTCGTGATAAAAAGCGGACAGTGCGCCAACAACGCCAACCATAATTGCCATCGGGTGAGAATCACGACGGAAGCCGCGATAGAAGTTCATCATCTGCTCATGTAACATCGTATGGTAAGTGATGGTTTGTTTAAACTCTTTGGATTGATCTTTGTTTGGAAGCTCGCCATTGAGCAAAAGATAGCATGTATCCATATAATCGCTTTTGGTAGCGAGATCTTCAATAGAGTAACCGCGGTGCCGCAATATACCCTTGTCGCCATCAATATAAGTAATTGAAGAATCACAACTACCCGTAGATGTAAACCCAGGGTCGTAAGTGAAACATCCGGACTCACTATAAAGTTTACGGATATCAATAACACTAGGACCAGAGGTTCCGTCTAGGATTGGCATGTCAAAACTTTTTCCCGTACGGTTGTCCGTAAGGGTAACGCTGTTATTTGGGGTGGTATCTGACATTTTTGGAACCTCTGCTCTTTGTTATTTTTACTGGTTTGTTGCGCAGCAGCATAATGCTTTTACTACTTAAGATCAAATTGTGCGCTGCAATATTTGTTATACTCTCTTACTTCTTTAGATTTGGTCTGTAATACGGTTAATTGATTCTTCCTTACCAAGAATCTCCATGACTTCAAATATACCTGGAGAAACATTAGAACCACTTAGTGCAGCACGAAGGGGTTGAGCTACTTTACCAAGTTTAATCTCATTTTCTTCTGCAAATGTTTTAACGGTTGTTTCCAGAATTTCTTCTTTCCACTCTGTGTGCTCTTGCAATAAAGGTAGTAAATTTTTTAAATTCTCCTTACCTTCATCCGAGAGTAGTTTTTCAGCTTTGGCATTTAAGGCTAGAGGTCTTGCTCTCACGTAGAATGCGGCACTTTCTGCAAGCTCGTTTACAGTTTTAGCGCGTTCTTTGAGACCACTCATACCCTTGATTAATCTGTTTTTGGCATCATTAGTAATGGTGATAGCCTCATCTTTCTCAATCAAAGGTGCGATGATATCTGTAAGATAAGTGTTTTCTGCATTACGGATATAGATCCCGTTCAGGTTTTCCAACTTTGCGAAGTCAAAACGGGACGGTGATTTACCGACACCACTGATATCAAACCATTCAATAGCCTGTTCAGTGGAAATAACTTCTTCATCACCGTGTCCCCAACCTAGGCGAAGTAAGTAATTTCTAAGAGCTTCTGGGAGATACCCCATTTCATCGCGATAGGCTTCTACCCCGAGTGCGCCATGACGTTTAGATAGCTTTGCGCCGTCAGCGCCGTGAATAAGGGGGATATGCGCAAATTCAGGAAGATCCCAACCCATGGCTTTGAAGAGCTGTACCTGACGGAAAGCATTTGTTAAATGATCATCGCCGCGGATAACGTGGGTAATGCCCATATCATGATCATCGACAACAACTGAAAGCATATAGGTTGGTGTGCCATCAGCTCGAAGAAGGATCATGTCGTCCAACTGTGCGTTTGCTACAGTCACGTCACCTTGTACCAAGTCCTTGATTACCGTTTCCCCATCAAGAGGCATCTTTAAGCGAACAACGGGGGCGATACCTTCTGGAGCTTCAGACGCAAGACGATCGCGCCATAGGCCATCATATTTCATAGGACGGCCTTCAGCTTTGGCTTTTTCCCTCATTTCGGTAAGCTCTTCAGGGCTACAATAACAATGGTAAGCTTTACCTTCGGCTAGTAGGTGGTTTGCAACTTCTTGATGCCTGCTCGCACCTGAAAATTGGTAAGTGATCTCATCATCATGATTTAAGCCAAGCCAATCGAGACCGTCTATTATAGCTTCAATAGCTTCTGGCGTGGATCTTTTCCTGTCAGTATCTTCTATTCGCAGGAGGTATTTTCCGCCATGATGTTGTGCAAAAAGCCAATTAAATAATGCTGTACGGGCACCGCCAATATGTAGAAATCCAGTTGGTGAGGGTGCAAAACGGGTTACAACCTGTTTCGTGGGCTGGCTCATAATGATCTTTCGTAAATCAAGAGTGTTTGGGTATTGTCTCAGTGGTGGTTGTTCATGATTTGTGGAACAAATTCAGGCCTATCTAGGAACAACAGAGACTTCTGTTTCGTCAAATGTTTAGCATATTGTCTAAGATATCGCAAATGATGTTCGTCATTTGTGCGGGTGTTGGATCGTAAAATTTACTTTGATAAAGAGAAAGTGTCGTTGTTTGTTCGTTGACGGGTCTTATGTTGGACTTGCGTCTTCATTTGGTTTTCAATTGTTATCTCTCTTTGTTGTCTGGGCTTCTTGTAACAATGGGTTAAAGCGAACTGTAAAGTTAAAGCTAGAAGAGGTCGGTGAATCAATTTTAGCTTCTTCCTAGATGAAAATATATTCATCTAGGAAATGTTTTTGTGGATATTAAGAGAGCCCTGTAACGTTTGTGCAGGGCTCTCTTTTATTACGCTGTACGGGCTATGTCTTGATGCAGAGTTGAAATCGAGAGACAGGCATCTGCAACTTCTTTGCCTTTGACCTTGAAGTGCTCAAGGAAGAAATGAAGATGTTCTTCTGAATTATGAAAGTGGTGTGGAGTCAATATGGCGCTTAGTACCGGAATGTCAGTATCCATTTGTGCCTGCATCATACCTGAAATTACGGTTTGTGAGACAAAGTCGTGGCGGTATATGCCGCCATCAACGACAAAGGCTGTCCCAACAATCGCAGAAAAACGTCCTGTCTTTGCAAGCTTCTTTGCGACCAGAGGAATTTCCAAGGCACCGGGGACATCAAATATTTCAACCCTGGCCAATCCATTGGATTGTTTTTCAATTTCGCTTAAGAATGCTTTTCGACAATTGCCAACGATATCGCTGTGCCACTGTGCTTGAATAAAAGCAAAGTGCATGTCTTGATACTTACTATTAGAATTCTGATTCATCGATTTTTCCAATCAAACACAAAACGAGAATCAGGGCGCACGTAATGGTATAACCTCAACAATCTCAGTTGAGGTTTCGCCACTCCGTTCTCTACCATCCGGACTATAACCGTCGGCCGTGGAATCTCACCATGTCTGCTGACCCTTTCAGATGAAAGCTGAAAGGCGCTCGCGGGCTTAAGCCAAAAGGCTATTACCGCCGGTGGGGATTTTCACCCCGCCCCGAGAACATGTCTTTATCAATAAAAGACGGGTTCTTATTATCCGATGATGACGTGAATTTCTACAAATAATTTCGATGGTCATACAAATGGTCATACAAAGAGTGAATATAATTGGGATATGAGTGCTAAATACTAGTTTTAGTTGTTATTTATATCTCAATTATATTCAATGTATTTTTGTAGTAAATCTGATAGTGGAAGGAATGGACTGATAAGTTGGGTACATTTCAATTTGTATATGAAGTCAATGATTGAGGACGAAAGATCGCGGCTGCTCAACTGGATCCCTGTCTTTTTTGGGCTAGGAATTGCTCTATACTTTTCATTACCATTCGAACCAAATATTTATCTTGTCTCGACCCTGAGTTTAACCCTTTGGCTTTGTACGATCATTGGCCGGTATAGTAAGATCTTGGGGGAAAATGCTTGGCTGCCTCTACTTATTGTTAGTTTAGTTTTATCAGAGGTCAGTCTTGCTACATATCGTTCGGATACAGTTCAAGCACCTGTGTTGAGTTATGAAATTGGCCCCCGGATGATTGAGGGCTCTATTCTTTCCATTGAACCTTCATCTCCCGGGCAGCGCTATGTTTTAGGTAACTTGGATCGTAAAGGTTTTAAAAATCAAACAGTCCCCAAATACATTCGATTAAGATCGAACATCCGACAAAATGAAATCGAGGTAGGAGACCGTATACGGGCGCGGGTCATCGTAAAGCCACCATCTCAACCAGTCTATCCTTCTGGATTTAACTTTGCACGTTATGCTTATTATAAACAAATTGGTGGAGTTGGTTATATTTGGGGGAGGGTCGAAAGCATTAGAAGCAACACCAAGGATTTATCGAACATTGATCTTTTTTGGAATGGCCTGAGAAACGATTTGGTTCAAAGGATTGAAACCCATTTACATGGAGATGCACGCGATTTAGCCATTACATTCTTAACGGGGCAAAAGGGAGGAATTTCCAATAAGGCGAGAAATGATATACGTCAGTCGGGATTGGCGCATCTTCTCGCAATCTCCGGGTTACATATGGGATTAGTTGCGGGAATAATATTCTTTACGCTTCGTTTTTTCATGGCATGTGTGCCAGTTCTGGCTTTGAACTATCCGATAAAGAAAATCTCAGCCTTTGTGACGTTCATTATTTGTTTTGGATATTTGGCGCTGATTGGTATGCCGCTATCGGCACAGCGTGCTTTTATGATGGCGGGGGTATCTCTTTTCGCGATTATCCTCGATAGGCAGGCGATTTCTATGAGGACGGTGTCTGTTGCGGCATTGGTTCTACTTATTTTAACACCAGAAGTTTTAATATCAGCGAGCTTTCATCTGTCGTTTGCTGCAGTTATCGCTTTGGTCGCCGTTTTTGAATATTATAACAAGCTGGAAAGAGGAAGATCGTTTCTCGAAAGAGTTATAAGTGGGCTGAAGGTTACGGTTCTTTGCTCTCTGATTGCTTCTTTGGCGACAGCACCATTTGTTTTATATCATTTTCACAGTTTACCTCTTTATGGAATTTTAGCCAATTTAGTAGCTGTTCCTTTTACTGCACTTGTTCTTATGCCTTTGGTACTGCTCAGTTATGTCTTGATACCCTTTGGTTTAGAAGGTTTATCACTGACCCCTTTGGGGTGGGCATTCGAGTTTTTACTATTGCTTGCAGATTGGGTTTCCGCAATTCCAAATGGGGAGGTAAAGGCACCAAACTTTCCTGTTGGCTATCTTGCTCTGGTGTCTACAGGGGGATTGTGGATGTGCCTGATAAAAAATAAGATGCGCTTCTTGGGGAGCTTACCAATTTTAGTCTTTGTGCTCGTTGTTACTTTTACCGAACGGCGTCAGGATATTTTGATTGATGGTAAAACTGGATTGATTGCTATTCGTATTGATAATGAACTCTTTACAAATCACACCAGAAAGGCGCGTTTCATATCAAAAGTCTGGCAACAAAATTTAGCGATAGATCATACCAGAAACTGGCGCGAGCTGCCTGAAAGTATTTTTCGTTGTGACGAGAATGCTTGTCTATATAGGGCAGGAGGGAAAACGATATCTTTTATTAAAAGAGGAAACGCCTTTGCCGAAGATTGTACTAAAGCAGATTATATTATTACGGCCTTAAAAGCCCCTGGGTGGTGTCAGGGAAAAGAGCATCTCGTTATTGATTATTGGGACTTAAGAAAAAAAGGTGTTCACAGTATTACGCTCTTGCCTTTAGGTGCGTCTTCCGTGCAGCCGACGACTTCGCATTCAGAAACCCGTGTTAAGTTCAAAGTCGTGAATGTGTATAAGAACGAAGGGACAAGACCCTGGGTGCGATAATTTGGTATTTTACTTAGTAAACTAATTTATTAAAAATGTAGTTCAATATATTGATATTATTTGTTAATGATAGTTTCTAAGTAGTCCAACAAGTTTCCCTTGAACCTGAACGCGATCAGCATCATAAACTTTGGTTTCATAAGATGGGTTTGCGGGTTCTAGTTCAATCTTGCCGCTTTGGCGTCTGACATGTTTAAGAGTTGCTTCCGTATTGTCGACAAAGGCGACGCCGATCTGACCATTCTCGATAACATCACAGCGTTGAATCAGAACAGTATCACCATCCAAAATGCCAGCTTCTATCATTGAATCTCCTTCAACAATGAGGGCGTAATGATCCCCTTTGCCAATGAGGCCCATGGGTACATCAACATACGAAGATGGATCGTTTAAGGCTTCTATAGGCGTACCAGCAGCAATTTTGCCGTAAAGAGGAAGGTGTACGCTTTCATTTTCTGATAGAGATTGATTGGCTGCTTGGATGCCTGAGGATAGCAGAGGATTATTGCTTGATGTTTGATCTGAATTTCTTATTTGGGGAACGGGTCCAAGATCTTCTGGTAGGCGAAGGATTTCAACGGCACGGGCACGGTGGGCCAGGCGGCGGATAAAGCCACGCTCTTCCAGAGCTGTCACCAGCCGATGGATGCCGGATTTTGACTTTAGACTCAACGCGTCTTTCATTTCGTCAAAAGACGGAGAAACTCCTGTGCGGGACAGATGATCCCGAATATACAATAGAAGCTCACGTTGTTTCTTGGTCAGCATCGAAAATCCCCCGAATAATATCGCGTTTTGTCAGTAGAACAAAACAAAAACATATCTTTTGTTCTACTTTGGTTCTCTTAAGGGGTCAAGGCCAAAATGTGATTGAAAAGAGCTTAAAGCCGGATAATTTCAACTTCACAATCTTTTTTAATTGCTGGTGCAAAAGGGGCGCGAATGAGAAGGCAATCTGCTTTGCGTAATAAATTAAGCATTGCACTGTCTTGGCGACTAAAGGGTGTTGCAAGTAATTGCCCTTTATCATTTGTCGTAAGTTGTGCGCGTAAATAGTCCTGACGTTTATCGTTTTCGCCAAGATCATTTGCCAGTATCGCTCGTTCTCTTCTTTGAGAGTATGGGTCTTGTCCGGTCATTTTCCAAAGAGCAGGGCGTGCAAAAATATAGGCACAGACCAAGGTTGAGACCGGATTTCCGGGAAGGCCAATCATGGGGGTGTTGCCCAGTTTCCCAAAAATAAGAGGCTTACCCGGGCGCATGGCAATACGCCAAAAATCGATTTCCAATCCTTGTTTGCCGAGCACGGAACGAACAAGGTCGTGATCACCAACGGACGCCCCGCCCGTAGTAAGAAGCAGGTCAGCGCCTTCTGCGCCTCTGGCCATGGTTGAGAGAGCTTCGCCATCGTCAGGAGCAATGCCCAAGGAAATAGGTTCTCCTCCACATTCACGTACAAAAGACATGAGTGCCGTCGTGTTGGAGCTGATGATTTGGTTCGGGCCTGGTGTTTCTCCGGGGAGAACAATTTCATTTCCTGTGGCCAGGATCGCTACGCGGGGTTTACGATATACTTCCAACCAAGGGTGGTTCATGGCTGCAGCCAAGGCAAGATCTCTGGCCGTTAAGATTGTTCCTTTTTCAAGGCCAACCTGGCCTTCTTTGAAATCAAGGCCCGCCGGACGGATATAGCGTCCGGCACTTTCGCTCTGGTTTACAGTAACCTGATCACCTTGTTGTTGGGTGTTTTCTTGTATTACGATGCAATCGGCCCCCTGTGGCACCGGGCCACCAGTGAATATTCTAACGGCTTCACCAACTTTTAGACACTGATCATAACTTCCCCCGGCAGGGGATTCACCGAGCACGGTTAACTGAGCGGGTATGGTTGCAATATCTGCGGACCTGACAGCGTAGCCATCCATGGCGGATACATCTGTTGGTGGTTGGGTCAGACGGGCCTTGATGTCTTTAGCGAGGACGCGCCCTAAGGCGTCGTGCAGAGAAACGGTTTCAGGAGATAATTGGGTAAACCCAGCAAGAATTCTCTCTAAAGCTTCTTCAACCGATAACATCATTTTGCCTCGTAAGTGCCAGATTTACCACCAGTTTTCTTTACCAGGCGGACGTCTGTAATTTGAATGCCTTTATCAACGGCTTTACACATATCGTAAATAGTCAAAGCGGCAACAGAGACGGCTGTGAGCGCTTCCATCTCGACCCCGGTTTGTCCGGTTAGCTTGCAGGTACCAATTACATCAATGGCATTTTCATCCGGGTGCAGTTCGAAATCGACTTTGACGGATGTCAGCATTAAGGGGTGGCAGAGCGGGATGAGTTCGGGTGTTTTTTTTGCTCCCATAATACCAGCCAGACGCGCGACGGAGAGAACATCTCCTTTTTTAAAACCACCTTCTTGGATCAACTTCATGGTTTCGGGTTGAAGGAGAACACGTCCCATCGCGGTTGCGCTCCGCGTCGTCTCTTTTTTATCAGAGACGTCGACCATGACAGCTTTACCTTCTTTGTCGAAATGTGTGAACGTGCTGCCAGACATCTGCTTATTTCTTTCGTTTATGCTTATTGGGCCAACAGTGATTTAGTTGCGGCTGCGACATCTTCCTGACGCATAAGAGATTCGCCAATGAGGAACGTTGTCGCACCCGTTGCTTTCATACGTTTGAGGTCATCTGGTGTATAAAGGCCACTTTCGGCGATAAGTAACTTATCAGACGGTACCATCCGGGATAATTCTTCGGTTGTTGCAATATCGACTTTCAGTGTTTTTAAATTCCGGTTATTAATCCCGAGAAGAGGGGATTTAAGATGTTTAAGTGCGCGCTCGAGTTCTTCTGCGTTGTGAACTTCGACCAGCACATCCATGCCGTGTTCAAAAGCAAGGGCCTCTAGGTCGCGGGCTTGTTCGTTTGTAAGGGCAGCCATAATCAGCAATATACAATCAGCACCAAGGGCGCGAGATTCCACGATTTGATATGGTTCTAACATGAAGTCTTTGCGAAGAGCGGGTAGATCAACCGCAGATCTTGCTTCCAGCAGGTATTGATCTGCACCCTGAAAATAAGGCTCATCTGTTAAGACTGACAAACAGGTGGCACCACCTGCCTTATATGCTTTGGCCAAGGAGGAAGGATCAAAGTCTGCGCGGATCAAACCTTTGCTTGGAGAGGCTTTTTTGATTTCACTGATCAAGCCGTAGAGACCTTGATCGTATTTTGCTTTAAGGGCGCGATAAAAGCCGCGCGGAGCATTCTGATTGCGTGTCTGTTCTTCCAAGGCAGCCAGAGAGGTGGTTTCTTTGCGTGCTTTTACGAAAGCTAGTTTATCATCACAGATACGTTTTAGAACATCGCTCATGATGGTGAACCCTCATTTGTAAGTGACACAAGGCCGTCAAGTTTTGCCAAGGCAGCACCGCTGTCGATCGCTTTAGCTGCAATTACGGCTGCCTCTTTAAGGTCGTCTGTAATGCCTGCGACGATCAAGGCGCCGGCTGAATTTAAAATAACTGCGTTACGATAGGCATTTTTCTCTCCGCCAAGCATAGATCTCATGGCCTTGGCGTTAAACTCGGCATCTCCGCCAATAATTTCTTCGATCGGGGATCTTTCTAATCCGGCCATCTCTGGAATTATCTCAAAGTTGTGAACACGTCCTTGATCTAACTCAGATATGAAACTTAATCCCGAAATAGAGAGTTCATCCAAACCTTCTGCGCCATGAACGACCCAGGCTTTTTCATGCCCGAGAGCCTTGAGAACATTTGCTATAGGTTCAACCAGATCACGACTGTATACGCCCATAATCTGACGAGTTACTTTACATGGATTGGACAGAGGCCCGAGGACATTGAAAATGGTGCGTGTAGCGAGCTCTGCGCGGGTTGGGCCGACATGTCTCATTGCTGAGTGATAAAGCGGAGCTGCGAGGAAGCAGGTGCCATTTGACACAAGCGCGTGCTCAACCGCTTCGACGCTTGCTTCCAGGCCAATTCCGAGAGCGCCAAGGACGTCAGATGCACCGCTTTTTGACGAAGCAGCACGATTACCATGTTTGGCAACGGTTACCCCTGTGGCAGCAACAACAAATGCTGTGGCGGTTGAAACATTGAGCGTGCCTTTGGCGTCGCCACCCGTGCCGCAAACATCAATAGCGCCTTTAGGGGCTTTGACCGTCAGCATTTTACTGCGCATGGCGCGTGCCGCACCTGTAATCTCATCGACGGTTTCTCCGCGTACGCGCAAGGACATAAGCAAGCCTGCCACCTGTGAAGGAGTCGCTTCGCCTGTCATGAGAAGGTCAAAGGCCTGTTCTGCTTGTTTGGCAGACAAGCTATTTCCTTCTGCTGTGTAGGCAATAAAAAATTTAATGTCGCTTAATTCCGAAGGATGGGAACTCGCCGCAGAACTCACAGCAGAATTTGATGTAGAGCTCGAGGCAGAATTGGAACTAGACATGGAGAGCGGCTCCCTTATGACAAACCCTGTTTTGCTAAAGCTTATCGCAGCTTTAAAGGTTATTTATTATATAGTGAGAAAGTTCTTTAAAAGATCGTGCCCTTTTTCAGAAGCGATACTCTCAGGATGGAATTGTACGCCATGAACCGCGAGATCCTTGTGTTGTAACCCCATGATCACCCCATCATCTGTCCAAGCTGTCACTTCAAGACAATCAGGCATACTCTCGGGAGCAATGGTCAATGAATGATAGCGCGTGACGGTTAAAGGATCTGGTAATCCTTTGAAAACACTTTTGCCGTTATGGCGTATTGCACTGGTTTTACCGTGCATTGGCGTTGGCGCCCTGACAACTTTAGCCCCAAATGCTTGACCAATAGATTGATGGCCGAGGCAAACGCCGAGTACAGGAATTCTTTCGGCAACTCGTTCAACGAGTTCCAAACAAATACCTGCGGAAGAGGGATCGCAAGGACCCGGAGAGATAACAATTCTTTCAGGATTCATATCGAGAATCTCATCGACAGAAATCTGATCGTTACGCTCGACAGATATGGTCGCGCCGAGTTCCCCCAGAAAATGGTAGAGGTTATAGGTAAAGCTATCATAGTTGTCGATGAGTAGTAACATATCGGCACGCGGGCTTTCGCATAAGTGAGTAATGTAAAAAATTTAGAAAGTTATAGCAGTAAGGTGAAGGCGAAGAAATAAAGAAAACTGTGATTTTTGAGTGATTCTGATTTCTCTTTCTGTTTTTCTGCTTTTACAGCTTGACCTTCTAGTAACTGGAAACTCCATATTAAACTTAACCGAGGTAATTGGGTGAGTAAGTGAAGAGATGTCTGAAGCAATTGAATTAACCATTGATGGTATGAGTTGTGCTGGATGTGTAGGATCTGTCAGTAAGGCGTTAAAGTCTGTTAAAGGTGTCCTTGACGCCGTGCCGGACCTTATGAGTAATACGGCAATTGTCACATCCGATGGCACGGTTGAAGGCGCGGACCTAGTGAAAGCATTATCCGCCAAGGGATATAAAGCAAAGGTTGTTAACCCGATTTCAGTATCAACAATGTTGACACCTGGAGAGAAGCTGATTGATTTAAGTATCAAAGGCATGACCTGTGCCGGCTGTGTCAGTTCAATTGAAAAAGCGATTGCGCAAGTGCCCGGCGTGCTTAGCAGTTCAGTCGATTTGATGAACGGTGCGGCAAGGATTCATCTGAATGAGGACGTCGATGATCTCAATTCAGTTGAGCATCAACTCATTATCAAAATTTCTGAGTCTGGTTATGAAGCCATTGCTCTGGATAATGACGTTTTGGCAATTTCGGGATTGTCCGAGAAAGAGAGACAGACTAAATCCTTTAGAATCTTCATTGTTTCAATGATGTTAACTATTCCATTGGTTGGGCAAATGATCGTGATGCCTTTTGGCATAGATTTAACTATTCCACCATTGTTTCAATTTTTTCTTGCTCTTCCTGTTCAAGTTGTTGCCGGAGCCCGTTTTTACAAGGGAGTCTGGCATGCTTTTCGCTATGGGAAAAGTAATATGGATACCCTTGTTGCAATCGGTACAACAGCAGCTTTTGGCCTGTCGATGGCGGTTATGCTTGGCGATAGAACTGAATGGCTCTCTTGGTCTTCCCATATTGCACACAGCCTTTATTTCGAAGCCTCCGCTGCAGTTATTACGCTTGTTCTACTTGGGAAAATTCTTGAAGAGCGCGCGAAGGGAAAAACGAATGAAGCTCTGTTGGCTTTAATGAAGCTACAGCCTTCCGTCGCTATCATTGAGCGTGATGGGAAACAGCAGGAAATCCCCGCGAGTAAAGTCCAAGACGGCGATATTGTTATCGTGCGACCGGGAGATTTGATTTCAGTCGACGGTATTATTATGTCGGGCCATAGCCAGATTGATGAAGCAATGGTTACGGGTGAATCAATGCCTGTCACCCGAAATGTAGGCGACCTGTTGATTGGTGGTACTATTAATGGTGAGGGCTTGTTGCGGGTCAAGCCAACAACCTTGGGAAAAGATTCTAAACTTTCTCAGATTATCGAGCAGGTTAAATCGGCAAGAACAAGTAAACCCCGGATACAAAAACTCGTCGATCGGGTGAGTGCGATTTTTGTACCTGTTGTATTGGTGATAGCACTGGCAACTTTTTTATCCTGGTTGTTTATCGGGGGGGCTTGCTTTGAAACGGCCATTATAAATGCGGTTACGGTCCTTGTGATTGCTTGCCCTTGTGCTCTTGGTTTAGCTACTCCGACAGCGATTATGGTTGGGAGCGGCCAGGCTGCGAAAATGGGGATATTGATTAAAAATGCTGATGCTATTGATGGGTTGGCGAGTGCTACAACGGTGATATTTGATAAAACAGGGACGTTAACTTCCGGTCGACCAGAAGTATTTGGTAGTCTGTTCGAAGATGAGGGATCTCGCGCACAGGCTTTGGCGTTGGCAGCTGGACTTTCGCAAGATAGCTCACATCCTCTTTCCAAGGCTATTTCCAACTTTGCACAAAGTAACACGGTCCACCCCATTGAAGTTGAAAACTCACGGGCAATCCCGGGCCTTGGTGTGAAAGGCGAATCTCAAAAGGGTGAACTCTTTATGGGCAGTGCGAAGTTAATGGATAATGAAGGCGCAAAAATGACTGAATTTCAGGATTTTGCAGAACGAACAGGACAAGAAGGAGCAACCCACGTTTGGCTGGCTGAAAAATCAGGGGATGAAATCAGAGTGCGGGCTGTTTTTGCCTTAAAAGACAAAATCAGACCTCAGTCTTATAAAGCTATTAAGGCGTTAAAGGCTGATGGACTAAAAGTCATCATGTTAAGTGGAGATCAGAAGTCTGCAGCTGATATGGTTGCCAAGGAGTTAGGCATTGATCATGTGCAGGCAAATCTGTTACCCGCAGATAAGTTATCGCACCTGAAAGAACTCCATGCTCGGGGTGAGAAGGTCGTCATGGTTGGTGATGGTATCAATGATGCGCCAGCACTTGCTGGCGCGGACGTCGGCTTAGCCATGGGTGACGGTACAGATGTAGCGATTAGCTCTGCCGATGCTTCTTTGACCGTAAGTGATCCCTATCTCGTGTATAAAACAATCCGTACTGGGCGCCTTATCCGTCAAAAGATAGCGCAAAACCTACTTGGTGCTTTTGTGTATAATGTGATTGGTATTCCATTAGCTGCGTCAGGAATGCTGAACCCCGTTTTGGCTGGGGTCGCAATGGCTCTAAGTTCTGTTACTGTTATGACAAGTTCACTCTCTCTCTATTCTTCTTTGAAACGGATAGACTAAGATCATGAAAATAGGACAAGTTGCGAGCAAATCAGGCCTGCCTGCGAAGACAATTCGTTATTACGAATCAATCGGCCTAATCGACCCAGCCGGAAGAACATCTTCCGGCTATAGGGCTTATGAGGAAAAAGACATACAAACACTTCGTTTTATCCAAAGATCGAGAAGCCTTGGTTTTTCTATTAGTGAAGTATCTGCTTTGTTAACGCTTTGGAATGATCGCAATAGAGCAAGCGCTCAGGTGAAAGAGCTTGCGAGACGTCATGTGACGGAAATTGATCGTAAAATTACCGAGTTACAATCAATGAAAGATACTTTGAGCGATCTTATAGACAAGTGTCAGGGTGACCATCGTCCGGATTGTCCGATCTTGAATGATTTTGCGCGAACGAGTGGCAAGAATAAGTGATAAATTGGCTTATGACTTATTTTTTTGTTATTTCCGGGAGGGGTTGAGTTTCTTCTATCAACTTATGTACTGCTGATATACATATGGACCCTCATTAACGAGCGGATTCATGTCAAATAAAAGTAAATCAAAATCTGGAAAATTAAAATCCTCCCCAAGTAAGGGCCGATCTCATACTGGAAGTTTATTTATTGTTGCTGGTTTTGTATTTTTTCTCGCGATAACAATTGCCTCGCTTCTGGTTTTTCAGCGCAGTGATAACGATCTGGCTGTAGTAAAATCACCTGCAAAACAAACTCAAGAACAGGCAAGGGCAGAGGCGCTGGAAGCGGCGCCTGCAAATCGACCGCACCCAGTAAATCTCGGTGATATTTCTATTGATGATACGGTCATTGTTGAAGGCGCCGAGACCGAGGTTGTTAAGTTACCGCCGAATGTAACGCTTTCTGAGCCTCAAAAGACAGTAACAAAGCCTCCATCCAAAAAAAATCCGTCTCGCAAACAAACCGCAACAAAGAATATCCAGACGGAAGTTCCTAAGCCGAGTACACAAGAGAGGCAGATTGCCTCACTTCCGCCACCCGATAACCCGGGAGAACAAAAGTATGTTTGGAGACGGCCCGAGCGCCCTATGATCGCAATTGTACTTGATGATGTTGGGGTTAACAGAACAGGGGCTGAGCTTGCCATAGAGTTACCGAGTGCGATAACGCTATCCTTTATGACTTATGCCCCAGATGTTCAAAAAATGACCAAGGCTGCGCAGAAAAAAGGACATGAGCTTATGTTGCATGTACCAATGGAACCTTTGGGGAGTGCTGATCCTGGTCCTCAAGCACTTCTTACTGAGCTTTCGGATGAAGAAATTTTATCTCGTCTGGAATGGGGGATGGTGCAGTTTGATGGTTATATCGGTATCAACAACCACATGGGTAGTAAATTCACGGGGTGGGAACGTGGTATGCAGGTTGTGATGCAGCGGATTGAAAAGACAGATTATTTCTTTATGGACTCACGAACTTCTCCTCGGAGTGTCGCGGCGCAGACAGCTTCTTTACTTGGTGTTCCCGTTCTTGAGCGGGATACCTTTATCGATAACGATTACCAGAATACACATAAAATAGAATCCCAGTTAGAATTAACTGAAAAAATAGCTATCAAAAACGGTCATGCCATTGCCATTGGGCATCCGCACAGGACAACCGTTAAAGTGTTGCATGAATGGGTTAAGTCAGCAGAAAGCCGTGGATTTGATATTGTCCCCATCTCAAAAATTTTAACACTAAAAAAGCCGGTAGAGTAAATCTCTAACCGGCTTTTTTAAATTTGAATTGGTTCTTTTATATATTGCTCTTTTGAGCCGCAAAGCGAACGGCTTCTTCGGCAGCTCTAATGAGTGCGCGGGCCTTGTTGTGGCATTCCTGATATTCAGATTCTGGTACAGAATCTGCGACAACACCAGCACCTGCTTGAATATACATGGTTTGATCTTTGACGATGGCAGTGCGCAGGGCAATACATGTATCCATGCCGCCACCGGCACCAAAGTATCCAACAGCTCCACCGTAGATACCGCGCCGTTCAGGCTCCAGTTCGTCAATGATTTCCATAGCCCGTACTTTCGGTGCGCCAGAAACAGTTCCTGCTGGAAAACCTGCGGCAAGAGCATCAATCATATCTGCGCGTTTGGTATCAAGCGTACCTTCGACGTTGGATACGATGTGCATCACATGGCTGTATAATTCGATGATCATGTGTTCGGTTACTTGAATAGATCCGATTTCAGCGACACGGCCAACATCGTTTCTACCTAAATCCAGTAACATCAGGTGTTCAGCAAGTTCTTTAGGATCAGACAGCAAGTCAGCAGCAAGTTCTTTATCTTCAGCTGCATTCACGCCGCGTTTTCTTGTTCCGGCAATGGGGCGGATTGTAACTTTACCATCGCGAACCCGAACCAAAATTTCTGGACTGGAACCTACCACCGAAAAATCACCAAAGTTTAAATAGAATAAAAATGGTGAAGGGTTAAGTCGCCTCAGCGCTCGATAAAGTGCAAAAGGGGGTAAGGTGAAGGGGGTAGAAAATCTTTGGGAAAGAACAACCTGAAATATATCGCCAGCCAAAATATATTCTTTGGCCCGCTCAATCATACTGTGGAATTCTTCACGAGTAAGGTTTGATGCTGTTTCAGGCAGCACAAGGTCACCATCAAAAGCTTCAGGTTTGCGTTCTAACGGTGCATTGAAATCGGCAGTTACAGCAGCTAGTCTATTATGAGCTTCTTCGAAAGCTTCTCGTGCACTTACACTTTTAGTTGGCCAAACAGCTGTTGTAACCAGAATTTGATCTTCTACACGGTCAAATATAGCGGTTACCGTTGGGCGTAGGTACATGCCTTCTGGAAGCCCGAGCAGGTCAGGGTTATCGGTGGGAAGATGTTCCATCTGTCTGACTGTTTCGTACCCCATATAGCCAACAATTCCGGCGGCCATAGGAGGAAAGTCTTCTGGAAGATCAAATTTGCATTCAGCGACGAGTTTCCGCAAACTTTCTAGTGCGGTATCTTTTTCGGGCACGAAAGCTTTAGGCTTGGATTTGTATTGCCTGTTGATTTCAGCTTTTGCGCCATTACAGCGCCAGACCAAATCTGGATCAAATCCGATAAAGGAGTAACGACCAATCGTATTGCCGCCCTCTACGGATTCAAAGAGAAAGCTATTCGTTCTTTGTTCCGCAAGCTTGAGGAAGGCAGATACCGGTGTTTCCAAATCAGCAATCAGTGTCGTCCAAACCACTTGTGGCTTGTTGCTGTCATAAATTGCCGAAAAGGCTTCGTATGAAATAGGGTCTGTCATTAGTATGGAGACGTACCATAAGGGTTGATGACTTGCTCGATAGAGGACTGATTAATCTCTACACCAACGTCTTGACGTAGAGCAGAAAGATATTGTGAATAAACATCATTTTTATAAGATCCTTCGACAGAATTTTTCACATCGTCGATAGCTTCTGCTTGCTCACTTATATCGGCTTGTACAATCCCGCTGACAGTTGCGATGAGATACCCGTCGGCACTTTGGCCACTAAGGACGTCACCTTTTTGAGCTTTATAGATATCTCTGACAAGTGCAGGGGCAAGTGCTTCGCCAACATTTGATGAGAAGCGATTGATCTCAACGCCGAATTTAATCAGCTCAGCCGCTTCGTCGCTAACAGCTTGAAGAGCTGTGCCATTACGTACTTCGTCTGCCAACTTTTCTGCAACTTTTTTTACTTCTTCGTTTTTACGGTTTTCAAGCCACGCCAGAGTAAGTTCAGATTTGATTTCCTGAAGCTCACGTGGTGCAGCCGGCGTTACAGAATTTACTTTGAGGATAAAATACCCACCATCACCGAGTTCAGTAAGCAAACTATCAGCGTCAGTTCCAGTTTGGCTGAGAACTTCTTGGAAGGTACTGTTCTCTGAAAGGCCAATGAGAGGGAGACCATCGCGATCATGACCTTCGGCATCGATCTCTGTATAAGATAGTAAAGTTTGGCCAAGTTTGTTTGAGGTTTCTTCCAGGCTTGTACCTGATGCAATTTCATCATCTAACTGGTTTGCAAGAGAGATCAGCTCATCAGTTGCTAGACGTAAAGCGGCATCTTTTGTGACTTGCTCACGGACTTCTTCAAAAATAGCTTCTCTGGCAGGAGAGATTTCTTCTACTAAAATGATGTGCCACCCGAGAGGAGATTGAACTGGAGTAGTTACGCCTGTGCTCGAGAGAGAAAACACCTCTGGTCCTAGTTCTGGCAGAAGATCTGATTGTTCCATGGTGCCGAGATCAATGCTATCTGATCCTGTGAGTTCTTTCGCTACTAAATTGAACTCTGCGCCGCCTAGAAGTTTCTCATGTGCTTCTTTAGCTTGTGCTTCATCACTAAGAAGCATTTGCGCTAGTTTACGACGATCAGGAAGTGAGAGGCTATCTTTTTGGGCAAGGAACTCTTCTTCGATTTGCTCTTCAGTTGGCGTAACCGTTTTAGCGACTTCCTTTGGGTCTAGGTGGAGGTAGCTTACAGACTTAAATTCAGGGGCCAGATAATTTTGCTTTTCTGCTTCGTAGTAGGAGGCAACTTCACTATCTGTGGGTTGTGCCAAATTATCGAACCGGGAGTAGGGGATTTCGATATAATCAACCAAACGTTTTTCACTCGTATAGGTGTATAGCTGTTCAGCTAATTTTGTTGGTACAGGAATGGCATTGGTGATGGCATTGTTAATTTGCTGCCGTTCAATGTCTTTGGCTAGATCATGAAGGAAAGCAACTTCAGATATGCCCGCTTGATAAAGCGTATTTTGAAAACGATTAGGATCGAAATCACCCAACTCGTTTTTGAAGGCATCAATTTTTAAAATTTCTTGCTTTAACTGTGCTTCAGAAACAGTCAGCCCCATTTCTTCTGATTGAAGGGTGAACAACGCCTGACTGACAAGTTGAGAGACTACTCGATTTGTAAGTCCGAGCTGTTGAGCTTCTTGAAAATCAATAGCACGGCCGAGTTGTTGGGCGATGCTGTTCGTCTCACGAGTGAGACCGTTGGAAAATTCAGTCTGGGTGACTTCAATATCTCCAACTTTGGCTACGACCTGATTTGACCCCAAATTCAAGAAGATGTCTTGGATCCCCCAAGCAGCAAAGCTCAATATCAAAAGAGAGAAAAGAGCGATAACAACAATACGCTTGAAAAGGCCTGGTTTTTTGTGAGCCATAACTTACCCGTGAAATTTGTACAGAATGATTGAATAATATAAATTCGTGCGGGCATATTAAGGACGGAGCTATCTTGGGGCAACAGCGTTTTTTAAGTTTATACGCTGGGTGTCGGAGTTGTGATCCTTTTTGTCAAAATTTAACATCAAAATCCTTCCTGAATATCAGGCTTTAATATCTGGAAAATTTTCTATTCGGTCTTGGTTTGTCGGAATTGAGGATGTATAGAGGTGCCGATATTTTATTAGGGAGAATCGATTATGGTGCGTAAACTCATTGCAGGTAATTGGAAAATGAATGGTTCTGTTTCTTTTGCCTCTGAGCTGGTTGGTGGGTTGTTAACACGGATTGAGCAAGAAGATGTTTCCGCCGATTTTGTCGTTTGCCCCCCCGCGGCCCTTCTTGGTTCCGTCCTTGCTTTAACAAAAAATACCAAGCTTTCGGTAGGTGGCCAGGATTGTCACGAAAATGTATCGGGTGCTCACACTGGAGATACTTCTGCTGAACTCTTAAAAAACGTTGGTTGCCAGTATGTGCTGACAGGCCACTCAGAGAGAAGAACTGACCACGGTGAAAGCAATGCAGACGTAAGGGCTAAAAGTAAAGCGGCCTTGAATGCAGGACTTGTACCTATTATTTGTATCGGTGAAACAGAATCTGAACGAGTTTCAGGTAATACTCTTAAGGTTATTGAAGAGCAGGTCGTGCAGTCTCTTCCTGATGAGGCGGATCCCAACCAGATTGTTTTAGCTTATGAACCTGTATGGGCAATTGGTACCGGTAAAACAGCGACACCTGATGATGTTGCCGAAGTTCATAATTTTATTAGAGGACTGCTGGTTTCACGTTTTGGCGATGAGCCTGCGCAAAAAATTAACATCCTGTATGGCGGATCTGTGAAGCCCTCTAATGCCGCAGAATTGCTAGCAGTTTCTAACGTTGATGGTGCGCTTGTCGGTGGCGCAAGTTTAAAAGTTGAAGATTTTTGGGCAATTGGTGTCAGATGAGTCTAGCCATATGGGTTGGAAAAGGCTAAATAGCCTGTAAAGATCTTCATAGACACAGAAGAGCTTTGTATCAAGAGTACGATATGAAGCGGTTTTTGTGCGTTAAATTGGGATGAGAATCCCGGAAATTTTGAGAGACTACTAACGATGAACGAAGTTTTATTGGTCATTCATTTGTTGATTACGCTATCGCTTATCAGCGTCGTCCTTGTTCAAAAGAGCGAAGGTGGTGGTCTTGGTATGGGCGGTAGTGGCAGCGGTGGCGGATCTGGTGGTTTTGGTGGTTTTCTTACCGGCCAAGGAACTGCGAACCTTTTAACGCGTACCACAGCCATCCTTGCTGCTGCATTTATAGCTTCAAGCCTTCTGTTAACCGTACTTGCCGATACTGGTAATACGCGTTCGATTGCTGATGATATCATTGCACCAATAGCTCCAACCGAGAGTGAGCAACCAGTTGCTCCACCGGTTTCAGAATAAGTTTCGGATTTCATCCGATACGTACTATCATTGACCGGGACCATTAGGGTCCCGGTTTTGTTGAAACTGATTTAAGTGACAACGAGTTTCATGACGCGCTTTATATTTATTACCGGTGGTGTAACTTCTTCTCTTGGCAAGGGGTTAACCTCTGCGGCTGTCGGCGCGTTGCTTCAAGCGCGCGGCTACAAAGTCCGCCTTCGCAAACTTGATCCCTATCTCAATGTTGATCCAGGTACGATGAGCCCTTATCAGCATGGTGAGGTATTCGTAACCGATGACGGTGCTGAAACCGATTTGGATCTTGGTCATTACGAGCGTTATACAGGTGTCTCTGCCCGTAAAAGTGACAATGTCACAACGGGTAAGATTTATTCTGAAGTTCTGGCTAAAGAACGTCGTGGCGATTATCTCGGGGCGACTATTCAGGTTATTCCGCACATTACGAATGCGATCAAAGAATTTGTGATGTCCGATCTTGGCGATGAAGATTTTATTCTTTGTGAGATCGGAGGAACGGTTGGAGATATCGAAGGTCTGCCATTCTTGGAAGCTATTCGTCAGCTTGGAAATGAGCTTGGACGCGAACGCAGTCTTTTCATTCATCTGACCTTGATTCCTTACTTACGCGCTGCTGGTGAATTGAAAACGAAGCCAACGCAGCACTCGGTTAAAGAGCTACAGTCTTTGGGAATTCAGCCTGATATGCTTTTATGCCGTTGTGAACAGGAAATTCCTGAAGGCGCGCTTCAAAAAATTGCACAGTTCTGTAATGTCCGTCCGGAAGCCGTCATACCGGCTCTTGATGTTGATACTATTTATGCTGTGCCACGTGCTTATCATGAACGTGGTTTGGATGAAGAAGTCTGTCGTCATTTTGGGTTGGACCTGAATACCAAACTGGATTTGGACCATTGGGATAAGGTTACCCACACCATTCGTGAACCTGATGGTGAAGTCACAATTGGAGTTGTTGGTAAGTATACTTCTTTACTGGATGCCTACAAATCTTTGGCTGAGGCGCTGGTTCATGGTGGCATCGCCAATAACGTAAAAGTTAAAATCAACTGGTTGGATTCTGAAATATTTGAGAGCGGAGGAGCTATCGAAGCTCTTGAAAACGTTCATGGTATTTTAGTCCCTGGTGGTTTCGGTGAACGTGGTTCCGAAGGTAAAATTGCGGCGGCAGGTTTTGCTCGTAAAGCAAATATTCCATATTTTGGTATTTGTTTTGGTATGCAGATGGCTGTGTTGGACGCAGCAAGAAACCTTGCCGGGTTACCTGATGCCAGCTCTTCTGAGTTCGGACCTTGTGATGAACCACTTGTAGGTATCATGACCGAATGGGCGCGCGGCAATGAGTTTGAACAGCGTTCCGATGGAAGTGATTTAGGTGGAACAATGCGTTTGGGATCTTACCCTTGCGCATTGAGTGAGGGGTCTCGTGTTCGTGAAGCTTACGGCACTGATTTGATCGAAGAACGTCACCGTCACCGTTATGAAGTAAATATCAATTATCGTGAAAAACTGGAGGCTGCAGGAATGAAGTTCTCTGGTTTGTCACCTGATGGTGGGCTTCCTGAAATTGTTGAGCTTGAAGATCATCCTTGGTTTATTGGGGTTCAATTTCATCCGGAATTGAAGTCCCGTCCATTTGATCCGCATCCACTTTTCACTTCTTTTGTGAAAGCTGCAATTGAACAGTCCCGCCTCGTTTAAATGGGCTTGGTATAGTTGAATGGTGTAATATTAGGGTAAATAGAAAGATAAATTTATGACAGTGCATGCAGGTCTTCAATCACGTCATGTTAATGTTGGTAATGTCACTTTTGGAAATGATCTGCCGTTTGTTTTGATTGCAGGTCCATGCCAAATGGAAAGCCGTTCTCATGCATTGGAAATGGCTGAGACTTTGACGAAGGCCTGTGAAAGACTTTCTATTCCCCTGATTTACAAAAGTTCTTTTGATAAAGCGAACCGTACCAGTCTTGATTCTTCACGTGGTATTGGGATGGATGAAGCTTTGTCTGTCTTTGAAGAAATCAAATCAAAATTTGGTTGCCCCGTAATTACCGATGTTCATGCGGCACACCAATGTGAACCTGTTTCTCAGGTCGTTGATGTTTTGCAAATTCCTGCCTTCCTTTGTCGTCAAACTGATTTATTGATTGCGGCGGCAAAAACTGGAAGAGCAATTAATGTCAAAAAAGGGCAGTTTTTAGCACCTTGGGATATGGCAAACGTTTCACAAAAAATCATCGATTCAGGCAATGATAAAGTGATGGTCTGTGAACGTGGTGTGTCCTTTGGGTACAACACGCTGGTATCGGATATGCGTTCCCTACCGATCATGGCGCATCAAACCGGATGTCCCGTTGTGTTTGATGCTACGCATTCTGTGGCGCAACCCGGTGGGCAGGGCGCGACCTCTGGCGGGCAGCGCGAATTTATTTCTGTACTTGCGCGCGCAGCCGTTTCGGTTGGTGTTGCTGGACTATTTATGGAAACACACCAGGATCCTGATAATGCCCCTTGTGATGGGCCAAATATGATCCGGGTACAAGAGCTTCCAGAGCTGCTTTCGGTTCTGGTTGAGTTTGATAAACTGGCAAAGGCACATCCGGTGTCTATTGCTTAATAATTACTACCGAGGCCCGCACCCTCTCTGTGCCTCAACTTTCTTAACGGAGATAGAATAAAATGACGGCGATCATCGACATTAAAGGTCGTGAGATCCTTGATTCTCGTGGAAATCCCACCGTAGAAGTTGACGTTCTTTTGGAAAGTGGTGCTTTCGGACGCGCTGCAGTTCCTTCAGGTGCCTCAACTGGTATCTACGAAGCTGTAGAGTTACGTGATGGAGATAACGGCCGCTATTTGGGTAAGGGTGTTCAGAACGCAGTTAAAGCCGTAAATGGTGAACTTTATGAAGCTCTGATCGAACTTGATGGTGAAGATCAGCTTCTAATTGATCAGGTGATGATCGATCTGGACGGTACTGAAAACAAATCTCGTTTGGGTGCTAATGCGATTTTGGGTGTAAGTCTTGCTGTTGCTAAAGCTTCTGCCGAAGATGCTGGCTTGCCGTTATACCGCTATGTCGGTGGAACGTTTGCACGTACATTACCTGTACCAATGATGAATATTATCAATGGCGGGGCACATGCTGATAACCCAATCGATATCCAAGAATTTATGGTCATGCCTGTTGGCGCGGCTTCTGGTTCTGATGCGATCCGTATGGGTGCTGAGATCTTTCATTCGCTGAAAAAGTCTCTCAGCGATGCAGGTCATAACACCAATGTTGGTGATGAAGGCGGTTTTGCACCAAGTCTGGCCTCTACTGACGAAGCGCTGCAGTTTATTACCAAGGCGGTTGATAACGCAGGTTATCAGCTTGGTGATGATGTGATGTTGGCGCTTGATTGTGCTGCGTCTGAGTATTTCAAGGATGGTAAGTACGAACTGGCTGGTGAAGGCAAGTCCCTAGGATCGGACGAAATGGTTCGCTACCTTGAAGACTTGGCAAACCGTTATCCAATTCTTTCGATTGAAGATGGGATGGACGAAGATGACTGGGATGGTTGGAAATCTCTGACCGAGGCCATTGGTAATAAAGTTCAGTTGGTTGGTGATGATCTCTTCGTAACCAATCCTAAACGCCTAATTCGCGGTATTGAAACCGGCACAGCGAACTCAATCCTGATTAAGGTAAATCAGATAGGTACGCTTTCGGAAACAATGGAAGCCGTGGATATGGCACACAAAGCGGGTTATACTTCTGTAATGTCACACCGTTCTGGCGAAACCGAAGATAGCACCATTGCAGATTTGGCTGTTGCTATGAACTGCGGTCAGATTAAAACCGGGTCGCTTTCCAGATCTGACCGGGTTGCTAAATACAATCAGCTTATTCGCATCGAAGAAGAGCTTGGCTCTATGGCGCATTTTGCTGGTCGTGGTGTGTTGAGAAAATAATCTCTCGACTATAAAGATGAATTAAAACAAAGGCCCCGATTGCAAAATCGGGGCCTTTGTCGTTTGAGTTAAAAATCTAATTTGGCTTAGTCGTGTGAATGCTCCAGTGCAAAAGAAAGGGTCGTAAAGTATCCTTCCTGATCAGCGTCGGTGGTATCTTTAAGTTTAGTTTCTGTTGCAACTGCAATAACGTTTAGGCCTTGATTACGAATAGTTACCGTTACTTTTCCCTCTTTATCTGTAAGTATTTTCGGTGCGCTATCATCATTAACGTAATCGCTGATAACCCCTAAGCCTTCAACGGGTTTTCCATTGAGTAATATTTGAAGGGAGAGGTTATCTCCTTTGCTCAGTTTATGTGGATTTTCCAGCGCTATTATCTCCAAAGGAAAGCCGAAGGGTTTTGAGTACCCTGGGGAGCGAGGGGGGATAAAGGTGGTGTATTTCAAATAATGCCCTGAAGATACGGAGTTTGGTACTTCATGTTTTTTTAAGTTATGCCATTTTCCTTTCGTATCTTTGGTCCAGTAGCCATTATCAAAAGTAGCGGCAACGGCTTTCGTTTCTTTGGGGAGGCGCACATTTATATGGCTGTTTGTCTTGATCGTTCGGGCAGGGATGACTTGTCCTGATTTGTTGATTGCCAATGCAGAGACAAGCTTGTCAGGCGTGTAAGCATCATCTGATGCTCCATGTCCATAAACAATTGAGGGTTCACCAAATCGATCTGTTATCCAGATGCCATGCGCCCAGCTGTTAATTGGTAACACTAAAAGTATTAGTACGATAAATAGCTTCTTCATGTTTGTTTTCTCATTCTTGTAAAATAATAATCGTCCGTTGTAGGGGCGTAATATTCCGACTGTAGATGTCGTGAGTTTCATTTTTTTGGTTGTGGAGATGTAATGATGTTATGATATAACATTGCATAATTATCAACTATAATTTTAAGATTATTTGAAAATTTGTTTTAACTTAAATGTATTTTTAAAGATCACTTAGTAGAAAGGTATATATTTCAGATGGTAAAATTGTTCAGCTTTGAAATATAATGCGTTCCTTCATTCATAATGTATCAACCTTATTCTAAAATCTATTTAATGACCTTTAATTAAGTTCGTCGATACAAGCGGGACTTTGTTTTATGACTGTTGTTATCTCTTAAATTTTATTTGGCTGTGCATATGGTTTTTTGATCAGTATTTAAGTTTTTTGGATAAAGTAATTTCAATAATTTATTCAAAATAGAGGTAATTAATATCTATGGTTGTATGCGAATTGTAAGTAATGGTTTTGGTTTTTAGCTATTAATTAAAAATAAATATTGTTGATTGATTATATTTCTCGAATGAAACGAAATAAGCAGGTAGGGAAATGACAAAATCATTAAAGATGAGTACAAAAATTGTGCTTTTGTTTGTATTCATTATTGCAATTACTGCGTCCATTGTTGGTGGGTGGGCAGCGTGGACTTTTAAAACTGATCTTTCTCAAACTGTTATTGAGCAACAAAATTCTGGCTTGCGAACAGCCGCGGCACTCTTAAAGAAGCAATACCCTGAAACATCTTTCACAATCGACAAAAAGGGTAAGGTTCATGATTTAGTTATGAACGGTATAGCTACTTTTGCTAATCATGAAATGATTGATGAAATAGGGGAGACAACTGGTGAAACGGTTACTGTCTTTAAGTGGGAAGACGAGAGCAAAGATTTTTGGCGCGTAACGACTAACATCATCAAGGGCGACGGTGCCCGTGCTGTAGGAACGCCATTAGGCAAAACTGGTAAGGTTTATCCCATTATAATGGCTGGTAAGACATTTAATGGTGAAGCGACTATTCTTGGGCGGGATTATTACACTATTTATGAGCCAATTTTATCCCCAAAAGGTGATAAAATTGGTATTCTCTATGCGGGTGTACTCAAGGAAAAAATTAATGCTGGTTTAAGCAATATTATTAATGCTTTGATTGTTGCTTCCTTGATTGCAACGTTAATTGGTGCTGTCATAACTATTATTGTCCTCCGTGGTTTGATGCGCCCGATACCACTACTTGCGACTATGATGGAAAAGGTAGCTGCAGGTGATCTTACGATTGAAAACACTTATGTAGATCGTAAGGACGAGGTTGGGGAGATGGCTCAAGCGCTAGAGGTCTTTCGTGCCAATGCAGAAGAAAAAGGCCGCATGGAGAAGGAGCGTCTCGAATCTGAAAAGCAGTATGAGCTAACGGCACAAAGCCAAAGAAAGGCGCTTTCTGAAGAATTTAAGGCTTCTGTTGAAACAATTGTAAAACAAGTTTCTTCTTCCGTACAAAACCTTACAGAAATTGCGCAAGGTATGTCGAAGGATTCTGAATTAGCACTTTCAGGAACCAGTCAGGCTACCGGTTCTACTCGACACGCTACGGAAAGCGTCAATACTGTTGCTGCTGCGTCCGAAGAGCTTGCAGCATCAATTAATGAAATAATGCAACAGGTGCAAAGGTCTGGGCAGGTAGCCGCAAATGCAACACAAGAAGCTGACGGCGCCAACAGTAAGATGGATCAGTTGACCACTGCGGCACAGAAAATTGGAGAAGTAGTTAGCTTGATTGCGGAGATCGCAGAGCAAACAAACTTATTAGCATTGAACGCGACAATTGAGGCGGCTCGTGCTGGCGAGGCTGGAAAAGGTTTTGCTGTTGTTGCTTCCGAAGTTAAGAGTTTGGCCTCTCAAACCGCGAAGGCAACTGAAGAGATTGAGCAGCAGGTGAATGATATACAATCAGCAACGGGTTCTGTTGGTGGGGCTATCAAGGATATTCAAACGATCATTGATGAAATAAATCAAATCTCCACGGTTATATCTTCTTCAATTGAAGAGCAAAGCAGTGCTACAGCAGAAATAGCGAGCAGTATTTCTGTTGCGTCGCAAAATACATCAACGGCTTCAGAGCAAATTTCTTTGGTTGAAAATTCTGTAAATCAAACGAACGGTGCTTCTCAGAATGTCCTTGCTGCTTCGACAGAATTGCAGGGTTTCAGTAAGGATCTATCAGAGAAAGTAGATGGGTTTATTAGTCGGATGGGGTAGAGATCAATCAAAATTAGTTTATAAGGTTTTCTAGGTACAAGTGGGCGAGACTCTTAGGGCAGAGTTTTGTTCGCTTGTTGCTTTTAGATACTTCTAATAAGGATTATTTTTATGTAAAGACGGGAGGGATTATGTAACTCCTTTGTTTATTTCCTAGGCCCCTTTTATCTGTTATCATAATAGTTGCATGTATCTTTTAAATATGATTCGATCCTAATATGTCTTTGTTTCGAGAAATCCATAAACGTTCCAGGGTTGTTATTCCTCAAGTGCTGGGAGCTTCTTTGGTTGCCTATTTTGCCTATCATACTATTGAGGGGGAACGAGGCATATGGGCGTGGGTACACCTCAAACAAGACCTAGCAGAAAGACAGGTTGAAATGCAGGTGACGCAGGGGCAGAGAGAGGTTCTTCAGTCTCGTGTTGCACTGTTACGCCCAGATAATCTTGACCCTGATCTTCTTGAGGAAAGAGCACGTGAAGTTCTTAATTACGGTCGTGAAAATGATTATGTAATTTTGCAAAAAAGATAAGTTGTATAGTTAACTTGATATGGTGCAATGCAGCAAATATTTTATAGTTTACCTATTTTAAGTTAATTCGTGAAAATACTATACAAATCAAATAGATAAAACTTGTTGTAATATTATTTCGTTTGCCTTACATTAATTGCGAGAAACACACCCCTTAGTGAATAACACTAGATCTTATGGGATACCTCGCATGGCGACAAAAAAAACGCCCACCAAACGGGCTCCGAAAAAACGTACGGCTTCTTCTAGCGTTACGAACGAACAAATCCTTGAATTTTACCGCGAAATGCTCCTGATCCGCCGCTTTGAAGAAAAAGCTGGCCAGATGTACGGCATGGGGCTAATTGGCGGTTTCTGTCACCTCTATATCGGTCAGGAAGCTGTCGTTGTCGGTATCCAGTCTGCACTGGAAGACCGGGACACGATTATCACATCTTACCGTGATCATGGACATATGTTGGTCTGTGGTATGGATCCTGATGGTGTTATGGCTGAGCTTACGGGGCGTAGTGGTGGCTACTCTCGCGGTAAAGGCGGATCCATGCACATGTTCAGTGAGGAAAAAGGTTTTTACGGCGGCCACGGTATCGTTGGCGCTCAGGTTCCAATCGGAACCGGCATTGCCTTTGCTCATAAATATCTTGAAGAAAACGCTGTAAACGTCGCCTACCTTGGTGACGGCGCTCTCAACCAGGGGCAGGTTTACGAATCATTCAATATGGCTTCTCTTTGGGAGCTTCCCGTTGTCTATGTGATCGAAAACAATCGTTACGGGATGGGAACTTCAACTGAGCGCTCTTCTGCCAACTCAACTGAATTGTACCACCGTGGACATGCCTATGGCATTCCGGGCATGCAAGTCGATGGTATGGATGTTGAGGCTGTTCGTGAAGCTGCCTTAACGGCTGTTGAACATGCGCGCAGTGGTAAAGGGCCTTATATCCTGGAGATGATGACCTATCGCTATCGTGGTCACTCCATGTCCGATCCTGCCAAATATCGTTCCAAAGAAGAAGTTCAAAAGGTTCGTGAAGAGCGCGATCCAATTGAACGCCTTCGCGCGGTTATGCTTAAAAAGAAGGTTATTGACGAAGCCGGTATGAAACAGATCGATAAAGACGTTAAAGCGATCGTTTCCAAGTCAGCCGAATTCGCCCAGTCTAGCCCCGAGCCAGATCCTTCCGAACTTTACACCGATGTGTACGCAGACGCGTAAGCTGTCCGTCATTCCGGAGAAGAAAATATGCCAATAGAAATTCTTATGCCTGCGCTTTCCCCGACCATGACAGAGGGGAAGTTGGCACAGTGGTTAAAAAACGAAGGCGACAGCGTATCATCTGGTGATATTCTGGCCGAGATTGAAACCGATAAAGCCACAATGGAAGTTGAAGCCGTTGAAGAGGGAATCCTTGGGAAGATCCTCATCGCAGGTGATACGGATAATGTGGCTGTAAACACGCCGATTGCGATTTTGCTTGAAGAGGGTGAAACCGAAGCAGACCTCGCAAACTTTTCATCTAATGCTCCAACAGCTAGTGCGCCTGCTGCTGAAACGCCAGCACCATCGCCAGCTGTTGTTCCCGCGCCTGTAAGTGTATCTGGTCCTGCCGTTGAATTTGTTGCACCTGAAGACGAGTGGACCGGATCTGTTACGAAGACCACGGTACGCGATGCTTTGCGTGACGCCATGGCCGAAGAAATGCGCCGTAATAAAAAAGTGTTCCTGATGGGCGAAGAGGTGGCTCAGTACCAGGGCGCTTATAAAATCAGCCAGGGTCTTTTGGACGAATTCGGTGCAAAACGTGTTATTGACACCCCGATTACAGAGCATGGTTTTGCCGGTTTAGGTGTGGGTGCTGCTTTTTATGGCCTCAACCCAATTGTTGAGTTCATGACGTTTAACTTTGCCATGCAGGCGATTGACCATATCATCAACTCTGCGGCGAAAACCCGTTATATGTCTGGTGGTCAGGTGAGCAGCCCAATCGTGTTCCGTGGACCAAACGGCGTGGCTTCTCGTGTGGGTGCCCAGCATTCACAATGTTATGCAAGCTGGTATGCGCACTGTCCGGGCCTAAAGGTGGTTTCTCCTTATTCTGCAGCCGATGCCAAAGGGCTTCTTAAGTCGGCTATCCGTGATCCAAATCCTGTCATCTTCCTTGAAAATGAGTTGATGTACGGTACGAGTTTTGATGTGCCAGATTCTGATGACTGGACGGTTCCGATCGGCAAGGCAAAGATTGTTCGTGCCGGGACAGATGTCACGATTGTGACTTTCTCTCTTATGGTCGGTAAGGCGCTTGCTGCTGCTGAAGAACTCGCAAAAGAAGGCATTTCAGCCGAGGTTATCGATCTTCGGACCATTCGTCCGCTTGATACGGAAACAATTCTGAATTCTGTACGTAAAACTAATCGTTTGGTGACTGTAGAAGAAGGTTGGGCTTTCTCCGGCGTTGGGTCTGAAATTTCAGCGATGGTTATGGAGCAGGCTTTCGATTATCTGGATGCGCCCGTTAAGCGCGTTGCGGGTGTCGATGTGCCACTTCCTTATGCCGCGAACCTGGAGCAGCTAGCCCTGCCGCAAAGTTCTCACATCATCACTTCAGCAAAAGAAGTCTGCTACCGCTCATAAGCGGGGCAGGGGAGAAATAACGATGCCAATCAATATTCTTATGCCCGCCCTGTCTCCGACGATGACAGAAGGTACACTGGCCCGCTGGCTGGTTAAAGAAGGTGATACTGTTAATTCTGGTGACATCCTTGCCGAAATCGAAACCGATAAGGCGACGATGGAAGTGGAAACAATTGACGAAGGTACGATTGGGAAAATCCTTATTCCTGATGGCAGTGAGGGCGTACCGGTAAATCAAGTGATCGCCATTCTTCTTGAAGAAGGTGAAGATGCCAGTGCTATGGATAGCGTTGATAACGCGGCTCCAACTGCTGCACCTCAAGCTAATCCGGTAAAAGAAGAAGTCCCATCTCCTGCGGCTGTCTCAGCACCCGCGCCACAGGTTACGCCTGCACCTGCGGCCCCTGTTGCGGCATCTGGTGGTCGCGTATTTGCAAGCCCGCTTGCAAGGCGTATGGCGGCTCAAGAGAGCCTGGATCTTTCTGCTGTTAAAGGTACGGGGCCACATGGTCGTATCGTGAAAGCTGATATCCTGACTGCGTTGGAGCAAGGCACTGGAAAAGCTGTTGCGGCTTCACCAAGTGCACAGGCACCAAAAGCTGCTGCATCAACAACGTCAGGACCAAATGCACGCGAACTGGCTGACTTGCTTGGTATGGAATATGAGCTAGAGCCATTGACTTCAATGCGCCGCGTCATTGCTAACCGTTTGAGCGAATCAAAACAAACTGTTCCACATTTCTATCTCTCTGTTGATTGTGAGATGGACAAACTACTTGCGTTCCGTAAGGAGTTAAATGCAAGTGGCGATGTGAAGATATCGGTTAATGATTTTGTTATTCGTGCTGCGGCTCTTGCTTTGAAAAAAGTTCCTGCTGCCAATGCTTCTTATAGCGAAGAAGGTATTCTAAGTTATAAGAACGCTGACATCTCAGTAGCTGTTGCTACACCGTCTGGTTTGATAACACCGATTATCAAAGCTGCTGAAGGTAAGGGGCTTGGTATAATTTCTTCCGAGATGAAGGATCTTGCTGGTCGGGCACGTGATGGCAAGTTGAAGCCTGAAGAATATCAGGGTGGAACATTCTCAATATCCAACCTTGGAATGTTTGGAATTAAAGACTTTTCAGCGATTATTAATCCGCCTCAGGGATGTATTCTTGCTGTTGGTGCCGGAGAGCAGCGCCCCGTTGTTAAAGATGGTGCCTTGGCAATCGCAACAGTTATGACCTGTACGCTTTCTGTGGATCACCGGGTTGTTGATGGGGCGGTAGGTGCTGAATATATGGCAGCCTTTAAAGCTCTGATCCAAGAACCTCTCTCTATGCTTCTTTAAGGGGTGATACTATGAGTGATACAAACTTTGACGTTATCATCCTTGGCGGTGGTCCGGGTGGTTATGTGACAGCTATTCGTTCAGCTCAACTTGGCCTTAAAACGGCTGTAGTTGAGCGTGATCATCTTGGTGGTATTTGTCTGAACTGGGGGTGTATCCCGACAAAGGCCCTGCTGAGATCGGCGGAAATTTACCGCAATATGAAACATGCCGAAGATTATGGTCTGTCTGCTAAGGGCGTTGATTTTGATCTCCAAAAGATCGTCGAGCGTTCCAAAGGCGTATCCAAGCAACTCAATGGCGGTGTTGGTCATCTTCTTAAGAAGAATAAAGTCACCGTTTTTGATGGTGCTGGAACACTTACAGCACCCGGTAAGCTGTCCGTTGAGGGCAAAGATAAGAAAAAGACTGCACTAACAGCAAAGAACATTATTATCGCGACAGGCGCGCGGGCCCGTACCCTTCCTGGGTTGGAGCCTGACGGGAAATTGGTCTGGACTTATCGCGAAGCTTTGCGGCCGGATACGATGCCAAAATCCATTTTGGTTGTTGGCTCCGGAGCAATTGGGATTGAGTTTGCTGATTTCTATAGCACCTTTGGCGCGGAAGTTACCGTTGTTGAAGTTTTCGACAAGATCCTGCCCGTCGAAGATGATGAGATTTCTAAACTTGCCCAGAAACTGCTTGGTAAGCATGGGATGAAGTTTAAGACCGGGACGATGGTCACGAAGCTTGATAAAAAGAGCAATCAGGTAACGGCGACACTGGAAAAGAACGGTAAAACTGAGCAGATCACAGTTGATCGTGTGATCTCTGCCGTTGGTGTTGTTGGGAATATCGAAAACATTGGTCTGGAAGCTGTCGGGATCAAAACTGATCGCGGCTGTATCGTAACCGATGAATTTTCCCGGACAAACGTACCTGGTGTTTTTGCTATCGGTGATGTTGCCGGTCCTCCGATGTTGGCACATAAAGCAGAACACGAAGGCGTTGTCTGCATCGAAAAGATTGCGGGACTATCTGCGCATCCGATCGATAAGAGCAAAATTCCGGGCTGTACCTATTGTCATCCGCAAATTGCTTCGGTTGGCATGAACGAGCAAACGGCTAAAAAAGAAGGTCGAGAAGTCAAGATTGGACGTTTCCCCTTTGCTGGTAACGGCAAGGCGATTGCTTTGGGGGAAGCTGAGGGCTTGATTAAAACCATCTTTGATGCGAAAACCGGGGAACTTTTGGGGGCACATATGGTTGGTGCCGAGGTAACTGAGCTCATCCAGGGTTTTGTTGTTGCCATGGGACTGGAGACCACGGAAGAAGAACTGATGCATACGGTCTTCCCACACCCGACGTTATCGGAAATGATGCATGAATCTGTCCTTGATGCTTATGATCGCGCTATTCATTTTTAGAATGTATTCAGGATGAGAGCCCAGGTGAGGGCATTGTGTCGCATCTGAATACTTGAGATTTTGTTGTAATGGCATATGTATTACAGCGTAATGCTGGAAGGTTAGGTGACCTTCCGGTTTATAACTTCGTGTAAGCCCGGTTTTTGACGTATACTTTTATCGTACACTGGGGACACAATTAGGTCGGAGTGAGTTGATGACAGAAACAATTGTTTCAGAACAAGCACCCCAGCTCGAGGGCCAACTCGAGGGGAAAGAACGCGCAGAGCGTATTATTTCCTCTAAGGATGATCGCGCAAAGATGCGGCATCCAGAAAAGGCCAAACGTCCCGATGCTCCAATTCAGAGAAAACCTTCCTGGATCAGAGTAAAAGCACCTGTATCCAAAGGATATCAGGAAACACGTAAGCTTATGCGTGACAATAACCTGACTACAGTTTGCGAAGAAGCCGCCTGTCCAAACATTGGCGAATGTTGGTCAAAAAAACATGCAACAATGATGATAATGGGTGGGATTTGTACCCGTGCTTGTTCATTTTGTAATATTGCGACCGGAAAACCACAACCTTTGAGCCCCTTTGAGCCTTATAGTGTTGCGGCAGCGGTTTCGAAATTACAGTTGCGTCATGTGGTTATAACTTCGGTTGATCGTGATGATCTGGATGATGGTGGTGCGGATCACTTTTCCAAGGTTATTGCTGCAACAAGAAAAGAAGCTCCTGATACGACGATTGAAATCCTGACACCAGATTTCAGGCACAAAGACGGTGCCCTTGAAGTGGTGGTAAAAGCCAAGCCGGACGTTTTCAATCATAATCTTGAGACCGTTCCCCGGCTTTATACTTCTGTTCGACCTGGGGCGCGTTATTATCACAGCTTGAAAATTTTGGATCGGGCGAAGGAAATGGATCCGACGCTTTTCACAAAATCTGGCCTTATGGTTGGATTGGGAGAGGCAAAAGATGAAGTTTTACAGGTAATGGATGATATGCGTGCAGCCGATGTGGATTTCTTGACGATTGGTCAGTATCTACAGCCGACACCAAAACATCATCCTGTTGACCGTTTTGTAACGCCAGAAGAGTTCGAGTTTTACGAAAAAATGGCGTATAACAAAGGTTTCTTGCACGTTGCATCTTCTCCGTTAACTCGATCGTCCTATCATGCAGATGAGGATTTTCAGGAACTGAGAAAAGCGAGAGAGCAAAAGGTATCATCTTCCTGATTTGCGGTTAAATACATGCCAGTCCATGCAGAAAAAAAAGTATTAAAATTTCGACCAGAGCAAATATTTGAGATGGTGTCTGACGTAGAACGCTATCCTGACTTTTTGCCCTGGTGTGTGGGGGCGCGTATTAAGCGGCGTGAGGATACGCGTATTTTTGCCGACCTTATTATTGGCTTTAAAATGATAAGAGAGAAGTTCACCAGCCGGGTCGACTTACACCCAGAACAGTTACGTATTGATGTGGCTTATGTGGATGGTCCTTTTAAGTACCTGACCAATACCTGGATTTTTGAAGAACATTCTGAAGGGTGCCTGATCGATTTTCATGTGGATTTTGAATTCAAATCCAGAATGTTACAAATTTTGATCGAACCTTTGTTCCACGAAGCGGTCAAGCGTATGGTTCAAGCTTTTGAAACCAGAGCTGCCGTTCTTTATGAGCCTTACTCTGGACCCGGCGCGGCAACCGCTTAATGTCATTTACTTTTTCGTATAGGTAAGCATCCTCCTACAAAAATCGTTTAAGGGGGCGCTATGGGGCTATTTACGGCAATATTCAGAAAATATTTGCAGGTATTCGTCTATTGCTAGTCTGTGTTGTGGCAGCTCGAGGAAATCTAAAATTTCACAGGGAGTTTGGTTCAACAAGTTAAACCTCAAGAAGATATCTTTTGAAAAAAGCTCGCTGACAGTGGATAGAACTAATCTGAGCTGCTGAAGCATATCGTCGCCACGGTGAGAAGCGTGTACCAGTGAAATCGGTTTTGTAACGATCTCTTCTCGAGATACCAGCCAATCGATAACGTTTTTTAAACCACCTGGGATTGATTTAACATATTCCGGGCTTGCGATGATTACGCCGTCACTTTCATGTACCAGATTTGCGAAGTTTTGAACTGTTCTAGGTAACGCTATAGCTTCTAAGTCTGGTGAAAAAATTGGAAGCTCACTAATTCCTTGAAAAACGTTAATCTGAACGTCAGATGGTGCAACACTTGCGATACTGCGCAGCATTGCTGTGTTAGTGGAGGCCTGTCTTGTGCTACCTGAGATAGCTAGAATTTTCATCAATTAGATCTCACTGTTTCTTTGTTCGGACAACTATAGAGATGTTTAATTTGAAAACTTTAAATGAAGCTAGAGGTTTTTTATGCCTCTGGTATGGTTATCCCTTGAGAGAGGACAAAGAATAACGTGGAGGTCATGAACATATTGAAGGTGGCGTGAAGTATAATGGGGGGCCACAGAGACTTACTGCGGTATGTAAGGAGTGCAAAGGCTATTCCCGCGACCGATAAGGCAGGTATTAACATGGGGACGCCGTGTACGGATCCGAAAAATATTGAGCTAATTACAATTGCAATTACTTTTCCGTATCTTTGATCAAGCCATCCTAAAAGGACTCCTCTAAAAGTAAGCTCCTCTGCAATGGGTGCAATTATACCTGTGGCGATCATGATGAAAATAAACGAAGTCCAGGTAAAGCCTTCTGGAGTGATGGCCTGTAACTGTGGATTGACAAAATCCTTGTCAACGAACTGCATCATCCCAAAGTTCACAAGGCCCACGATAATCATTAAAGGCAAAGCTAAAAGAATTGCACTGTAACACCACTTTAACGTAGTTGGTTGCAGGCCTGCATCTTTCCAGGTCAATCCATGTTTCTTGAGCACAAAATAATGGATCAGTTTGAGAAGTACCAAATTCTGGAACAACACCAGGCAGGTAATTGCAAATGAGGGTGTGATAGTTTCTGAGTGATGGGTAACGAGATCGGTAATAAAAGGGATTGAAACCCTGAGAATAATAAGAAATACGACAATGGTAAGAATCAAATCTTTAATCGAAACTTGTCCGATTGACTTAAATTTGGGAATAGAATTATCTTCGAATTGAGGTGGTGTCGTCGTCATGAAGTGATTCTGGCTTTCAGATAGTGAATTGCGGCAAGAACGGTTTGTTGCCGTATCGATGTACGGTCGCCGTTAAAGAAATGTTTTTGGTAAAGCGTGCGATCGCTCTCATACGCTGTTGCAATATATACTGTCCCTACGGGTTTTTCAAAAGTTCCCCCTCCCGGACCTGCTATACCAGTCACGGAAATCGTCAACTCTGCGTTAGAGTTTTTCATGGCACCTTCTGCCATGGCCGTTGCAACAGGTGAGCTGACGGCGCCATGCATTGAAAGAGCTTCTATGCGTACACCGAGCATCTCGCATTTTGCTTCGTTGGAATAGGTGATGAACCCCCTGTCGACCACATCTGATGACCCCGCTATATCTGTAAGGGCGGCAATTATCATGCCCCCCGTACAGGATTCAGCGGTTGTAATTTTTATTCCTTTAGCTCTGCAGAGATCAATGACTTCAGTTGAAAGAGTGGTTATATCCTGAGCTATATTCACCTGTCTCTCCTAGAAGAACTTAAACATTTCTCCATCATATGGGATGAAACGTTGAAAAAGGTAAAAGACTATCAGTGCATAAAGTCCAGCGACCATGTCGTCTGACATGATTCCGAGGCCACCTTTGACATTTCTGTCCAGCCAGTTTGCCGGGAAGACTTTTACAATGTCGAAGAATCGGAAAAGTAAAAAGCTGATGAAGTACAAGAAAGGATCTAGGGGGACGAATGCTAAGGCCAGCCATTGTCCTGCAACTTCATCAATGACGACAGAACCTGGGTCTTCTTTGCCCAGAGCCTTGGAGTACTTACCACTAGACCATACCCCGATGCCATAGGCGAGAACAGAGGCGATAATCAAGCCTTCTGAGCCAAAACGTTCGAATATAACCCAGGAAAATGGAAGGGCTGCAAGGGATCCCCAGGTTCCCGGGGCAAATTTTATGAGCCCGGATCCAAACCAAGTTGAAATGAGTGTTGCGGGATGAAAGAAACTTAAGGGAGTTGAGCTCATATGTAGGGTCTTTTACAAATTTTGTTGTTTAACATGATCGGACTTTTGCTTATTTGCTAACTAAGGTTGGTGTGCGCGTTAATCTTCAGCGGGAATTTGTATCGTCGCGACAGCTTGAGCGGCGATCCCTTCTTCTCTGCCGGTAAATCCCAGCTTTTCTGAAGTGGTCGCTTTTATACTGACACGAGATGGCGAGATATCAAGGATTTCAGCCATTCTGGCCACCATGGCTTCTCGATGGGGACCGATCTTGGGTTTTTCGCATATGAGAGTGACATCAACGTGGATGATCTTTCCGGATCTTTTTGTGACACGATTTTTTGCAAATGCTAAAAACTGATCAGACATTGCGTCCTTCCATTGTGGGTCACTTGGAGGGAAATGGGTGCCGATATCTCCTTCACAAAGAGCGCCAAGAAGGGCATCTGTTAGGGCATGAAGGCCGACATCGGCGTCGGAGTGACCTTTCAATTTACGTGTGTGGGGGATATCTACGCCGCATAAAGTTACATGATCACCTGCTTCAAAACAGTGCACGTCGTAACCAAGCCCGGTTCTACTTTCCATAATTGATCTTTTCGTAATAGATGAAGCGATCATGACTTCAGCAAGTCGTAGATCTTCAGTCGTTGTGATTTTGATATTATTTCTGTCAGATGGGACCAGCGTGATGTCTATACCACAAGTTTCTGCTATCGCGGCATCGTCAGTATGATTTTCCTGATCACTCACAGATTGATGTGCTTTTTGTATTATTGTAAAGGGAAAGGCCTGAGGGGTCTGTGCATGCCATAACCCGTCGCGTTTAATGCTTTTCTTTACTTTGATGCTATCTTCGGTCTCTGATGCAGACTTTAAGCTGTCGACGACAGGGGTTGCAGCAATGCATGCCTTTCCCCCTTGGGCAGTGGAGGCGAGTATTGATATTACATCTGCGCTGACAAAAGGTCGCGCGGCATCGTGAATGAGAACACAATCAGGCGTATGAACGGCAAGCGCCTTCAGGCCGTTTCGAACAGAAATCTGTCGTGTTTTTCCGCCTTGTTCAAGAAGAACCTTATCAAGGTAGTCTGGGCAACTGTCTTGAAATAATTGATTGTCATCGGGATGTATAACAACAAGAATTTTATCTATAAGAGGGTGTTCTAAAAATTTTTTAAGTGTGTGTGTCAGGATACTATGTTTACCTAAGCGCAGATACTGCTTGGGGATTTCAGTTCCAAGACGACTCCCTCTGCCCGCAGCAACGATGATGGCCCAGGTACCAGGCATAATGTATCTCCTGAATTCTCGATTCTTGCCATTTCAGGCTAACATACAGTAATAACAAAAAAGATATGTAGCAAAGGCCCGTAGGATGTCTAGTAAGAAGGTGTTGAAATGACTATTTTTTGGGGTCTTCTGGCCTTGGCGTCTCTTTTGCCTGCGATCATGGTTAGTTGGTTTAGTACTGAAAAAAATACTTCTCTAATGAAGCGAGGAACTTTGCTTCTGGCTCTTGTCGGACCAAGCTTTGTTACCTTGCTTTATTTTGGTGGGCATTGGGATAGTGGGCTAAGTATTTCTATTTGGGTGACAATATCATTTAGCATGGTGTTGTTTTTATGCTTTTCTTTATTGGTTCAAGATTTTTCAAAGCTAGCGGTGCTTTTGCTGCCATATTTATTTGTACTCGGTGTTTTTGCTTTGTTGTGGGAAGGGCATAATACACATAGTGCTTTGAAAGCAGAGCCAGACTTCTGGCTTGTCTTGCATATTATTGCCTCTGTAATAACTTATGCTCTTTGTACGCTCGCCGCGATTTCTTCCTTTGCAGTGCTTTTGCGCGAGAGGGCGCTCAAAACAAAAAAAATGGAAAGCCGATTGCTGGAGAGACTTCCTGCTGTGTATGTTGCTGACCGTTTTCAGGTCAGCTTATTGACCATGGCTGAAGTCGTGTTGGGGCTTGGTATTTTAACGGGGATCGCCAGGCAGTATTCATCGTCAGGCAGTTTAATCGATTTTGATCACAAAACTCTGTTGGCCTTGATTGCCTTTGTTGTTATTGCCGTTCTTTTAATCCTTCACAGATACATAGGTATAAGAGGGCAAAATGCGGTTCGGTTTGTTCTTGCTACTTATCTTTTGATGACTTTGGCCTATCCAGGGGTGAAGTTTGTCACGGATATTGTTATCGGTTAAGCAGGAGCGGTTTTTTGAGGTTGATTGCGCAAGGTATTTTTAATTATACCTGATAAACTCTTCGCATTTTCATATAAATCTTGTATAAAGCCAGTCAATATTTATTTGCCTATTTCTTAGGCGTTCATGATTGGTGCCCAACAAATGAGCATTTCTGTCGGTCCGATACAAATCGATGACCCAGTGTTTTTAGCCCCCATGTCCGGCGTTACAGACATGCCATATCGCCGTCTAGTAAAGCGCTACGGTGCTGGTCTGGTGATTTCTGAAATGATTGCAAGCAAGGCGATGCTTCAAGAGAGCAGAGAGTCCCTTAAGCTAAGTACCAACTGTGCGGAAGAGTTCCCCATGGCGGTTCAGCTTGCCGGGTGTGATCCTGAAATCATGGCTGAAGCAGCTAAAATGAATGTCGATAGAGGTGCTGCGATTATCGACATTAACTTTGGATGTCCGGTGAAGAAAATTGTTTCAAAATATGCGGGCTCTGCATTGATGAAAGATGAGTTACTTGCTGAAAGAATTATGGAAGCAACCGTCAAGGCAGTTAATGTTCCTGTTACGGTGAAGATGCGCTTGGGATGGGATGATGATAATAAAAACGCCCCTGAACTTGCCAAGAGAGCAGAAAATGTAGGGATACAGATGGTAACTGTACATGGGCGTACGCGTAATCAGATGTACAAGGGAGATGCGGACTGGGCGGCGGTAAAGGCTGTAAAAGATAATGTCAAAATTCCAGTTATTATTAATGGCGATATTCTAACAGCGGAAGATGCTAAGGTCGCCATGGCAACCTCCGGTGCGGATGGCGTAATGATTGGCCGCGGATGTTATGGTAAACCTTGGGCGTTGAGAGAGGTTATGCAATTCTTGAGAGATGGCTCAGAAATAGCTTCTCCTCCCTTACTGGAAGTTCATGACCTTATTTGTGAGCACTACGATAGTATATTGTCTCACTACGGGGTCAGAAAAGGGGTCGCGATCGCTAGAAAGCACTTGGCCTGGTATTGTAAGGGGTTACCTGATTCTGCGGCTTTTAGAGCTGAAATTAACAAGGTTTCCGAGCCGGATGTTGTGATCAAGATGCTTGGCGAATATTTTAAACCTTACCTCAATGAGGCGGCATAAGATGCCGCAAGTTCCCCTGGGAGATGATTTTCGAACATCCGCTGTAAAGCAACACTCAACAGCAACGATATTGAACTCTTTGAACGACCCAGTATTTGTTATTGATGCCGGAAATAAAATTACCTTTGTCAATCAAGCTGCGGAGCAATTTTTGGAGAGCAGTCAGGCCGTGTTGCTGGGGGGTAATCTGAGTGTTTATTTCTTGGATGGATCACCAATCTATCAATTACTTGAACAGACCAGAAAAATGCAAAGCTCTGTTGCAGAGTACGGCGTGCGTTTAGACAGTCCCCGGATCGGGACTCATCTGGTTTCCGTGACAACATCGCCGATGCAGGAAAGCCTTGACCACTGTGTTGTTACTATTCAACGCCAGAGTATTGCCCGAAAAATTGACCATCAGTTGGTACACCGTAATGCTGCGCGTTCGATAACGGCCATGGGTGCGATGCTTGCTCATGAAGTTAAAAACCCACTTTCTGGTATTCGAGGGGCGGCACAATTGTTAGAGTTGAATGCTGACGACGATGATCGGCAATTGACACGGTTAATTTGTGACGAGGCGGATCGTATCGTGAAGCTTGTTGATCGAATAGAGATGTTTTCGGACACGCGCCCGTTGGAACGTAGCGCAGTCAATATTCACGAAATCCTTTCACATGTTCGTCTGCTTTCAAAATCAGCCCATGGGAAGAACATTACCTTTGTTGAACGGTATGACCCCTCTTTGCCGGAGGTTTATGGTAATAGAGATCTATTGGTGCAGGCCTTTTTAAATTTGGTTAAAAATGCTGCTGAAGCGATTGGTAAACAAGGTGGTGAAATTATTCTGAAGACGAGTTATCAGCAGGGGGTACGTATGCGCTTATTTGGCGGTAAAGAACGTATGGATTTGCCAATGCTTGTGACTATTGAGGATAATGGTCCTGGTATTCCCGAAGATCTGCACGAGCATCTTTTTGACCCTTTTGTATCGACAAAAGCGGGTGGGAAGGGGCTTGGCTTAGCGTTGGTATCCAAAGTTATTGAAGAACATGGCGGTGTCATAGAATTTACCAGCCAGCCTCGATTAACTAAATTTTCAGTCAGCCTTCCTTTGGTGCCAAGGGAGTTACGATCAGAAACTTTCACTTTGAATACACATAAGGGTTCGGACGGCTCATGAGTTCAGCGACGATTTTGATTGCAGATGATGATCAGGCCATAAGGACTGTGTTAACTCATGCGTTGGGGCGTGAAGGCTATCGCGTACAAGCCGCTAGCAGTGCTGCATCGCTTTGGCAGTGGGTTGCCAAGGGTGAGGGTGATCTCGTTATCACCGATGTTGTTATGCCCGATGAAAATGGTTTAGACCTGATCCCTCGAATTAAAAAGATAAGGCCTGATTTACGCATCATAGTGATGTCTGCTCAGAATACATTACTCACTGCAGTAAAAGCGACAGAGCGAGGGGCCTTTGAGTATCTTCCCAAGCCGTTTGATTTAAAGGAGCTGTCCTTGACCGTTCGTCGAGCTCTTTCAGAACCAAAGGATATGCCTGATGAGGTGGTTGAGGAGCGGGAACAAGAGGAGAAACTACCTTTAATTGGACGCTCTGCTGCAATGCAGGAAATTTATCGAGTGATGGCGCGGCTTATGCCGACTGATTTGACAGTTATGGTAACTGGTGAGTCTGGAACTGGAAAAGAGTTAATCTCTCGTGCCTTGCATGATTATGGCAAGAGAAAAGAGGGGCCTTTTATTGCCGTAAACATGGCTGCAATCCCTAAAGAATTGATTGAAAGTGAGCTTTTTGGGCACGAAAAGGGCGCGTTTACAGGGGCAACATCCCGTTATTCCGGTCGCTTTGAACAGGCTGCAGGTGGGACGCTGTTTCTGGACGAGATCGGCGATATGCCTGTAGAAGCTCAGACAAGGCTTTTACGAGTTCTGCAGGAAAGCGAGTTCACAACTGTCGGGGGGCGGATACCGATAAAGGCTGATGTACGCATCATTACAGCGACACACCGAGATCTCACGCAAATGGTTGAACAGGGAAGTTTTCGAGAAGACCTTTATTATCGTCTAAGTGTTGTTCCGCTGAGGCTTCCTCCTCTCAGGGAGAGGTCGGAGGATATTCCAGAGCTGGTCTCCCATTTTTTACGATTATGTGAGTCGGAAGGCTTGCCTGGAAAAGTGATAGATCAAGGAGGTATGGCTTCGCTCCGTAACCACTATTGGTCAGGAAATATTAGAGAGCTTGAGAATGTCGTACGCCGATTGACTGTTCTCTATAGTCAGGATGTAATTAGTTGCGATATTGTCGAGCACGAACTGGGGCTCATCTCTAAAGTAAATCATGAGAGCCGGGAAAAGGTTTCTCAATCTTCTGCTCCTCCTTTTAATGAATCATTAAGCGAGGCGGTTGAGCGTCACTTAAGTGAATATTTTGCTGCTCATTTTCCTGAACTACCTTCAAGCGGCCTTTACGACAGAATATTAAAAGAGATAGAGAAGCCATTGATCGAGCTGTCTTTAATGTCAACTAATGGTAACCAGATCCAAGCTTCTAAGTTGCTCGGATTAAATCGAAACACCTTAAGGAAGAAAATTAAAGAGTTGGATGTATCCATCATTAAGGGCGCAAAATAATGGTACATGAAACTCAAGATCATAAGGTTGCTGTAAGCCTTGAGGCGGGAGATGAAAAGACTTCTTTTGAGGAGACAGCAAAGCCTTCTAAAAGCATCGCTGGTGATAATGTGTCAGATGACCTTGCTCAAACACAGCTAGAAAGCCTGGGCTTTTGGGGGCGCACATTGGTCTGGGGAAAGCGTGTAGGGTTAGAAAAAAAACTGGCTACAACGCTTCTTATTGCCGCAAGCATCAGTGGTATAACAACTTTTTTAGCTTTGTCGGGTGATTTATCACAAGCAATTAAGCCAGAAAATTTATTATTATTATTGACGGCAGATTTTATCCTTCTGATGGCTTTGATTGCCATCGTTGTACGGCGTTTGGTGCTGTTGTGGTTAGAGCGTAAGAGAGGCCTCGCGGGATCTAAACTTCATTCTCGATTGGTGGGGTTATTCAGTATTGTTGCTGTAACGCCAACCATTATTGTTGCTGTCGTGTCTGTCGGCTTTTTCGAGTTTGGATTGAAGGGGTGGTTTAATGAGCGTGTTAGTACGGCCGTTAAAGAGTCGTATGCGGTTGCTGAAGCTTACCTTGACGAACATAGGCAAGGTATTACTGCAGATGCACTCTCGGTCTCTTTTGATATTAGTGAGACTTTAAACTCTCTTATTCAGGATGAATCACAGTTTGATGAATTTTTGACTGAACGGGCTAATCAGTTGAACTTGACCGAAGTCGTTGTTTTTGATCAATCTGGTCAAGTTCAAGGCAAAGCTGCGTTCAGCTTTTTGTTAAATTTTGCGCCGCAAATACCTGATTTTGCATTGAATAATGCAATTAATGGTGAAGTTGTTATCTTATCTTCTGAGAACAATGATCGTGTACGTGCGTTAGTATACTTAGGAGGGTTTGACGGTTCCTTCCTGATTGTCGGGCGCTTGATTGATCCAAATATTTTGAAACATATTGAGCGCGCAAAAGAGGCTGTTTCCTTGTATACGGACCTTGAAGGGCAACGTTCTGGATTTGTTTTAACCTTTGCGATGATTTTTGCGATTGTTGCTCTCATGATTTTGTTAGCATCAGTTTGGGTTGGTTTGACGTTCTCTAATAACCTTACTGTTCCTATTGGTAATTTAATCGCTGCTGCTGAAAAGGTTCGGGAAGGCAATCTTGATACGCGCGTGATATCAAATCAGGCTGAGGATGAGATTGGGAGACTCTCACGGACTTTTAATCTTATGACAGGTGAGCTTCAACGTCAGCAGCAAGAGCTTTTGAGTACGAACACGCAATTGGATGAACGAACCCGGTTTATTGAGGCTGTTCTTGGTGGTGTATCGGCTGGGGTCATTGGCTTAAACAAAGATGCTGAAATAACTCTGCCCAATAGATCTGCTTCTGCTTTTTTTGCTGATCAGTTTGACGATCTTCGGGGGAAACATATTTCGTTAGTGATGCCAGAGATATCAGAGTTTGTTGAAGAGGCAAAATCCCGCCCTTTGCGCTCGGTCGAAAAACACCTTCCTTATGTTCAAAACAATGGTATTCAGAGAACGTTACTTTTGAGAATTGTTGCTGAACTCGGGGATGATTTTGAAATTATTGGGTATGTAATTACCTTTGATGATATCACGGAACTTGTATCGGCACAGAGAAAAGCGGCTTGGTCTGATGTCGCGCGGCGTATTGCTCATGAGATTAAAAATCCGCTAACCCCCATTCAACTCTCCGCTGAACGCTTAAAGCGAAAGTACCTTAAAGAAATTGATAGCGATAAAAAAACATTTGAGTTGTGTATTGATACTATTATTCGACATGTGACGGACATTGGCACTATGGTTAATGAGTTCTCATCCTTTGCTCGAATGCCAGTTCCTCGTATGAAAGACACCAACCTCAATAAGTTGGTTGGAGAAGCCATTTTCCTTCAAGACACATCCCATCCTTATATTCAGTTTAAAACTGAAATTCCCGATGAAGAAGTTGTTATTTCCTGTGACCCAGAACAAATTAATCGAGCGCTTACAAATTTACTTCTAAACGCAGCGGAATCTATTGAAGGGAAGCTTGAAGAAGATCCTTCATTGAAGGAGGGTGACCCATCAAAGGTTTGCCTGGAGTTGTCTGTGACCAAAAGTGTTACATCATTGATTATTCGAGATACCGGAAAAGGCTTGCCTGTCGGCGATAGGGAGAAGTTAACTGAGCCTTATGTGACCAACCGGGTTAAGGGGACTGGCTTGGGTTTGGCGATAGTAAAGAAAATTATGGAAGATCACGGAGGATATCTTGTCCTAGAAGACAATTTGGATCAGACTGGCGATGTGATCGGGGCGCAAGCAAGTTTGGTTTTTCCGGAACAAGCATAATTTTTGTAATTATATTAACCTATTGAATAAGTAGATACTTAATGGCACGTGACATTCTTATTGTCGACGATGAAGCTGATATCAGAATGGCTTTGAGCGGAATTTTGGAAGATGAAGGTTATTCCGTTAAGGAGGCTGCTAATAGTCAACAAGCTCTTGCTGCTATTCACTCTAGGCGCCCGAGCCTGGTGGTCTTGGATATTTGGCTCAATAATTCAGAACTTGATGGTATAGGTATATTAGAAGCTATTAAGCATGATTATGCTGATTTGCCGGTTGTGATGATGTCAGGACATGGCACCATCGAAACAGCGGTAAGTGCAATCAAAATTGGGGCTTATGATTTTATTGAAAAACCGTTCAAGTCAGATAGGCTGCTACTGATCATTAATCGTGCTATCGAATTATCTGAATTACGTAGAGAAAACGAAATCTTAAAGGTCAGTGCTGCGGTTCAATCAACACTCATCGGTGAGTCTGCGCCTGTTCTTCATCTTCAGCAGGCTCTTGATAAAGTTGCTCCAACGGGGAGCCGGGTTTTAATCACGGGACCAGCTGGGGCAGGTAAAGAGGTTGTTGCGAGACAGCTACATCAACAGTCAGCCCGCCACAATGCTGCTTTTGTTGCGCTTAATTGCGCGACGATGCATCCCGACCGTTTAGAGAGCGAGTTATTTGGTACTGAAACTAAGGGTGAGGATGGTGAGGTCTCGATCCGAATTGGTACGTTTGAGCAGGCCCATGGTGGGACACTTCTGCTCGATGAGGTCGCCGATATGCCCCTAGAAACGCAAGGAAAGATTGTTCGGGTTTTACAGGAACAATGTTTTACCAGAGTGGGCGGGGACTTGGCAGTTGAAGTCGATGTCCGAGTGATTGCATCGACAAATAAAGATTTACAGGCCCTTATTTCTGCCGGTGAATTCAGGGAAGATCTCTATTATCGGCTAAATGTTGTTCCCCTTGCTGTTCCCGCGTTGGTCGAGCGCAGAGAGGATATTCCTGATCTTATAGAGTATTTTATGGAGCTATCTGCAAAAACGAACGGTATCCCTATCCGCCCTCTGGCTCAAGACGCGATATCTTCTCTCCAAGCATATGAATGGCCTGGTAATGTGCGTCAACTCAGGAATGTTATCGATTGGCTTCTTATCATGGCCCCTGGAGATACAGGTACAGCTATTTCCGCTGATATGATGCCACCGGACATTGGCTCTCTTTCTCCAAGTGTTTCATCAGGAAGTGGTGGGCAGGAAGATTTAATGTCTTTGTCGTTGCGTGAAGCTCGCGAATTATTTGAAAAGCGTTATTTGGAAGCTCAAATTTTACGCTTTGGTGGAAATATCTCGAAAACATCGACTTTCATTGGTATGGAACGTTCAGCACTTCACCGAAAGTTGCGCACTCTTGGCATTTCCACAGAACGCGTATAATGAGCACGTATTGAGAGTGTTAAGTGCGTTTACACAGAATTAGGATTTAGGACCCGGTTATGAAAGTTGTGATTTGTGGAGCAGGCCAGGTTGGGTTCAACATTGCTCGTTATCTGGCAAGCGAAAATGCGGATATAACTGTGATTGACCGCGATCCAGCTTTGGTGAGCAAAATCACAGATTCTTTGGATGTTAAAGGTGTCATCGGTTTCGCGTCCCATCCTGATGTCCTCCAAAAAGCAGGGGCTTCTGATGCTGACATGATTATAGCAGTAACGCATGCTGACGAAGTCAACATGGTTGCATGCCAAATTTGTCATTCTTTATTTGATGTACCTACAAAAATCGCACGTATTCGCGAACAAAACTATCTTGACCCAATGTGGTCAGACCTCTTCACAAGAGATCATATGCCGATCGATGTTATTATTTCACCGGAAATAGAGGTGGCGGATGCAATTGAGCGACGTCTTCAAATTCCCGGTGCGTTTGATGTGTATCCTTTGGCTGACGGTAAAGTCAGCCTTATTGGAGTTCATTGCACTGAGGAAACGCCGATTATTCATACGCCGTTAAGACAGCTAACGGAATTGTTTCCAACCTTGAATGTGGTCGTAGTAGGGATATTTCGTCAGGGAAAAGGATTTGTACCAACACCTGATGATGAGTTGCGCCCCGGGGATGATGTATACTTGGTTCTGGACCATACGCATCTTAATCGCACAATGGACGCGTTTGGACATTCCGAACTGGAAGCGCGACGGGTTGTTATTATCGGTGGCGGGAATATCGGTTTGTATTTAGCCAAGGCGGTTGAAGAAAAGCATCCTCAGGTAAAGCTCAAACTTATTGAACTTGACAAAAAACGAGCTGAATTTGTTGCGCGGTCACTGAAGAAAACAGTTGTTATTCATGGAGATTCCCTGGATGCCGAGATCCTCAATGAAGCGAATATTTCAACCACGGAAACAATTGTTGCAGTAACCAATGATGATGAGGTGAATATCCTAACCTCATTACTTGCGAAAAGGCATGGTTGTAAACGTGCTGTAACGCTTATCAATACGACGTCTTATACACCACTTATCAGTACGCTCGGAATTGATACGGTTGTTAATCCGAGATCGATTACGGTGTCGAACATTCTGCAACATGTCCGCCGTGGACGTATCCGTTCTGTTCATACAATTGCAGATGGTTTGGGTGAAGTTATCGAAGCTGAAGCCTTGGAGACGTCAAGTTTAGTAGGTGTTCCTATACGCGAAGCAAAGCTTCCTGCGGGTGTTATTGTTGGCGCCATTGTTCGTGATGGAGAGGTGATTATCCCACGAGGCGGTACAGTTGTAAGATCTCAGGATCTAGTGGTGATTTTCTCGGCTGCCGAAGCTGTCAAAAAGATAGAAAAGCTCTTTGCTGTAAAATTGGAGTTCTTCTAAGAATAAAATCAGATCCAACATCTGAAAGTTACTTAAATTCTGAATAAAAACGAAAAGTGTATTCCGCAATGAGCCTACCTTTCCCTAAAGCTGTAATTTTTGATTGGGACAATACCCTGATTGATAGTTGGATAACTATTCACCATGCACTTTCTGTAACATTTAAAGAAATGGGGAGGACGCCGTGGACCCTTGAAGAGGCCAAGGGCCGTGTTCGGGCGTCTGCAAGAGATAGTTTTCCTGTCATTTTTGGCGCAGATTCTGATATTGCGACCAAAATATTTTATAACACCTATGAAGCAAACCATCTGGATGTCCTTACGCCGTTACCTTATGCAAAAGAGCTTCTTGATTCTTTGAAAAAGGCAAATGTTTACCTCGCGATTGTGAGTAACAAGCAAGGTGTTATCTTGCGAAAAGAAGTTGAACACTTAGGTTGGGGAAGTTATTTTAACCAAGTTATCGGGGCAAATGATGCTGCGCAGGATAAGCCCAATCCCATGGGGGTGGCTCTTGCTTTAGAGGGAAGCGGTCTTCATCCGGATCAAAGTGTTTGGTTTGTGGGTGATACAGATATTGATCTTCAATGTGCCCATAACGCAAAGTGCTATCCTGTCCTGGTTCGCCCTACAGCTCCTGTTCAGGGTGAGTTTGATAACATTGAACCCGCGCAATATTTCACGTCATGTCTGGATATAATGAATTCGTTGTCATAGTGTTTTGTCGAGTTTTCTTCATTATAGGTCGATGAGGGGTTGTATTTCCCCGGCAGAATGATAAAGAATCTCACTTGCACGTTTAAAAGCGCGCACAACCCCAAAAGCTAATAATACAAACCAATAAAAACACGTAATAAAAACAATAAAGGGGATTAAACGCGATGGCCGCGGAAAAATCACAGAATGTACAGGATGTATTCCTGAACACGATTCGTAAAAATAAAGTCCCAGTAACGGTCTTTTTGGTAAATGGTGTCAAACTACAAGGCATTATCTCCTGGTTTGACAATTTCTCCGTGTTGTTACGCCGTGATGCGCATGCGCAACTCGTATACAAACACGCGATTTCTACAATTATGCCAGCTACACCAGTACAGCTCTTTGATCCTGGTAAGGACGAAGAAGGTGGAGCAGCATCTTAAGCCCATTAGGGTTTGGTTGAATATATATGGGTTCTCAACAAACTGACGGTGGCGTGGATCGAGATAAAAAGGTTCGCGCCATTGTACTTCATCCTGAACTAAAGAAGTTTTCGAGCTCTTCTCGGACGCCTGAAGCGCGACTAGAAGAAGCGTACGGTCTTGCGCTCGCAATTGATCTCGAAATCGTCCTTCACGAGGTTGTCAAAGTCTCACGGCCAAAACCTTCGACGCTTTTTGGTTCAGGGATTATTGATAAATTTCATGAGTACATCCATGATAACGAGATTGAAGTTGTTATTGTGGATACTGCTTTAACGCCTGTGCAACAACGTAATTTGGAGAACGGCTGGGAAGCGAAGGTTATTGATCGTACTGGCTTAATTCTAGAAATTTTTGGCGAACGTGCACGTACAAAAGAGGGCAAGCTTCAGGTTGATCTTGCCCAGTTAAGCTATCAAAGATCCAGACTGGTTAGGTCATGGACCCACCTTGAGCGGCAAAGAGGTGGTGCCGGGTTTATGGGGGGGCCTGGTGAACGTCAGATCGAAATTGATAGGCGTTTAATCGATGAGAGAATTGTTCGCCTGAAAAGTGACTTGGAGCTAGTTAAAAAAACACGTGAACTGCATCGGTCTGCGCGTCGTAAGGTACCTTTTCCTATTGTATCTCTTGTGGGATATACAAACGCCGGAAAATCGACGCTTTTTAACCGTTTAACGCATTCAGATGTGTTTGCAGAAGATCTTTTGTTTGCGACTTTGGATCCGACCATGCGGCGCGTTACACTGCCGTCTGGGCGTGAAATTATTTTATCGGATACCGTAGGATTTATATCAGAGCTACCCACTGATCTTATTGCGTCGTTTCGGGCGACTTTGGAAGAGGTTCGTGAGGCAAATGTTCTTGTTCATGTTCGAGATGTATCTCATGAAGATACGGATGCTCAAAAAGAAGATGTGAAATCTGTCCTTAAGGATCTCGAGCTTGATCAAGATATTCAAGACAGCATGATTGAAGTTTGGAATAAATCAGATCTTTTGTCAGATGAGACTAAAACCTCTCTTGAGATACAATCCAGTAATAATCAAACGACCTTGTTGTGTTCAGCAATAACAGGAGAAGGTTGTGATGATTTCTTGGATATGGTTGAGCAGTTGCTTGATGCTCAAAATTTGGTTTATGAATTTGAAGTGCCTTATAGTGATGGTGCGGCGTTATCCTGGCTACATGATCATGGAAATGTTATAGAACAGAAACATCATGAAGATGGGGTCTGGATCTCTATCTCAATTTCGCAAGCCGACGCTGATAAATTTACCAGCAAGTTTGATATTCTTCCCGATATCGATTAATCCCAAAAAAAGTTAGAATTATTTAGGCCGTCTGGTTGACATCAGCCTACCTGCATTCTATATGCCTTTTAGCACTCGTTTAGTGAGAGTGCTAATAATTGTAAAAACTCTCACTGACAGTGCCCCGAATTTATTTTAATAAGCTTACTCTAACGGAGTTGATCTATGAGCTTTAAACCTCTTCACGACCGGGTCGTAATCGAGCCACTAGACCAAGAAGAAAAAACTTCTGGTGGAATTATCATCCCAGATACAGCTAAAGAAAAGCCAATGCAGGGCAAAGTTACTGCTGTTGGTAGTGGCGCTCGTGGTGATGACGGTAAAGTTGTTGCTCTTGATGTTAAAGAAGGCGACACCGTTCTTTATGGCAAGTGGTCTGGTACAGAAGTCAAGCTTGATGGCAAAACACTGCTGATCATGCGTGAGTCCGACATTATGGGCATTCTTCAATAAGATTTGGCCTCAGCCAAACAGGTCCCTAAATTAAAGGAAATAAAAGATCATGTCTGCTAAAGATGTAAAATTTGGTACTGACGCCCGCGACAAAATGCTTCGCGGTGTTGATATCCTTGCAAATGCTGTAAAAGTTACGCTTGGTCCTAAAGGCCGTAACGTTGTTCTCGACAAATCTTTTGGTGCTCCACGCATCACTAAAGATGGTGTTTCTGTTGCCAAAGAAATCGAACTTGCTGACAAGTTTGAAAACATGGGCGCACAGATGGTTCGTGAAGTTGCTTCAAAAACCAACGACGTTGCTGGTGACGGCACAACAACTGCGACAGTTCTAACGCAAAGTCTCGTTCGTGAAGGCGCAAAAGCTGTTGCAGCCGGCATGAACCCGATGGACGTTAAACGCGGTATGGATCTTGCTGTTAAGACAGCTGTTGAACACCTTAAAGGTTCTGCGAAACAGATCTCTACTACTGCTGAAGTTGCTCAGGTTGGTACAATCTCTGCTAACGGCGAAACTGAAATCGGCAACATGATTGCTGAAGCAATGGAACGCGTTGGTAAAGAAGGCGTTATCACTGTTGAAGAAGCAAAATCTCTTGCAACTGAACTTGACGTTGTTGAAGGTATGCAGTTCGACCGTGGATACCTTTCTCCATACTTCGTAACGAATGCAGAGAAAATGGTTGCTGATCTCGAAGCTCCATACATTCTTCTTCACGAAGCAAAGTTGACAAACCTTCAGCCAATGCTTCCTCTTCTCGAAGCAGCTGTTCAGTCCGGTCGTCCGCTACTGATCATTGCTGAAGACGTTGAAGGCGAAGCGCTCGCAACTCTTGTTGTGAACAAACTTCGTGGTGGTCTGAAAATCGCAGCTGTTAAAGCTCCTGGTTTTGGTGATCGTCGTAAAGCAATGCTCGAAGATATCGCGGTTCTAACTGGTGGTACTGTTGTTTCAGAAGATCTTGGTATCAAGCTGGAAAACGTTACTCTTGATATGCTCGGTACTGCTAAGCGTGTTAACATTTCCAAAGAAGAAACTGTTATCGTTGATGGCGCTGGTGAGCGTGAGCAGATCGAAGGCCGTTGTGCTCAGATCCGCGCTCAAGCTGATGATACTTCTTCAGATTACGATCGTGAAAAACTGCAAGAACGTCTCGCCAAACTAGCTGGCGGTGTTGCTGTTCTTCGTGTTGGTGGTTCTACTGAGATCGAAGTTAAAGAACGCAAAGATCGTGTTGAAGATGCTATGAACGCAACACGTGCTGCTGTTGAAGAAGGTATTGTTGCTGGTGGTGGTACTGCTCTGCTTGCTGCGGTTTCTTCTCTTGCCACTCTTAAAGGTGATAACAACGATCAAGACGTTGGTATCAGCGTTGTTCGTCGTGCTCTTGAAGCTCCGATCCGTCAGATCGCTGAGAATGCTGGTTTCGAAGGTTCTATCGTTGTTGGTAAGATCACTGACGAAAACAAAGCTGGCTACGGTTTTGACGCTCAGACTGGTGAGTACAAAGATCTCTTTGAAGCTGGTATTATTGATCCGGTTAAAGTTGTTCGTACTGCTCTTCAGGATGCAGGTTCCGTATCTGGTCTGATGATCACTACTGAAGCTATGGTTGCTGATAAGCCAGAAGACAAATCTGCTGGCGGCGGCATGCCTGACATGGGCGGCATGGGCGGCATGGGCGGCATGGGCGGCGGTATGGGCTTCTAAGCCAACCACCAAACACCGTTTTGTTAAAAAGAAGGGGAGCCAGTTTGGCTCCCCTTCTTCTATACTGTCATATCTTGATGACTTGAGGTGGGATACAGAATTCTTGAAATTATCTTTTCAAGAAGCCAAAGTTTACTCGCCAATCTCAGGAATGTGTTTTCCAGTGCCATCGCCGCTTGATATCCATTGGCGAGAACGATTGATTTTCATCTTTTTTTCAACTTCCTCGTTAAGGTTGAGGTGATATTGATCTAGTAAACGATACAATAAGATCACAACATCCGCTGTTTCTTTACCAATTCCGTCTTGGTTCTCTTCGTTATTAGCCTCAGCTAACTCCTTCATTTCTTGTAGAGCTCTCGCCACTAAGCCCTGTGGATTTGTCACGGGGCCAAAAGTGTCCTCTGCCCATTGGCATATTGACTGTTGTGTTTCCATTTTGTCGCTTTCGAATAGGCCATGCCGTTGCTAAGTGAAATAGTTTGAGGTCGAATGAGTATATCTATTCGGGCTCTATTTTCTTTCTGCCGATTAGGAGGTAGAATTCGTCACGTATTACAATTGATTTTTGGACAAGACATATGAGTGATCTCGAAAAATTTATTACTGCGCTGCCAAAAGCAGAACTTCACTTACACCTCGAAGGCTCACTTGAGCCTGAGTTGATGATGGAGTTGGCAACAAAAAATAATATCGAGTTACCTTATAAAAACGTTGATGAAATTCGTAAAGCCTATGACTTTTCTAACCTTCAAGATTTCCTCGATATTTATTATCAGGGTATGAACGTGCTACAAGGCGAAGAGGACTTTTATGCCCTCACGATGGCCTACTTGCAAAAGGTAGCTGGTGAAGGAGTTGTTCATGTCGAGGTGTTTTACGATCCCCAAGGGCACACCAGCCGTGGTGTAAGTTTTTCTGAAGCGACTAATGGAATATTACGGGCGCTGGATGATGGTCAAGAAGAGCTGGGTGTTAGTTCCGAGCTTATTATGTCGTTCCTCCGCCATCTCAGTGAAGAAGATGCCTTTGCGACATTAAAAGAAGCTGAACCTTGGTTTGATGGGCGCATCGTCGGTGTTGGCTTGGATTCAAGTGAACTGGGGCATCCGCCTTCCAAGTTTGAAAGAGTCTTCGAAGCTGCTCGCGAAATGGGATTAAAGCTTGTTGCGCATGCAGGAGAAGAGGGGCCGGCAGAATACGTACGCGAAGCAATTGAACTGTTGAAAATTGATCGTTTAGATCATGGTAACCGTACCATTGAAGATAGTGACCTGACCAAAGAATTGGCGCGTTCTGGTATTGCTTTGACGGTTTGTCCTCTTTCAAATTTAAAGCTTTGTGGTGTTAGTGATATGAAAGAGCACCCCTTGAAAAAAATGATGAATGCGGGTCTCAAAGTAACCGTTAATTCAGATGATCCTGCTTATTTTGGTGGTTATATGACGGCAAATTTCCTCTCTGTTGCTGAGGCGTTGGATCTATCAAAGTCAGAAATTGCACAGTTATGCCATAACTCAATTGAAGGATCCTTTTTGACGGATGAAGAGAAAGCCCCTCACATCGCGCGTATTAAAGATATACTCACCTTGCATTGATAATATAGGGCGTTGTTTTTAATAAAAGATGTGCTGGTATAATTATTTAGTGCGTATCGTATGATCCGGTACTGAAAGGGCGTATGTTTTCCAAACTCGACAAAGTAGAGGGATTGCTCAAAGAGGTCTCTGATTTAGAAATTGTCCCGCGCTTTAGAAACTTGAAAAAAGGCGATATCTCTTTCAAGGATGGGGGTGAAACGGTCACAGTTGCAGATATTGAGACCGAAAAGAGATTGTCCAAATTAATCATAGATCTCTTTCCCGGCAGTTATGTAATTGGGGAAGAGAGCTTTGCCCTTGAACCTGATCTTTTGCGTACAATCAATCCAGATCATATGACATGGATTATTGATCCGGTTGATGGAACCAATAATTTTGCCAAAGGGGTCAGTGTTTTTAAGTGTATGCTGGCCCTTGTTTATCAAGGAGAGACCGTTGCTGGCTGGATATATGATCCAATCGATCAAACTACTCTTCAGGCCCGTGCTGGTGAAGGTGCATATTTGGATAATAAGCGGTTATCAATTTCTATACCAACAGAATGCAAAAGCCCTGAGTGTATTGGAACACTTCATACCTCAAAAGATGGTCATTCAGAGGTGGTGAGCAGGATTGAAAAAAACAGATCAAAATTGAATGTGGTAAAAACTCTGCGTTGTGCTGGAGCTGATTATGAAAGGTTGGCGACATCCAAGACCCAATTCTCCCTCTACACTCGTTTAATGCCTTGGGATCATTTGCCGGGAGTTTTGATACATAACGAATCTGGAGGGTATAGCGCTTGTCTAGATAAGGAACTCTATAAACTCGATTCTTACACTAAGAGTGGGCTTTTATTGGCGCCTAATAAAAAGATATGGGCGGAAATCAATTCCGTGTTGTTCTCAGAAATTTAATCGAACTTTCTCACAAAATATTGATATAATGGCATGTCCGTGATCGATAATGCCAGAGTTTTAATAACAAATTGAAATTTCATACTTCGTCCTGTAGCGAAGCATTCTTCTCATTAAAAATGTTAAGACATTAAGCCTATCAAATATGAGAGGCTTACAATGATTACATGTTTTATACGTTACGAAATTGACCCTTATAAAAAGGCCGATTTTGAGCAATATGCTCGAAATTGGGGACAGGTTATTCCTCAATGCGGTGCAGATTTGATTGGGTATTATGCGCCTCAAGAGGGGTCTGCTACAATAGCTTATGGCCTTTATAATATTGAAAATCTTGCTGAATATGAAGCTTATAGGGCACGGTTGATGGAGCATCCTCTTGGCCAAGAAAATTATGATTTTGCTCAAAAAGAGAAATTTATTCGTAAGGAGGACAGAATTTTTCTCAGGCATGCTTCTGGACCACACAGTAAATTGTTATTGCCATGATTGCCGTGATTTTTGAAGTCTGGCCGGGGGAGAAACAACGTGACAATTACTTGGATCTTGCAGGACAACTCAGAGATGATCTTTTAAAAATGGATGGATTTATCTCTATTGAACGTTTCGAAAGCTTATCAGAAAAAGGGAAACTTTTATCTCTATCCTTTTGGCGTGATGAAGAAGCCGTGAAAGGTTGGAGAAATCAGGAGGAGCATAGAAAGACCCAAGCAAAGGGACGAGATAGTGTTTTTACTGACTATCGGTTGAGAGTTGCGTTTGTGAATCGTGATTATGCTATGTTCAATAGAAATGAGACGCCTTTAGATTCACGTAAAAAATTCGATTAAGAGCAATCCAGTAAGCATATTGTTTGAAAGAAAAGCCGTGACCTGTAACGGCTTTTCTTTGACAGGAGGGCAGAATGTTGAAATTCTGCCTGTCCCTTCAAATAAATAAGTTTTGTATACAATCATGCTCGCTGAAATTTTGGGAATTATTGCTCCCGTCCTTATTTGTATTGCTATCGGCTTTTGCTGGGCAAAGGCAGGACGTAAATTTGACACCCCAATGGTAACGTTTCTTGTTACTTATTTCAGCACTCCAGCACTTGTCTTTTACACACTGTCTACTGTCGAACTTTCGATGGATGCCCTTGTTGCAATAGGGGGAGCTGCGATTGCTGCAAACGTTGTTCTTGCCGTTATTGGTGCGATTACACTTTGGATTTTTGGATTGTCTCAGAGGACTTTCCTACAATCTTTGACTTGGCCAAATGTTGGAAATATCGGGTTGCCACTCTGTCTATTGGCTTTTGGGGAGGAGGGGCTTGCTCTCGCGATCGGTTTTTTTGCCGTTTATGTGGTCATCCAACTCACAATTGGTGTTGCTTTCGTTTCGGGACAGTTTTCCCCAAAATCCTTGGTCACCATGCCAATTATTCCCGCAACCATTATCGCCTCTGTTGTCCTTATTGGTGATTTGTACGTTCCTGAGTGGGTTTTAAACACAACAAAACTGATCGGGGATCTGACAATTCCTCTTATGTTAATAACGCTTGGTGTTTCTCTTGCTAGCCTCAAGGTTGTTAATATCAGCCGCAGTATTTGGCTTGCAGTGTTCAGGTTGGCTATCGGATTTGCTGTTGGAGTTGGTATTGCCTGGGGATTTAATCTTGAAGGAACGGCAAGAGGCGTTGTTATTCTCCAATGCGCCCTACCAGTTGCTGTATTTTGTTATCTTTTAGCGGAACTGTATGAGCGTCAACCCGAAGAGGTGGCGAGTCTCGTTGTAATATCAACGACGATATCAATTGTGACTCTTCCTGTTTTGATGTGGTTTGTTCTTTTAAACTAAACCTTCTTTACAGTTGTTCGGTTTATAGAGTTACAAGCCATTTTTGGGGCTTGTAACTATTGGTATGGTAGCCTTTTGAGTTGGCTCGTTATGCCATGTAGGCGTTCGTTATTCATTTCCCAAAGATTCTCTCTCTTCCATAAAGACGATGTCATTTAAGGAGGAGAATTTTGATTTAGTCCGTGAAAGGAGTTATTTTTGTTGGTTCCAAAGCTCTTCCATGACTTCCAAGTCTGCATTTTGAATTTTTATTTCTTGTTCTTTTAGAGCCGTTTCTATACCGCGAAATCGCTTTTCAAATTTTTGGTTGGTTCGCCTCAAGGCCTGTTCAGGGTCAAGATCCAAATGCCTTGCAAGATTAACCACGGAAAAGAGCACATCCCCTAGTTCATCTTCGGCACTGTCCATATCTATTGGTTTTTCTTGTAAAAGGACGTCTTTAAGTTCTTCGATCTCTTCGTGAATTTTTTCTATGACAGGATGTAAGTCAGGCCAGTCAAAACCAACCCTTGCTGCTCTTTTTTGTAACTTTACTGCGCGGGTTGCGGCAGGAAGGCCAAGAGTGATGCCATCGAGGATACTGTCTTCTGCCTTTCCTTGTTTTTTTACTCTTTCCTGAGCTTTTAGATCTTCCCAAGCCATGGCTTGTTCCTGAACGTTATTGTGAGAAACATCACCATAAACATGTGGGTGGCGGTTGACCATTTTATCCGTGATTGCTTGGGCTATATCTTCAAAGTCAAAGAGTTTATTATCTTCGGCAATGCGTGCATGATAAACAACCTGTAAAAGAAGATCTCCTAGTTCGTCTCTTAATGAACTGTGATCTTTTTTCTCTATGGCGTCAGCCACTTCGTAAGCTTCTTCAATAGTATAGGGGGCGATAGTTTGAAAGGTTTGTTCAATGTCCCATGGGCATCCTCCATTGGGGTCCCGGAGATCGGCCATCAATTGGATTAATCTATCAATACCGTTTTTGTTTTTGCAGGGGATATTTTTATTCATGGAAAAGCCTGTGTTAGAAGGTATCTCGTTTGATGCGATCTCATTTTATCGTACTGATATTTAAACAACAAAATATAATAAAATTTATATTTTTTTACTAATAATCAAATGACATCTAATAATACCATTAAAGCGATCAATAAAACCAAATTTGCGACCCTATCGTTTAATAAATTCAATTTTTAGTTTACGTCTTTTTAATATCAAATGGCTAAAGTTCTTTCTGATAAAGGCATGTCATAGATGGATCAACCTGTGGTCTAGAATAGATATGATGCTTACTTCGTTGTTGGAAGATGGAATTTATATATGCTGAATAAATTGTCTTTAAGTGCAAAGTTAACGCTTTGCAGCGCGTTAATTGTCGTGGTTTGTTTGGCTGTTAGCATCGTGCTTATGGCGCAGACTACCGAGAATACGGTTCGTAATTTAACGTTGGAACAAGCGCGGGCAATCGGAAAGGCCGAAGCTACTGAGGTTCAACGTCAATTGGATATCGGTATGACTGTTGCTCACTCTCTCACGCAAACTTTTGCGGGGATGAGAGCAAAAGGTGTTAACAATAGGTCAGCCTACGATGAAGTCCTTCGCCAGACACTACTCACAAATCCAGTTTTGGCAGGGGCATGGGCAGGGTATGAGAAGAATGCTTTGGATGGCAATGACACTGATTTTGTCAATGCAGATAATCCAAGTGGGCGCTATTTAACGTACTACTATAATTTTGGTAAAGGTGTCTTACCTTCGGTGATTACGGCTTATGATACTGATCAAACAACGACCGACACCGATTGGTACTATCTTCCAAAAAGAACGAAAAAACCTGCCATCGTTGATCCAATTGGATATGACATTGAAGGTAATATCGTAACACTTACCTCCTTTGTGTATCCTATTTTGGATGAGAAGGGTAATTTTCTTGGGGTTGTTGGGGTCGATATGAACCTCAATGATATGGCGGCATCTTTCAATAAGCTTACGGTCTTTGAAACAGGTACGGTTAATTTGGTTTCCAATAATGGCCAGTGGGTTGCACATACAGAACCTGAACTTTTAGGAAAACCACTAGATCAAGAGAATGAGCTGTTCAAAACCGCTATTCCTTTAATAAAAGAAGGACAGACACTTGAAGGTGTTGATGGTGATGTATATCGCTTGTTTATTCCAGTGAATGTTAGAGATTCCAAAGACCCCTGGTCTGTAGTTATCAACGTACCTATCGGGAAAATGACAGAGCAGGCTGTTATCATGCAGCAGTATACCGTTATTGGTGGTGGTATTCTTTTGGTTGTTCTGGTTTCCGCTCTATTGTTGATGTCGCGAATTATGATCCGAAACCCTCTACAAGGAAGCATGACTGTTATTCATGCTCTGATGGATGGTAACTATAAAGTTGAAGTGACAGGACAAGATCGCGGAGATGAAATTGGTGATATCAACCGTGCACTAGAGCAGTTTAAGGGGAATGCTGAGCGTGTGAACTTGATGGAAGCTGAAAAGGTAGAGTCTGAAAGAAGGGCTTCGGATGAGCGACAGGAATCCCGGATGCAGATGGCTAATGATTTCGAGACATCTGTTGGACAAATTATTTCTTCGGTATCCGGTTCAGCTGAAAATATGCGAGCGTCAGCTGAAAGTATGGCGGGAGCAGCCTCACAATCATCTGATAAGGCTGATGTTGTGACCGGGGCGGCTCAAGAAGCATCAATGAGTGTACAATCGGTCGCGGCAGCTACTGAAGAGCTATCCGCATCGATCAATGAAATCAGCTCACAAGTTCAACGTTCAGCTGATATTGCAAGTAATGCTGTTGATGAAACATCGCGTACTAATGAAAAGGTCGAGGGTCTCGCGGCAGCTGCAGATAAGATTGGCGAAGTTGTTAAACTTATTAACGACATCGCCGAGCAAACCAATTTACTTGCTCTGAACGCGACAATTGAAGCAGCGAGAGCTGGAGAAGCTGGTAAAGGGTTTGCCGTTGTGGCTTCCGAAGTTAAGTCTTTGGCCAATCAGACCGCGAAAGCGACGGAAGAGATTTCTGGTCAAATATCGTCTATTCAAACTGAAACCCGTGATGCTGTTGGTGCAATTCACAGTATTTCAGAAACAATCAACTCTATCCACGAAGTCGCAACCGCGATTGCTTCTGCAGTGGAGGAGCAAGGTGCAGCGACGGCGGAGATTACCAAGTCGGTACAACAAGCTGCAAACGGTACCGATGAAGTAACATCAAATATAACTCAGGTTAGAGAAGCTGCGAATACAACAGGTTCAGCAGCGAAGGATGTACAGGATTCCGCTTCAGGTCTTGCCCAAGAGGCAAAGCTTCTTGAGACGCAGGTTCACGAATTTCTTGGTCGTCTAAGAGCTGTTACCTAATAACCTTTTATACTTTCAGAGTTTTGGCATGAATTAAGTCCATGAGTTGATCCTTTCTCCTCATGGGCTTTTTTTTCTGAGATGGTTTCTTAAAAGGTATCTGTACTCAAGAATTCAATACTGTTCTGTTATTTTGTCAAAGCTTTGTAGAAAATTGTTATTTATTGTTATTAAAATCAATATTATAGGTTGATATTAACTAGTTATCTTTTTGATAAAATTTCTAGTTAATAAATTTACAGATTATTTCGCGTCTCTGAAACCTTTGTTGCCTGTATAAGCAAAGGGAAGGATATTTGAGGCACAAAGGCAACAATAAAAATAATACGCCTGCATGTGCTATCACGCACAAATTTAAACAGCATGAGAATCTTCTTGGGAGACGATTACCGTCATGACCGATAAACCTACGAACAAATTTAAATTATCACGTCGTAAACTACTTACTGGCGCAGCCGCGGCTAGCGCAGGCGCTGCGATGTTTAGTGGTGGATCACCATATTCTTTTGTAAAAGGCGCATATGCCGCTGATTTCCGTAATGATCCGAGTAGCAATTCTTTTATTAAACTTGGTTTCAATGTACCACAAACAGGTGCTTATGCTGATGAGGGCGCGGATGAGCTACGTGCTTTCCAACTTGCTGTAAAACACCTTAATGGTGAAGGTGACGGCGGAATGCTCAACACCATGAAACCGAGTTCCTTAAAAGGAAACGGCATTCTTGGTAAAAAAGTTGAGTTTGTAACGGGCGATACTCAAACGAAATCTGACGCTGCACGTGCATCGGCTAAACGTATGATCGAAAAAGAAGGCGTCACCATGTTCTCTGGTGGCTCTTCATCTGGCGTGGCTATTGCCTGTCAGTCACTTGCTCAGGAAATGGGCATTATCTTTATGACGGGCTTGACCCACTCTAACGATACTACTGGTAAAGATAAACGTCGTTATGGCTTCCGCCATATGTTCAATGCTTATATGTCCGGTCGTGCTTTAGGACCTGTTCTTAAAGAAGAATACGGTACTCAGCGTCGTGCTTACCATTTAACAGCTGATTATACATGGGGATGGACACAAGAAGAGTCCATGAAAGACACGACTGAAGCATTGGGTTGGGAAACAGTAAATGCTGTTCGTACGCCAGTAGGTGCTGGTGATTTCTCTTCCTTTATTACACCGGTCCTTAATTCAGGTGCAGATGTTCTTATCTTGAACCATTACGGTAAAGATATGATCAACTCGCTTACTCAAGCCGTTCAGTTTGGTTTGAGAGACAAACAGGTCAATGGTAAGAACTTTGAAATTATTGTTCCATTGTTCTCACGTTTGATGGCACAGGGTGCTGGCGACAACATCAAAGGTATTCTTGGCTCTACAAACTGGAACTGGGCACTTACTGATGAAGGTTCTCAAGCTTTTGTTAAAGCCTTTGGTCAAGAGTACGGCTTCCCGCCATCGCAGGCTGCACATACTTGTTATGTTCAGACGCTGCTTTATGCAAATGCTTGTGAAATGGCAGGAACTTTTTATCCGCCAGAAGTTATTAAAACTCTTGAAGGCTTCAAGTTTGACGGTATGGGTAACGGCCCAACTGAATACCGTGCGGAAGATCACCAGTGCTTTAAAGACGTTCTGGTTGTGCGTGGTAATCAAAATCCATCAACTCAGTTCGATCTTCTTGAAATTGTTCAAGAAGTTCCTCGTGCTCAAGTCGAGTATGATGCATCGATCTTTGGTGGTGAATTAGGTCCGTACGAAGTCTAAATCGTACTCTAGCGTTAATTGCTGGTCGCTTTAGATCGCGACCAGCAATATTTTTGAAGTGTACTCTTGCGATTTGACAAGAGATAATGATCTCATCCGCCGTGACGACACCGCCTTGAGACATCAAAAACAGCAGCGAAAATAAAACAATGGATGCATTTGTACTGCAAGTCTTAAACGGGCTGGACAAGGGCGGTTCGTACGCCCTTATTGCCCTGGGACTAACACTGATATTTGGAACCCTAGGGGTTGTGAATTTTGCTCACGGAGCTCTGTTCATGCTTGGTGCATTTTGTGCCGTGACCATGCAGAAAATTCTCACCTATTCGAAGTTGATCAAAGATGAGAGCATCACTTTTTTTGAAGCTTTCAAAGAAGAACCCTACCTAAAGATTTGGTTTGGTGAAACCGGTGAAACAATCATCGATTATTCTGTACCAATTTCAATTTTACTCGCCATTCCGGTTATGCTTCTTATTGGGTTGGCGTTAGAAAGAGGGCTAATTCGCTTCTTTTACAAACGCTCACATGCTGAACAGATACTTGTTACCTTTGGTATGGCGATTGTATTACAAGAAATCGTAAAGGCGTTCTTTGGGGCAAACCCGGTTCCAATGCCTCCTCCTGAAATTTTACAGGGTTCTGCTGATATTGGCGCACTTTTGGGATTGGGTGACGCTGTTATTTATCCTTGGTGGCGTTTGGTTTATCTCGCTTTTGCCGCCACTTTGATCGCAGCCGTTTTCTGTTTCCTACAGTTTACTACTTTTGGAATGGTTGTAAGAGCAGGCATGGCAGACAGAGACACGGTCGGTCTTATGGGGATCAATATTGAGCGGCGATTTACGATCGTCTTTGCTTTGGCGGCGGTAGTTTCCGGATTGGCTGGTGTAATGTACACGCCTATTGTTCCTCCTGATTATCAGATGGGGATGGATTTTCTTGTCCTATCATTTGTTGTGGTGGTTGTCGGAGGAATGGGATCTCTTAGCGGTGCTGTCTTAGCGGGTTTCCTTCTTGGTATTCTTCAATCATTTGCATCCATGAATGAAGTTAAAGAAATTATCCCTGGTATCGACCAGATCATTATTTTCCTTGTTGCCGTTGTTATCCTACTTGTTCGACCTCGTGGTTTGATGGGCCGAAAAGGCGTGATGGAGACTTAATGAAATGATTAAAATTACGCCTCGTAAAGATTTACTGTTAATGGCTGGCTTTGCCGTAGCAGTACTCACAATGCCAATCTGGTTATCTCCGATTGGTGCTGGTTATCCGGACTTGTTACAGCGATTTGCGATTTATGGTATTTTCGCAATTGGTTTTAATATTTTGTTTGGTTTAACTGGTTATTTATCCTTTGGTCATGCTGCGTTTCTTGGGGTTGGTTCTTACACCGCAGTTTGGTCTTTTAAACTTTTGGGCATGAGTGTGATCCCGGCAGTTCTATTTGCTGTGGTTACTTCCGGTTTGTTTGCTGTTTTGATTGGATATATTAGCCTGCGAAGGTCTGGTATTTATTTTTCAATTCTGACACTCGCATTTGCTCAAATGTCATATAACATGGCTTATTCTGTTTTAACGCCGATCACCAATGGTGAAACCGGTCTGCAACTTAGCCAACAAGATCCTCGGGTCATTGATAGTCTGTTTGGTGTTAGTGTTGCTGAAGGAAGCATTCCTGCGACAAATCTCTTTGGTATTGAGATGAGCGGTTATCCTGGGTTCTATTTTTGTGCTGTAATGCTGATCATCAGTTTTTACATCTCAATGCGTATTTTTAGATCGCCATTTGGAATGATGCTTAAAGCTGTTAAATCGAACTCAAACAGAATGAGTTATACTGGTCTCAATATGCGACCGTATACTTTGACTGCCTTTATTATCTCGGGAATGTTCGCCGGACTTGCCGGATCTCTTCTTGCGGTCACGGATCCGCTTGCAGGGGCAGAACGTATGCAATGGACAGCTTCTGGTGAAGTTGTGCTTATGACTATCCTTGGTGGCGTTGGTACTCTTATCGGTCCTGTTTTAGGTGCCGGGGTTATCAAATATTTCGAAAATATTTTTTCTACATTTAATGATAATGCTTTGCATGAAATCTTCAGTTTTCTTCCAGACTTTATGGAAGATGGTGTTGTTGCTGTAGCAGGATTATTTGTTGGGGATGGCTGGCATCTTACACTTGGAGCACTTTTTGTGATCGTTGTTGTCTTTTTACCCGGCGGTATCATGGAAGGGGTGACTCGTATTTATCAAAAAATCATAAGTAAGAAAAAGATAGATCAAGTTACCGCAACCGAAGTTCAACCTGGTGAATAGAGAGATAAGATAATGGGTATTCTTGAAGTTCGCGATGTGAACAAAAATTTTGGTGGCCTAAAAGCGTTAAACAAAGTCGAGTTAGATGTTGAAGAAGGATCTGTTCACGCGATCATCGGTCCGAATGGTGCCGGAAAATCGACATTCTTGAACTGTCTGGTTGGATTGTTAGTGCCTGATTCTGGAGAAGTTAATTTTAATGGGCAATCTCTTTTGGGGATTAAACCACATGAAATTAATCAAGCTGGTGTCTCGCGCGTATTCCAAACACCGGAAATTTTTGCAGATCTTAGTTTGATTGATAACGTGATTATCCCAACCTTTGCTGCGCGTGATGGAGCTTTCTCATTCAGCGCTTGGAAACGAGTGGATAATGATAAAGAAGTCAGAGACAAAGCAGAACATATGCTTGAAGATATTGGGCTTATTGAAAAGCGGGATGTGATTGCAGGTAGCTTGTCTCGTGGCGATAAACGTCGTTTGGAGTTAGCAATGTGCTTGGTTCAAAAGCCAAAGCTGTTGCTTTTGGATGAACCGACGGCTGGAATGTCTCGTGCCGATACCAATAATACAATTGAATTACTTAAAAGCATTGGTGGGCGCGGGATCACGAAGGTGATTATTGAACACGACATGCATGTGGTTTTTTCTCTTGCAGATAAAGTGAGTGTAATGGCTCAGGGGACTGTTATTGCTGAAGGCACACCAGAAGGTATCAAAGGAGATCCTCGTGTTCAGGAAGCTTATCTTGGGGGGGCACACCTATGAGCAGAACGAAACCAATTAAAAGTGAGGGTACATCCCCGGCATATTTCTCGGCATATGATCTTCATGCTTATTATGGCGAAAGTTATATTGTTCAAGGTGTAAGCTTTGATGTTCGTGAAGGAGAAATTTTGGCGCTCCTTGGGCGTAATGGTGCGGGTAAAACATCTACTCTTCGTGCTATTGCCAGAGCGTCTGATCCTCAACTTACACATGGTGAAATTTGGCTTGATCATAAGCCTCTTCATAAAATGAAGGATTTTGAGGCTGCACAAAATGGTGTAGCTTTGGTGCAAGAAGATCGTCGTATTATTCCTGGTCTTACTGTCGAAGAAAATCTTCAACTGGCTCAAATTGCCGAACCAGTTGGCTGGTCGATTGAACGGTTGTATGAACACTTTCCTCGGTTGGCTGAGCGTCGTAATCAAGAGGGAATTACAATGTCTGGTGGCGAGCAACAAATGCTCGCTGTTGCCAGGGCTCTCGCGCGCGATGTAAAGCTCTTATTGTTGGACGAGCCATACGAAGGGCTTGCACCGGTTATCGTTCATGAAATTGAACGAATTCTCGTGGAAATTAAAACCCATGGTATTACGACAATTATCGTGGAGCAGAATGCTATTGCAGCTCTACATCTTGCGGATCGTGCAATTATTCTCGACATGGGGCAGATTGTCTTTGATGGTACAGCGCAAGAAGTACTTGATAATGAAGAGTTACGCCAAGAGTACCTTGCGATTTAAATAGCGAGAGAAGGCTAGCTGGGAATTAAGGGGCTGCGCGAATGCGGCCCCTTTTTGTATTTCAGGACGGGTCAGATTACTCTTATACTTGCTATGTTTTTGGGTGATAGTCGTTATCAAAATTATTTGCTTTATTATGAAGCAGCGTTCGAGCTATAGGACAAAACTTACAGTCTTTAAAATCAATAATTTGAGGTCGGCGATAAATGAATGAAGTGATTGCTATTATTAGTATTCTGGGAGTTCTTCTCATAGGCGCAATGACTCCAGGACCGAGCTTTATTGTTGTTGCCCAAACCGCTCTCTCCAATTCTCGGACTCATGGGATTTCATCTGCTTTTGGGATGGGGATCGGTGCTCTGATCTTTGCAAGTTTAGCTCTTCTTGGCTTGCATGTTGTTTTTACACAAGTGGCTTGGCTCTATGCTGGATTTAAGGTTTTGGGAGGGCTTTATCTATTATATCTTGGTATCAAGATATGGTGTGGCGCTAAAAATGATCTTGTTGCTCAATCAAAAAATAATAACACCCATACAGGACAGACACTTTTTAGAGCGTTTTATTATGCTTTGATAACTCAAATCAGTAACCCAAAAGCCGCAATTATATATAGTGGTGTTTTTGCCGTTTTTTTACCTTCAGAAACATCCGTATGGTTTCCCATTCTTTTACTTCCAGCTATTTTTGCTGTTGAAACTGGGTGGTATTTAATTGTGGCTTGTGCACTCTCGATCCCAATGACCAGAGATGTCTACCTTCGGGCCAAGAACTGGATCGACCGTGTTGCGGGTGGTTTAATGGGTGCTCTAGGCGTAAAATTGATGATGTCGGACAGCTGAGATATTAATTGCTCAAATCTTTATGGTTTGTCTCAATCGAACCAAGGGTGTTCATGTTTGCTGTTAAAGAGAGCCTGATTTCACTTTATATTTTTTGTGATACTCTTACATGTACGACAGTGTGACTCTCAAAGGCTTTGATATTTGATGTCTAATGATCGGCAAAAACCTTTTGGTGATAAGGATAAAAATTCTTCCAGAACGAGAGGTCTGTCTTCTTTTGCGCTCTTGATAGGAGTTTTAGTTTTAACAGCTTTAGGCATTTTCCTACTCGCAGATCGTTTTCCTGATGTACTCTCTGATGAAGATAATCAAATTGATCTTGTTCGATCACTGGCGATACTTTTACTTATTATGTCATCTTTGGTTGGTATGAGACGGCTTAGTCTTTCAGGTTTGTCTAAAAGTCTCCGAGATATTAGTCTTTGGATCATAATTTTTATCGTATTATTGTTAGGTTACAGTTTTAAGGATGAATTTGAAGGTCTTGGGCTGCGGGTAACAAGCGCCTTGATGCCTTCTCAAGCACGAACAACGGTAAATGGTGATACCATCTTCTCCAAGGCGAATGATGGACATTTTTACATTGAAGGCTTTGCTAATAATGAACGTATCAAGTTCCTTGTTGATACAGGAGCTAGCTCAATTGTTTTAAGCCCCAGTGACGCAGAAAAACTTGGATATGATGCCCATAACCTTAACTTTACTCAAATCTTTGAAACAGCTAACGGAACGGGACGAGGGGCAAAGGCGAACCTTTATAGTCTTGTCATTGGAGAACAGGAATTCAGAGATGTCAGGGTGTCTATAAATCAAAGAGAAATGTCGACTTCATTGCTTGGGATGTCTTTTTTAAGTCAGTTTAAAAGTTTCGAATTTAATGGCGACAAACTGATCTTGAAGTATGGCAGTTAGCTGTGTTGTTAAGGGGGTAAATACCTTAAGTGCGAGTAGGGCTGATTTACATTGAGGTGTCAGGCTTAATTTTGTAACGACTTTGTTGTCAGGTCCTTGTATTCTTTGCCTGAATGCTATCTTGAGCTTGATAAAACCCTATAAAATACTTGTTCTTGTTGGAACGATTTTCCATTCGAGATTTACTGCTGCAGCGCTGAAGAGAATTAGAAAAACGCCCATTAACTGTAAATTATTTAAATCCTGTGAATAGAAAATATAATCAACAAGGATTGCGACTACAGGATATATAAATGACAAAATTGCAATGACAGGTGTTGGAAGTTTTTGAAAAGCAGAAGTACACGGCAAACCACACCGGATCAAGAAGCCGTTCGGTAGACAACGGCTTAAGGCGTTAGAAACATGGCTGTACACACAGCTAACCTAGAATATCGAGCAAGACACCTTTGGCTGGGGCAATCCGCTATGCCATCACACGTATGAAGCCCTATCTGGATCACGGTTTTCTGGAATTGGACAATAATACAGTCGAGCGATCCATGCGGGCTATTGCCCTTGCCGAAAAAACTACCTGTTCATGGGGGCTGACCGAGGTGGCAAGTCAGCCGCTATTACCTATCCCCTCATTGAAACGGCTAAACTTACAAAATTGATCCTCAAGCCTGGTTAACAGATGTGTTAGTACGGATTGCCGATCATAAGATCAGCCGTATCAACAGCTGCTACCTTGGAACTATACTGAACAGAGCTGAGTTCAGTTCAGTTCAGTATAGTTGGCAGGTGTGGGGGATCGGACGGCTACTTTCATTCGCAGGTAATGTGGTTTCAAAAACCCGATAAATGTAGTTCGTTACACATAAATAGTGACCGCCTGAATTCATATCTACCCTACTACTTCTGCGACATCCACGACCTGGCAAAATTCTCCGTGCAGGTCTGCAAGAGCCATTTCGTGGATTTGTTGGGCTTTGTATGTTTTCCCGGTGGGGCCTAAGCGATCGAAAGTGGCACAAGCGTCTCCTACCATCTTAACTGTGTAGCCCATATTTTCAGCCATTCTCACCGAGGTACCAACGCAATGGTTGGTGGTAAGTCCAGCGATGACCAACCTGTTGGTATTTAGACGACGCAAATAGCCATCAAGGTCAGTTCCAGCGAAAGCCGAATTTGCTCGTTTGAAGATCACGGGCTCACCTTTTCTAGGTGTGAGCGGTACCATGATTTTGCCGGTAGGTTTTTCTCTGCGCAGCGGGCTTTCCGGATTAAGGCTGTGGTGAATGACGTGGGCGATGGGTCGGTTGTGTTCACGCCAGAATTCCAGCAGGGATTTTAAATTTTGCTCCACATCCGGATTGTTCCTGTTCCCACCCCAATAATCCCATTCATGAAAGCCCTCCTGGCAATCAATTAGGATGAGTGCAGTGTTATTACTGTTAGTCATAATTGGGTTCCTTATGGTGGTGAAATGGAGTAAACATGTTGTTGATAATGGTCTGAAATTTTGACCTCAGTGGCAATATGATGCTTTGGCCAAAGACGATGCATTCCAGTCAGATCCACCATGTGGAAAGTTGAATTTACATATAATTATGAAAAAACTTGATGAGCGTGACCAAAAAATCCTAACTTTATTGGAGCGTGATGCCCGCCTGCCTATCAGTGAACTGGCGCGGCAGATCGCTCTGTCGCCCACGGCAGTGCGCCAGCGCATTGCGCGTATGGAAAAAGATCAAGTCATCAAACGCTATACCATTGACATGAAGCGGGGTGATGAGGAGGCAGGGATCAAGGTAATTATGATCCTTAATTTGAAAGGGGCTTATTGTAAAAAGCTGGTGGCAGAGTTGGGGCATTTGCCGGAGTTGCGAAAATTCTGGTCATTGACAGGAGAAGTTGATGTGACGCTGTTATTGAACGTGTCCAATGTAGAGCGCATCGGATGTATCACCAACCAGATCAGCGATCACGAGTTGGTGGACAAAGTTCAAACGCATGTGGTAACGGAGACGCATCTGGATCGATGATATGGTTTTTGAGCTGAGGCCTCATCAGTCAGAACGTAGGTTCTGAGCCTATATGATTGGAACACGAGCGGTAGCCATCCTCTTTGTCTTGTAGTTTTATATGACGAGAAGACAGTAGTGATAATGTAAGCTTCCGGCGTACCACACTGGAAGCTTACCTGTCGTCTGGGCTTTCTATAAAACTTCAACCTGAAAAATAACGAATTAAAAGTGGCAAAGTTCCCGCTGCACATAATGTTGTCAGCACAACCGCTGTGGAGGCTTGGAAAGGCATGACCTTATATTCTTCTGCGACCATTCCTAAAACCGCGGCGCATGGCATGGCGGCGCCTAAAGTTGCCGCCATCACCCAAGTGGGGGAAACGTTAAAGCTTGTCATCACCACGAAGACAATAAAAGGGGCGATACAAAGCTTGAAAAGCGATATGAGACCAGCCTCGTAAGGTTTCGCGCTTATTTTGCGCCCAACCAACGATGTCCCAACAATAAACATGGCACAAGGCCCTGCTGCACTACCAATAAACTTTAAGCCCTCCGTTATCGGTTCCTCCACTTTAATCCTCAAGGCAGAGAGACAAAGACCAACGACAATAGAGACGATTAAGGGGTTGAGGAGCGATCGTTTAAGGGTCTTCAGGGGCGTATGAGCATTATCCACATTTTGCATTGTCGTGAGTTGCAATAAAAAAGAAGCAAGCGGCAACAATATCACCAAATCAATTGTCAACATGAGAGCAAGTGGAATGGATGTCCACTCACCAATACTCAGCGCCAAGACAGGAATGCCAAGAAAACCAATATTTGCATAAGCACTACTGAGGCCAATCATAATGCCATGTGATGCCTTGCGCTCAAAGGCAAGAAAACCGATGGTCCCACTCAACATCAAGAGAGCGAGTAAGGATAAACTATATGCCCCAAGAAATGTGACATCTAACAGCATTTCAAACGCTGTCGTCGCAAGCTTTTCCAGCAAAACAGCAGGAAGTGACACATACATGATAAAGCGGGTGAGATATAGCTGCCCGGTTGCAGATATAATCTCTTTATGTTTAACCAGATAACCAAGCGCAACAAGACCAAAAAAGGGGGAAACCTTAATTAAGATATCAAACATATATTTTCAAAGACCCTTTTTTAGGTAAATTATATTAGGGGAGTTTCCCGTGATAAATCGAATATCCAACTTTTTTGGGCGAGTTCGACGAACACTATTATCAACTAATAGTTCGCTTACCATGTCATCTTTCTTATAGAGTTGAGAGGTATCCGTCAGACAATATACTCTAAAAGGGGGGGGCACCTCCAACGAGAGTACAATGGTATTATATCTATATGGGCTTAGAAAAAAACAACCCTTGCTTCTTTTCCGAACTGTCTTTGGTTTAACCAGAAGCTATGATAGCTCTTTTCTATTTATAAAACATAACTAACTTATAAATGAGTACACATTGGGGAGCAGGTCATAAGCGCTGTAAATGTTTAAAGTAGCACAGCTCCCAAAGCTAATTTGGCACCTTTTAGAGCCTTGATATCAATGGAAAAAGCGGCCAACTCAAGCTCTATAACAAAAGTTAGCCCTGAGAATGTTAGATCAAGCCAGCATAGTTTATGGATATTGAATGATTCCCCCAAGGATAATGGCTCCGAATACGACGAGAGAGAACGGCTGCGTATGGTATATTGCTGTACTCATTATATTGAAAAATGAATGCTCAATATAATGAGTACTCAGGAACTGTACAGTAGAAGCGGTTAAATATGTTAAGCTCTAATAATGTTGGTTGCTACAAAACTAAGTAAGTAATAGATATATTGCTACTGTTGCCAGGCCTGCGCCCATAAGCATGTTAAAAATACGAAGGCGGCTTTCTGTTTGCACAAGGATTTTAGCTTGTTGCCCAACAACAGCCCATGATCCGACACCGATAAAGCAAATAAAGAAATACAACGCACAAAATAAGAATAGACTTGAAAGGTCTCCTGTTGTCGTAAAAGCTGCGACACCAGAAATAGAAGCTATCCAAGCCTTCGGGTTAAGAATGTTAAGGAGAAATCCTTGGTAAAATCCTGGTTTGTTTTCTTCACTTAGAGCAATAGTGCCTTTGGAAAAAGCGATTTTATAGGCCATGTACAACATAAAAGTTGCGCCGATATAGCCAATAGCCAGCATGAACGTCGGAAAAAGCACGATTAATTCTGAAGCACCTAGTCCAATGCAGAAGAGAAGACTTGTAAAGCCAATCGTTGCGCCTGCGACAAAGGGGACGGTACGGTAAATACCATGGTTGAGACCCGAGGTCATCGTGATGATATTAACTGGTCCTGGCGAGATTGACATGGTTAGTGCGTAGGTGCACATAGCGATAATAATAGACATAGCTTTCTGTTCTCCTTTTAACAGGAACCTAACACGATGACTATGAAAGAATTAGATTATTTAATTAGCAATCACTGTTCTGAAAAATTACATAATTGAAGTTTTGTTTATCTAGGAGAAGACAAGGTGCCTCTTACTAAGAACAGGCATCTTGTGCTCTTCCTAATTTCAATCAATCTACTTCATAGACTTGACCTGTTTGTAAGCCTTCAACCGATTTACTGTATGCCAGTGCTGCTTCAGCAGCAGGGACTGGTTTATACCCTCTAAAATAAGGCGCGTATTTGTCCATTGCTTCTGTGATGACTGTTGGGCTAACCGAGTTGATGCGAACATTGTTAGGCATTTCTAGGGCTGTAGCTTTAACAAATCCATCGATAGCACCATTTACCATTGCAGCAGAACTACTTAAGCGTATGGGATCTCTGTTAAGGATACCGGTTGTTAGGGTAAAAGAGCCGTTGGGATTAATAAATTCGCGACCTATTAAAACAAGGTTGATTTGTCCCATAAGTTTGTTTTTGATCCCTATCTGATATTCATCCTCAGTCATTTCATTAAAATCACCAAAGTGGACAGACCCTGTTGCGGATACTAATGCATCAAAGGAACCAACAGAGGAAAACCCATCCCGAATAGAATGGTTATCTGTAATATCAATCCTAATGTCACCTGAGGTTCGAGATGCGGTTATGACTTCATGACGTTGCCTCAATTCCTTATCCACGGCTTGTCCAATAATACCGCTAGAACCCACCAATATAATTTTCACGATGTTTTGTCCCTTTATGTTAGTTACAGGTGTTTTGTTAATTGCTCTGGTAAAGATATTGTTTTTATTTAAAATGATAAGATTGTAATTTATGAACAGATTGTTTTTATATGAGTGATAATTATAACCATCTAGAAGCAATGGCGGTTTTTGCATCCGTTGTACAAGAGGCAAGCTTTACCAAGGCTGCACATAGACTTGGGTGTTCAAAAGCGCATGTTAGCCAGATGGTGTCCCGTTTGGAGCAACGTTTTTCGACACAGCTTTTATTTCGCACTACACGGAGGCTAGACCTGACAGAAGCTGGTAAAGTTTATTTAGAGTATTGTCTGGATATTTTACAAACTTCTCAAGAAGCTGAGAAGGCCCTTGAAACTTTAAAGGGTACAGTTACGGGGACCTTACGCTTATCTGCGCCCATTTCATTTGGGGAAGTGTTTCTTGGTGATATTACTTTAGGGTTTTCCAGGCTCTTTCCTGAAATTCGTTTTGAGTTGGAACTAGATAATAGAATCAAAGACCTTCAGTTCGAAAAAATAGATGTAGCTTTAAGGGCGACATCTCAATTGGACGATGACCTTGTTGCTATCAAGGTTGGTAATTGGAAAGAATATATATGTGCTTCGCCAGAGTATCTCTTGGGGAAGAAAACGATCATTCAGCCAAGTGATCTCGTTGTACACGATTGCTTGTTAAACACGCGTAACCTTGAAACTGTGATTTGGCGATTTCGCAAGGATAGGGAAAATTTTGCTATTCCCATCGAAGGAACCTTGTCAGTTCATCACTTCCCTATGATCAAGAATGCACTTTTAAAGGGCGCTGGCGTAGCAAAACTTCCTTCATATCTTGCCGAGGAAGAGATAAAGAAAGGAAGACTCACTCATTTACTTCCTGATTATCTGGTTGAACAATATCCAATTTTTATTGTTTATCCTTATCAAAAGAAGTTGCCATTAAAACTCAGAAAATTCATTGATTATACGAAAGAATGGTTCTCTGAACGTGATCAGTTTTCTGAAATGTAATATGCCGATTTAAATAAGGAAATTCTTCATTTTTAATAAATGGCTTATTATATGCGTAAAATTTTAGGAAGCAGGTCTTTAGGTAGTGGAAATTTAAAGATATGGGACAAAGGAGTTAAGTCTATGAATAAATGTCTCTTTATTATAGCTTTTGGCTGGGTTTTGTCGGGGTGTGTTACTACCCAGTTAGGGGAGCGAGAATATTATACAGATCAAGATCTTATATCTGGTGGAGCACAACAATTAAGAGGAAATGATATCGTAGGCGTTGTTTCCGGTAATACATTGTATGGCCGTTATGTGGAACAGTCCTCTAACGAGGAAAAAGAGCCTAAAAATGATCGTAAGTGGGTTGAATTCATCTCTGGTGATGGGCGGGTTGCTTATTACGATTTTAAGCAATTGATCCAGGGCAATTGGCAGCTAAAAACTGATTTAATTTGTTTTGAATATAAAATGCAAATTCCACAACCTGAAAATTGCTTCGTAGTTTATGCACTGGATGATAAACACTATTTTATTTCGATACGGCAGCAGACAATGGGCCAGGTCGTAAGTGTGATCCTTGGGCGTAAAAATGGTAATGCCGCAGGACTGGACCTAAAATAATCCAATCTTGCGGCATTGTTCAACTTTCTCTTAAAGCTATGCAGTTCTTATTTTATCCAAGAATGATTTTATGGAACTACTAAGGTTTGTTGATTGCGAGGAAAGATTATCAGCAGTGGTTAAGACATCTCCTGCTGCTTTTTCTGTCTCAAAGGCCGTATCACTGGTTTTTGAAAGGTCTTGCCGCATGGTTTGGGCAATATTAGCTGTTTCCTCAACAGATCGGGCGATTTCTGATGTTGCAGCAGCCTGTTCTTGAACTGCAGCGGCAATAGCAGAGGCGATTTCGTGTACCTTTTGGATTGTGGTGGTGATACTGCCAATTGCATTTGCTGCCTGAGCAGAAGCATCCTGAACACCCGTGATTTGAAGTGTGATTTCATCAGTTGCCTGGGATGTTTGGCTGGCGAGATGTTTAACCTCACTGGCGACGACAGCAAAGCCTTTGCCTGCTTCGCCGGCTCGAGCGGCCTCAATTGTGGCGTTAAGAGCAAGAAGATTAGTTTGCTCAGCGATATCAGTGATAAGCCCGACAACTTCACCAATTTTTGCAGTGGAACTTGAAAGCTCATCCATAATTGTACGGGTATTGTCTGCTTGCTGTACGGCTTCTTGTGTTACTGATGTTGATTGTTCAACCTGGCGACCAATTTCCTTTATAGAAGCTGAAAGCTCTTCTGAAGCGGTTGCCACAGTTTGTACATTTTCAGTAGCCCGTGAAGCTGAATTTGCTGAATTTGTGCACTGCTCTTTCACCTGTACAGCAGCATCCCGCATTATCGGAGAGCTTTCCGTCATGTTTTGGACAGCGCTGTTAACTTCATCTAAAACAATCGAAATTTCACCTTCAAACGAGCTGATGAGTTCGCGTAAATTATTCGCTTGTTCAATTTGTCTGGACTGTTCAGCCTGTTGCTGGGTTGTTAATTTCTCATTTTCAACCAAGCGATCTCTAAAGTAGGCAACTGATTGTGACATGTCGCCAATTTCATTTTGATAAGAGCCACCGGGGATTGTAACGTCCATATTGCCTTCAGATAGGTCTTTCATTACCCCTGTGAGAGCCTGAATAGGTTTTGATAATAATCCACTTATCCAAAGGCCGAAACTGACTACGATCAGTGTTGTAACAACGATAACTATTGCCATAGTGTTTTGGACAAAGGTCGTTGTTTCTTTGGCAGTAATAGCTGATTCTTTAAAAAGAACATTTACCTCTGCGTGAAGGGCATCCAGAGAAGGTTGACCTTGGGAATAAATTTCACTGAGGGCTTTTTCTTTCGGCACAAGAGCCAAGCTGACGTCTGTCAGGTTATGGAAAGCTTTTTTATACTGTTCAACGAGAGCAGATATTTCTGTTTTCGAAGCATTTGGAAAATCGGCGTTTTTCAATGCTTCATTGAATTCGAGAATGCGATCATCCAGCCTTTGTACATACTTTTCATCAAGGCGTAACAGAAAGTCTTTTTCATGTCGGCGCATCATAAGCATTAAAACGGTTAAATTATCAGCGTTAAACTCTTTGAGTTTATCTTCTGCTTTTTGTACAGCGCCGCGTAACTCGCTTCGTAAACCTGAATTTTCGTCGAGGCCAATTTTTAATCTGTCTTGAACAACTTGTGCAAATTGTGCTTCGTAATTGGTGATAAGGTTTGCCAATCCATCAATATTCTTACGTGCATCTTCTGTTGTTACGATTTCCTGCAAACTTCTTACGAGAGTTTTTTGAGTCGAAACAACCTCTGCGTGTTGCCCAACATACTTTTCGTCTAATCGAATAAGAAAGTCTTTTTCTCTACGTCGCGCATTTAGTAGTTCGAAACGGAGCTCTTCTTCTAACTCAAATAATTTTAATGTATAGTTTTGGTTGTCTTGTTCCGTTTTCTGAATAGAGTTTCCTATCAGGTAAACAGAGCCGACGGCTAGAAAACCAAGCAAAGTTATTCCGCAGATCGAAAGAATCTGAAGCCGGATAGAGAGTCGTTTCATAATAGCCATTTATTTGTCTTCCTTAGCAATGTCCCCACACGGCAGCGAGATAATAACAATCAGAGATTTCGAAAGGGTAAACGTTATAGGTATATTGAGCAGTGAATTTAATATTGAATACATTAAAGAGGCAGGATTTGTTTTGTGTATTTGGATTGTAATAAAATCTTGAGTGTTCTAAATAAATAGCAGTTGTTATTTTAAAGGGTATGTTCGGATGTCTAGTGGCAAAAAAATATTTATTGATGGCGAAGCTGGCACCACAGGTTTGCAAGTACGTCAACGCCTTGAAAATCGGACAGATCTTGAGATACTCTCTATTGCACCGGAACTTCGCAAAGATCTAAATGCACGTAAGGAACTTTTGAATTCCGCGGATCTTGTAATTCTGTGTTTACCTGATGCAGCAGCTATCGAAGCTGTTGCTTTGGTTGAAAATCCAGATGTTCGGATCATTGACGCTTCAACGGCTTATCGTGTCAATCCGGAATGGGCTTACGGTTTTCCTGAAATGACCGAGGGACAACGGCACAAGATTGCCAACTCCAAAAGAGTGAGTAACCCAGGATGTTACCCCACTGGCGCAATTGCATTGTTGCGACCTTTGCTGGAGCGGAATCTCCTGCCCGAAGATAGTCATCTTAATGTAACGGGAGTTTCAGGCTATAGCGGAGGCGGAAAAGCACTTATGGCCATTCACGAGGAGGGACAGGCTGAACCGTTTGGCACTTATGGTCTCAACCTCGATCACAAGCATGTACCAGAGATGCAAATCCACAACGGTCTGGTTCATAAACCAATTTTTGTTCCATCAGTTGGTGACTATGCACAAGGAATGCTTGTTTCGGTACCTTTGCATTATGCGCAGTTGAAAAAAGGAACAAATGGTCAAGTGATCCATCAGGCTTTATCCGATCACTTTGAGGATGCTCGCTTTATAAAGGTGAGAGAACTAAACAATTCAGATCAGTTAGAACGTAATCTATTTCTACGCCCGGATACTTTGAATGGTACAAATGAGTTGGAATTATTTGTTTATGCCAATGAGCTGACTGGTCAAGCCATTCTGATCGCTAGACTTGACAACCTTGGCAAAGGGGCATCTGGTGCTGCTGTTCAGAATCTGAACTTGATGCTTGGGCTCCCAGAAGACGCGGGACTTTAGACGCGGGACTTTAGACGCGGGACTTTAGACGCGGGACTTTAAAGCTCGGTTTTAAAAGAAGCTCTTAATTTATTTTCATAAAAACTATAACCATAAAAAAGAGGGCTGATAAATAAGCCCTCTTTTTTATTTAAACTTCATTGCGGCGAGTTGGTTTTATCCGATTGGATACCACTGCTGGCAAAGGCGTGGGCCTCTGGCTTCGCGGTTACCCTGAATGCCAAATTGAAGCATTTTTAAAGTACGGTTGGCTAATTCTTTGATATGAGATTCAGGAACACCTGATCTGCTCAACTTAGAGCGTGATTTTATAGCTTTAGCTTTATGAGTTGCTGACTTTTGCGAATTATTAACTTTGATATAAGCTTTGGCGAGACAAACCTGCTGCTGATAAAAGCGCGGTTCATTTCCACGAGCCTGGCTCGGAGCTGAAAAAGTTAGTGTACCAAAACCAATTAAGGCTGTCAGGGCAAGGGTCGCGATACGTTTGTTGCCACTCAGCATATTTTCTGCTCTCCAGCAAATTAAAACAGTTGATAATCTTATATATGGAATCAAGGTGGTTGAAAAATAGTAAAGATGGGGCGAAGTAATTTTTTTATAGTACAATATTGTTAATTTGTTAACCTCAAACTTAAAAAATCCAAAGAATATAAATAATTTAAGAGGATAGCCCTTTGCCTGGAATAATTTTGCCGTACCGTGGTGTGAGCCCAAAAATCTCTCCAGATGCCTTTATTTCTGAAAATGCGGTCATTATTGGTGATGTTGAGATCGGACCTGGATCGTCTGTTTGGTTTAACTGTGTTGTAAGAGGGGATGTAAACGCGATCCGCATTGGGTCAAACACCAATATTCAAGACGGGACGATAATCCATGTTAATCATGATAGGAGCGGCGAGGATTACAGGAAAACAGGCGGCGGGCTTCAAACCATTATTGGTGATGGCGTTACTGTTGGTCACATGGCACTTCTTCATGCATGTTCCATTGCTGATCATGCGTTTATTGGTATGCGGTCAGTGGTAATGGATGCAGCTGTTGTGCAGTCTGATGCTATGGTTGCTGCTGGTGCGCTTGTAACGCCGGGTAAGATTGTGCCGACTGGAGAGTTGTGGTCAGGATCTCCTGCTAAAAAATTCAGAGATTTAAAGCCTGACGAGCTTGAAGGAATAAGGTATTCAGCGCGAAACTATGCTGAATTGGGGCAAAGTTATTCTTGAGACTTCTCTTTGATGGGGAAGATAACATCAACCTGTAAACCAACCAGATCTTCCGGGTCACTCAGGATAATCTCTGCCTTGTGAATGTCTGCAACCCGTTTGACAATCGACATGCCAAGCCCAGAACCCGTCTCTTGCTCGCCTGCGCCTCTCACGAAACGTTCAAAAATGTAATCTTTCATATAATCAGGAAGAGGGCGACCGGTATTCTTAACGGATAGGGTTAGATTGGTATGACTTTGGCTAATAGTGATACGAACAATGCCCTTCTTCTGGCAATATCGAACGGCATTATCGACCAGATTTCGACATAAAAAGGTTAGGGCAGATGGAAGGCCGTGTATTTGGTTGATGTTCAAAGCGTTAATATCAAAGTCGATGGATTTGTCTTTGATTTTATCACCCAGATCAGCGGATACGTTTTGAATAATTTTGTGGAGATCGACTTCCTTGGTCTTTTCATGCAGAGTATTGGGGTCTAGACGGGCAAGTGTGACGAGTTGTTCGACAGTATGTGTTGCTCTGTCCACACGTAACGAAATAGCTATAAGGCCTTCTTTTTGTTCTGGATCTGTGGTTTGGCGTTCCCGCAGCTGTGCCTCTGTTTTTATGGCTGCGAGCGGCGTTAGAAGCTCGTGGGCAGCATTTGCTGTAAAACGCTTTTCACTCTCCAAAGATAACTCCAGCTCACTCTGGTTGCGATGAATGATTTCCAGATTGTAATTAAAGGATTCAACTATGGGCCAAATTTCACTGGGCACCGCTTTTACAGAAAAAGGTAAAAGATTACTTTTTGCCCTCTCAGAGAACTGATCTGATATTTTTACAAGAGGCTTTAGACTTCTGTTAATGCCCCAAAACAAACTTATGAAACTTAAGGGCAGAACCAAATAAATGAGGGGAAAGTTTTCTCCGATAAAGAAAAAGGCAAGGACAATGAAAGTAAGGCTGCCATCAAAAGCAAACTCCATGTCTTCTGTTGCCACGGCCCAGGCATCGACCCCTTTAATTTTTTTTGCGTAAGTTTGCCATACAATGACATCGTCTTGTTCTTTGTCAGTAAATAAGCTGATCCCTTCTTTAGTCGGAACTGGCATTATCGGACTAATGTAAGAACTGGCAATGACCTTACCTTTATACCAGACTTGATAGCTGCTGTCTGAATCTAGTCCTGTATCCACGAATTCCGGCGGGGATTGCCTAATGGTTTCGAGCCATTTTTCTAACGCGGGATTTCCTTCTTCAAAATAACTTAACGGCAGGGCGCTTGCTAGTAGTTCACTTCTGCTTTCGAGGGCATCCTCGGTTAGGGAAAGGAGCAAGTTCCTCATACCAAACATGACAACGGCCAGGATTAATATCCAGGATATCGCTGTTATTGTTAAAGTGTAGATATGAAACCTGTTTTTGAGGGAATAAAACTTCATACCTTTTCGACCTTATAGCCAACACCTCTTAGAGTAGTAATGACACCAGATCCCAAACGTTTACGCAATCTGGAAATTTGGGCTTCAATTGCGTTAGGAGTTACGCAATTATCCCAATTATAAGCATATTCTTCCAATTGCGTTTTTGATATATAACGTCCTTGGCTTTCCATCATTTTTTGTAAAATTAGAAATTCAGTTTTGGACAGCTGAATTTTATCTCCGCCAAGGGTGACTTCATGCCGGTCCGGGCAAAGCTTTAAATTGCCAATTACCAACTCGCTGGATGCCTTTACTTCCCTTCGCCGACCAAGAGAACGCAATCGTGCAAAAAGCTCATCAAGATCAAAGGGTTTGGTCAGATAATCATCGGCCCCGCCGTCAAGGCCCTCAATCTTTTCTGAAGTCGCAGTTCTTGCGGTGAGCATGAGTACAGGTATTGTCACACCTTTTTTGCGGGCTTCTTTGAGAAAATCAATACCTTGTTGGTCAGGCAGCATCCAATCGAGAATGATCAGGTCAAAGAAACTAATATTAAGGGCTAGCTCTGCATCTTCGGCTGTTTTTACCCACTCACATACACTGCCATCATGATGAAGGGCGCGCTCGAGACTGGCGCCAAGTTGTGGGTCATCTTCAACGAGAAGGATTTTCATATGTTCTGTTCCTGATTTACTCGGGCGTGTGCGTTCGTATTGAAACTCGATTTGGGGTTCTCATCTGAAGTAAACAGCCATTTGATGTCCTGACTTATCTCGTAGAGTGTCGGGACAAGCAAGAGCGTAACAAAAGTAGCGATTAAAACACCAAAAGCCAAAGATATCGCCATGGGAACAATAAATTGAGCCTGGTAGCTCCCCTCAAATAAAATGGGTAGCAATCCCAAAACTGTGGTTAGAGATGTCAGAAATATCGGACGAAAGCGGCTGATACAGGCGTGTCTTACCGCTACTTGGATCAATGTCCCCTTGTTTTTTAAATAATTGATCCTGTCAACCAGGACCAGGTTATCGTTTATAACAACCCCGGCTGCTGCGAGAACCCCCATGATTGAAAAGGCACTGATTTCCAAACCGAGGAGATAATGTCCATAGATTGCTCCTACCAGCCCAAAAGGCGCTGCTGTAAGGATGATAAGGGGGAGAAAATACGAGTTACTGCCAATGGCGAGTAAGGCATAGATAACGAAAAAACAAAGAACATATAAACGCAAAGCCTCTTCTGTAAATTCGTCTTCCTCCTCAGCGTCGCCAGAGAGTTTGTAATCAAAATCAGGGGAGCTTTCTTTAATGGTGGGGATAATTGAATTCTCTATTTTTTGCAGAAGTTCAAACCGGGTCCATGTGGCTTTGCTGAAGATAATATCAACAGAGGAAGTTTGGCGGCCATTTATACGTTCTATATAGCTTGAGGTTGTATTTTCGAGCAAAGTCGCGACCGTTGACAAGGGAACCTTTCGTTCTTTGTCTAGGGTGACGGGGAAATCCTCTATGTTTTCCAGTTCAAGGCGTTCTTGTTTGGGCAGGCGGAGAACGACATCTGTGGTTTGAATACGTCCAGGTAAGCGATCCAGTCTTTCGCCTTGAAAAGCTGTCGCAATCTGTTGGCTTATATCGGACATGGTAATGCCTAGACGCTGGCCTTCTGGTCGGAGTTGAATTTTGTATTCCGACTGTGGAGTGCCAACCGTGACTGTGAAGTTATAAACCCCTGCAAGATTGAGAACCTCTTGCTCTAATTTTGTGATATTTGATCTGATGGCTTCATCATTTGCTCCAAACATTTTCAGAGATAGGATGTTGGGGGTGCCATCTTCACTTGCAGAAAAGCTTATTTTTTTTGCAGACGGGATCGGACCCAGTTTTTCCTGCCATTGCGAAATAAGGGTGTCGATGGGAATTTCCGATAAAAGTTGCGTATCTAGCTCTACGACCATGAAAATATCTTGCCCCGAAATGTAAGAAGCATAATTTTTAATAGCTTTTATAGGCGTACCGTCTTCTTGAAGCGGAAGGTTAATCTCCCTTTGAACATTTTCGAATGAAGTCTCCAGACGTTCCATTGTGTTGGTTAAGAAATCATTGGAGCTGTTTTTGTTTAAAGTGATCTGCGCAACAATCTGTGCTTCTGCCATATTGGGAAAAATTTGAATGGGCACACGCCCAGATACGATAAGATACCCTGATAAAACAGCCAAAATGACGAAAAGGGACAAGGTTGTATAGCGCCAGATCAATGTCTGGTGGAGAAATTTTCTGTATGATCCGTAAATAAATCGACGGAGAGACTTTTGAAAAGCGAGCCGAAGCCTAGAGATGGGCTTTGTAAATAAAGAGGGTAATTTAAGCCATTTTTGAGGATGAGAGAGATGTACAGGTAGAATAAAGAATGATTCGATAAGAGAGAAGCTTAGTACAGCAACAATTATGACAGAAATATCATAAAGAAAGCTGCCAATAATGCTTTTGAATAACAAGCCGGGTGTTGCGGCAACAATCGTGGTGATAACGCCGAGTAACACAGGTTTCCAGACTTCTTTAATGCCAAGATATGCTGTTTTTGTACTTATACCGTGTTTATTTTGCTGATTGTAAATGCTTTCTCCGATAACGATGGCATCATCAACCACGATCCCTAAAACCAAGAGGAAGGCAAAAGTTGAAATATGGTTTAACGAGACATCGAGGAGGGGAAGAAACCAAAAGGCTCCGGTAAAGGATATGACGATGCCGCCGCATACCCAAAATGCCAGACTTACTCTCAAAAACAAAACGAGCAGAACAAAGACAAGGCCCAATCCCATGAGGCCGTTATCAACAAGCATGGATAATCGTTGAGCAATATCCTCACTGTCATCCAGCCACAGGGTAATTGTTATGCCTTCGGGGAGGGTTGATTGTACATCCTGTACCTTTAGCTTCAATTCTTTGATGGCGCTCAACATATCCTGAGAGCTGTCGATGAAAACCTCCAGGCCGCTGGAATTTTGACCATTAAATCGGCTGGTGAATTTTTCTTCTTTCCTGAGAAGCCTGATCGTCGCGATTTCCCCAAGAAAAAGAGTGGCGCCGTTGGATCTATGAACGAGGGAGATTTTCTCAAACTGCTGTGGCGTGAAAGCTCGACTATTCCCCCTTATCGTCAATTGATTGCCAATTTGACCAATGGATCCCGCCGGGATGTCTATTGAAGATGTTCTGATCGCTTCTGCAATATCTGAAAACTTTAATCCGGTTTGTCGTAAATTTTCTGAAGGGATTTCAATAACCAGCTCCAAAGGCGGGGCTGAAAAGAGTTTAATTTCGCTGAGGGAGGTTTCCTGTAATAGGGTAAAGCGTAATTTCTCACCGACGAGTGTCAGGGTTTCCAAATCGGTATTGCCGTGAATGGCGATATCGATAATGCGATCATTATCGGCTGTTTTAGCAATTCTGGGACGTTCACTTCCGGCTGGAAGGGTGCTTAAACTGTCTATTCTGTTTTTTATTTCAGTAATTTTTTCCTGTAAATCCACATTTGAATAGAAGAACACAGACGTCGTTCCATGGCCTTCAACAGCAAAGGAATAGATATTTTTGATACCGGGTAAATCTTTGAGAGCGTTCTCAATGGGGAGTGAAATATTTTGTGCTATGGCCTGAGGTGACGCACCGCGATAATCAATGCTAATATCAACCGCATTTAACTTGATCGTTGGAAAAATTTGAGTTTTGATATCGGGTATCGAGATCAAGCCTCCGAGTAAAATCAAACACATTAACAAGTTGGCAGAGACTGAATTAAGGGTAAACCAGCGAATAAGACTATTCATTGATTATCGCCTTGTCTTGAGTAGAAGCTGTTGCCTGATAAGGGGCGTTTTCGACAGGCCGACCCTTTGTTATATTTTGATCGCTGGTTTGATCACTGGAATGAAGATCTCTTTTGTCCAAGCTCTTTATGGAAAGCAGCATATCTGTCGCGCCACCCGAGTTGGTGCGAATTTTCATACCTTCAATGAATATTTCCGGAGGTTTGGTTATTATTCGTGTGATAGGTGAGATGTTTGCTGTAATATATATATAATTATTATGTTTTTTTAATATATTTACTTTATTTTTTGTCACAACATCCAATTTATCTACGGTCAAAATACTGTCGTTTAAATAGAGGGCGCTTCTTGGTATTTTATAGAGGTTGGTGATGTTTTTTGATGTAATTTCGGCGTGTAGAAATGTTCCGGATAGTAGAGCATCAGGAGAGTTGGAAGGCGCATCAAAGTTTAAGACCTCTGCCACAAGTACATATTGATTTGTATCTTTCAGGAGCTCTTTTTCAAGGCGCCGTATTTTTCCAAACCACTTTTTATCGTTTCCTCTTTGCGGATCCGTAAAGGAAACCATCCCCTCAATGTTACCGTCATTAGACAGAGGAAGGTATTCCAACTGTTTTCGGCTAATGGGAAGGCGGATTTCAAATTGTTGATCTGAGAATATATCCATAACAGACGTATTACTGGATACAAACTGGCCTGTCTCAAGGGAAACACTTTTAATAAAGCCATCAAAGGGTGCACGATAAGTGGTACGTGCCAAATCCAGTTGGGCTTTTTGAAGTTCTGCACGGGCGGCATCTAGTTTTGCCTCGGCTTCACGCATTTGTGGTAAGCGCAAGGTCAGTGCCGAAGGCTCTCCCTGACCGTACTTTACCCAATCGGCCTTTGCCAACTTTGATTCTGCTTTTTCCCGGATTAATTTTTGTTCTGCAGAGGCTACTTCTGCTTGAGCTTTGGTTAACGATAGTTTGTAGTCACGAGGATCAATTTGGAACAAGAAATCATCTTTGTAAAAATGATTTCCAGACTTTAAATTTTCTGGTGTTTTAATAATAATACCAGATACTTGTGTGATAATTTTAATCTTATTTATTGGCTCAATTACACCTTGTGTATGAATAGAAATATTAGCAATTTTTGATGATAGTTCCATTGTCGGCAGAAGAGGCGTGACTGGATAAACGGTCGTGTCATTCAAGTCTGCTGTATCGTTTCCTTCGATACTCGTTAATACTATTGTAGCAAGGCTGACCATAAAGATTGGTATGGCGATACGAAGGACATTTTTAAGCTTATGAGTATGATTTTGATCAGCTGTTTTATTTTTCAACTGATTGCTCCACAGTAGGTTCTTCCAATTTAGTTCCGTTTGTTTTTTGATCCTTGTCTTTAGGCTCAGATAAGGAAGTCGTTTTTTTCTCTGCAGGTACTGTTGGGATACTTTGCCCTCCTAGCGCGAGAAAGAGTATCGCCCTCGTTTGAAGGCGTTGTTTTTGTATGTTCACAAGGCGGGATTTAGCCACAAAAAAACGTTGCTGTGCTTGTAATAAATCCAATATTGAGATGAGGCCATTGAAGTACTTTTCCTGAGACAGTCTTTCACTTTCAGCAGCATTTAATGTTGCTTTCTGGAGTTGTGTCTCTTGGTCTGCTAAATGAACATCACTGGTTAGGGTGTCTTCGACTTCTTGGTAGGCTTTGAAGACGAGTGCTATATAATTTGCAGTTTGTTGATCGGTTACAGCTTTTTTATGTTCAACGATGGCAGTGCGTCGTCCGCCGTCAAAAATGGGTTGGATGATACTGCCAGCAATGGATGTAATTAAGCTGACGGGGTCGAAGAGATCTTTGAGCTTTCCGTTTTGGTAAGTTGTTGAGTGAGAAAGGGACAAACTTGGGAGACGGTTAGATTCAGCTTCTTTTACTCGAAAGTTTGACGCAATTATTTTCTCTTCTGCGGAAAGAAGGTCAGGCCTGTTCTTCAATAAGTTACTTGGAATTCCTGCATTAAAATTGTTATTTATTTCGGGTAGAAATTTTCGTGTTTTGATCTCAGCAGAAGGGTAACGACCAAGTAAAATTTCTAACTGCCTCGCAGCCTTGCTTCGTTGATCAACTCTGGAAAACAAAGTTGCTTGTGCTGTCGCTAAATCTGTTTCAACCAAGCGGAGGTCCAAAATATCTGACAGTCCTGCATTGTAACGGTTAGTCGTTCTTTCTACGATTTGAGCGAGATTATTTTTTTGGTTTCTGGCGATAACTTCTTGTTGAGTTAAGGCTATTAGTTCTATCCATTGCTGGGCAACCCTTGTTGCAATGGACAATTTGGCGTTCTTAAGATCAAATGCACCTTGATTAAGATCGCTTTGGGCTGCAGAAGATGTTGAGCGTAAACGCCCCCAAACATCAACTTCCCACGAAACTTTGGCTTCAAGTCTAAAGTTATTGTCATAGTTCTTAATGCGTTTGCCGTCAAAATCGTTTGTAGAGCTTTTTGTTCTGCTGGCATTGGATAAAAAATCAAAGCTAGGGAAAAAAGCTGCGGTCTGTTTTATAAGATTGGCTTTATATTGTTCATGAATAGCTCTCGCTGCCATTATTTCGGGGTTATTCTCTAGATTAGTTCTGCGTCATCGTCTACTGCAAACCATTGTGATGTTATTATTCCTGCTTGCTTGTGGGTTTTAGGCGATTGTTCCAGCTTGGATTTATATCTTGTCTCGCTTGCCCATGATTCAGGAGGCTTTGGAAGCAACTTTGCATGATCCTTTGGCGGTGAGAAAACAACACAGGCGTTTAAGGCCGTTGCCATAAGGACAATGGGGAATGATGGAAAAAGAAAATGGGTAATGGAGCTATTGCGCATAAATGCTTGATAGCGGGTGAGGCTGACAAAAAACTGACAAAGCTTAATTTAAGAAGTGTACCTCCAAATTTGACTTTGTCAGTAATGTGGCTTTGTTTTGTGGTTACCTTATTCTGACGTAACTTCCTGGGGCTGGTTCAATCGACTTCAATTTGCCTGCCCCTGGTGTGCGTGCGGGTATAAGTTTTCCGCTCTTTTTCTTAGCCCACTGTGCCCAATGTCCCCACCATGATCCTGGATGTTCAACCGCGTTGTCTAGCCACTCGTCGGGTGTTTCGGGTGTTTCTTTATTGATCCAGTGAGAATACTTGCCAGCCGCAGGAGGGTTGATTATTCCAGCTATATGACCTGAAGCTGCTAGGACAAATTCTTTCTTTCCTGAAAAATGCTGCGTGTTGGCATAGGTGGATTTCCAAGGCGCAATATGATCTTCTTTGGCCGAAATCATAAATGTTGGAACGGTTACCTTGCCGAGGTCTATGGGGGTGTTATCCAGCTCAATAGCACCGGGTTGGATGAGCTTGTTATCCAGATACATGTTTCTGAGATAAAAGCTATGCATCTTGGCAGGCATGCGAGTTGTGTCTGAATTCCAATAAAGCAAATCAAAGGGGAAAGGAGTTTTACCTAACAGATAATTATTCACGACAAAGGACCAGATAAGGTCATTCGATCGTAGCATGTTAAAGGTCGTGCCCATTTCGACCCCATCAAGATATCCTTGTTCAGCCATGCGTTTTTCAAGGGCAACCAACTGATCTTCGTCTATGAATACTCTTAGTTCCCCAGCTTCTGTAAAGTCGGTCATGGTAACAAAAAATGTTCCACTTTTTATACGCGTATCTTTTTTCTCGGCCATATAAGCAAGTGTTGAAGCCAGAAGCGTGCCGCCAAGACAATAGCCGATGGCATTGACCTCTTTGGATCCAGTTGCTTGTTCTATAGCGTCAAGAGCAGCGAGGGGGCCTTTAATCATATAATCTTCAAAAGACTTCTCTGCGAGTTTTGCGTCTGGATTGATCCAGGAAATCATAAAAACAGTGAAGCCTTGTTCAACGGCCCATTTTACAAAGGAGTTCTTAGCCTTCAGATCAAGGATATAGAATTTGTTAATCCATGGAGGGATGATCATAAGTGGGCGAGTGTGTGTTTTATCTGTTGTTGGTGCATACTGAATTAGTTGCATCAACTCGTTTTGATAGATGACCTCTCCGGGGGTTGTTGCAATGTTTTCTCCAAGAGTAAATGCATCTTCGTCAGTCATCTTGATGCGACCTTTATCAAGGTCAGCTATTAAATTTTCCAATCCCTGTAAAAGGTTTTGCCCACCGGTTTCCGCCGTTGCTTTGAGGATCTCAGGATTGGTTATTAAAAAATTGCTTGGGGAAAGGGCATCAAGAAACTGTTTGGTATAAAAATCAACTTTTAGAGCGTGGGATTCGTCCAGTCCTTCAACGTCTTTGACTGATTTGTGAATGGAATCCGCTGTGAGCAAATAGGATTGTTTGATAAAGTTGAAAAAGGGATTGTCTTCCCAGGCTTCGTCTTTAAATCGACGATCTTTTGTTTTCTCGGGAGAAGGCGATTCTTTTTCGATTTGTTGGGAAGAAAAATACTTTCGGGCAGATTCTTGCCAAAGATTATTATATCCCTGCCATAGGTCGGCCTGTAATTTTAATGCTTGATCTGGATCAGCCCAAAAGCGCTGTGACATTTCCCAAAATGCTTGACCAATACGCATGGGATCCGGGTCTTTGTCTAGGTTTTGCTCACTTTGTTTCTTAAGAAAGCTTTGTACCATTTCCTGAGATTTCTCAGAAATTGCGGCCATCGTTTCAGCAATTTCTGTGGGATCTGGCATATTTATTCCCTCCGGGTGTTGATCGGCCATTCAGCCTTCCCTATGATCTGTTTGGTCTTTTTGTTGAATCGTATATCGCCTTGTTGCTCTTTCAATGTTATACACCCATTGTTACAGCTGGAAGTATAAAAGAACAACAAGTGAGGTCAATATCGTTCGTGTGTACATCAAATCAGTTGTAATGCTGATGTACATGCCCCGATTTATTTGACGTTTACGATTTATTTGACGTTTACATGGGGGAACGGTCTTAGTTATGACCAAGGACAGATGTATGCCTGAGCAGAAAAAACAAAGTTTGTATCGTATTGGGGGAAAAGGTCGGTTAGCGGGAGTGCTTGCGCTACCTCTATTGTTGGCGGCTTGTTCTTCCACACCGGATTGGGCAAACCCAGTCGCATGGTTTGACAGTGACGAACCAGAACAACCAACGCAGGTTACGAATGCTGAGAATGTTGTTCCTGCGGAAGGTTTTCCTAATCTTTCCAGTGTGCCTGGCGAATCACCACAAACAGCTACCGGTGATTATAAAAATCAAGTGACCGAAGGTCTTGTTGCTGATCGCAATAATGCTGAATACAGCAATCAACCTTTAACGGCACGTTCAACACTGGTTCCGGCTGCTCCACCACCGTCTGTGCCTCAAGCACCGGGTGTCGCGCCTCAAATTCCGGCTGCACCGCAAAGTGCGGCTCCATCTGTTCCTCAGTCTGTAAATTCTGTACCGCAACAAACGCCACAGCAGACAACCCTAATTTCTTCACAAGGGGGCTCGGTTCTTCCGCCAGCTTTCCCAAATGGTGCTCCCTCTTACGGTCAGCAACAGTATAGTGGCCCAGGCTACAATACGCCGAGTTGGGGCTCCCCTTATACTCAACAACAGACCAACGGTTACGGTCAACAACCTTATGGATCACCCTATGGTGCGCAGGCATCTGGCCAGTTGGTTGCTGTTATCTATTTTGCTCACGGATCATCAAACCTGAACAATCAAGACATGCAGGTCATACGTGATGTTGCTTCTCTTTATGGTCAAAGAGGTGGGGCGATTACAGTTCTTGGGCATTCAAGCTCTCGTACACAGCTGACAGATGCGTTGCGTCATCAACAGGTCAATTACGAAATATCAGGTAAACGTGCTGAGGCGGTGACACGTGCGCTTCTTAATTCTGGTGTGCCTAGCGGGCAAGTTCTCACAGATGCACAATCTGATAGTAATCCAGTCTTTCATGAATTTATGCCGACAGGTGAAGCTGGGAACCGTCGTGTAGAAATCTATGTGAATTAGGAGAAAGGTTTCTTGAGTTTTTCTTGAGAAATCTTGGTGTAAATAAGCACATAAAACATTGGTCACGGAGCTGGTATTCTGCTATCTGCTTCGTGGCCTTTTTTTTTGAGGTTGATCGACTGTTAAAAGAAGACTGAAATGTCAGAGCTATCTTGAGACAGATTGTATAAAACTAATCACTATAGAGTTGAGAATGGACCAGGAATTTCACCGTATTAAACGTTTGCCGCCTTATGTATTTGCTGAAGTTAATGCATTAAAAGCAGCAGCGCGAGCGGCGAAAGAGGACATTATCGATTTTGGGATGGGTAATCCGGATCAACCTCCACCGAAGCATGTCATTGATAAACTCACAGAAGTTATTCAAAACCCCCGGGTTCATGGATACTCTACTTCACGAGGGATTCCGGGGCTTCGCAAAGCGATATCAGCTTATTATGATCGACGTTTCGGCGTTGATATTGATCCTGAAACAGAAACAATTGTGACTCTTGGTTCAAAAGAAGGGCTTGCAAATCTTGCTCAGGCAATAACAAGTCCAGGCGATATTATCTTGGCACCAAACCCAAGTTATCCAATCCATGCTTTTGGTTTTATCATTGCTGGAGCAGCTATTCGCTCGATGCCTGTGGGAGAGCAGGGGGGGACGCACGCGAATAGTATTATGGAACAGTTGGAAGTTGCTGTAAGACACTCCGTTCCCAAACCTCTTGCTATTATTCTAAACTATCCCTCAAATCCAACTGCAGAAGTTGTTGATTTGGATTTCTATGCAGAAATTGTTGATTTTTGCCGCAAACATGAAATCTATATTATCTCTGATTTAGCCTATGCAGAGGTGTACTTCGGAGATACGCCGCCGCCTTCAATTCTTGAGGTGCCGGGTGCAAAAGATATTGCCGTTGAGTTTCTATCAATGAGCAAGACTTATTCCATGGCAGGGTGGCGTGTCGGGTTCTGTTCTGGTAACAAAAAACTGATTGCAGCTTTAACGCGTGTGAAGTCCTATGTAGATTATGGTGCATTTACCCCGGTTCAAGTCGCTGCTGTTGCGGCACTAAATGGTCCTCAGGGATGTATTGATGAGATGCGTGACAGATATCGCGGCAGACGGGATGTTCTTATAAAAGGTTTGGCTGCTGCAGGATGGGAAATCCCAAGCCCACCGGCGACAATGTTTGCTTGGGCACCGCTTCCAAAAGAATTTGCACATCTCGGGTCCATGGAATTCTCCAAATTACTTCTGGAGCATGCTAATGTCGCTGTTGCTCCTGGTGTTGGCTTTGGTGAGTACGGTGAAGGTTATGTCCGGCTTGGCTTAGTTGAGAATGAACAAAGAACCCGTCAGGCTGTGAAAAATATCAAAGCTATGATGCAGAAAAAAGATAGTATCCTCGAACAGATAAGTGAGCGGAAATAAAACGTGAGTGAACCTCTTAAGATAGCAATCGCTGGGTTAGGTACTGTTGGTACTGGGACCGTAAAACTTATTCAGGAAAACCTTAACGTTCTTTCTCAAAGAACGGGACGTTCCATTTCCATTGTCGCGGTTTCAGCTCGTAGCAAAAAAAATCGCGATTTTGATATGAGCGAAATGGTTTTCTATGATGACGCTGTCAAAATGGCAGCCGAATGTGATGCCGATGTTATGATGGAATTGATTGGTGGCTCAGAAGGTATTGCCAAAGAGGTTGTCGAAGTCTCAATAGCAAAAGGTCGCCACGTTATTACGGCGAATAAAGCTCTTCTTGCCCATCACGGTACTGAACTTGCCCTTAAAGCTGAGGAAGCAGGTGTCGCACTTTGCTATGAAGCCGCGGTGGCAGGAGGAATTCCTGTTATCAAAGGTCTTCGCGAAGGTCTCTCAGCGAACTCATTTGATCTTGTTTATGGTATCCTTAATGGTACCTGTAACTTTATTCTGACCAACATGCGTGAAACGGGAAGGGATTTCGAAGAGGTTCTCTTTGAAGCACAAGAACTCGGTTATGCCGAAGCTGATCCAAGTTTCGATGTTGATGGAGTTGATGCTGCGCATAAGCTCTCTCTTTTAAGCTCGGTTGCTTTTGGAACTGAGGTTGATTTTGATGCGGTTTATATCGAAGGAATACGGAAAATCTCAGCTCAGGATATTATAAACGCCGAAGAGCTTGGATATCGTATTAAGCTTCTGGGAATTGCCCGCAAGACTGAGCATGGAATTGATCAACGTGTACATCCGTGCATGGTTGCCAAAGATCAACCGATTGCGTCTGTTGAAGGTGTGCTTAATGCCGTAGTGTGTAATGGTAATCACGTTGGTACCACCGTGTTTGAAGGCGCTGGCGCAGGTGGCGGCCCGACTGCTTCTGCTGTTGTCGCCGATTTGGTTGATATCGCACGTGGGACAATCCTACCGACTTTCGGTGTCCCGGCTGCCTATCTTGAGAAGCCAATTGCTCAACCGGTCGAAAAGCGAGAAGGCTCTTATTATTTAAGACTGAATGTGGAAGATCGTCCCGGTGTAATCGCCGATATTGCGCATATTCTACGAGACGAAAATATTTCGGTTAAATCTCTTCTGCAGCATGAAACAAATCCTGGTAAAGCGGTGCCTTTGGTTATTACGACACAGGCAACTGTTGAAACTGCAATGGCACGATCCCTTGAGAAGATTGCTCAACTGGATTGTGTTCTTGAAACACCTAATATGATCCGGATTGTCTCTCTTTAAGAGGGCGTCTGAAAATTATAACCTGTTCATGATTGAACAATATCAAAGTCAGAGGACAAAGATATGGAACGCAACCTGGCCCTCGAGACCGTACGTGTCACAGAAGCAGCTGCGCTAGCTTCTTCCCGCTTAATGGGGCGTGGAGATGAAAAAGCTGCTGATCAGGCTGCTGTAAATGCAATGCGTGATGCCCTAAACAGTATGGCCATTGATGGTACTGTTGTCATTGGAGAAGGCGAACGAGATGAAGCGCCGATGCTTTATATTGGTGAAAAAGTTGGTTTAGGCGGTCCGGGGATTGATATTGCCCTTGACCCTCTTGAAGGAACAACTTTAACTGCCAAAGGCGGCCCTAACGCGATGTGTGTTATCGCTATGGCCGAATCAGGTAACTTCCTGAATGCCCCCGATACATATATGGATAAGATTGCTGTTGGTGGTGGTTTACCGGAAGGTGTTGTTGATTTGGATGACACAGTGTTCAATAACCTGACCAATCTTGCGAAAGCCAAGAAGACTGATGTAAGTGATCTTGTGGTTTGTATTATGGATCGTCCGCGTCACGAAGAAAAAATTATACAAGTTCGTGAATGTGGCGCACGCATTGTCCTTATTGGGGATGGTGATGTCGCTGGTGCAATGGCAACAAGCAGCTTTGACAGCGGTATTGACCTTTATATGGGCGCTGGTGGTGCTCCTGAAGGGGTTTTGGCCGCTGCTGCACTTCGTTGTACGGGTGGACAGTTCCAAGGGCGTCTATTGTTTAGAAATGATGACGAAGTTGCTCGTGCCAAGCGTTGGGGCATTGATGATCTTGATCGTAAGTACGAGATCGATGAACTTGCCAAGGGCGATGTGATGTTTGTTGCAACTGGCGTAACAGACGGTAGCCTTCTTCGCGGTGTGCGTCGCTACAAAGGCGGTGCTACAACTCAATCCATCGTTATGCGGTCGAAAACGGGTACGTCTCGTCTTGTTGATGCGACACATAATTTCTACCGTAAAACATGGTACGACAATTTGGGTGTTTAATAACCCAAGCTCAATAAGTTGTGACAGAGGCGCCTATAGGGCGCCTCTTGTTTTTTGAGTGGAGAGCAGTAGGCTGTTCTCAACGCAATTTAGAAAAAGTGGTAAAGAGTATATGTCCGACAGCAACCGCGACGTTTTCCTTGGTGTTGAGAATTCAGTTACTGGCAAGCGCTGGGAAGAGAGACTTAAGGATCAAAGAACGGCACTGGCATTAAGCCAGCGGTTGGGACTGCCTGAAATTATTGGACGCTTGCTTGCCGCGCGCGGCGTCAGTTTTGAAAATGCAGAAGCCTACCTAAAACCAACTTTGCGTGACTGGTTACCCAACCCTTCAGATTTAAAGGGAATGGATGCTACAACAGCACGGATCATGCATGCGATTAATAAGAAAGAAAAAATTGCTGTTTTTGGAGATTATGATGTTGATGGAGCAACTTCCAGCGCACTACTAATACGTTACTTTAAAGGCATTGGTATTGATCTTTATGTTCATATACCTGACCGTGTGAGTGAGGGATATGGTCCCAATCTTTCTGCTTTACTCAAGTTGCAAAAAGAAGGTTGTTCTTTAGTTATCACCGTTGATTGCGGCACGTCTGCTTTTGAAGCACTGGAAGGAGCGAGAGACGCAAATCTCGATGTGTTGGTTATTGATCATCACGAAGCTGAGGCTAATCTACCTCCGGCCATTGCTGTGGTTAACCCGAACAGGCAAGACGAAACCAGAGAATTTTCGTCTCTTGCGGCTGTTGGTGTTGTGTTCATTGTTCTTGTTGCTTTGAACCGCTGCCTACGTGATGCGCAGTGGTTCACCCAAAACGGTGTCTCAGAGCCCAACTTGATGAACTTACTTGATCTTGTTGCTCTTGGTACCGTATGCGATGTGGTGCCGCTTACTGGGTTGAACAGAGCCTATGTTAGCCAAGGAGTCAAAATCCTGGCAAAAAGACACAACCCTGGAATCGTGGCTTTATCCGATGTTGCTAAGTTATCAGAACGTCCTGACAGCGGTCATCTTGGGTATACTTTGGGGCCGCGCGTTAATGCAGGTGGCCGCGTTGGACAGTCGTGGCTTGGTGCTAAACTGCTCTCTACGAATAACGTTGAAGAAGCAGAAAGTATTGCGAAACAACTTGAAGAATATAACACTGATCGTAAAAATATTGAGACCGAGGTACTTGACCAAGCTTTAGGTTCAGTTGGTGATGAAGCTGAATTAAATGGTTGCGTACTTGTGGCCGGGGATGGTTGGCATCCAGGGGTCATAGGTATTGTCGCCAGCAGGCTTAAGGACCGTTACAATTTACCTTCCTTTGTTATTGCTTTTGACGACAAAGGAATAGGGAAAGGGTCTGGACGTTCTGTGCCTGGGGTTGATCTTGGTGCTGCGATTATTGCTGCACGTCAGGCCGGAATACTAGAAAATGGAGGGGGACACTCGATGGCTGCTGGGTTGACGGTACGCAGGGAACGCTACAATGAACTTTGTACGTTTTTGCGCGAACGTTTATCTGTTGCTATGGAGCAAACGTCTTTTGTGCCGGGACTTGGTATCGATGGCGCCCTACAGCCCGGTAGTGCATCCGGCGAATTGATTGATCTTCTAGAATCCTGTGGGCCTTTTGGGATGGGTAATCCACAGCCGCGTTTCGTTCTCCCTTCTGTACGGATACTGAGGCCAGGTATTGTTGGTGAGAGCCATGTACGCTGTATTCTCAGTGGTTCTGATGGACGTTCGATTAAGGGCATTGCTTTTCGATCACTTGATAGTGAACTAGGGCAGGTTTTACTCAATACTGGCGGTCTGCCCTTACATATCTGCGGTAAATTGAAGAAAGATACCTGGTCTGGGCCAGACGGTGTTCAGATGATAATTGAAGACGCGGCAATAATTAATCGGTAAGGTGCATTTATGGACCTCATGTTTGAATTTTATGCAATACGGTTATTAGGCAGAATTTATTCTGCCTTTTTTGTCGGATTTATTTTTTTTGCAACATTATTTAACAGCTCTCACGGGGGAGCTCAGGATAAACTTGATGTGGATCTTGAACTCGTACTCGCTGTAGATGCTTCAACCAGCGTTTCCGCTCAAGAATTTGATTTACAGATGCGCGGGATCGCGCAGGCCTTTCGCGAACCTCAGGTCATGCAGGCAATTGCTGTGTCCGGGGATAGGGGGGTCGCAGTATCCGTTATTCAATGGGCTAATAACTTACTTCAAAAAGTAGCTGTTGATTGGTATCTGATCACAGATGAGGAAAGTGCGTTGGCCTTTGCTGATCTTGTTGATGAAACGCCGCGTTACATATTTGGTGGAGGAACTTCTATCGGGGGGGCGATTACCTATTCAACCCGGCAAATGGAAGTAAACGATTATAGCGGGGCACGTAAAGTTATCGACATTTCCGGTGATGGGAGGTCTAATCAGGGCGCACCCCCGGAACTGGTTCGTAATCAGTCAACGTCTCAGGGGATTGTCATTAATGGCCTTGCGATCATTAACGAAGACCCTTTTATTGATCGCTACTACGAGAAGTTTGTTATCGGGGGAACCGGTGCATTCGTTCAGACCGCGACAACATACGAAGATTTCGGCATTGCCATGATGGAGAAGTTGGTTAAGGAAATTGGCGGGGTTCCCGTCGCCCAAAAAGACCCTGCTTTGAAGCTTGCAAGTACAGAAAATTAAAAAAAATTACAGAATCGAAATTCAAGGCTTGCAATGGGTCCGCTAAATAGGTAAATCCTCACTCACCGATAGATGACCCCTTCGTCTAGAGGCCTAGGACACCGCCCTTTCACGGCGGCAACACGGGTTCGAATCCCGTAGGGGTCGCCATCGTTTCAAAAGCCGCTTTTCAGCGGTTTCTTTGATTCTTGATGTGCTTCAAATTTTTCCACTCAGCGAATAAATTTATAATTGGTACGATGAAATTATTAGTGATTGGGTAAAGTGGTTCGCTGTTATCAGGTCAATACGATTTATTTCCAGATTATTCTCAAATCGATTCGAGATTTAGGAATAATGGATAATAAAAAAATGCGCATTCAATAGAATATATTCTCGCTTAGGTTACTGATTTATAACTGCGAATTGAGAAATTACATATAATTTTCTGGAAAATTAAAAAAAATCATATTTGTTGGTAAAAGGGGCTTGCATTGGGTCAGCTAAATAGGTAATTACTTGCTCACCGATAGATGACCCCTTCGTCTAGAGGCCTAGGACACCGCCCTTTCACGGCGGCAACACGGGTTCGAATCCCGTAGGGGTCGCCATCGTTTCAAAGCCGCTTTTTAGCGGCTTTTTTGATTCTTGGAATAATGTATATGTTGCTAAGCTTTCTTTTTAGTTTCTGTAGCTAATTCATTTATAATCCATTTATGAAAAGCTTTAACCTTCGGGCTGTCGATTAACTCTTTCTTGCAAACAAGATACCAATCTCCGCTGTGGCAGCTCTGGTCACCAAAGGGGCGGATAAGGGTTTCATTGGCATCTCTTGGGGCGGCAAAGGGACTGTTGGTCATGGCAATGCCATGCCCCTTTCTGGCAGCTTCTAGTGCCAAAAGATAATTATCAAAAGTAAGAGCTTGATCTGGTGCCCAACCTTCTATCCCAGCTTCTTTAAACCACATTATCCAATCCTGATTATGATTAAATAACTGTAATATATGGTGATTTAAAAGATCTTTTGGTTCTTTAATGGGGGATTTACCCGTCATAATGTCTTGGTGACACATCGGGGAAAGGCGTGCTTCTGCCAGGTGCAGATAAACTAGATCGGGGTCTTTTTTGTTTGCCCAAATAATTCCAACATCAGTACCGCTTTTATCAAAGTCCCAATTAAGATAAGAGGTATTGAGTTGTGCCTGTATACCATTACTGGCCTGATAAAAATCGTGGATGCGGGGTAAAAGCCAATACATGGCAACGGTAATGTAGACTTGAACGATCAAAGTCTTGGGACGTTCTCTTGATTGAAGTAAACGGGTACCATCGGAAATTCGGTCAAAACAATCAGTTAGTATGGGTAGATAAAATAATCCAGATTCTGTCAAAACCACATTTCTGCCAGATCGACTAAATAGCTTAACGCCAAGTTGTTCTTCTAGGTTTCTAATGTGATGGCTGATGGCTGAGTGTGTTATGTTGAGTTCTTCAGAAGCCATACGAAAGTTTAAAAGTCGTGCGGCTGATTCGAAGGCCCGCAAAGCGTTCAAATTTGGGAGCTGCCTTTTGTGTAACACGTAAAAATAACCCTCAAGTTAGCAAAGATTGATACTGAGTAAGACACAGATTTTCTTTGAACAATATACATATTTTAAATTTAAATGATGAGTAAATGTGACCAATTAGTGAAAAAGCATCAATTGTCCAAAATTTCACAGTTCTCCACAATCTAATTCAGGTTTTTCAGGAGAGTTAAGAAATGAGTGAAGTCGTTACACAGAACCGTCGCCGAGGTGGACGTGTTGCAAGACAAGCTATTAGATCTGCGCCCTTAACCGAGGAAACAAGAGCCATTCATCCTGGATTGGAAAGCGGTAATTTCAAGGTCCTGAGTGACCTTCAAATTAAACGTATTCATACTGCGGTTCTGGATGTATTGGAAAATATTGGCCTTGCGGATGCGATACCAAGCTGTATCGACGTTATCACCGCCGCAGGTGGTGTTCTAAAAGATAATGGTAGGCTAACGTTCCCGCGCGCCCTTGTGGAAGATATGTTGACCAAGGTTAACCGAAACGTCGTTCTCTATGGGCAAGATCCCAAACACGATATGGAACTTACGGGGCGTAAGACATATTTTGGAACGGCGGGTGCTGCGGTTCATATGGTGGATGCCCAAACAGGTGACTACCGGGAATCCACGACACAGGATCTCTATGACATCGCGCGTCAGGTAGATAAACTGGATAACATTCATTTTTTCCAACGCTCTGTCGTTTGTCGAGACCTCCCTGATCCCTTCGATATGGATTTTCACACCTGTTATGCTTCTGTCTCAGGTACGACCAAACATGTTGGTTCGAGTTGGGTCGAAGTTGATCATTTTGAAAAATCTCTAGAGATGCTTCATATGATTGCGGGGGGTGAAAAAAAATGGCGAGAGCGCCCCTTCGTAAGCATGTCTAATTGTTTTGTCGTTCCGCCCTTAAAGTTTGCTGAAGATGCCTGTAAGTGTCTGGAGGCTTCTGTGCGTGGCGGGATGCCTGTTCTACTACTCGCAGCAGGTCAGGCAGGCGCAACGTCTCCTGCGTCGCTTGCGGGGGCGGTTGTGCAGGAAACTGCCGAGGTCCTTGCAGGCCTTTGTTATGTAAACGCAATTGAGCCGGGCGCGCCCGCGATCTTTGGGACCTGGCCCTTCGTTTCTGATCTTCGTACCGGAGCAATGAGTGGCGGCAGTGGAGAACAGGCCCTGTTGGTAGCGGCCTGTGCTCAGATGGGAGAATTCTACGACTTACCGACCGGGGTTCCAAGCGGGATGTGTGATTCTAAAGTCCCAGATTATCAAGCTGGGGCCGAAAAAGGCTACAATCATGCAATTACAGGGAATTCCGGGACTAATCTGGTTTATGAATCTGCTGGGATGCACGCAAGTTTACTGGGATTTTGTATGGAAAGTCTGGTTCTGGACAATGATACCATCGGGTCGGTGTTAAGGACGGTGAGAGGGATTGAGGTAAATGAAGATACTTTATCTCTCGAGGCTATTCGCAGCGTTTGTGAAGAGGGGCCTGGGCATTACCTGGGATCGGATCAAACGCTTTCGGTAATGCAGTCAGAATATTTTTACCCCGAAACAGGAGAGCGCAGCAGCCCGAATGAGTGGGATGAAAAGGGCAAGCCAACCGCGCTGTCTATCGCGACGGAAATTGTGAAAGATACCATGGCCAATCACCATCCCCGTCACATTAGTGAAGAACTGGACCGGGAAATTCGCCAGAAGTTTGATATCAAGTTGCCCAGAGCATTAATGAGCAAAAGTGTAAATAACTAAGCACTGATGACAACAAAGTAAGAGAGTTGGACGGGATAAAAAATGAAAAGTCATGCAAGAATTGTTGTTATTGGTGGGGGTGCAGTTGGCTGTAGTGCGGCTTACCATCTTGCGAAAATGGGATGTACGGATGTCGTCTTGTTAGAAATGGATGAATTGACATCTGGATCAACCTGGCATGCGGCGGGCAATTGTCCGACCTATTCCGGTAGCGTCAACATCATGAAGATGCAGAAGTACGGTGTTGAGCTCTATGGGCGTTTGGCTGAAGACGTTGACTATCCGATGAATTACACCCGGACAGGATCAATCAGGCTGGCACAATCTGATGAGCGGATGTTCGAGTTCGAACACGTTAAATCCATGGCAAAGGCTCAAGGTCTTGACTATGAAATCATGACCCCGAACGAAATGAAGGACATTTACCCTTTCCTTGAAACGCACAAGCTGGAAGGCGGCCTTTGGGACCCGTTGGATGGCGACATTGATCCAAGTCAGCTTACACAGGCCTACGCCAAAGGTGCGCGTGATCTCGGTGTGAATATCCTTCGATTTAACCGTGTAACCGCCATAGAACAGACCCCCAATGGGGAATGGCGCGTTGATTGTGAAAAAGGCTCTATTACCTGTGAGAAGGTCATTAATGCTGGGGGCTATCGCGGTGGTGAGATCGCGGCGATGGTGGGGCAATACATACCGATCGTTTCTCTCTCTCATCAGTATCTGGTGACAGATGCGATCCCTGAACTCGAAGCCTTAGATAAAAAGTTACCGCTGCTGAGAGATCCGGATGATAGTTATTACCTGCGTCAGGAACGGGACGGGCTCATTCTGGGGCCATATGAGTGGAAAGCAACGCCCCATTGGCTCGATGGTTTGCCAGAGAACTTTGCTTCTCAGTTGTGGAACGAGGATCTTGAACGGATCGAATGGTATATTGAACAGGCTATGGCTCGGGTGCCTATCTTGGAAAAAGGTGGGGTCGCACGCGTGATCAACGGGCCTATTCCCTATACTCCTGACGGACTTCCTTATATTGGACCGGCGTATGGTCTGGATAATTTCTACCATTGTTGTGGTTTTAGTTTCGGTATTACTCAATCCGGCGGGGCGGGTAAAATTATCGCGGAACAGGTTCTTGAAGGTGAGTCCGAGTGGGATATGTGGATGTTTGATCCACGCCGTTATACCGACTACGGAACACAGAAATATGTTGTTGATAAAGCGATAGAAGTTTATCAAAACGAATACGCGATTCCTTTTCCACATGAGGAACGCCCTGCTGGTCGTCCTGCGAAAATGACCCCCGTTTATGACAAACTTAAACAAAAAGGCGCTTTCTTTGGTGCTCGTGGCGGTTGGGAGCGTGCAGTTTGGTTCCCGTTGGAAGGTGACCAACGTCCAGAAGAACAGACCGTCTCGTACATTGATGACCGACGTAACTGGAACAAGGCTGTTCAGGCTGAATGTGAAGCAGTTCGTGAACGTGTAGGCGTTCTCGATCTTGGTGGCTTTACAAAGTACGAGGTATCAGGACCGGGAGCCACTGCGTGGCTTGATTTCATGGTTGCGGGTAAGATGCCCAAAATAGGTGGAATGTCCCTTTCTTATTTTCTGTCCCGTAAGGGACATGTGATGACGGAAATGACAATTACGCGTCTTACTGAAGATCAGTATTGGCTGATTTCTGCTGGAGCGGGGGAATGGCACGATGAAGACTGGTTACTTTCTAACATGCCGGGTGATGGTTCGGTTGAGTTTGAGAACATTACAGATAGCTATGGAACGTTGGTTGTTGCAGGCCCGCGTTCTCGTGATCTCTTGTCTAAGGTCACAAGATCTGATCTCTCCAATAAAGCGTTCCCTTGGTTAACCACACAGCCTATTGAAATCGGGTTTTCTCCAAATATTTTGGCTATGCGGGTAAACTATGTTGGAGAGCTCGGATGGGAGCTACATGTACCTATGGAGTTCCTTGGGCATGTCTATGATGAAGTTATGGCTGCTGGTCAGGATTTTGGTGTTGCAGATTTTGGATTGTATGCGATGGATTCCCTTCGCCTTGAGAAGTGCTATCGCTCATGGAAAGTGGATATTATTCACGAATACACGCCATACGAATTGTCTCTTGATCGCTTTATTGATGTCGATAAAGGCCCGTTTATGGGGCGCGAGGCTCTCAAAATTCATAAAGATAAGGGGATTAAGGAGCGTTTTGTTCCTTTGATTGTAGGTACAAGTATTGCTGAAGCTCCTTATTGTTCTCCGATCTATCAAGGTGACGATATCGTTGGAATAACCTCATCTGGCGGATATGGCTACCATATCGATAAAAATATTGCCTTGAGTTTTGTTAGAACTGATTTGGCCGTGGATGGTACAAAACTGGAAGTGAGTATTCTTGGTAAACGTTATCCGGCGGTGGTGGGCAAGGAACCTCTATATGATCCCAAAAACCTTAAGCTGAGGGATATAAGCTTATAGAAATTGATTGAATTCAGTACGATCAGAATAAAGAGCGCAAAAATTTCATAAAAAACACGCTACAATTTTATGTAGCGTGTTTGAATATAATTTCTATTATCTAGATCAACGCTGTTGCTGGAAGCCCTGAAACAAGATCTCCGAGGATTTGCGCTTTTGCAAGAACGTTTGAATGAGTATCTATTGCACAATACCAATCAGCGACTTTGCCAAATGCGCAGAGGAGGTTACTGTTATCTGCGGTGAGGACAGCGACGACTTGTTCGCCGTCTTTTGTTGCGAGGGGTAAGATCTCACCAATATCGCCACTTTTTACATTCTCTTTGTAAAAAGCTTGAATAAGATTAATATCTTTGGGGGTAAGACTATCACTTGAAACGAGTACATCAGACATACTTTGCCTCTCTACTAAATAAGCCACTACCTGCGGCGGAATAGAGATCATGCCATTGTATTCATCACTAATTCCTTAACGTGTCTTCAAAACAATTATTTATTTAGAAATCTGATTATTATAGTGCATCAAAATGGTGGCGTATATGATCTTCAATGAAACTCGCCATAAAGAAATAACTATGATCATAGCCTTCTTGAAAACGTAGTTTTAGGGCTTGTCCAACTTGCTCACATACTATTTCCAACAACTCCGGTTTTAATTGCTCTTTTAAAAAGTTATCCGATAACCCTTGGTCAATAAACAAGGTAGCTTTACTGGGGGATGTTTTTATCAATTCCGTGGCATCGTATTCTTTCCAACTGTCTTTGTTAGAACCAAGGTATCCCGTAAATGCTTTCTCGCCCCAAGGACAATTCATCGGTGCACAAATCGGAGCAAAAGCAGAACAGGATTTAAACAGGGTTGGATTTTTTAAATGAATGGTGAGAGCACCATGTCCGCCCATTGAGTGACCTGTTATTCCTTGTCTTTTCATATCTGCACTGTCGAAATTAGATGTGATTACATCCTGTAGCTCTTGAGTTATATAACTATACATATTGTATGATTTTCCCCAAGGTTCTTGAGTTGCATCAAGATAAAATCCTGCTGCAGAACCAAAATCATAACTATCATCTTCGCCGTCAATGTCTTGACCACGAGGGGAAGTGTCTGGTGCAACAAAGATCATTCCAAGTTCACTGGAAATCCGTTGGGCACCGGCTTTAACTGTCACATTGTCTTCGGTACAGGTCAGCCCAGATAGATATGTTAGTACAGGTACTTTTTTTCCTTCGAGCGCAGCAGGAGGGAGGTAAATTGCAAAGCGCATAGACCCGTTACAAACTGTGGATACATGGCTGTAGACACGCTGTAGACCCCCAAACATCTTATTTTCGCTGATCAGTTCCAGATCGGTATTTTTTGTGTTGTTCATTTATCAGGGGCCTAATTTGTCATCGTAAGGGAAAAGAAGAGGGACACCGATAAAAGGTGCCCCAACTATTATTAATACTGCACCACAGAACGGATAGATTCACCGCTGTGCATCAGATCAAAAGCAGAGTTAATATCTTCGAGTGGCATTGTATGGGTAATGAGATCATCAATGTTGATCTTGCCATCCATGTACCAGTCTACGATTTGTGGAACATCTGTACGGCCACGGGCACCACCAAAAGCAGTCCCTTTCCATACGCGACCTGTCACCAGTTGGAATGGACGGGTAGAGATTTCCTGTCCAGCACCAGCAACACCCACGATAACGGAAACACCCCAACCTTTGTGGCAACACTCAAGCGCTTGACGCATTGTGTTCACATTACCAATACACTCAAAAGAATAATCAGCACCACCATTGGTGAGATCCATGATTGCTTCAACGACATTGCCGTCGATTTCTTTAGGATTGATAAAGTCGGTCATACCGAACTTTTCACCTAGGGATTTGCGGTCGTTATTGAGATCAACACCAATAATTTTATTGGCACCAACCATGCGTGCACCCTGAAGGACATTCAAGCCGATACCGCCAAGGCCAAATACAACAACGTTTGAACCAGGTTCTACCTTTGCTGTATTGATCACAGCGCCAACACCAGTGGTAACACCACAACCAATGTAGCAAACCTTGTCAAAGGGGGCATCTTCACGGATTTTAGCCAAAGCAATTTCTGGCAAGACACTATAGTTGGCAAAAGTAGAGCAGCCCATATAGTGACGCAGTATTTTACCGTCCATAGAAAAACGGCTGGTACCATCCGGCATCAAGCCTTGCCCCTGTGTTGTCCGGATTGCCTGACAAAGATTGGTTTTAGGGTTTAGACAGTAATCACACTCACGACACTCTGGTGTATAGAGAGGAATGACGTGGTCACCTTTTTTAAGTGAAGTAACGCCTGGACCAACATCGACAACAACACCAGCACCTTCATGACCAAGGATAGTTGGGAAAAGGCCTTCGGGATCATCACCGGAGAGGGTAAAGGCATCTGTATGGCAAACCCCAGTTGCTTTCATCTCAACAAGAACTTCCCCGTGACGAGGGCCTTCTAGCTGGACGGTTTCAATGGTCAGTGGCTTTCCTGCGCCCCAGGCGACTGCTGCACGAACATCCATGATCTGGTACTCCCTGATATTCTAAACGAAATTAACTTGAATTTAGTTTATTGTTTCAACTTATTACCTCAAGGGCAACAGTGTATAAATTCTTCCTCATCTATGAAATATTTAAGAAGACACTTCATGCCTTTTTCCGACAATCTTTTGTCGTACACATGCTATATCTTAATGGATCTTGCTGGTACCAAAACATTTTTCAGGTGAGAGTATAAATTATGAATTTTAGGAGCCTGCTAATGAATTGGATTCTGTTCGCTGCGACGTTTTACATCGTCGTTCTGGTTGCTATGTATCTGCTTCAGACGCGATTGGTGTATCCGGGATCAGATTTACGCAGTAAACCTGAAGCTTACGGGGGTGTTGGTGTTCAGGAAATCCAATTAAAAATGGCTGATGAGGTTCAGTTAACACATTGGTTTATTCCACCGAGAAAAAAACACTACCCCGTTGTTGTTGCTTTTCATGGCAATGCTGGCCACACAGGCGATCGTCTTGCCAAACTCAAATATTTTACGGAAATGGGGTTCGGATTATTTCAGGTAGAATACAGAGGCTATGCTGGGCATGAGGGGACACCTTCGGAGCAGGCCTTTAAAGCTGATGGTTTGAGTGCCTTAAAGTGGTTGTCTGAACAAGGATATAACAAAGATAAGCTCATTATGTATGGGGAATCCCTTGGAACGGGGATGGCGGTATGGCTTGGTTCCCAGTTTCCTGTTCAGGCCGTAATACTGGAAGCGCCTTACAGTTCCATTGCTGACGTTGCGCAAGCCAAATACTGGTTCCTTCCTGTCAAATATCTTTTAAAAGACAAATGGCGCTCTGACCTATCAATTCAGGATGTAAAAGCGCCTGTCTTTCTTTTTCACGGAGAAAATGATGAGGTTATTCCGATTGCTTTGTCTCGAAAGTTATTCGAGTTAATACCCAACGATAAACAGGCGATCTATTTTGAAGATGGGTACCACATGGATCTCTATGATCATGGTGCGGAAAAGAATGTGCGTGAATTTTTACAAGAGTTTGTGATCGGAAAATTGAATACGTCATCCCCTTAAACCCAAATTCATAACAAAATTCCAAGCTAAGGGGAATTGTTCGGCAGGTTTTTAAACCGCCTGTTGTTGGCTACTGAGGACCTGATCAAAACGTTCAAAAAAATCATCAGCGAGTTTTTGGGCGGTTTTGGTCACAAGCTTTGTTGCCAGGTCGGCAATGGTGCCTTGCATGTCGCCTGAGGCTTTGAACTCCAAAAGAGTGGTTATTGCATCTTTTTCTATCAAGACAACATTTGCTTTGCCTTTTGCTAGGCCCGCGATTTTCCCCTGACCCTCTGCACTCATTACGTAAGAATTGGGTGCATTAATGTCAGAAATTGTAATCAGGCTTTTAAGCTGTGGCTTTATGAAACCGAGCTTAAAAGAAAACACGGCAGTGAACTCTGTATCACTATGACGAATTGCTTCATCACAACGGGGAATAGCCTGTTTTAAAACCTGGGGATCGTTCATGGCTTCCCAAACTTTTTGTCGTGGTGAGTTGATAATATAACTACCCGTCATTTCCATCGTTTAAATTTCCCCAGTGGTGCGTATAGATGCGTGTATATATACGTTAAGAAAAAGGGGAGCCAAGCTCCCCTTTCTAATTTATCTCTGAGCCCCATAAACGAGATCAGGTAAGAAAGTCGAGATTATTGGTACATAGGTAATCAGTACCAAGAAAGCCAGTAAAATCATCAACCAAGGGAGCGCGGCCTTTACGACAGAAAGTATCGGCATGCCCGTTATTCCTGCTGTGACAAAAAGGTTTAATCCTACAGGAGGTGTGATCATACCAATCTCCATATTTACGACCATGATAATACCAAGGTGAATGGGATCAATACCAAACTGGATTGCAATCGGGAAAAGGATCGGTGCCATAATCAATAAGATGGCAGATGGTTCCATAAAATTCCCGGCAACAAGCAAAAGAATATTGACTACAACCAAGAACATCCAGGGTTCAAGACCTGCACTTGTAATCGCAGCTGTTATTGTCTGAGGAATACGCTCTGTCGTTAGTACATGCGCAAACAGCATTGCATTGGCGACAATAAATAACAGCATGATCGTGACTTTTGAGGCTTCAAGAACGGTCTTTTTAACCTCTGGATCAAAAAAGCTTTTCGGAAATGCAATAATATAATCACTAATGCCGAGTGAAGAGGAATCTCTTCCTTTAAGTGGGCCCATATCTTTGTAAACAAAGACAGCGATAATATAAGCATAAACGGAAGCGACTGCTGCGGCTTCTGTCGGGGTAAAGATACCGCCGTAAATACCGCCCATAATTATTACAATAAGTAACAAACCCCAAATAGCTTCACTAAAAGCACTGAAAACTTCAGATGCAGATGCCTTGGGTAATTGAGGAAGTTTCTTTACACGCGCAGCAATGTAAATACCTATCATTAGCATTACACCTGCAATGATGCCCGGAATGACACCAGCCATAAACATACGACCAACAGATACATCTGTTGCTGCAGCATAGACAACCATGACAATCGATGGGGGAATCAGTATGCCTAATGTTCCTGCATTGCATATCACACCAGCGGCAAAATCTTTTGAATAGCCTGCCTTTTGCATGCCTGCAATCACGATAGATCCGATAGCGACAACCGTTGCAGGAGAAGATCCAGAAACAGCGGCAAAAAGCATACAAGCCAATACAGATGCTATCGCCATACCTCCACGAAGATGGCCAACACAATCCATTGCAAAGCGTATTAATCGACGCGCCACTCCTCCGGTGGAGAGAAATGCCGAGGATAAAATGAAAAATGGAATAGCAAGAAGGGTGTAATGCTCCATTGTTTCAAAGAACTTTAGTGATATTGAGCCCAATGAGTCATTAGAGAAGAATATAATGGTAGTAAGGCTGGCTAGTCCGAGTGAAAAGGCGATAGGAGTGCCGATTAGAAGTAGTAGAAATAACAAAATAAAGAGGACAGCGATTGCCATGATTATTCTCCCTCTTTCTTATTGTTATTTAAATCATCATCCATGAATTGCTCAATTGCATCTTTGCTTTCGTCACCAAGAATAGACGTTGATTCTTTATTGGTAAGGATTGTCCAAAAAGCTTGAAGTAAACGAAATATCAGTAAACCCATGCCAATAACAAGAATACTTAAGAAGAGCCATTTTTCGACAGGCATATCATGAGTTTCGATGCCAATTTTTTTCAACTTTCCAACATAGATCCATCCACCATAAAACATGATGGCACCGTAAATGATTGATGCTGTTACGGCTAAAAGTCCAAATAACCTTTGTATTGGTGTGTTAAATATTTTGACGAAGGCATCTACGCCAATATGAATATGTGTTTTAACGCCATAGGAAATACCAAAAATGACGAGCCAGGCGAAGAGATAAGTGGTGAGTTCCAGCGCCCACAGAGCCCCGCTATTGAAAACGTATCGGGCTACGACCTGCGAAAAGGTGACCAGTACCATTGAGGTCATAAGTAGGGCGATGAAGCTTTCCTCTATGTGCGTGATGATTTTGCTCATGGGATAATGCTTCCGGATATCAAAAAGGAGGGCTGTACTGGACCCAGTAAGCCCTCCCTATATTAACAGATCAGAACGAAAAGGCCCTAGTCTTCTTGAAAAAGGCCGAAGACTTCATTAATTAGAGGCTAAAGCCGCATCAATCATGTCCTGACCGATATCATCTGTGAACTGTTTCCACACAGGAGAGAGTTTCGCGCGCCAAGCTGCTTTTTGTTCTGCAGTCAGAGTACGAACAACACCACCGGCATCGATAACTTTCTGTTTATTATCTTGGTTGATCTGGGCAGAGATCGAGTTACGTTCTTGTGATACTTCAGCAAGAATGCGCTCTAGATCAGCACGGATATCGGCTGGAAGCCCGTCCCAAAATTCAGAAGATGTTACAATAAGGTAATCGAGAATACCGTGGTTACTTTCGGTAATGCCGTCTTGAACTTCGTAGAATTTTTTTGTGTAGATGTTTGACCAAGTGTTTTCCTGACCATCAACAACGCCTTGTTGTAGGGCGCCATATACTTCACTGAAAGCCATCTTCTGTGGGTTTGCACCAAGTGTTTCAAAGTTGGCAACCAAAACATCTGATGTTTGTACCCGGAATTTCAAACCATCAGCGTCACTTGGATTAACAAGCGGCTTGTTTGCAGAAATTTGTTTCATACCATTGTGCCAGTAACCAAGAGCACGAAGACCATTTGCTTCCATAGCTCCAAGAAGCTCTAGCCCTTTCTCACTGTTTTGAAAACGATCAACTGCAGCGATATCATTAAAGAGGAATGGCAAGTCATAGATACGATATTTTTTTGTGAACTTCTCAAATTTTGAAAGAGAAGGTGCGGCCATTTGAAGGTCGCCAAGAAGAAGGGCTTCTAGGGCTTTATCATCGTTATAAAGAGTAGAGTTTGGATAAACTTCAACAACGACTTTACCAGCCATTTCTTCGTTTACTCTTTTTGCAAAAAGAGCCGCGGCTTCACCCTTAGGGTGGCCAGTTTCTTTAGTAACGTGGCTCAATTTGATGACAATAGGTTCAGCCTGAACAGCAAAAGCACTGAGTGCAACACCAGCAGCTGCCAAAAGCAGAGTAAGTTTACGCATAAGTATCCTCCCAAAGGATCAGTTTTTATTATTTGTTAAAATATACAATTCGCAAATCTTATAGGTAACGATTGCTATTTACCTAACTGTTATATCAGCAAAGGATGTGCCAGTTTAATGAATTTGTAATATGTTGTTTTTAAAAGATAATAACCATACGTAATAATGTTGCTGGCAAGTGTTTGCCTATGTCTGTTCTATGTATCGGCGGAAATTCGCCGATATTTGTCGTTTTTAGCCAGCTGTTTTAGTGCATACCCTTATTCATGATCTGCTCTTTTGAGATTATATTTAACCATTTTCTCATTCAGAGTTCTCCGGGGAATGGAGAGTTCTTCCATCACAGCTGCGACATTTCCCTTGTGGCGATCCAATGACGCGAGAATAACGTTTCTTTCAAACAAACGGACCTGTTCAGCCAGTGGAAGGTATGTCCTAGCTTGGGTTTCTTTTTCGCTGTTTAAAATTATTGAGAGCTTTTCTTCAGATGGTCTTGTCGACAAGGCATAACGTTCTGCGGCATTTCTGAGTTCCCGCACATTTCCCGGCCAATTGTGTGCCATGAGACTGGCGATACCTTCTGGTCCCGGCATTTCAATCTCACGGCCAAAGGTTTCCGCCGCACGCTTGGCGAGAAGGCGAAAAAGAATAGGGAGGTCGTCCTTACGCGCTCTAAGAGGAGGGATCGCCATGACAAAGGTGGCTATTCTGTAATAGAGATCTTCTCGTAATCTTCCTGCTGCGATGGCTTCTTCAGGTGGCTCCTGAAGGGCAGCGATTAAGCGGAACTGGACGGGCTTTGATGTGTTCGCGCCAAGAGGCACGACCTTGCGTTCTTCAAGGGCTCTTAGGAGCTTGGCCTGTAATTCCATAGGCATGGAAGAAAGCTCATCTAGGAAAAGTGTACCTTCGTTCGCGGCTTCTAATTTGCCCATTCTCTTGGTTTGAGCCCCTGTAAACGCACCCTTTTCATGACCAAAAAACTCACTCTCTGCCATTTGTTCGGGAATGGCGGCACAGTTGACAGCAACAAAATTACCAGAGGGGTTGGGGCCAAACTCGTGAAGGCAGCTTGCTACAACCTCCTTACCGCTTCCGGTTTCTCCTTGAATGAGAACCGATGCATTCGTTGGGGCTATATCCATTATGTCTCTTTTGAGAGACCGCATAATCGGGTTGGCGCCAACAAGTCTGGCATCAAGACCCTCAGCCGCAAAAAGATCTCGTTTTAGGGCACGGTTATCAAGAACCAGGGCGCGTTTTTCAAGTGCACGTCGGACTATGTCTAAAAGATGTTCTGGTTCGAAGGGTTTTTCAATAAAATCATAAGCACCAATACGCATGGCTTCTACCGCCATCGAAACATCACCGTGACCCGTTACCAGAACAACAGGAATGTTGGCGTCTATATTTTTTATTTCCTTTAAGAGCGAAAGTCCGTCCATTCCCGGCATTTTGACATCTGAAATGACGATACCTGCAAAATGCCAGTCAAGTTTCTCTAATGCAGAGCGGGCATCTTGAAAATCTTCAACGGTTTCGTGACCAGCCAATTCTAACCATTGACGGGTTGAGACTCTTATCGCTCTTTCGTCATCGATCAGGAAAACGGGACCGTCTATTTTAGAATCTGTATCTTTCATAAGGTATTAGTCCGTTGGTTTGTTCGATGATGGAAATGTAATCAAGAATTCAGCCCCGCCAACTGCATTGTTCGTAGCTTCTATGTGCCCAGTAAGGTCTTTCACAATGCCATAAGTAATGGATAGACCCAATCCCAGTCCTTCATTGTTTATTTTGGTTGTGAAAAATGGATCATATAGTTGATTTATAACTGTGTCGTTTAACCCAGTACCGTTGTCTCTGACGCGAATTACTACGTTAGAGTCTTTTTCTTCAACAAATATTTCAAGCCTTTTTTTGTCAATATGTTCCATTGCATCAATTGCGTTGCGTAATAAGTTGATAAAAACCTGTTCCAGTCTTACCTCATCCCCTTCGACAAAGAGGAGATGTTTGGGAGGCATTATAGTAAGAACAACATTTCCTGAATCCAAAAGAGGCTGAACGAGTGCTATCGCGCGTGAAATGGCTTGCATGATCTCGACATGTTCAAGTTTGCTAGGTGCTTTCCGTGCAAAGGTTTTTAATTGCCCGGTTATCGCGCCCATTCGTTCGGTTAAGGAGGTGACATTTTGTAAGGAAATATCCAGCTCCTCTATCTTGCCTTTCTGCAGAAGGAGCCGAGCACTAGCCACAAAAGTTCTCATTGCAGCAATGGGTTGATTAATTTCGTGGGCGATTGCTGCGGACATTTGTCCTAAAGCGGCAAGTTTTCCTGCTTGTACCAATCCATCTTGTGCAGAGCGGAGTTCTTTTTCTGTTCTGCGTCTCTCAACAATTTCGACTTCCAATTGCTGGTTAATGGCCTGTATTTTTTCGCTCTCTAAAGCTCTGCGACTTGAAATCTGTTTTTGTCGACGTTCTCTGATAAAGAGAGCAGCAACGAATATTGTTATAAGAAGTACAGATCCTATCGCGATTGTTGTTCGCTGACGTTCTTTAATTAAATCTACAGGAAAAAGATAGTGTAAATTCCACCTTTGGTTTGTGATAATCCAGGTTGTTTCAAGATACTTCCGTTTGTTAATTTCAATAATTTTTTCACCCGCAAATTTCGCCGATTTATAAGTTAATTGTTCTAAACTTGAGTTACCATATTGTCGAACCGACTTTATTTGTTTCATTCTTTCTGACGTGATCGGATTAAGCGTTTTGTATAGCCAATCATCTCTGCTAGATAAAAAGATCACGGAGTTCTCATCAGAAATAAAAACTGTTTCGCCGCCATCTCTCCATTGTCGTTGAAGTGGAGCAAGGTTTACCTTGACGATAACAACACCGACGATGCCTTCTTTTTCATAAACAGGGTGGGACATGTAAAATCCAGGTATCCCGGATGCGATTCCAATGGCAAAGAAACGGCCTTCTTTCCCCTGCATAGCGTCTAAAAAATAGGGTCGAAAAGAATAATTGTGACCGACAAAGCTGTTTATATCCTTCCAGTTCGAAGATGCGAGTGTATTGCCCTTGTTGTCCATGACATAAAGAACGTTTGATTCTGCTTTGTTATTTGTCGCTGACAGAGATCTGCTTACCGTATTGGAAAAATAAGGATCTGATCTGGACGTTGTTAGCAGCTGCTTAATATCCTCGTTTCCCGATAAGACAAACGGGAGGTAACGATATTTCTCCAAAGCTCCGGTTAATGTACCTTGATAAAGGCTAAGACGTTCTTTAGCGACCTGCCTTAATTCCAGAGCGGTGCTAACTCCGACCCAGTGGCTGGTAAGCCATGTGAGTACAATCCCGAGCGTTAAAAATAGCAACCACCCATATAGGATCTTTTTTGAGACATCTCTGTTCTTATTTAACATAACTGCGAGGCTATCAATTTCTCTTATGAGGGATAGGAGGGGTGTAGAGTATCAGAAGGCTTGCAGCCAATTGGATGCTGGAAAGTATAATCGACATTTAATCAGAGAGAGAAGGCTTTATATTAAAACCCGAATTATTAATAGCGTTTCATTTTGTGGAATATTTGTAACAGAAGCTTCTATCGTCATCAGAGGGTATACTCATGAGGCAAGCTTGCCTTGTCTTTGCTGTGTAATGTGGTTAAGAAAAAGGCATAATATTCAAATTTAATTACTGTTTTCAGTTTTTAGTAAAGTAACCAGATACGAACGAGTAAGAGGAAAATATGACTCTAATAACAAGAATGAGTCGGTTATTCGCATTATGTCTTTCAGCTGTAATAACCTTAACTATTCCAGAAATGGCTATGGCTGCAAGCGAGGGCGCACCTCATTTAGATGGCCAAGGCTTGGGCTTGATCTGGGTTGTTCCATTTGCGTGTATGCTGCTTTCTATTGCAATTTTCCCCTTAGTGGCTCCACATTTTTGGCATCACCATTTTGGAAAAATTTCAGCATTTTGGGCTGCAATGTTCCTTATTCCTTTCACTTTTTTCTTTGGGTTTGAGCTTGCCCTCTACGAAACACTGCACGTTAGTTTACTTGAATATTTTCCTTTCATTATATTGCTTTTTTCTTTGTTCACTGTCGCTGGTGGCGTTCGGGTCAAAGGGCATTTAAAAGGCAAGCCCGGTCTAAATACGACGATCCTTCTGATAGGTACTGTACTCGCTAGTTTTATGGGCACGACCGGGGCTGCGATGCTCTTGATCCGACCACTTATCAGAGCTTTGGAAGGCCGAAAACATAAAACCCATACGATTGTTTTCTTCATTTTTCTCGTAGCCAATATTGGGGGCTCACTAACCCCTTTGGGTGATCCTCCGCTCTTTTTAGGCTTCCTTAAAGGGGTCGATTTCTTTTGGCCGACATCTCATATGTTTGTACCGATGTTGGTGCTTTCTGCCATCCTGTTGAGCGTTTATTTCCTATTGGATAGTTACCTCTATAAAAGAGAAGGACCTATTGTTGAGACTGTTCCAACAAAAGAACAGAATGTTGCTTTTGGTTTAGAAGGGAAGACTAACCTTATCTTGCTACTTGGTGTGATTGGTGCCGTCTTGATGTCTGGGATTTGGAAGCCTGGCGTCTCTTTTGAGGTGTATCATGTACATGTCGAGCTTCAAAATCTGGTGCGCGATGCAATCCTTCTCGCCATCGCTTATCTATCTATGCGTCTTACTGATGACAAAAGTCGTGTTAAAAACGGTTTCAGTTGGTTCCCAATACTTGAAGTCGGGAAATTGTTTATCGGAATTTTCATCACAATTATTCCGGCAATTGCGATCTTGAAAGCGGGGACAGATGGTGCTCTTGGGGTTATTGTCGAATCTGTAAGTACGGAAAATGGGGAGCCTGTGAACTATATGTATTTTTGGGCGACTGGTTTATTATCCAGCTTTTTGGATAATGCCCCAACATATTTGGTTTTCTTTAACACGACGGGGCTTGATGTCAGTGTATTGACTGGCGAAATGTCGAATACTCTGCTGGCAATTTCTGCAGGAGCGGTCTTTATGGGGGCAAACACCTATGTTGGTAATGCACCGAACTTTATGGTTCGATCAATTGCAGAAGAAACCGGCGTTCCAATGCCAAGTTTCTTTGGATACATGCTTTGGTCAGGCGCAATCTTGATCCCTTGCTTTGTTCTTCTGACCTTTATGTTCTTTATCTAAAAATTAAACCCAACCACAAAAAAAGCCCTCTTCG
>NZ_JBHUII010000011.1:316723-347902 GCF_042682825.1 Kiloniella antarctica
GCTTTTTTTGTGGAAATTATTATAGGCAAGTATTGCTCTTGATATTCGTGAAACTGAGTTATTTGACCGTCGGAGATGTTTCTCAATTTGTCTTAAAAGCATGAGAGAGTTTTAGTTTTTGATAAAGGCGATAGAAAATTTGGAAGCGGTCAGTTTTTTTTGTGGAGTTTTACGGAGCTATAAATATTAGAAATTAAATATCTTCTGCCTGCAGGGAGAACTTCTTATTTCTTGGCGTTGTCTTCATATCAAGACCATGAACAATTTGAACGGCGGTTATAATCTAAAATTACCATGGTGACTTAGAGTACGAAAGAGCAGGGGGTGTCTCTGAAGAAGAGTAGTACAATCAAAATACGCTCAAGTAAAAGGGGCCGTTTGGCCCCTAGATCTCTCTGGTTGTTAGTGTGACATCACCACTGGGATTGTAGCCTCTTTAACCAGGTATTTGGTTACCCCGCCCAAAAGCATTTCACGTAACCTACTGTGACCATAGGCTCCGCAGACGATCACATCGCAACCGTGAGCCTGGGCAGAATCGTGAATGGTTTGCCCTATAGAGGTTTCTGTCTGTGCTATGGTTAGGGTTTCTGCATTAATACCATGTCGGTTCAAATAATTATTAATTTCGCTGAGAGAGAGAGCGTCCTGAGTGTCTGGCTGTATCGTCAACAAGAACACTTTATCGGCTTTACGAAGAGCGTTCATATTATCGCGAACAGCTCTTAAGGATTCTCTGGTGCTTTTCCAGGCAATCATGACCCGCTTTGCAATGTCTTTGGAGGCGTCAAATCCACGAGGAACCATCAAACAGGGTAAACCGCTGAGAAGAGTAACTTCTTCAACGAGACGGGTTCTAAAGCGGTCCTCAAAATGTTCGAAATAAGGTTGGCTGACAATGATCACATCTGCAGCATGCGCGTGTTCGGCCAAAAGTGAAATATGATCTCCTTCCTGTACGACCCAGCTATGTGAGATATTTTCTCTTTCACAGGTTTCCCTGAATTCTTTCTCTAATTCTTCTGCACGATCTTCGGATGATTTTGTGGCATCCAGAAGAAATTGTACTGAGGCTCCGCGACCATAAATTTCAGCGGGCATCCCGATCGGCGTAGTAATGAATAACGCAGAAACATGGGCATCGTTCTGCTTGGCAAGTTTTAGGGCAACTTCCAAACGAGTGGTGTGCTCTTCATCATTGGCAAGATGAACAAGGATGCTCTTGTGATTCATTAGGTTCTCCGGTGACAACAGATTGATATTTCAATTCAATATTAACATATGCAGGGGTGATAAACACAAGAAATTTCTGATCAAATAACAAAGTATTTAGAAGTATGTTGATGTCTATGAGAACTCTCATTAGCGTTGTCGTTCAATTGCCTGGATAAATTTACCGGTCTATATAATGAGTACAGCCATTGAATTAAGGAATTTCTCCAGAATGTATGGAGCATATTTAAATCGCTACTTTCTACCGTTTATTGTGATTTGGAGCACGCTGTTTTTTGTGCCGGGTTCTGTTTTTTCACAGGACTTGTTTAAGAAAGATACGCTGACAATTTTTACTCTGAAAGGGGCTGCTCACAAATTTGATATTGAGTTGGCAGTCACGCCTGAACAAAAATCTCAAGGCTTGATGCATCGAAAGAAAATGCCTTTAGATGCAGGTATGCTTTTTGTTTATGAAGACGAAAACGATGTCATGATGTGGATGAAGAATACTTACCTACCCTTAGATATGTTGTTCTTAAATTCCGAGGGAAAAATAGTATACATAGAAGAAAACACGACCCCGTTATCAACCCGGACCATTTCATCCGGTCGGAATGTCATTGGGGTGTTAGAGCTTAACGCGGGCACCGCACTTCGGCTGGGTATTAAGGCTGGAGATATTGCCAATCACCACTTATTACAACAATAATTACGTGATTTGTGGATCAGAGCAGAGTTTTTAAGCTTCAGGCTCTAATTCTGCCTTTTCTAGCTGTCGCCATCCTTCACCTGCGGCAACAAGACAGCTGATACCATGAGGTGTTGTGACGATAATGGTCCAGGTTGCTCCATCTTTATTAGTGAGAACTTCAATTAACCCACCTTTATTGGTAACACCGATAGCTTGAGTCTTTTCGCTATACTTGTGCGAGAGCATTTCCAGAATACTGGCACGCTTATCGCACTGATTTTGAGCATAAGCCGGGACCGTCGCTATCAAGCCCGAAAAAGCGATCACCGCAAGTGTGATGTACTTAAACATGAGGGCCTCCTTTCAAAGGTATTAAATACGCGAGCATTCCCTGTTTTATTAATATTGCGCCATGTATCTTAAATTTCAATTAAACTAAGCTAATTCCACTTATGAGGGAGTTGTCTTGTGAAATGTAGATATTACTTATAAATGTTTTATATCAAATAGATAATCGACTTTATTTAAAGTAAGAACACACAGATACGTTACATATAGTGGTTATGTTGTGATCAAGATTTTTTTTGATGACCCTTTTGAGTGCAGTAGCTATTCCTAAAGAAGGTCGAAACGGACTCTTGAATTTCGAACCAAATATACAGCTTGTTGTTCTATATTGATGAAAGCTAACTGGTGTAATAAGGGCGGAATTGACGGATAAATCTCTTTATTCTTGACGAAAAGCATTAGAAGCGAGATTGTCTGCGCAGTTTTTAGATATGTGCTGTATGGAGTTTTTCATAAAAGTGTACATATCTGTGTACCTACTTTTAAGAAACAAAGATCATGTCCTCTGAAGTCTCTAAACAAGCTGCCGCTAGACGCACATTTGCTATCATTTCACACCCTGATGCGGGTAAGACGACCCTGACTGAGAAGCTTTTGCTTCTTGGTGGTGCTATTCGTATGGCGGGTCAGGTGAAGGCCAAGGGCGATAACCGACGGGCACATTCGGATTGGATGAAGATCGAACAGGCGCGTGGAATTTCCGTGACGACCTCTGTTATGACCTTCGAATACGAAGGGGCTACTTTTAACCTTCTCGATACGCCTGGTCACGAAGACTTTAGTGAAGACACTTATCGGACTCTGACCGCGGTTGATTCCGCGATTATGGTGATCGATGCTGCCAAAGGTATTGAGGCGCAAACACGCAAGCTTTTTGAAGTATGTCGCCTACGTGATATTCCGATCATTACATTTGTCAATAAAATGGACCGCGAAGGTCGCGATGTTTTTGAGATCCTTGATGAAGTCGCTGAAGCTCTTGCGCTTGATACCGTACCCATGGTGTGGCCTGTTGGCGGCGGTGGAACCTTTAAAGGGTGTTATGATCTTGTCAAAGAAGAGATGATCCCTTTTTCGGGTGAAGATGACTACGGAACACCTATTTCTGCACCTTTACTCGGTGATGAACTTCCTGATCTTATACCTGAAGATCAGTACGAAACTCTTCTTGAAGAGGCTGATTTGGCAATGGATGCCTGTCCAAAATTTGATTTGGAAAGCTACCGTGAAGGCCATCTTACACCTGTGTATTTTGGATCTGCGTTAAAAAGTTTCGGGGTTAAGCAGTTGTTGGATGCGGTACTCGAATTTGCACCAGCGCCAAAGATACAACCAGCTAATCCGCGTGAAGTAAAACCAGATGATGCCAAAGTCACTGGTTTTGTTTTCAAGGTGCAGGCGAATATGGACCCTAAACACCGTGATCGCATTGCCTTTATGCGGATTTGTTCCGGTAAGTTCACCCGTGGCATGAAACTTCACCAAATTGGTACTGGCAAGTCCATGAGTGTTCATAATCCGATTATGTTCTTTGCTCAAAACCGGGAACTGGCCCAAGAAGCGTGGCCGGGGGATATTATTGGTATTCCCAACCACGGGACTTTACGGGTTGGCGATAGTATGACAGAGGGCGAGGATATCCGGTTCTCTGGCATCCCAAGTTTTGCGCCGGAAATTCTGCAACGGGTGCGCCTTGATGATCCGTTGAAAGCCAAACACCTCTCCAAAGCTTTAGAAAGTTTGGCGGAGGAGGGTGTAACACAGGTTTTCCGCCCTGTGATTGGCGCCATGTATATTGTTGGTGTTGTTGGGCAACTCCAGCTTGAAGTCCTTCTTGCTCGAATAGAGCAGGAGTACGGTATTAACGTTGGCTTTGAGCCCGCACCTTTTGTCACTGCGCGTTGGGTAACATCAGATGATGAGGCTGCAATGAAGCATTTCCTTGATCGCAACAAAGGATCGCTTGCTGATGACAGAGATGGTTGTCCGGTCTATATGGCTCGTAATCACTGGGATATGGGACGTATCCAGGAAGATAACCCTAAGTTGAACTTTACGGCGACGCGAGAACGGTAAATTTTCAAAGCGGACCTTCTAAAGAACTTCGCCGCCAAAGGGGTTGTTACCATTTCGGTCTTCCAATTCTACAACCCAGACATCCGGGTCGCGCTTTATCGCGCGCTCGATATATTCATCCGCATCCCGCTCCGCCATCAGTTCCCCCTTGTTGGCGGCAAGCCACGCCAGATTACCATCAATATCGCGTGTCTGGTTGAGTACCTGACAGCCGGGGCCAAGCAAGTTGATTTTCAAAAGAAGACTGCCTCTATCTGCATCCCCCTTGTGAATGACCATTGCTGGTATGCCTTCTTGATTGGATTGTCTGACCTGCGCCATAATCCAAAAATCTGAACCAAAGAGTGAAGACATAAACGGTACTGCTTTCTTATGGGGTTATCGATTGGGTGCCAATTGTTTTTACCTTATAGGGTTTTTAATCAATTCAGGGCAATGTGTCTTTTAATGTAAAAAATACAACACCTTTTAAAAAGCGGTTGATTAAAAAAAAGACGTCAGTTTTATAAAAAGATAGTTGCCTTGCGTGTTACTCTGTCTTATACGATGACCGTGGTCACGGGGAGTAGCGCAGCCTGGTAGCGCATCTGGTTTGGGACCAGAGGGTCGGAGGTTCGAATCCTCTCTCCCCGACCACCAAAATTCTTTCGTCGGTTTTGTGAAAGCCGAATTCTTGGGGATCAACATGCAAGTTCGTATCTATCAGCCTCCCAAAAATGCAATGCAGTCTGGCCGTGCCAACACTAAGCGGTGGCTGGTCGAGTATGAGCCGGATACAGCCCGTGAGATCGAATCTCTTATGGGATGGACGTCCAGTCGCGATACGCGCGGACAGCTCCGTATGTGGTTCGATACCAAAGAAGAAGCCATATCTTACGCCAAGCGTGAAGGTGTAATGTACAGCGTAGAAGAGCCTAAAGAGCGCAAAATGAAACCCAAAGGATATGGTGACAACTTCGGCACCAACCGTTTGGGGCGTTGGACGCATTAAGTCTTCTCAAAATGATAAGCGCCCGTAGCTCAGCTGGATAGAGCAACTGACTTCTAATCAGTAGGTCACAGGTTCGAATCCTGTCGGGCGCACCATATAAAACAAGGCCTTAGCAAAATCATGCTAAGGCCTTGTTTGCTTGGGCTAGCAAATGGGATGGCATATTTTCGTACTCTTGATGATCTTGTTTTCTGTGACATTCACGCGGCAAATTTATCTGGCTAACAAGAACTTCATAAGCATTCCTATATGTTCGTTTTTTCTTTTCGAACAATAATTTATAGGGATGAAACTAATGCATAAAGCTTCGGTCATACATGCCGTAACACGTCTGATATCCAGCTTGGAAATGGAATTAGAATCAAAGGGTGTCGGGATAGAGATCAGTGAAGATTTTCAAGAACTGGAACGCGTTTGTAGCTCTATTGAAGGTCGAAAAGATATCTCTGAGCCTTTTAGTTCAAAATATTATGACATTATGCCCCGTAATGGTTTTTGGGTGAGGGGCTTTAATACAAAGGGGGAAACCGTCGGCACACAGGTCATGCGGCTCTCTGAACTTGGGGAGACGACCCTAGCCATTTATTGGCAGCAACACCTCAAACGGCTTCATGGTGGTATATTAAAAGAAAGTTCAAGTCCTGCTGCACAACGTATTAAGGGGCGTGTCGTTTATCATGGCGATGTTTGGGTGGACAAGTCTTGTGCGCGACAAAATTTAGCGGGTTTAATGTCCAGGATTGCTTTATCTACTGCGCTTTTGAAGTGGAAACCTGATTACGTCTATGGTTTTATGGATGAGAGACTCTGTCTTTCAGGATTTGCGCTGAAAGAAGGATATTTCCATTGTGAACCCATTGGATCACATTGGGCGGAACAACCGAGAGAGATCAATCCGAATGACTGGTTGGTTTGGATGGATCGGCTTGATTTGGAGTACTTGGCAATACAGAGAATGATTTCAAACCCGTCACACTCCCAATCACATTCCCCCCACTGCGAAAGCGACAAGGCAGTAACAAGCGCTCATAACTGACCAAGCAATTACCCTTTATGGGGTGATGTAGGTGAGCAATAATTTCATGAACCAACGGCTTATTTTCATTTAGTACTTTAATATATTGTTCGGTGACGGCTTGATCGAATTCTTCATCGGGTAAGGTTGATCCGTTACAGTTTTTCGCCCAAATTTGCCCAAAGACAAGAGCGGTTACGGATGTCATACCTGCATGAATAAGGGGAGGGATCTTATCCTCCTGCTGGATTATTGATATTTGTATATTCTCAAGAATAGTCGATGTTTCCTGATCACTTCCGATAAGGCCGTCAGAAAGTTCCCACCACTCAAACCCTCGCTTAAGACTTGGCAGGGCCCGGTCTGAGAGAAAGGAAATTGGTTGGGATATTATATTTTCTTCGCTCATCACCACAAAACCAAAGGAAGCTAATATATTGAGATCATGTAACAATGCCTGTGATCAGGGTGAGCATCAATACATTTTTTGTGAACATTGAGAAGTTAGTATTTGGCTGAGTTATAGATCTCAAGTATGTAGTCTGTAACAAATGAGGTAAACCTTGATAGCCCTTAACCACAGCAATCAAGGCTTTTCTCGACTTTGCAAAGATATGTCGACCGATTACTTGAACTAAAAAGATTAATTTATGTATCGTTACAATCAATTAGCCCAAGAGTTGGATGCAACAGAAGATTTTCGTGTGCTTCAGCGTTTACAGATTAAAAATGTATATCAGGCGATTGAAGATGACACGGTCAGTATCCGTAAGGGGCTTTATATTGATGTTGAGACCACAGGGTTAAATCATGACCAGGATGAGGTCATTGAGTTGGCCATGATCCCTTTTCGGTTTACCCGTCATGGCCAAATTTTGGACCTTGAGCCTGCATTTGATCAACTACAGGAACCATCAAAACCGATCTCAACCGAGATAACGGAATTAACGGGCATTACCAATGAGATGGTTAAGGGGCAAAAGATTGCTGGTGAAGTCGTTACACAAATGGTTTCGCAAGTCGATCTCGTGATTGCTCACAATGCTAATTTTGATCGTAAGTTCGTCGAGATAAAATGGCCGATCTTTGAAAAAAAATCCTGGGGGTGTTCGCAAAAAGATATTCCATGGAGCCGGGAAGGGATTGCAGGTTCCAAGCTTGAGTATATTGCCGTCCATTATGGTTTTTTCTATGATGCACACCGGGCAGAGACGGACTGTCGTGCTGGGCTTGAAATTCTGTCACGTGATTTGCCTAGGTCTGATAAGAGTGCCTTAAGGGCGCTTCTCGAGAATGCTAGAAAGCCCGTTTATAGAATATGTGCTGAACAAGCACCGTTTCAAAGTAAAGACATACTAAAAGCGCGTGGATATCGTTGGAACGATGGGGCGAATGGGCAACCAAAAGCATGGTATATCGACTGCTCAGAGGATGAGCATGAAGCCGAGTTAGAATATCTCAAGGCCGATATTTACCAAAATTCAACGAGCTTTATCCCTGTTAAGCGCATTACAGCATTCGAGCGATTTTCAAACAGAATTTAAATAGTGTCGAAAACGATTTACGATTGTGATGTAAGGAGCAACTTCTCAATCTAACCCAGAAGTTGTTCAACCCGAGTGATCGGCATTGTCCAAAGCTTTTTGACGGGATCGAGACCTTCTAGCTAAAACGATGTCCATCATGAGGCTCGAGGTGTACTTTTTCTGTTGAGCAATACCTGCATTAACAATAATAAAACGGCATCCGGTGTTTTACTGCGCAGTAGCACGGCATCCAGCAATGCTAACACCAATAGTCAATACATCTGTAAATTTGCTGATAAAGCCATCTTAAGGAGAAAAAGAAGAAGAGGCTGATGATCGTTATTTTATTCAGTTATTATTTATAATGCGTTCTGTTGGGAAGGTAACAGTTACAGTCGTTCCTTCGTTGATCATACTTTCAATTTCAAGTGTTCCCTCATGAAACTCTACAAGTTTCTTGGTAAGCGATAAGCCAATTCCGGTTCCAGATTCTTCTGTTATTTGGCTGGTTCCAACTCGGACAAATGGCTCCAAAACACGTGGGATGTCAGATTTCTTTATGCCTATCCCTGTATCCTTGATGATAAGGGTCAAACCGTTGATTCCAATTGTGGTCGACAGGTCCACGTTTCCGCCGCGAGGGGTGAATTTTATAGCATTGGATAACAAGTTAATCACTACCTGCTTAATGGCTCTTGGGTCACATCGGAGAGAGATATTCGGTATTTCCTCAATTATAAAGGCGATACCTTTCTCAATGGCTGCCCCATTGATGATCCGATTTGTGTCTTTTATGATAGAGCTTAATTCAGTTGTTGTTTCATCAGGCACATAGGTTCCTGCCTCTATTTTGGAGAGGTAGAGAATGTCATTAATAATATCTAGAAGGTGCTGACCACTTGTATGAATATCAGTGATATATTCCTGATACTTGTCGTTTTGTACGGGACCGAACAATTCCTGTATCATGATGTCAGAGTACCCGAGTATCGCATTAAGAGGAGTTCTGAGTTCATGGCTCATATTGGCCAAGAATTCGGTTTTAGATCTATTGGCGATATCGGCATTTTCCAAGGCGGACAGTATTACTTGTTTATCTAGATGACGCTGCGTAATATCCCGAATTAGGATGACTATCCGTGAGGGAGAGTTAGGCACATCCTTGATGAGGGAAGATCGTGCCTCGAACCATCTTAAATCCTTATTGATCGTTAGATTGTACTCGTGACTTTGTACGTCGCCTGTCTCGGCGGTCATTTTTATGATTTGAAGCCATTTTTCTGCCTTTATAACTGATGCAAGCTCATTGAGCGACTTGCCTATCATTTCTTCCCGGGGTTGAGCGAGCAAATTTTGGTTCCCGTAAATATCTAAAATTTTTCCAGATAGTGAAAAAATGATTCCTAGATCGGGCATTGCAGTTATATGTGCTCTGAGATTCGCTTCACTTTTTTGTTGTGCTTCCTTGGCGATAACCAGATGTGTCACATCTTGAACAGTGCCTTCGTAGTAAAGAATTTCATTATTTTCGTCGTGAATAGCTCTAGCGGTTTCACTGATCCATTTATTATGATCCGAATTGTAGGTGGCAACCTCTGATACAAAATTATCAACATAGCCTTTTTCGGCCATAATTTTTTTAAACTCATCTCGCCTGTCATGTTTGATATACCATTGATCAACTGTCGAATTTGCAATCTGAATAAGGTCTTCTTCGGTATTACAATTGTTCATGCGTACGAGATAAGGGTTTGCTCTTAGAAATTTTCCTTCTGGCGTTGTTCTGTAAATACCAATCCCTGCGTTTTGAACGGTATCACGGTAGCTTTTTTCAGTTTTATTTAGTGAGTTGGTTCGTACTTCAATTTCTTCTTCAAGCTTAAGCGTTGTCCGAATAAGAGCTCTATTGGTATTTTTGTAGATCAAAATAGTTACGAGTACTAACCCGAAAGAGAGCACAATCGCCATAAAAATACCATGCTGTCTGAGTTCCTGAATCGGACCGACAATTTCGGTATCTGGCGCTGAGAGACTAATCACAAAATATTTGTTATCAATTTGCACTTTGTTCCAAGAGGTTAGTTTTCGTAAAAGCTCTTTTTTACCCTGCCGGGTGACCGTAAAATGATATTCTCCTTGGCCAGAAAGTTGTGAAATTAGCAGTCGATCAATACGTTGTAAGTCCGGGAAATTTTTATGTAATCCATCAAAGATATTTCTGCCGATAATTTCAATTTCGTGATCGTAAAGAATCAATCCACTCTCGTTAATCATATATCCGGCACCATGCTTTCCTGATCGCATGGGGGCTATATATTCATTTGATAAAACAGAAATATCAACAACTGTAACCAATACGCCGACAAGCTTTTTCCCTGTTCTAATGGGGACCATAAGGGCAAAAAATTGCTCTTGTGATGTGGCATAGAACGGTGGAACAATGAGCTCGATCTCGGCTGAACTTAGAGCGATCCAATTTTGTTTTACCCATTTACCGACAGTTTTATGGAGGATACTATTCTTAGGTTCGTTGTTTATTGTGTTGGTATGAACCTGTTGATTACCATCAAACAAGATCGTACCACTGATTGAGGGATGAAAGGTTGTTATTCTGGACAGTTCTTTTTCGAACTGATCAATGGGAAAGTTATTGGCCAGAACTTGTCGGGCCGGAAATTGAGAAAATTCCAGTGTATAATTTTTAATGTTATTCAGTGTAGCTTGAAAGGCTTTCTGGGTAATACGTGTTTGCAAGAACTGCTGTTCACTAAATGATTTCTCTTGCTGTTTTATCGCAACACTTTCAAGTTTGAAAACTGTGAAAAAGAACACACTCATCAAAAAAATACTAACTGCTAACGATAAGAGTGTTGTCGTGCGACCAAACTTTATCAGTGAGCCCTGAACAACTGCGCTCATTAACTATTCCCCAACCTTAAAGACCCCTTATTATCCCTCATGTTTGAAAAATGATGAGGAGTAACGTGTTATGAGAGTACAGACTATTGATCAGAGGTTAACTATAACTAAATAAATTATTGAAAATGGGGCTTTTGGGGATAATTTTGAACCAAGATCTACATTAGCTATCAATCTTGATTACTAATCAAAATTTTAGTTCAAAATGGCCTTTCATCGGAGATAGCCAAGGACTTCTGATTTAAAGTGTTTTCTACAAACGGGAACGTAACGATCATTACCACCAATTTCTACTTGTGATCCTTCCCATATGGCGTCACCGCTTTCATCAACCCGCATAACCATTGTCGCTTTACTTCCGCAATGACAAATAGTTTTGAGTTCGTGCAAGACATCAGCCCAAGCAAGTAATTGTTTACTGCCTTCAAACAGATTTCCCTGGAAATCTGTTCTCAAACCATAGGCTAGGACAGGGATATTGAGATGATCGACGATTTCACTGATTTGAAACACTTGGTCTTTTGTCAAAAATTGGGCCTCATCAACGAACACACAATTTATTTTGCGTTCCGATAGCTCTTGTTTGGCCATGGTAAGGAGATCGTCTTCTTTCGAATAGATCAACGCCTCTGCTTGCAGACCGATACGTGAGGATATTTTACCTGTTCCATATCGATCATCCAAAGCTGCGGTAAACAGAAGAGTTCCCATGCCTCGTTCCTGGTAATTATAGCTCGATTGTAGCAGTACCGTCGATTTACCTGCGTTCATGGAGGAGTAATAAAAATAAAGTTTGGCCATTTAAAAGAACGTTACCTAAAGCATGTGGAATCAGAGATCCATGAGAGGATATTGAGACTATTTATATTTATAGACGTGCGAGCAATTTGTCTTTGGTTTTTTGGTCGGCAAAGGAATTTTCGAGCGATGTTCTTGTTATATCGATAAGCTCGTCATCGGAAAGCGCGAAATGCTCTGAGGCGATCCCATATTCTCTGGAAATTGATGTATTGAAGAAGGGAGGGTCATCTGAACTCAAGGTTACTTTACATCCCGCGTCTTTTAATTTTAAAAAAGGATGTTCAGCAAAATTTGGATATACCCCAAGCGCTATGTTACTTCCCGGGCAAACTTCCAAGGTAATGTTCTGATCGATAAGCCGTTGAACCAGATTGGAATCTTCAATGGACCTTACGCCATGCCCGATCCTTTTCACGGGAAGATGATCTAAGGCGGCGTGAACTGATTCAGGACCGGCCATTTCGCCAGCGTGAACATTACATGGTAATCCAGCCTCGTGGCAGAGATTAAAAGCTGGTGCAAAATCGGACGGGTGATGTGCGTTTTCATCGCCGCCCATCCCAAAGCCAACAACGAAGGGATGAAGCGCACCTGTTATTTGTTTGGCAACGACCAAGGATCTCTCTGGCCCTAAATGACGTACGCAGGTGACAATAATTCGTCCGATGATATCAAAGTCTCTTTGGGCGTCTTCAATCCCTTGGACGATGCCATCCAGGTGATCTTGATATCCCATCCCTGCCATCGCCGCATGATCTGGCGAAGACATAACTTCGACATAGATCGTATTTTGCTGCGCACATTGTTTTAAATAGTCGTAGGTCACATCCCGATAATCTTCAGGTGTTTTGATAACTGAGCTTGCAAGGTCGTAGGCCTTTAAAAACTCGAGAAACGTTGTCCATTTGTAAGTATCATCAGTGTTAAACAAATCTGTTGGAAGGGACATGGTGTTACGATGCGCCAGATGTTTCACCAACTCAGGAGAGGCTGTGCCTTCGAGATGGGTATGTAATTCTGCTTTCAATACCATTTAATCATTCCTGGTTAATCGTTCCTGGAGTTTATGCTCTATTAGGGACTTGTTATTTCAGTTATGTCAGATAAAGGAAGTTCCGGCTTTTAATGCAGGGATATTGAGGTGACGGGCAATACTTTGACCAATGTCGGCAAAGGTATTTCTGAGGCCGATATCTTTCGAAGATATTTCAGGTCCAAAAGCGAGCACGGGTACGTTCTCACGAGTGTGATCTGTGCCGGGCCAGGTGGGGTCGCAACCGTGATCTGCTGTTAATATAACCAGATCACCGGGCTTTAGTGCGGCCATAAGTTCGGGTAGCTTTTGGTCAAAGTTTTCCAAAGCAGACGCATAACCGCTGACATCTCTTCTATGTCCATAGAGGCTATCAAAATCGACAAAATTGGTAAAAATCAACGACCCTTCCGGGGCGGTATGAACCTGTTCCATTGTTTTATCAAAAAGTTCTTCATGACCAGATGCCTTGATCACCTGGGTCGGCCCTTGATGAGCATATATATCTGCGATTTTACCAATGGCGATCATCTCCCGCCCGGCTGCCTTTACACCGTCCAACAGAGTTGGCGCAGGGGGAAGGACACTATAATCGCGTCTGTTGCCTGTACGCTTAAATTCGGATGCTTTTGTCCCGATAAAAGGGCGTGCAATAACGCGACCGATATTCAGATCATCGACAAGACCACGGACTTTTATGCAAAGATCTAACAGACGATCCAAGCCAAAGCTCTCTTCATGGGCGGCGATCTGTATTACGCTATCGGCAGAAGTATAAACAATCGGCATTCCAGTTTTCATATGTTCTTCGCCGTACTGGGCAATAATTTCGGTACCAGAGGCATGACAGTTCCCGAGGATACCGGGTAACTGTCCCTGTTTTATGATGGATGAAACAAGGGCTTCTTGAAAACAGGGGATGGTGTGGGGGAAATATCCCCAGTCGAAATCAACGGGGACACCTGCAATTTCCCAATGGCCACTTGGTGTGTCCTTGCCATTGCTGGTTTCGCTTGCTGTCCCAAAAATACCAGTGGGCTGGATTGTGTCCGAGAACCCTGCAGGAATGGTTCCTGTACTGGTCTTTGCGGCCAAGCCAAGTCCAAGGGATTCCATGTTCGGTAAACTTAAATTGCCTTTACGCACCCCAGTGATATCAGCGTGGCCCTTGACGCATTCTTGGGCGATGTGACCAAGGGTATCTGCGCCGTGATCGCCAAAGGATTTGGCATCTGGTGCGCCACCAATACCAAAGGAATCAAGTAGTAAAATGAAAGCTCTAGACATATTAGCTCATAACTTTTTTTAAGATAGCTTTTCGTGAAACTGGCTTGTTGTACGAGAGTTTTAGGGCAGATTTAAATTTCCCGATGGCCATCTCAGCATCTTGCTTATTTTGCGCGTGGATACGTGCTACAGGGGTTTGAAGATCAATCTTGGTTCCGAGAGGAAGGATGTGATCAAAGCCCACGCTATAGTCCAAGGCTTGCCCGGCTTTGCTGCGTCCACCGCCAAGAGATACCACGGCCATACCGATAGCACGGGTATCAACAGAGGAAAGATAACCCTCTTCAGGGAGAAATACATCTGTTACGACGGTTGCTTGTGCAAGGTGCTTGGTTGGATTTTCACAAAAATCTGTTGGGCCGCCCAAGCCTGATATCATTTTTTGAAACAATTCCAGAGCTTTTCCATTATCCAAAACGCTCTGGATTTTGGTCGTGGCGTCTTCGTGATCCCGGGCAAGGCCCCCTGTCATCAACAGCTCGGCGCAAAGTGCCGTTGTCACTTCTTCCAGACGATGATCTTGGCTTTCTGACTTGAGGTACTGGAGAGCTTCGTGAACTTCGAGGCTATTGCCTGCCGTGGTTCCTAAAACCTGGTTCATATCTGTAATCAAGGCAGTGGCGGGGAGGCCTGCACCCTTTGCGACTTGAACGATCGATTGGGCAAGTTCGTCAGCCATGTCCAGGGTATCGGCAAAGGCTCCGTTTCCGACCTTAACATCCATGACAAGCCCCTGGAGGCCAGCAGAAAGTTTCTTGGAAAGAATGGACGCGGTAATGAGTGAAATGGATTCAACCGTGGCAGTGATATCTCTTACCGCATAGAAACGCTTGTCAGCCGGGGCAAGGTTTTCTGTCTGTCCTATAATCGCACAGCCAGCTTGCCGGGTTACCTTCTTAAAACGATCAATATCAATGACTGTTTGGTACCCCGGTATCGCGTCAAGCTTGTCCAAGGTGCCACCCGTATGTCCAAGGCCACGGCCAGATATCATCGGAACGTAACCACCGCAAGCAGCAATGATAGGGGCCAGCATGAGACTTAGTTTGTCTCCGACACCGCCCGTTGAATGTTTGTCGAGTACCGGGCCGAGATCTTGTAGCTCGGACCAATTGATGACGTCACCCGAACAGGTCATGGCCCGGGTAAGCTCTACCGTTTCAGGTGCAGACATGCCTTGGAAAAATATCGCCATTGCGAGGGCTGCGATTTGCCCTTCGCTGATAGAACCATTGGTAATGCCCTGAACAAAAAAGGCTATTTCTTTTTCATCCAGGGCCAGACCTTCTCGTTTTTTCCGTATAATTTCTTGGGGAAGGTACATTAATACCCGCCTTCATCAGCCACCTGTTTTTGATGACCGAGTACGTTCAAAAGATCATCTAAAAGACCGCTGGCGCCAAAACGGAAGGTTTTTGAATTTACCCAATCAGTACCCATGATATCGGCTGCAAGGTCCATATATTCAACGGCTTGAGCATGTGTCCTAATACCGCCGGATGCTTTAAACCCACAAGGTTTGCCGCTGCCCTTGATTGCCTTCAACATGGTCTCTGCGGTTTCGAGTGTCGCAGAGACATCCGTCTTACCTGTTGAGGTTTTTATAAAATCAGCCCCCGCATTAATAGCGGCGATACTGAGTTCGTATAAAGAGGTGAGATCTTCAAAGGCGCCGCTTTCAAGAATAACTTTTAGGGAAACTTTGTCCCCACAAGCATCTTTGCATGCCCGAACCAGTTCTGGGGCACTGGTTTTATCACCTGCTATCCAAGCTTGGTAAGGGACAACGACGTCAACTTCTGTTCCACCCAACTCAACGATGGTTTTTGTTTGAGCAATGGCCGCTTCAAGGCCTTCGCTTCCACTTGGGAAATTTGCAACAGCGGCAAATCTTACGCCTTTATCTTTTAAAGCTTCTTTGCAAACCTTAATAAACGGCGGAAATACACAGACTGCCGCAACGGCGGTGTAAGGAGTGATTGCCTTTGAGCATAACCTTTGGATAGAGGCGTCGCTATCGTCTACAGATAGACTTGTGAGGTCCAGCAGGCTAAGGGCTAGTTTTGCTTTGTCAGTCATCAGATTTACCCAAATTTTTAAGGTAGCAGCTGACCAATGTAATGAGACTTTGGGCGGCTGTTTTAGCATTGCGCATGGTTTGTTCGTGGGTGAGGGCGATATCACTCATGCCAGCGCCATAGTTGGTGATGATGGACATGGCCGCAGTCTTGAGGTTCGCCCTTCGGGCTAAAATAACCTCTGGCACGGTGGACATTCCAACAGCATCGGCACCCAAGATGGCGGCGGCTCGTATTTCTGCGGGGGTTTCAAAGTTAGGACCTGAGAACCACATATAGACACCTTCATGCAGCTCAATGCTAATGTCTTTAGCCGTCTTAGCTAACTCAGTCCGGATAGCGGGATCATAGGCATCGGTTAAATCTACGAAGCGATCATTGCCACGTGCACCGATCAGTGGGGACATACCCGAATAATTGATATGATCAGTGATAAGCATAATACTGCCGGGACCTGCTGCTTTGTTGAGGCTGCCCGCCGCATTGGTCAAAAGTAGTTGAGAACATCCGAGCTCTTTAATGGTCTCTATAACAGTTAACATACCTGTGGCATTACCGTTCTCATAGTAATGACTGCGCCCTTGTAAAATAAGGACTTCTATACCGTTGATTTGACCTAATATGAGCGAACCGGCATGCCCTTCGACAGAGGGTTGCGGAAAGCCTGGTAAATCTTTGTAAGAAATTGTATTTGGATTTTCGACAGCTTCGACGAGTGGTCCTAAACCAGAACCAAGGATGATTGCGACTTCTGGGATAACGCCATTAAGGCGGCCACGGATAAGTTCTGAAGCTGTAATATCCGTGGATTGTTTTGAGTTATTCATGTTTCAAATTATCAGGTCCAAATGAAAAAGGAAGAAGATCTTCTATTGTAAAACTCTGTCGTAAACCTTCCGGTCCACAGATGTGTATTCTTGTATTAGCTGTTGAAAACTCACGAATTTTTTGGCGACAACCGCCACAGGGCGTGACAAGAGCGTCTCCTGCTCCCATCACATAAATCTCATGAATGCCTTTGCTACCGTTTTGAATCATAGCCGAAATGGCTCCAGCTTCTGCGCAAACACCTAAGGGGTAAGCGGCATTTTCAACATTGCATCCGCTATAAAACTTCCCGTCTGTCGAGACGATCACAGACCCTACGTTGAACTTGGAATAGGGTGCATGGGCTTTTGTCATATTCTCTCGAAGAAGAGAGAGTATATCTGTTTGTTCCATATTATCTCTCTTTTACATACGGGTTACCAATGGCTTTTGGTGCCACCGCTTTTCCAATAAATCCCGCCAAAAGGATTACGGTCAGGGCATAAGGTAATGCCTGCATGAATTGGACGGGAATTTCGCCAATTCCAGGGAAGGAAACCCCTTGAAGCCTTACCGCCATGGCATCTAGGAAACCAAATAGTAAACAGGCGAGTAGGCCGGGCAGGGGTTTCCATTTACCAAAGATCATCGCGGCAAGGGCGATGTAACCCTGACCCGCTGACATTTCTTTACCAAAAGCTGCATTTTGACCTGTGGAAAGATAAGCACCTGCTATGCCGCAAAGGATGCCAGCGCAAATCACTGCGCGGTATCTGAGGAAAGCAACGGAAATTCCTGCGGTATCAACTGCTTGCGGATTTTCGCCAACCGCACGTAAACGAAGGCCAAAGCGTGTTTTATAGAGAATCCACCAAGTAATAGGAACGGCAAGAAAAGCAACATAAACGAGCAGGTTATGCCCGCTTAAAAGTTCTGTATAAACATGGCCAAGCAAAGGAATGTCGGCAAACGTTTCTGCACCCGGAAGTGTTATGGGCGAAAAGCGTGCATCACCGCTCAAGTTTGGTGTTTGCCCTCCCTTATGGAACCACGCCACACCAAGTGTCACGGTTAGTCCTGAGGCTAAAATGTTAATAGCAAGTCCGCTAACAACGTGGTTTCCTCTGTGGGTGATACAGGCAAAACCATGAAGGAGAGCCATCATAATTGAAGTGATAATAGCAGCCCCCAAACCAATAAAGGCAGAACCACTTACAGCTGCTCCAGCCGCGGCGGCAAAAGCCCCAGCGAGAAGTTTACCTTCCAGACCAATATCGATAATCCCTGAACGTTCAGAGAATATACCGGCCATTGCACAAAGTATAAGCGGAGTTGAAACTCTGAGCGTAGAATCAAGGGTCGAAATAAGCAGAAGTAAAGTATCATCCATTGTTTTACTCCGCCGCTACCGTTTGGTTATTTCTCGTCATATGGAAAAAGAACCGCTCGATTGTTGGTCTGGCCATATATGCCAAGGCTCCACAAAACAAAATGACCAAGCCTTGAATGGTTAAAATCATTTCCCGTTGAATTGTTGGGATATCGAAAGCTAATTCTGTACCGCCTTGATAGAGAGCACCAAACAACAAACTTGCGATGACAATACCAATCGGGTGATTACGTCCCATAAGAGAGACAGCAATGCCCGTAAAGCCGTATCCAGCAGTGAAGTCTAGCAGAAGTCGATGATGAACACCCATAATTTCATTGATACCAACAAAACTCGCGAGGGCGCCAGATAGACACATAGTACCGACAATAACTCGGCGGGTATTGATGCCACTATAATTGGCTGCAGCGTCGTTTTGCCCAAGCATACGGATCATGTATCCCCAACGGGTATGCCAAATGAAAAGCCAAACGAAGACACAACAAATCAAGGCAAGTACAATGGATAAATTTAAATTAGTGTAAGCGATTTCGATCCCAAACCATCCAAAAGCATCTTGTATTGTTGGGATATGAGCTGTCTCCAGTAAATTTCTGCTTTCTGGTGATCCTGAGCCGGGTTCTATTAGGACCTGCGTCAAAACATAGTTCATCACGCTGAAAGCGATAAAATTAAACATGATAGTTGTGATAACAATATGGCTCCCGCGATAAGCCTGCAGGTAAGCTGGAATATACGCCCAAGCCGCACCAAATAATCCGGAAACGATGATGGCCAAGGGGAGAATGACCCAAAGAGGGACGTATTGATCCAAAGCCAAACAAAGCAACCCAACACCGAGCCCACCGATATAAGCCTGACCTTCACCGCCAATATTAAACAGGCTGGCGTGAAAAGCGACAGCGACAGCTAAGCCGGTGAAGATGAAATTGGTTGTATAGTAAAGGGTATATCCGAGATTGTAATCGTTACCAAAGGCACCATAAATCAGTAATTTAACAGCTTCTATTGGATCTTCACCAATGATGAAAATAACCAACCCTGAAACGATAAAGGCAAAAGTTATATTAATGAGCGGAATTAAACCGACATCAATCCAGGCAGGTAATGTTTTACTTGGGTTACTCATACCGCAACTTCCCCGGAATGATCATTTTTTTGATTATTAGAATTTTCCTGATTGCCTGCATTACCCATCAAAAGGCCCAGCTGACGAGCGTCGGCGTCTTTACCTGAAACTTCCCCGACAATTCGACCTTCAAACATGACAAGAATGCGATCGCTTAAAGACATAATTTCCTCAAGCTCAACAGAGACGATCAGAATTGCTGACCCGGCGTCGCGCATTTTGATCAAATTTTTATGGATAAACTCAATGGCTCCAATGTCGACACCGCGGGTTGGCTGGCCAACAAGCAGGACTTTCGGATTCCGATCCATTTCCCGGGCAAGAACGAGCTTTTGTTGATTGCCTCCAGAAAAATTAGCCGATTTCAGGTTTGGGTCTTCTGGTCTGACATCATAATCGCGCATTAATCGCGTACAATTTTCTTCAATTGCATCTTGGTCCATAAGGATTTTATGATTAAATACAGGATCTTTATGAAAGCCCATAATTGCAGTTTCTTTTGCCGCAAAGGCGTTTACCATTCCCATACGATGTCGATCTTCTGGGACGTGGCCAACGCCAATGTTCCTGAACTCTTTAGGAGTATAGGCTGCATCAGGGGTAATTTTTATATCACCAATTTGGATAGACCCTTTTTGCAGGGGGCAAATACCCGAAAGGGCGGCAAGAAGTTCGGTTTGCCCATTTCCTGAAACACCTGCAATACCGACAATTTCGCCTGCGCGAAGTTTTAGGGAAACATTGTCAAGTTGGACAACGCCACCTTCTTCGTGGGTAAGGTCGGTTACTTCAAGTAATATTTCAGCAGGATTAGCCTCTGATTTATTAACTTCTAAAAGGACTTTTCGACCAACCATAAGTTCGGCCAGTTCATTCTTGGATGTGGCTGTTGTTTCTCTTTCAGAGACCATTGTGCCAGCGCGCATTACGGAAACGCAGTCTGTAATGGCCATGATTTCCTGAAGCTTATGCGTAATCAAAATAATGGATACACCGCGACTGCGAAGAATATCTAAAATTTTAAAAAGTTGATCTGTTTCTTGTGGAGTTAAAACGCCTGTGGGCTCGTCGAGAATAAGGATCTCGGCGCCGCGATAAAGCGCTTTTAAAATTTCTACTCTTTGTTGTAAGCCAACGGGAAGATCTCCGGTTAAAGCGTCGGGATCAACAGATAAACTATATTCTTTTGATAGTTTTATGAGCTCTTCTCTGGCTGTTTTGCTACTTTCGTTTAAAAGCGTACCACCTTCTGCGCCGAGCATGACGTTTTCGAGGACAGTAAAGGTTTCTACGAGCATAAAATGCTGGTGAACCATACCAATACCAAAAGAAATAGCATCTCTGGATGAGTGGATTCTTTTTTTACGTCCGTGTATTAATATGTCCCCACTGTCAGCTTCATAGAAGCCGTAGAGAATACTCATCAACGTTGATTTTCCGGCACCATTTTCACCTATGATGCCGTGAATTGTTCCAGGAAGAACTTTTAAATCTACATTGTGATTTGCTTTTACAGGGCCAAAGCTTTTGCTAATGGATTTTAGTTCAATAGCAGGTGGGGGAGCTGACTGCTCCCCCACTGCGTCAGACTGACCAGTCTTGATGCTTTTTATACTCATAAAAAACCTAATTCAGTATTTAAATTTCTGAAGACTTACTCAATTACAGAGCAGGACAGGAATTGTCCGTTGTAAAATCATGTACAGAAATAGAACCGGAAACGATAGCTTCACGAGCCGCTTTTACCTTTGCTTTCATAGCGTCGGTAATAAGGGATTTGTTGTTATCGTCCAAGGCCCAATCAACACCGTTTTCTGCAAGTCCAAGAGCATGGAGACCAGGTTTCCATGTGCCGTCCATTGCTGTTTTGAAAGCGTTATAAGCAGCCACATCAACGCCTTTTGTCATGGATGTCAGCATGGTACCTGGCTGAAGGTGATTTTGATTGGAATCAACACCAATCGCTAATTTACCCGAATCTTTAGCAGCTTGATATACACCAATGCCTGTACCGCCAGCAGCAGCAAAAATTACGTCAGCACCTTTATCAAATTGGCTTTTTGCCAATTCAGAACCTTTACTTGGATCGTTCCATGCAGAAGGTGTTGTCCCTGTCATGTTGCTGTAAACTTCAGCATCTGCGTTTGCAAACTTTGCTCCTTGCGCATAACCACAAGCAAATTTGCGGATAAGCGGAATATCCATACCACCGATAAAGCCAACTTTATGATTTTCAGAGGCCATAGCAGCAAGAACACCTACGAGGAAGGAGCCTTCGTGTTCTTTAAAGACAATAGATTGTACGTTTGGAAGGTCGACAACAGAATCGATAATGGTGAAACGAATGTCGGGATATTCTTTAGCCACTTTTTCTATAGCAGGTCCTTGAGCAAAGCCAACGCCGACGATTGGATCGGCACCGCGTTGGGCCATTTTCCGGATGGCTTGTTCGCGTTGTGAAGGATTTGTAACTTCGAATTCACGGTATTTAATGCCAGTTTCTTTGGAGAACTTTTCTACGCCGTTATAAACTCCTTCGTTAAAGGATTTATCAAACTTACCACCCATATCGAATACGACTGCTGGGTTGATTTCTTCGGCGTGAGCGGCGGCAGCAGTCAATGCAATTATTGACGCAGCAGCCGTTTGAAACAGCTTCTTCATTTGAGTGCCCAATCCCTGTCTATTGGTAAATTAAATAGTAATAATTCTTTTTTTACCGATCTCCAAATATTACTCGGAATCGGCCGTCTATGTTGAGGCAAAATGACAAAATGTTCAACCAATCGTTAAAGCGGATACTAATAAATTGTTCAACCGGTCAAAAAAAAATCCATTTTTCTTGTTAGAATAACAACATATTCAATAAAGCATTAAGCATTGGCAGCTATGCTTACTCGCAAATACGGGGGTCATTTGGGAGCCAATAATGAGCGATAACAAATCAACAAAAGAATTTTCAGCCGAACGGGGAGTCCGCCTACGTCGGGGGTTAGCTCCTAATGCTACGGTTTCAAACATGCAATTGTTTGAATCTATTAATGAGCTTAGGTCTGAAATAAAAGCACTAAAACAATCGAACTCCATGCAACGTCAAGCTGCTTCTGAAATTACTCAAGAAGAGAAAAATTATAACGACGCAGAAGATGTTCGTGTAGAAATCGCCCAAATGGTGCGTATGATTGGGAAAACTAAAAAAGAAATTGCACAGATCAAACATCCAGATGATGCCGATGATTCGTTTGCGCAATCTACGAACGAATTAGATGCAATTGTTATGGCGACTGAAACGGCTACGAATAGTATTCTTGATGCGAACGAGCGTATTGAGCAAACCGTTAATGAACTTTCGGGTCTTTTGCATGATGATACAGATGTACAAATGGCGTGTGACAAGATCGCAAACGAAGTTATTACAATTCTCGAAGCCTCTAATTTTCAGGACATAACCGGGCAGAGAATGACCAAGATTATTAATACCCTCCGGTTTATAGAAGACCGTATTGTATCGATGATTAATATCTGGGGTGCTGAAGCATTTATGGACTTGCCTGTCGGTGCCGGTGATGAAAGAGAAGGTGACGAGCAGCTAATGAACGGTCCTTCTGCTGAAAATGAAGGTATTACTCAAGACGACATTGATGCACTTTTCGATTAACATGTTACTTTGACATAAAAAAAAGCGGGGTGAATTTACCCCGCTTTTTTTATTGTACCAACTAAGTGCCCACAAAATCTCTTGATAATTGATCGGCCAACTGCTGCATGATGAATTCGGAAGCGTTCAAGTGAACGATAAAACCGTCTTCTTCGAAGCGCAGAACCGTACCTTCAAATCGACCAAGATTATCTATATGTACTTGTATACTTGTTTTTAGAGTAGGCCTTAGATCTGAAATAAATCTAATTCCACACCCTGAAATGTCCCGGCAATTCGTTGTTACCCAATCCCCATCAATATTGATCAGTGCTTTAAAATCATGACAATATCGTGGGAAAAGTCGACGCTCAGTTGAACTGTCAACCACGGGGTATCTCCTTATGATAATCTTGATTTCTGAAAACGTTATGGGGTGTTAGCGATACGTTTGATTTTACCTGAAGTGCTTATTCTGTACGTTGAATAAGGTGGTAACCAAATGATGTTTCAACAATATCACTGGTTTCACCAGGCTGCATAGAAAATGCAGATTGTTCAAATTCAGGAACCATCATACCTTTGCCAAATTGACCAAGATCTCCGCCTTCGTTCCCAGATGGACAGTCTGAGTGTTCTTTTGCAAGATCAGCAAAGGCTGTACCGTTTTCTACCTGAGCTTTGAGGTCATTCATCAAAGTTTCAGCTTCATCTTTGCTACGGGTCGCAGTTGAACGCATGGATCCTTCATACATAAGAAGGATGTGTGATGCGCGTACTTGATCAGTCATTGTTTGTTCTCCATATAAAAAACCGCACGTTATTGCGGGTAAATGTGCCCTATAAATAACGTGCGGTTACAATTGATCAATGGTGAGATGATAATTTTGGTAATTTTTAGGTAATATTAAATTTCTGCAGTACGTCTGCGAGGTCATCACCAAAGGTTTTGCCTCGACGGATAACACCAACGTTCATTGGTAGAGCGAGCATTGCTGGATCATCGGAAGACAGGCTAGTTAAGACCGCCACATGTATTCTTCTTGTGGAAGGCATTGCTTTTAACGCACACGCAAGATCGGCGCCTCCCAGTCGAGGCATTACCATGGATGTAATGATTAAATCAGGTCTGGTTTCCAGTGCCATGGTGATAGCTTCGAGGGGCTCTGTGAGGGATGTAACCCTGTAACCACAAGCTTCGAGTTCCCGGGCTACAACCTTACCAGCTGTTTTCTGCGGAATAACTAAAAGCACCTCTGTATTGGTAATCTCAATATCTTCGACGTTGAATGTGCTTTTGTGGGGCATGGACCGTACGACTTCAGCAATGGTCTCAGCCGGCATGGCTTCACCATCAAGCAGAGCTAAAATACGGTCACTATAGGTTTGTAGATCTGTAATATTTTGGGCTTCGAGGTCATTTAATCCGCCGAGATATTCATCAAGTCGGTGGGTAATAGCCGCCAACCCTGGAATGTTCACCGATTTCGCTTTAAACCGAAGGTTGGAAGAGTTTTGAACTAGCCGGTCAACGGCTGTCTTGCCATCTAAACTTCCTGTTCGAACTTGTTGTAACGTCAGTTCAAGACTGGATGCTACGTCTCTTGCTTCGTCAAGCATCTCACCTTCAGCAATTTTGTCGACTTCTTCTTCGCTGATTACAGAATCTGAATTTTTATTCATTAACCTACCGCCTAATTATATATTGCCAGCAAAAGATAACGGTAATGGGTTAATGCTCTGCTAAAATTTGCGACACTAATTAGTTTTTTAAATAGAAAGATAGTTGATTTTAAATCATAAAAAACCTGCCAAGGTGTCACCCAAGGCAGGTTGAAGAGATAGATATCGTTCGTTTTGTTATGAATTGTAGAGTTCTGAAGGGTCTTTTTCGACCTTCATTGTTTCTTTTATCGTGCCATCATTTTGTACAGAACGATAAAAGCAACTTCTCCGCCCGGTGTGACAGGCCACTCCATGTTGTTTTACACGCAATAAAATGGTGTCACCATCACAATCGATAAGAAAGTCGACTAGTTCCTGGTGTTGTCCGGATGTTTCACCTTTTTTCCAAAGGCTTTTTCTAGAACGTGACCAATAACATACTCGACCACTTTTAAACGTTTCTCTGATGGATTCTTCGTTCATCCATGCCATCATAACGACATCGTTTTTGTCATTATCTTGGGCAATCGCAGGGATCAATCCCTGGCTATCAAACTTTATTGTTGAAAGTATCTGGGAAAGAGAATCTATGTTCATGACCAAGTCCTTTACCGCGAAGACATTCTTGCAAAACCAGCCTCAAGGTCTCGTATAAGATCATCAGGATCTTCAAGGCCGATATGAAGTCTTAGTAGAGGGCCTTCAGCGTCCCACTTTGTTGCCGTGCGAATTGAACTTGGATTACTTGGCAAGATTAAGCTTTCGTATCCACCCCAGCTGTATCCTATTCCATAGAGATCAAGGTCGTTTACCATCGCATTAATGGCGGCTTTTGGGGTTGGGTTTAATATGAAACTAAATAAACCTGTAGATCCAGTCATGTCGCGTTGCCAGATGTTGTGTCCGGGATCTTCTGGTAGGGCTGGGTGGAGAACACGGGAAACTTCTGAGCGTGTTTGTAACCATTTCGCGATTTGGATCGTACTTTGTTGATGTTGTTTAAGTCGAACAGCCATTGTTCTTAGACCGCGTTGAGCAAGGTATACGTCATCTGGACCAGAGCATTGACCTAGGTGAAACGTGGTTTCTTTTACCTTCTGATAATATTCTTCGGTTGTGATTATTAAACCGAGCATGGCATCAGAATGACCGACAACATATTTTGTGCCTGCATGTACGGATATATCGACCCCAAGGTCAAAAGACTTACAATAGAGAGCCGTTGCCCAGGTGTTATCCATTATTACAAGAGCACCTTTGTCGTGGGCTGCTTTTGAAATAGCTGGGATATCCTGCATTTCAAAAGTGTGCGAGCCGGGAGCTTCTGTAAAAATTAAACGGGTATTGGGTTGGATAAGGCCTTCGATATCGCTGCCGATTAAGGGGTCGTAATAGGTTGTTTCGACGCCCATGCGCGTTAGTACGTCATTACAGAATAGCCGGGTAGGCGCGTATACAGAGTCTGTGACCAGAATGTGATCACCCGATTCTACAAAACTCAGGATTGCCGTAGTAATGGCGCCCAGACCAGATGATACGCAAAATGCGCCAAAACCGCCCTCTAACTCGGCGGCAGCATTTTCTAAAGAGAAAATTGTAGGTGTTCCCTGACGTCCATAATTGATCGTGCCCTTATCAAATTTTACGGCTGCACGCGCTTCCATTTCTTCTACCGAATCGAAAAGGATCGTTGAAGCATGATAAACTGGCGGATTTACGACACCATGATTATCAGAAGGGTTTCTACCAAGCTGCGTGATTTTGGTATCTTGCGAAAAATCTCTCTTGGGCATGGACATCTCATTAGCAATACGTGAGTAGGAAAAGTAATGGCAGCATCTGCTTTGGAAATCACTTATGCAAGTAATAGTCGTTCAATAATATTTAAAAGTTATAGAATCGATAGCTATTAATAATCACATAGGTGAATAAGTCAGGATAAAATTCATCTAAATGGGGATTATGTTTGGGTAATAGCCATGGCGCGGTTACGACAATTTTTCTGAAAATCATAAAAATTAACCATTTTACATGAAAAATTTTGCTAATTATTTTAAAAAATAAAATAAAGTTCAAATTTTTAGAAACAGTATAAGCTATTGAAAATATTGAAAACATATTCTTTTGTCTCAAATTGTCTCCTGACAAAGTGAAAAATGCTGTTTTCCGATCCGCTTCTATAGGTTACTGGTAGTACATGTTTATTGCGTTGGTGAACAATATGTCTACCGATGAATTAAAAAATCGGGATGTCCTGTTTGCGACGTCTTAAACAAACAATAAACGTGTTAAACAGCAGGGAAGACACAAAAAATGAAATTCGGAAAAGTCCTTTTTGTGGCAGCAGCAGCTGCTACAGCTATGACCGCCGCAGCTCAGGCTGGCACTCTTGATGACGTTAAGGCACGCGGTGAGCTACAGTGTGGTGTTGCTACACCATTACCTGGTTTCGCCAATCCAAACGCAGATAACGTTTGGGAAGGCCTTGATGTAGACGTTTGTCGCGCAGTTGCAGCAGCGGTATTCGGCGATCCAATGAAAGTAAAGATTACACCGACGACTTCTAAAGAACGTTTTACTGTTCTTCAGTCTGGTGAAATCGATCTACTTGCTCGTAATACGACTTGGACTTTCTCTCGTGATGTGAACCTCGGCTTTGAATTTGTCGGTGTGAACTATTACGATGGTCAAGGCTTCCTCGTGAATAAAAGCCTCGGTGTTTCCAGTGCGACTGAACTAGACGGTGCTTCTGTTTGCGTTCAAACTGGTACAACTACTGAGTTGAACTTGGCTGATTATTTCCGTGCTCAAGGCATGAAATATGAAACTGTTCCGATTGCTACAGCTGAAGAAGGCGCGAAAGTATATGACGAAGGTCGTTGTGATGTTTACACAACTGATGCTTCAGGTCTTTACTCACTCCGTTCGACTCTCGCATCTCCAGCTGATCAGGTTGTTCTTCCAGAAATCATTTCTAAAGAGCCACTCGGTCCTCTCGTTCGTCACGGTGACCAACAGTGGGGCGATATCGCTCGTTGGACTCTTAACACGATGATTATTGCTGAAGAGCTTGGTGTTACTTCTGCTAACGTTGATGAAATGACTTCTTCTTCTAACCCTGAAATCCTTCGTCTTCTTGGTGTTGAAGGTAACATGGGTGAACAGCTTGGTCTTGATTCAAAATGGGCATACAACGTAATTAAAACCGTTGGTAACTATGGTGAGTCTTTCAAAACAAACCTAACTGACACTCTTAATATTGAGCGTGGTATTAACGCTCAGTGGAAAGATGGCGGTTTGCTTTACGCTCCTCCAATGCGCTAAGTCGAGCACATTAAAGCCTGATTAATCCTTCGTAGGGCTGCCTTATTGGTGGCCCTACCTTGGGTTAACAGGCTTTAATTTTAATAAAAATAAAAGCATTAGGAGGCAGTATGTCGGCTGAAACTGCACAAAATGCCCGTGGGTCGGGTGGAGCCTCGCTCTTAACGGATCAGCGGTTTAGATCGCTTTTCTTTCAGGCACTGGTAATTGGCCTGTTAGGCGCATTTATCGTATTCATCGTCTTCAACACAGCACAGAACATTGAAAAACGCGGTATCCAAACCGGATTTGATTTTCTAAGTGCCCCTGCTGGATACGATATCGCCATTTCCCCTTTTATGGAATATACAGCACAACACTCTCATGGTCGTGTGTTCCTTGTTGGTTTGTTTAATACGCTTATGGTTTCTGCGTTGGGAATCATCGCGGCAACTATTCTGGGTGTTTTCTTAGGCGTATTGCGTCTATCACCTAACTGGTTGGTGAGCAGAGTTGTTTATGGCTACGTCGAGATGACGCGTAACGTACCTTTGTTACTGCAAATTCTCTTATGGTATGCAATTTTCCTTGGATTACCTTCTGTTAAACAAAGTATGTCATTTTTTAATGACACCTTTTTTCTAAATCAACGTGGTTTGATCCTTCCTGAGCCTCTACCTGGTGATGGTTTTATGTGGGTTCCAATTGCATTGGTTATTGGCCTTGTCGCGAGTTTTGTATTTGCAAAATGGGCACGGAAAACACAAGAAGCCACAGGTAAAATCTATCCGGTTTTCTTGATCAATGTGGCAATGATTCTGGGCTTACCATTATTGGCATTTTCTGTAATGGGATTTCCTCTTGATTTTGCGTATGCAGAATTAAAAGGATTTAACTTTAAAGGCGGTGTAACGATTAAACCTGAGTTTACTGCTCTATGGTTTGCCTTAAGTCTATATACTGCGGCCTTTATTTCAGAAACAGTCCGTGCAGGTATTCAATCCGTTTCACATGGTCAAACCGAGGCTTCTGAAGCATTGGGGTTGCGTCCAAGTTGGACAATGCGACTGGTTGTTTTGCCTCAGGCTCTTCGGGTGATTATTCCTCCGATGACTAGTCAGTATCTGAATTTAACAAAAAACTCCTCTTTGGCTGTTGCTATTGGGTATCCAGATATTGTGCAATCCTTTGGCGGCGTAACGTTGAACCAGACAGGGCAGGCCATCGAAGTTATCTTTATAACGATGCTGGTTTATCTAACGATTAGTCTGGTTATTTCTTCATTCATGAACTGGTATAATAACCGTGTTCGCTTGGTTGAAAGATAGGAGGAGCAGATGAGTTTAACTGAACAAAAATATGCTCCCGGCGAGCATCCGGATCTTCCTCCTCCTTTGGGAGAGGCAGGATTAATAGCTTGGTTTAGAAAGAGATTATTTTCGAGTATCGGAAATACAATCCTAACTATTGTTACGGGTTATTTCTTATACCATGTTCTCTCGACTTCAATTTTTTGGACTTTAACTGGTGCGACTTTTGTCGGTGAAACCAAAGCTGACTGTACTTTAGGTGGTGCTTGTTGGCTTGTAATTGGTGATCGTTTTCATCAGTTTATGTACGGGCTTTATCCGAAAGAAGAGTATTGGCGAGCGAATATAACTTTCGTGCTTATGATCGTTGCCATTGCACCAGTACTATTCGACAAGCTTCCACATAGAGGATTGTTTCTTATATTCTCAATGCTATTTCCTTTCATTGCTTTTTTCCTTTTAAGCGGTGGATTAGGTATGGAAACAGTTGATAGTTCTGATTGGGGAGGCTTACTTCTTACATTGGTTCTCGGTGTTACAGGTATTGTTGCTTCTTTTCCTATCGGGATTGTTCTTGCTCTTGGTCGACGATCGAATATGCCAATTGTAAGGACACTCTGTGTATGCTTTATCGAATTCGTTCGTGGCGTACCATTGATCACAATTTTGTTCATGGCTTCGAATATGTTGCCTTTGTTCCTGCCAGACGGCGTGAACTTCGATAAACTACTTCGAGCCTTGATCGGTGTTGCTCTGTTTTCTTCTGCTTATATGGCAGAGGTTATTCGTGGTGGCCTTCAAGCCATTCCGAAAGGACAGTTCGAAGGTGCAGATGCGATGGGCCTTAGTTATTGGCAATCCATGCGTCTGATTATTCTTCCTCAGGCTTTACGCATTGTTATTCCTGGAATTGTGAACACTTTTATCGGTTTGTATAAAGATACGACACTTGTATCTATCATCGGTCTTTTCGATCTTATCGGAATTGGGCAGGTGGCCGTTGCAGACGTTAAATGGCGTGGTCTCGCACCTGAGACTTATGTGTTTATCGCTTTATTGTTCTTTATTTCATGTTTCTCGATGTCGCGTTACAGCCTATGGCTTGAGAATAAACTTCACACTGGTCATAAAAGATAAGGAGCCCTGGTATTATGAGTAATGCAAATACCAATACCTCGAAAAAGACCGATGAGGTGGCTATCCAGTTGAACGGTGTTCATAAATGGTATGGCCAGTTTCACGTTCTTAAAGATATTAATCTGAATGTTCAACGTGGTGAACGTATTGTTATCTGTGGCCCTTCGGGCTCAGGTAAATCTACTTTGATCCGTTGTATCAACCGTCTAGAGGAACACCAACAAGGTGATATCATTGTTGATAACATCGAGTTAACTGGTAACCTCAAGCATATTGATGCAATCCGTCGTGAAGTGGGAATGTGTTTTCAACATTTTAATCTCTTCCCGCATCTGACAGTTCTGGAAAACTGTACGCTTGCACCTATCTGGGTTCGCAAGATGCCGAAGAAAGAAGCTGAAGAAATCGCGATGGAGTATCTGGAACGTGTAAAAATTCCAGATCAAGCGCTTAAGTATCCTGGTCAGCTTTCCGGTGGTCAGCAGCAACGTGTGGCGATTGCTCGGTCACTTTGTATGAACCCACGTATTATGCTGTTTGATGAGCCTACTTCGGCTCTTGATCCTGAGATGATTGCGGAAGTTCTCGATACAATGATTGAACTTGCAGAAACAGGTATGACCATGCTTTGCGTAACCCACGAGATGGGTTTTGCACGGAAGGTTGCTGATAGAGTGATCTTTATGGATGGTGGTGAAATTATTGAAGAGAATGAACCAGAAGAGTTCTTCAATAACCCGCAGTCTGATCGTACGCAAAAATTCTTGAGCCAGATCCTGGCCCACTAATTTTAAGCACGCATGTTAAAAAAGCGGCTGCAC
>NZ_JBHUII010000011.1:347926-531956 GCF_042682825.1 Kiloniella antarctica
TGCAGCCGCTTTTTTTGTTTGAACATTGTATGAAATTATACAAAGTAGAGAAGGCGTTGGTACTCTACGTTACCTAATTTTGTTAGCTAGGGATTATTTAAGGACATCATGTTGTTTGCGATTGGCCGGTTTGGGAAGGCGTATTGTACGCTACTTTTGTTCTTTTTTTCTGTTGAGCAAGCCTTGGCGGGATCTGTTCGTGATTCAATTGAAGATCGGGGATATCTGCGTTGTGGTATCGAGAAAACAACATCGTTTTTATCTGAGAACCCCCCCCTCGAAAACGCTGCCAGAGAATACTGTGAAGCCATAACCCTTGCACTTTTTAGGGATAAAAACGCAAACAAAGTAATTTATATACCTCCGGGTAAAACAGAAAGCTTCCTAAACAATAACAGCGTTGATTTGGTGATGCTGTCGGGAAGCCGTGGAGATGTTTCACACCAAATAACGGTTTTATCAGCGCCGTTATTGATAAATGATGTGAAAGTTCTCAATCTCACAGGTGGAAAAGCCCCTCAAAGACTAAGTGGTCAACGTGTATGTACGCTTAATAACCAGATAAACAATCAAGGGCTGGCTGTCTTTGGGCAAAAAAAACAAACGAGTTTCAGCGTGGCGAGTTATAAGACTCCTGATGATTTATTGGAAATGGCGTTAAATCATAAGTGTAGAGCCGTTGCTCTTCCTCGTATTCAATTACTTCAATTTCATGGAAAAATACAAAAATATTATCCCTTGGCGGAAATTATTGATTCAGCGACTACCAACCCAAAACTCGGCATTGTGGTCTTAGCGAGCGACCCGGAATGGATCAATGTGACAAGTGCTTTTGGATATGCCTTACTCGAAGCTGAAATTCAAAATATAAATTCTACTAATATTGATTATATTGCATCCACCAGTACGAATAAGGCCGTACAACTTCTTCTGGGTTTAAAAGAAGATCAGGCCGTATCCCTTGGATTAGATAAGCAATGGGCCTATCGGGTTCTTAAATCTTATGGTAACTACGGTGAAATTTACGAGAGACATTTTGGCGTTGATAGTGATTTTCCGATTGCACGAAACCCAATATCGTTTCTTTTGAATGAGCCTGTTTATAATCAAAGCGTTCTAAAAAGGAACTAATTACGATACTTTGAACACGAATCTTACTGGGTTTTTAAATTTTCAGAGTTAAATGGGTGTACAGAATTCAGTCTGGGATCATCAATGCGTTTCGCGCTTTGATCATACACAGTAAAACCACATTTTTGATAAAGCCCCAAGGCTTTAGGGTGATCAAGAGTACAGGTATTGACGCTAAGGCGTTGCGGCTCATAACTCCAGGCGATATCGATCATCGATGACAATAGGTAGGGGCCTAATTTACATCCAACAAATTCAGGTATTAGTCCGAGATAAGCGAGTTCAATAACAGGATGTTTCCGCCGATCAAGTTCTGCAAAACCGGCAGGGACGCCATCAAAGTAAAGAACATAAATTTCTACGGCTTGATCCTTAATTATATTGAGTAAATCTTTATCAGGCATCGATCTGCGTTCCCACCATAACCAAGGAGCGCCGACTGTATTGTATAGGTATCGATAGAAAGAGACCGTTGGGTCATATGCTCTGATAAGGGAGGTTTGATGACCATGGGGCGAATGAAGAATCAAATTTGAGGGACGCGAGAACATTTCGAGTGATGTTATTGTTACGCTCAGTTTACCATCAGAAGATGTGGTATCATCATCAATTTTTTTTGGCATTTTTACGTACTCCGCCCCTTTGAACGATTATGATTTTTCACCTTACTTTTCAATCTTTTTGATTTCTTGGATCAGCATTCCAACGTTCTTCGAGGAAACGCTGCCATCCAAATTGAGAAAGAACAGCAGGAAGCATAGCACCAAAATAACGTGGTCCAACACTCTTTGTCGGACGATCCACAATATAATAAGCAACGATAATTGATAGGATACCAAAAATTATTGATCCAATGGCTTGTCCTGCCATTATTCCTTTTGCGCCTGCGAGATTTCCACCAATCCAAATAAATGGAATGGTACCAATTGTTGCCTTGCTCCAATTAGCAAAGGTGGACCAAGTGGCTCTGTTCATGTTGTTAAAAGCGGCATTGGCTATAAATTGAGCTCCAGTAAAAATAAAGCTCCAAGACGTAAACACACAGAAAAAGATCAATAGATCAGCGCTTTGTCCTGTTGCATTAAATAAATATACGATGAAATCTGCTGTGAATGTCATGATAAGTGAAGTTGCACAAACCACGGCAAAAATAACGAATAGAGAGCTGGTGAGAGCTTCTTTTACCCTTATATTCAGGCCGGCACCAATATTCTGTCCGACAATCGGGCCCAAGGCAGCTGAAAGAGCAAATACTGCAGCAAAGGCAAAGGGGGTGATGCGACTGATGATGGCAAGCCCTGCGATGGCATCTGCGCCATAATTGGCGACAGCAACTGTTATGTAAGAGTTTGCAAACGGGGTCGCTAAACTTGTTAGCGCTGCAGGAATGGCAATCTTGGAAATAGAGTTAACATCCTCAAACAAACCACCTTGAGGACGGAATACGGATATGCCCATATGACGTGCAAGAATGATTGCTGCGACTAGAGCCATTGTTAAGCGTGCGGCTAGGGTTGCATATGCGGCACCTTCGATATGTAAATCTAGGGTGAATATAAATATTGGATCAAGAATTACATTTACGATACCTGCAATGATCGTCGAGATCATAGATTCTTTGGCTGCCCCAACAGCTCGTAAAACTGCTCCCATTGACATCCCGATAGATATCACAGGTAAAGACAGAACTGCGATATGCATGTATTTAACGGCGTAGTCGAGGGTTTTACCTTCTGCTCCCACCAGGCTTAAGAGCTCGCGAGTGTAAATGAACACCGGGATGGCAATTAAAGTCATAAGGAGAAAGGAAATGAGCAGACCGTTAAAAATAACACTTTTTGCCTGATCTCCTTTACCTTCACCAATCGTACGAGAAACGACTGCGGCTAGGCCAATTGAAAGGCCAATACTAATCGAGAAAACGAAAAAGGTAATAGCGCCAGAAAACCCGATTGCAGCAGCTAGAACTTCTTCGCCAAGTAGGCTGATAAAGTACATATCAACCAGTTCAACAAAGAATATTGACATCAGGCCAACCGAAGTTGCGCCTGTCATGTAGATAACGTGTTTTAAGATGCTTCCGGAAACAAAACGGGCGTTCATGTTTGTTGATTTAGAGTTTCCGTTTCGCGCGTTATCTTTGATAGGTGTTGTAATTGTTTTACCCATTGTAATTGCCGTAAAGATTTCTCTTTTGCTTCAAAGAAAAAATCTTGAAACAATGCGAGTTACTTTAAGTCGGGATGTTAATAGATGGAATATTTTAGGAGCCTGTTTCTACAGGAGTTTCCCCTTCTTGTCCCCATTCGGTCCAGGAACCATCATAAAGAGAAGTATTTTTGTGGCCAGATAATTCAAGTCCAAGACTTAACACAGCCGCTGTTACGCCTGACCCGCAAGAGGTCACAACGGGGCTGGAGTAATCAACCCCTGCTTGTTCGAACAAGGTGCGTAAATCTTTTGTGGATTTCAGGAGACCCTCTTCAGTGTGAAGTTCAGTAAAGGGGAGGCTTAAACTTCCTGGAATATGACCCGAACGAAGTGTTGTTCTTGGTTCTGGTGTTTGCCCTGAAAAACGTCCAGCAGCACGGGCGTCCAAAACCTGTTCTTTTTTCGTTTCCAGATTTTTGATCAATTGTCCCTTATCCCGAACGAGAAAGCTGTTAAAGCGGGGCGTGAAGTGGCGTTCTCCGGGATAGACTTTGTTGTCATCAACGGGACGGCCTTCTTCAAGCCATTTAGGGAGGCCACCGTCAAGAACAGCTACGTCTTTATGGCCAAACAGCTTAAACATCCACCAGACGCGGGCTGCACTAAACAGACCTCTTTGATCATAAACAATAATCCGATTCCCGTCACCTAAGCCAAGTTTTCGCACGCGTGATGCAAACTTTATCTCGGATGGAATCATATGAGGGAGTGGATTTGTCTCATCACAGATATCGTCGATATCAAAAAAGACGGCATTTTTTATGTGTTGTGTTTCATAAATTTCCCGAGCATTTTTATTTTCATTGGGGAGATAGTATGTCCCGTCAACAACGCGAACATCGGGTGCTGATAAATGATCAGCCAACCATTGGGTTGAAACCAGTGAGTTTAATCCATTACTCATAAGCCGAATTCCCTGCTTCTAATCTGCAAATGTGAGGTTTATACGTCGGTTTTGTTTGCCTTTGTTTTCAACCTTACCTATTTTTATTTTACCAATTTCACCTGTGGACTTCACATGGGTTCCCCCGCAAGGTTGAAGATCGACGTTCTCCCCAATTTTAACCAGCCGTATTTTCCCCGAACCTCGTGGAGGTTTTACTGACATCGTGCGAATCATTGAGGGGTTGTTGTCCAGCTCTTCATCGGAGATCCAATCCATCGTGATGGGGTGATCTTCTTCTATGAGTTGATTAATTTTATCCTCCAGAGCAATTTTATCAATTGCTGTATCTGGTAAATTAAAATCAAGACGCCCTTTTGCAGCAGAAATCTGCCCACCCGTGACATCACCAACAACTGATGCGCAAAGAAGGTGAAGACAGCTATGGATTCTCATGTGCCCATAACGGCGTTCCCAATCGAGGTGTACAATAACTTTTACGCCAACAGCGGGAAGAGGAGGGCCTTCTTCAAGATGCAGAACTATATCTTCGTGACTTTCGCCTTTTCTCGCTTCGGTAATCAAAATTTTGTCACCATTTTCAAGTTCTATCCAACCGCTGTCGCCGGGCTGTCCCCCACCGGTTGGATAGAAAATGGTTTGATCAAGTCGAATGGATCCGTTTTGTGCAAAGGTGATTACGGCTTCGCATGATTTTTGGTAAGCGTCTTTGTAAAAAAGTAAATCCATAGAAAAACCTCGATCGAAACAAACGTTAGAAAAGGAATAAGTGGGAAATATCAATGTCGAAAGTCAAAGCTATCACGGAGATTCCTATTGTTATAGTGATAAGGCTTCAATTATTTGAAAACTTTGTCTCCTTACAATAAAAGGCTGCTCAAAAGCAGCCTTCTAAAGAAATTAAAGCAGGAATCTAGCTGGTTTTCTTTTTTTTATGAAACCCACTTTGGAACAGGTAAGCCACGTTCCTTTAAAAACTCTGAGTTATACATTTTACTGGTGTAGCGTGTTCCTGAATCGCACAACATGGTCACTATAGTATGACCAGGGCCCATTTGTTTAGCGAGTTCAATTGCCCCGGCAATATTCACTCCGCTGGAACCTCCTAGACATAATGCTTCTTCTTCAAATAGGTTGAAGACCAAGGGAATAGCAACTTCGTCACTAATGCGAAATGCTTCGTCAATAACGGCGCCTTTCAGGTTAGCTGTGATACGTCCTTGCCCGATACCTTCGGTGATAGAAGATCCTTCGGATTTTAACTCTCCGTGTTTGTAATAACTGTACAAAGCTGCGCCGTGGGGATCAGCCAAGCCAATTTGGATGTTCTTGTTGTGCTCTTTCAAGCCCATTGATACGCCAGCCAAGGTTCCGCCTGTGCCAACAGCGCAGACGTAACCGTCAACTTTGCCGTCCGTTTGTTTCCAGATTTCCTGTGCGGTGGTTTCAATGTGCCCCTGACGATTGGCAATATTATCAAACTGGTTGGCCCAGATGACGCCGTTTAGCTCTTGCCCGGCGAGTTCTTGAGCTAATCTCTGGGAATAATGAACATAGTTATTGGGGTCTTTATAGGGAGCTGCAGGCACTTCATAAAGTTCTGCTCCACAAAGACGAAGCATATCTTTCTTTTCCTGGGATTGGGTTTCAGGAATGACAATGGCACAGCGATATCCACGTGCACGGGCAACTAGAGCAAGCCCGATACCTGTGTTACCAGCGGTGCCTTCGACAATCACACCGCCCGGCTTTAGGATACCTTTTTCTTCAGCATCTTTTACGATTGCCCAAGCTGCACGGTCTTTAACAGACCCCCCAGGATTGAGAAATTCAGCTTTTCCAAGGATTTCACAACCAGTTTCCTCTGAAGCTCGCTTAAGGCGAATAAGAGGGGTGTTGCCAATGCTGTCAATAAAACCGTCGCGAATATCCATGTTCGTCGTCCATAGGTGTTAACTGTTAAATATAGTAGAAAGTCTGGTGCCTAATTTAGTCTGATAACCATTTAGTTCTTATACGCTCATTATTCAACTCTAACCATTGAAGAGCAATGGCCGTAATGGCGTTTGTTACTTTTCCTGTATTCATGAGTTTATAGGATTCCGATGCCTTAATCCTGTGGGTGCGAATATCTTCCCCCTCATGATCCAATCCATAAGTATCCTTGATTTCCTGGCTAAGAATTTCGCCACAAAAAAGCGCAATAGTTTCCGAGCTTCCACCCGGGGTCATTAAAAAGGTGCCAATTTTCTCTAACCTTCCAATTTTACAGCCGGATTCTTCCATTGCCTCACGTTGTGCTAAGTCTTCGGCATTTTCGTCGGGTTCAATAATGCCTGCGACGACCTCAATTAACCAAGGCGCCATACCTGCTGCGTATGCGCCCGGTCTAAATTGTTCGATGAGTATAACTTCATCCGTTTTGGCATCAAAAAGTAGTACAGCGGCGGCGTGTCCTCGTTCAAATATTTCACGAGTGATTTCTTGTGATAATCCGCCTTCAAAAAGGCTGTGGCGAAAACGATAGGTATCGACCTGAAAGTACCCCTTGAAAGGAGTGGATTTTTCAATGACCTCAATCTTTCCAAGATTATTTAAGTCACCAATTACGTTTTGATTTTTTCTCATGATTTGAAATTAGTGTCTCGCTAAATAAAATACAAGAATTGCAGTGAAAATACTGTGAAAATAATTTAATAACAAATAAAAAGTGTTTAATTTATTTTCACGACAAAATTAAACCCTTACTACCACGTAGGTCTGCTCCTTCGAGATTGGCGCTTCTAAGGTCTGCGCCAGTGAAGTCAACATCAACGCATTTTGCGTGTGACAGATTGGCATTAGATAGACTGGCCAGACGTACTTTTGCCCCTGTTAAGTCGGCATGGCTCAAGTCCGCATTTTCTAGGTCAGTTTGATCCAAGCAACAGTTCTTTAGATTTGCATTCACTTTATTTCCTTGTGTCCCCAAGATCGTCATGGGGGAAAGACGACAATGCCTTAGACTGGCACCTGTTAAATTTGCATTTTCAAGTTTTGCCCCACGCATATCAGCATCACTGTAATCAGTATTAAGGGCCATGACGTTTGTCATGTTGGCCATATTCAAACGGCTGGCAAGAAAAGTACAATTCGAAAGATTGGAAAACGAAAGTTCTGCAGCTTGTAGATTTATTCCGGCAAAATCGGTTGCTTGAAGGTCATATTGAGAGAGATTGGCCTGGCGACCTTTTCTACCTAAAGAATTAATCCAGGACATATGATCTTCGAGAATTATTATTAAGGTTCTATCGAGCGTTTCTACGCTTTTGGGAAGGTGTGCGTCTAGGGTACTGGCGTAATGAAGATCGTTATTGTTGAAATGAGCCGCGGTGAGATCTGCGCCTTCAAGATTGGTGTTATTGAGGAGAGCACCGCTTAAGTTGGCACCGTGAAATACGCACCCGCTAAAATCAGCATTGGTAAGGTCTGCGCCTGTAAATATAGATCCGCTAACATCCGAATTGGCCATAACAGCGCCGGTGAGATCAGCATTTTTAAAGTTTACATTTGTGAGGTTAGTTCTTCTGCCAATAACCCGTCCGAGTTTGGCATCACTTAAATCGGCACCTTTTAAATTGATTCCATCAAAACTTGTTGCTTCGTCTTTTTTTACTGGTTCATAGGTGCCATCGGGTTTTCGAAGAAGAATAAATCCATTTCTGATGTCTGCAGATGTTAATGATGCGCCTTCTAAGTTGGCGTCTTCCAGGCAAGCACCTCTAAGATCACTTTTGGTTAAAGAGCACCCTTGCATCTCAGCGCCAGTAAGGTCTGCGCCGAACAAATTTGACCGTGCTAGGCTCGAATTGTTGAAATTTGCTTTTGAGAGTTCTGCCCCAACCATTTCTGTCGTATCTAAGATTTGATTTGAAAAGTTTAGTTTTTGCGCATTTTTAAACGATAAAAACAAGCGGATGCCACCAGTACGCCCATCTAAATATTTACGGTGCAGCGAGATACCTTCATCAAGCCATATCTGATTTACGCGTTCTAGTGGGGTCTTTTTGTCGTCCTTCATATATCTGTCCGATATTTCCAAGCTTTATAAGCCGTCCCTGAACGTCAGTGTACGGTCAGAAGTATAAAATCGGAAGTAATTAGCGATCATTAGGCTTTTAAATTGAATTTATTTGATCGATAAGGGGTCTTTACATTATCTTAGGTTTGCATTGATAAGGTAATTACCATGTTAAAGTTGTCTTCTATAAAGCATCTGGTTGTTGGTGCGCTATCCGTTTCGATTCTTTTTGCGAATCTGGCGGAGGGTGCACATGCGAGTGAAACGTCGGATTCTTCAAAGAACTGGCAAGATGCTGCACGGCTACAACATTGGGATCAATGTGGCGCGGACTATACGCCACCATCATGGTGTGAAAGCCTTCCAAAAGAAATCAAAGTAGGAGATTCGTTCTCCAGCCATCGAGATAATATTGCGTCAGGGAAAAGAGCTGAAGCGGAACGGATGCTTAAGGCTGCCATTATACTTGAGAACAAAATTGGGGCTGCAAAGAATATTAAAGAGGGCAGACTTTATAAGCAGGATCTTAATAGTCTGACTAAACAAGCAGAATCTGGTGATAAAGAAGCGATGGAGTTGCTTGCCTGGATGTATGTTCAGGGCATGATGCCGAAGTCGACGTCAGACTTGGCTCCCAACGAGGCGGCATATATCTGGTATGGTCGGGCCTACTTATCAGGCGCAACTGAAGCCAAAGAAAATATGGATAAGATTTGGCCAACTCTTAATGTTACGCAACAAAGACGTATTCTTAAGCTGTTTAAATAATTAATAATTTTTTTATCAATTATTTAATTAGACCCAATTCCCTAAGCTCTTTTCTATATTTTTTCTCTGATCGATTAATACTAAACGCCATTTGAAAATCGAATAGGGCATTATTATTGTCGCCTAAGCTTTTATAGAGCTTTCCTCTATTGTAAAATATTTCAGAGTTGTTGGGTGCAAAGTGAAGGGCGTTATCAAAAGCCCTAATCGACTTGTCATAAGCACCCTGACTATACAAAATGATTGCTTTTGCTTCGTAAGCTTTAAATGATTTTGGTTCTAGTTCAATAACGTACTCGGCGTCAATAAGGGCTTGATCAAAGAAACCCGCACTCAAATACGATTTAGCGCGATGTAGATAGCCGTCAAGTGATGCAGGTTCTTCTGATAAAATGGAGATAAAGTTATCAATGGTTGCGGTTTCTATGTAGTTGTCGATATAGACGTTGTCTTGATTGATGAGCTTTGCACCCAAAGAAGGATTGATGAGAACTGCTTGAGATACATCTTGTAAAGCCGCTTCAATTTCATTGAGTTCGCGGTAGATAATACCGCGTTGCAAGATTAACTCAGCATCTTCTGGTAATTCAATCAGAGCAGCGTTCAGCAACCCAAGAGCATCTTCATATCTTTGTTGGGAGGAATGTAAACTGGATAAGTTGAAGTAGGCATCACTATAGGTTGGCAATAGTTGAACAGAATTTTTAAAATGACTTTCTGCGTCTTCTGTATTTCCAAGTTCCTGATAAAGAATACCCATATTATTATACACATAAGCTTGATGCTTGGCAGACAGGTCTCCTTCATCAAGTGCATTCGTGTAGTACTTGATCGCCAATTCTCGATTGCCAAAATCTTGAGCTTCTTGAGCCGCACGCGCGTACTCTATACCATTCGCTTGCGCGTGGAGGGAATAGAAAGGGAGCAGGCCAATAAATATGGCGGCAGTAATCGATTTTTTAAATAGCATATCTCTTGCACCCACAGGGGCTTTGGAAAATATAGTTAACGAACGGTAAGTCTATCTAACTGATAAGAGAATTGCAAAATTGAAATGTTTGGTTTCGATCATTTATCTGAATTTATCTTAGATAAAGAAAAACCCTGATTGAAAATCTTCAACCAGGGTTTTCGTAATGGCTCCGCGAGCAGGACTCGAACCTGCGACAAGGTGATTAACAGTCACCTGCTCTACCAACTGAGCTATCGCGGATCAGTGTTTTACGCCGTGTTCTTCGGCGTTGGGATGGGTTATAACAGCGGTCTTATAACCTGGCAATGGCTTTTATGTATTTTTTTAATATTTTTTTTGTTCTTTTGATTTCAATGGTTTGAATGGACATGTTCTTTACCGATTCACGACATCTTATAAGATTTAGATTCTTATAAAGTATGAAAGAAATAGGGATGAGGAGTAAGCTTTAGAGAATCTCTGGGTGTTCTCATTATTTGTTTATATTATTCTTTAATGAACATGATTTATATCGACACATAGTACCATTGTGTCAGATATGTGGATATAAATACGGAAATAATTAATCTGATCAACTCGATACAGGAAATCGGTAATCCGGGTTTATAAATTAGCAGCGTTGCAAGAGTTGAGTGATTTTAAAAAGAGATGAAATGTGAATTTGGAGGCCCGGGCCGGAATCGAACCGACGTACAAGGATTTGCAGTCCTCTGCATAACCACTCTGCCACCGGGCCATCCGGACGAATATAATTCGTAGGCAGTGCCGCAGTGTATAGTGGGAGTGAAAGAAGAGGTCAAGTGCTCAATCTCGATTCCAAAATCCCGATCCGTTTTAGTTAATTTTTTGTCTAGAGAGATTTGAAATGATAAATAAAATGCTCAAAATAGATACTTTATCTGGAAAGCCCGAGTTGTCTTGGGTATGATCCCCCAAATTCTTATTTAATAATCGGTCTTGCAAACTATGATCAACTTTGAACAAGCTCGTCTAAACATGGTAAACTGCCAGTTGCGTACCAATAAGGTTACGCATTCAGGTATCCTTAATGCCTTTGAGAGTGTTGCTCGCGAAGAGTACGTACCAGAAATATCGAAAAATATCGCCTATGTGGATGAAGATCTTGCACTCAGTCATGGTCGTTATCTTATGGAACCGATGGTTCTTGGTCGTATGCTTCAGGTGCTTGACCCTCAAGAAAATGAAACAGCTTTGGTTGTTGGAGCTGGAACAGGTTATGCGGCGACCGTTTTGTCTAAGCTTGTAAATGCTGTTGTGGCTCTTGAAGATGAAGATGATCTTGTTACGAAGATGAACGAATTATTTTCATCTCAATCCGTTGAGAACGCAGTTGCTGTAAAAGCAAGCCTGAGTGAAGGCTATCCCAAGCAAGCGCCATATGATCTAATTTTCTTTGGTGGTGCTGTTTCTGAAATACCGGGCTCTTTAATTGAGCAACTTGCAGAGAAGGGGCGTCTCGTCGCAGTTGTTCAGGATGTTAACGCCCGTGATAAGCAGTTTTTAGGGCGTGTAACTCTTATGGAAAAACATGCTGGTAATGTCTCAGGTCGGATTGTATTTGATGCGAATACGCCTTTACTACCCGGTTTTGCACTTGAAGAAGGCTTTAGTTTTTAAAATTTCTATTTAGCAAAAAACTTGCTATAACTTTTTTGTTGACTACTTTCTTAACTGGCGCTTTAAGCGCCAGTTTTAAGTTTCTGGTATAAGTCCTCTGTGTGGATTTTAAGCGTTTGATTTTTAACGCTTAATTTTTAGGTGCGCTTTGAGTGTTGTTTGTTAATGGCACATAATAATTGGGGCAATTCTAATTTTGAATAGTTGGAGCCGGTTTCTGTTTATCCGGTTTAGGTTTACATTGGAAAAGATATGATTTTTTACTCTAAGAACACCAAAAGAAACCTCTTGGCGAGAAGCGCTTTTATTGGTCTCGTTGCTTGTGGTGGTATTGTCAGCAATGCATCTGCTCAGACATTAAATGAGGCTCTTGTACAGGCTTATGAAACCAATCCAACACTTTCAAGTGCGCAAACTGGCTTAAAATCTGTAAATGAAGGCGTACCGCAAGCTTTATCCAACTGGCGCCCAGAGGTTACTCTTTCAACTTCTGCCGGAGTTCGCCGGACGGATACTGATACTCCAACGTCGAGTACTGATGTTAATACCCAGCCTTTGAATGCGACTTTGCAAGTCAAACAGTCTTTGTATCGTGGCGGGAGAACGGAAGCTGCTACAGAGCTGGCTGAAAATTTGGTCTTGGCGCAACGAGCTACAGTAACATCGGTTGAGCAGGATATTTTGCTACAGGCAGTGACGTCTTATGCAAATGTATGGCGTGAGCAAGCTATCCTCGAATTGAATATAAACAATGAAAAAGTTCTTGCACGTCAGTTGGAAGCGACCAAAGATCGTTACGAAGTCGGTGAGCTAACCCGTACTGATGTGGCGCAGTCTGAATCAAGGCTTTCAACAGCGACCGCGCAACGTATTGCTTCTGAGGGAAATTTAAATACGGCCAAGGCCGTTTATGAAGAAGTTATTGGTGTCGAATCAAGCTTTCTTGAACAGCCAGATCCATATAGTGTGTTGCCTGCTTCAGAAGGAGAGCTTCTATCTGCAGCAAAAGAAAACAATCCATCTTTATTGGCTGCACAATATAATGAGCTCGCATCCAAAAATGAAGTTCGCGAAATAACGGGTGAACTTTATCCTGAGCTTTCTCTCGTTGGCAGTGTGAGCCGATCAGATGAAACCTCAGGTAAGGATATTGATAGTACTTCTGGTGAAGTTATTGCCCAACTGGTTGTGCCGTTATACCAACAAGGTCTGGTTAGTAGTCGTGTTCGTCAGGCAAAACAAAATGCGAACCAACGCAGAATCCAAATTGTTGAACAAACAAGGTCTGTAGAGCAACAGAGTACTTCTGCATGGGAAAATTTAGTAAGCACACGTGCACAAATTAAATCCTTTATTGCCTCTGTTAATGCGACCGAGATTGCTTTGGAGGGGGTTCGACAAGAAGAAGAAGTTGGAGAACGAACAGTTCTTGATGTTCTTGATGCAGAACAAGAGCTTCTTGATGCACAAGTTAATCTCGTTCGGGCTCAACGAGATGAAGTTGTTGCAACATATCAGGTTCTAAGCTCTATGGGGCAAATGACAGCTCAACATATGGGGCTTTCTGTTAACCTGTTTGATCCAACAGAAGACTATAGCAAGGTTCGCGACAAGTGGTTTGGACTTGAAATTGAAAAATAGGCGTGCAAAAGCCCTTCCTTTTCAATAATATGTTGCTTTTAATACCGATATTATATCGGCTAAAGACTATGTTGGCAGTGTAAGCAGTGGTGGGACAACATTTCAATGAGTGATCAAGAAGCCCAGGGCGAACCATCGATGGAAGAAATTCTGGCGTCTATTCGCCGGATTATTTCAGAGGACGATCCCGAGGGGGAGGGTACACCACCGGTAAGTGAGGCGTCGGAAGAAGCCGCTCCAGAAGAACCGGAAGACGATGATGTTCTTGAATTGACTGAAGAAGTCGAGGAAGAAGAGATCGTGACCGAATCTGAAGAAGATTCCGCTGCTGAAGTTGAAGAACCTGTCGATTCAGAAGATTCTATTGAAGATGACTTTAGGCAATCAATGGAAACACCTGAAGAAATCGCAGAAGAGGACCCAGAAGAATCTATTGAAGAAGAGGCGATTGAGTTTGAAGAGGAAACCGATGAGGTTACCTTTGACGAAGAGCCGGAAGATGATCTTGAGATTGATTTGGAACCTGAGCCCGAAATTGAGCCAGTAATTGAGCCCGAAATTGAGTCTGTGATCGAAGATGTCGAAATTGAGGTCGGAGACGACATCGACCTTGATGCGCCAGACGAGGATAGTATCCTTCAGGCGGCAACGCAGGATTCTACTTCTTCTGCGCTGTCTGAAATCGCCCGTGCGGCTGTTGTGCAGCGCTCACTTGCGATTGGTACAGGTAAAACGCTTGAGGATATCGTTCGCGAGGCTCTGGTCCCCGAGCTAAAAGCTTGGCTTGACGTGCGTTTAGGCCCTATGGTCGAGCGAATTGTCCGTGAAGAAATTAAAAAAATGGTCCGTCGAGCTGAAGATTTATAATTTTTGATGCTCTGATTTTTGTCCGGGTTGTTTAATTAATCTTATTAATTCTATGGCTCGGACTTTCTTTTTTCTTCCCAAACTGCTAGCTACTGCTAGCATAATTTCACATCGAATTTCTAGTTAAGAGGAACCCAGTAATGCTGGACAAAACCTATTGCCCTGAAAAAATTGAGGCAAAGCATTACGAGCGCTGGGAAAAATCCGGAGCTTTCTCCGCTGATCCGAACTCTCCTGCAGATCCGTATACCATCATGATGCCGCCACCAAATGTGACAGGAAATCTGCACATGGGGCATGCATTGACTTTCACACTTCAGGACGTTTTGGTGCGTTATAAGCGTATGAAAGGTCACGATGTCCTTTGGCAGCCAGGTACCGACCACGCAGGTATTGCGACCCAGATGGTCGTTGAGCGCCAACTTGCGGAAAAAGGAATTTCCAGACACGATTTGGGTCGAGAAAAATTCCTGAATTCTGTTTGGGAATGGAAAGAAGAGTCTGGTGGTGCAATTGTAAAGCAGCTTCGTCATCTTGGTGCGTCAGCTGATTGGCCGCGCGAGCGCTTTACAATGGACGAAGGCCTCTCTGTCGCAGTGCAAAAAGTATTTGTTCAGCTCCATAAAGAAGGTTTGATCTATAAAGACAAACGTCTGGTCAACTGGGATCCCAAATTACTTACGGCTATTTCTGATTTGGAAGTCGATCCAAAGGAAAGTAACGGTAGCCTCTGGCATTTCAAATATCCGATCGACGGTGAAGATAATAAGTTTATCGTTGTTGCCACCACCCGACCTGAAACCATGTTGGGTGATAGTGGTGTTGCTGTACATCCGGATGATGACCGTTATAAAGATTTGGTTGGTAAAAACGTTAAACTCCCGATCGTTGGCCGCCTGATTCCTATAGTTGCAGATGAATACGCTGATCCCGAAACAGGTTCTGGCGCCGTTAAAATTACACCAGCGCACGACTTTAATGACTTTGAGGTTGGTCGTCGCTGTAATCTGGAAATGATCAACATCTTTGATAAGTTTGCGAAGATAAATGAAAATGCCCCTGATGCTTATCAGGGGCTTGATCGTTTTGTTGCTCGTAAAAAAATTATTGCGGAGTTCGAAGCACTTGGTTTACTGGAAAAGATAGAAGACCACCTCAATACTGTACCGCATGGTGATCGTTCCGGGGTTCCTATTGAACCTTGGTTGACTGATCAGTGGTATGTTGATGCGGCAACACTTGCTAAGCCTGCATTGGAAGCGGTTGAGACGGGTAAAACCCAAATCGTTCCTAAACAATGGGAAAATACTTACTACGACTGGATGCGTAATATTCAGCCATGGTGTGTGTCTCGCCAGCTTTGGTGGGGGCATCAGATCCCGGCATGGTACGGCCCTGATGGAGAAATCTTTGTTGAAGAATCTGAAGAATCAGCTAAGGCTGCCGCTCTAGCTCACTTTGGTAAAGAAGTTGAATTAACGCGTGATCCTGATGTTCTTGATACTTGGTTCTCTTCTGCACTTTGGCCTTTCTCGACCATTGGTTGGCCAGAGACAACAGCTGAACTAGAACGATATTATCCTGGCGATGTTCTTGTTACAGGGTTTGACATTATTTTCTTCTGGGTTGCCAGAATGATGATGATGGGGATGCACTTTATGAAAGAAGTGCCATTTAAGACTGTTTATATCCATGCCTTGGTCCGGGATGAAAACGGTCAAAAAATGTCCAAGTCCAAAGGAAATGTTATTGATCCTCTTGAGATCATCTCTGAATATAGCTGTGATGCTCTTCGCTTTACACTTGCAGCAATGGCAGCACCGGGACGTGATATCAAATTGGCATCTTCGCGTGTGGAAGGTTATCGAAACTTCGGAACCAAACTTTGGAACGCGTCAATTTACAGCCAGATGAGTGATGCTGTATACGATCCAAATTTTGATCCTTTAAGCTGTGAAGAACCCATCAACAAGTGGATCGTAGGTAAGGTCGCGGCTGCAACTGCAGCAGTTGACAAGGCCATAGATGATTTCCGTTTTAATGACGCGGCAAATGCGCTGTATCGTTTCTTCTGGAATGAATATTGTGATTGGTATGTCGAATTCACCAAGCCAGTATTGGCTGCTGGCGATGAGGCGACCATCAAAGAAACCAAAGCCACGATTGCCTGGACGCTTGCCCAGACATTGCATTTGATGCATCCGATTATGCCTTACATCACGGAAGAACTTTGGGAAACCATTGGCGGAGAAGGGGCAACGCCGCTTATTTCTTCCGCTTGGCCTAAGTTTGACGAATGTCATACGGATACTGACGTCGAAAAAGAGATGGATTGGGTTATTAAACTGATCTCTGAAATTCGGGCAACACGTGCTGAACTGAACACTCCGCCAAAACTCAAAGCACCACTTTTGTTAAAAGACGGTTCCGGGGCTGTTAAAACCAAAGTTGATCAATATCGCGACATCGTAAAATGGCTTGCAGGATTGTCTTCCGTAGATTTTACCGAAGATGACTTACCAAAAGGAGCCATTCAAATCGTCTTGGATGATGCTATTTTTGCTCTGCCACTTGCAGGTATTATCGATGTTGATCAAGAGAGCGCGCGTTTGAGTAAAGAGATGGAGAAAACTCTTGAGGAAATTGCGAAGATTGATAAGCAACTTTCCAATGAGAACTTTGTTTCGAGAGCCCCTGAAAAGGTTGTCTTAGAAAAGCGTGCCCTTCGAGACGAATACATTTCTGTGAAATCCAATTTGGAAGAAGCAATGGATCGTCTGAAAGATCTTTAAGCACTTCAAGTAGATAGCTCGGTTAAAAATGCTGCTCTTTATGAGCGGCATTTTCTTTGTTCGAACTGTTTAATATGGTCATCTTCAGTTTTGCAAGTCGTTTTCATGTACTGAAAATACGATTTATACGTTTATCTACGTATATAAAGACAACTTCATGCCCAGTATTCTAATGGCATGATGGTATTGAAAAAAAATGCAACTTCGGAACTGCCCAGGGTTGGTAAACGACGTCTTCCTTCACAGGAGCGTTCGCGCCAACGCGTGGAGCGCATCCTAGAGGCTGCTTCAACATTATTAACCACTAATAGTGTGGATAAATTAACCACGCGTCGGATTGCAGAAGTTGCAGAAGTAAATATTGCAACGCTTTATCAATTTTTTCCAAATAAAGAGGCTGTGATCTTTGCCCTTTATGAAAAATGGCTCGCTGAAACAGGGCGCGTTATGGACCAAGCTGAAGAGAACGGTTTGCAAACAAGAGGGTGGAGAGAATTTTTTGGTCAACTTTTTGATGCACTCGCCGCAACGAATACAGGCGTTGAAGTCAAAGATCGGTTGCAAAAAGCAATGGGAATGAATGATGAGTTGAGGCAACTCGATCTTGTTCATGGCCAATTGTTGGCAGAACGAATGACCAACTTTATGCAAGCCCTAGGGGCTAAATTACCCTTGGTAGAATTACAGCATATCGCTGTTTTGTTACTTCATTTCGAGAGGGCCTTGGTCACGCCTTTGGCTAATTCAGATGAAACTCAAAAGCCTCAAATTTTCTCCAGAGGGAAACAATCCCTCCTTGAAGTGATTGGCATCGCTTTTAAACCTGAAACATAATATTTAAAAGGCTGCCCAAAATTTCCCTGGGCAGCCTTTGTATTTAAATTCAAGTTGTTAGCAGTAATTGTTAATCGTGTTGGTCAACATCACGGTAAGCACCCTTGTCTGCAGAAGTGGTGAAGTGAGCATAGGCTTTCAAAGCAGAGCTTACCTTGCGTTCGCGTGGTTTTGCCGGTTTCCAACCATCTTTACCCTTGGCATCCATTGCTTTACGTCGCATTTCAAGCTCTTGGTCACTGACCAGAACGTTGATGGTTCTGTTTGGAATATCAATCTCAATAGCATCTCCAGCTTCTACGAGCCCTATCGCGCCACCTTGGGCAGCTTCAGGAGATGCATGCCCGATTGAAAGACCGGATGTACCACCAGAGAAACGTCCGTCTGTAAGGAGGGCGCAGGCTTTGCCTAGACCCATAGATTTAAGATAACTGGTCGGGTAGAGCATTTCTTGCATGCCCGGCCCACCTTTGGGGCCTTCGTAACGAATAACAACAACATCGCCGGCGACGACTTCACCACTGAGAACACCAGCACAAGCACCGTCTTGAGATTCGAAAATTCGGGCGCTTCCAGTAAACTTCAGAATTGAATCATCAACACCAGCCGTTTTTACAACGCAACCGTCCAAGGCGATGTTACCAAAAAGGACAGCCAGACCACCTTCCTGACTAAAGGCATTTTCTCCGTTGTGGATACAGCCGTTTGCACGGTCATCATCCAGTGAAGAGTAGTATTTATCCTGACTGAACGCTTCAGTGGTTCTTACACCACCGGGCGCCGCGGAATAAAACTCTTTTACCTTTGGATCATCCGTTTTGATGATGTCCCATTTATCAATAGCATCACCAAGGGTCTTTTCATGAACTGTCGGGCGACTTCTGTCGATCAAGCCCAGACGATCTAATTCGCCCAGTAGACCCATAATACCACCAGCACGATGGACGTCTTCCATGTGATATTTTGTAGTTGATGGAGCTACTTTGGCGAGTTGAGGCACTTTACGTGAGAGGGCATCAATGTCCGCGAGTGTAAAGTCAACACCGCCTTCTTTTGCCATCGCCAAAATATGCAAGATCGTATTCGTAGATCCGCCCATAGCAATATCAAGTACCATGGCGTTTGCATAAGTTTCGGCTGTGGCAATACCCCGTGGGGTTACGCTCTCATCGCCGTCCTGATAATAGCGTTTTGTGAGGTCAACAATTCTGCGGCCAGCTTCTCTAAACAATTCGCCGCGTTTTTTATGTGTGGCAAGGAGAGAGCCGTTACCGGGAAGGGCAAGGCCCATGGCTTCTGCCAGACAGTTCATTGAGTTGGCAGTGAACATACCGGAACAAGAGCCACAAGTTGGACAAGCTGAACGCTCAATTGCGGCAACATCTTCATCGCTGACATTTGGATCTGCAGCATCAACCATGGCATCCACAAGGTCGAGTTTGCGCTCTTTACCGTTAAGAACGATTTTACCGGATTCCATAGGGCCGCCAGAGATAAAGATCGCAGGAATATTTAGACGCATAGCCGCCATTAACATGCCTGGTGTGATTTTATCACAGTTGGATATGCATACCACAGCATCGGCACAGTGTGCATTACACATGTACTCGACAGCATCTGCGATCACTTCACGTGATGGCAAGCTGTAAAGCATGCCATCATGCCCCATGGCAATGCCATCATCGACAGCGATGGTATTAAACTCTTTGGCGACACCACCGGCTTTATCAATTTCTTCTGCGACAAGACCGCCTAGGTCTTTCAGGTGAACGTGCCCTGGGACGAATTGAGTGAACGAGTTCGCAATGGCAATGATTGGTTTGCCAAAATCATCATCTTTCATCCCCGTCGCGCGCCAAAGGCCACGCGCGCCAGCCATGTTACGACCATGTGTAGATGTTCTGGAGCGATACTCAGGCACTGTCTTAATCCTAACGTTACTTCGTTTGTTATTTAAAGCTCTTGTAAGATAATTAGGAAATCCAAGGCACTTCGTCCATGGTTATTTCACAAAAGGGATGGAAAATTATTACTTTTGAGACAATTTGCCCCAAAAAATTAATTTACTTAGGCTAATCTTTACGGCTTTTCCTAATCTTTAATCCTCGCGGAAGCTCTTCTGGACTCAATATAGGCAGAGTTTTATGGCGAAAGAATGGAAGTAAGGCCATACCACTAAAAAAACCAACAATATGAGCCCACCAAGCAACACCATCTTGTCCGGATATAAATGCCGAAAAAATTTGAAATCCAATCCATAAAATCAAAAGCAAGTATGCGCGGACAAAGACCGGAATGGTGAATATGGGGATAAGAACTTTGGCGCGAGGGTATTGTAACAGGTAAGCCCCAAGAATGCCGGAAACGGCACCACTTGCTCCAACAATGGGGGATTGACTTGATGAAACTATGAGAGCTTGCCCTAATCCAGCGAGTACACCGCATGAGAGAATAAAGACAAGAAACCGTTTGTGCCCCATAGCATCTTCTACATTGTCACCAAATACCCAGAGATAAACCATATTTCCAATCAAGTGCATAAAGCTCCCGTGGAGGAAATTATAGGATATCAGGGTAAAGATCGGGGCAATCCAGTCTATTGAGGATGGACGCTGTGCCGTGCCCAACAGGACATCAGGTATTAATCCAAAACCGTATAACAGGCGTGTTGTAGCAGCGGAAGGCAAAAGGCTCTCTAAAGTATAAATGACAGTACAGAGTATAATTACCCCTATGGTAACCCACGGCTTTTCAATAAGTAACCTTGGCAGATTATCGAAGAGAGGGAAAAACATAAGGGCTTTATGCCGCCGCGAGCTCGCACACAACAGGTGTATGGTCAGAAGGAGATTCTTTACCCCGTGGTTCTTTATCAATGTTACAGGATGTTAAAAGGTCTGCGGCTTGTGGGGACAGCATCATAAGATCAATGCGGATGCCGTTGTTGTGTGCAAAAGCACTCTTTTGATAATCCCAATAGCTGTAGACATGAGTTTCTTTATTTAAACTGCGCCAAGCTTCACTGTACCCAAGGTATTCCAGTGCACGGTAGCGATCTCTGGAATCTTGGTGAGTATGGGAACTTCCTGCGAAACGACGGGCATCAAACACATCATCATCAGTAGGAATTAAATTGTAGTCTCCCGCGAGAACAACAGGCTGTTCTGATTCTAAAAGTGTGCGCGCGCGGACGTTGAGGCGTTCCATCCACTTTAATTTGTACGGAAACTTAACTTCATCCGTTAAATTATGGTTGTTGTTTCCATTGGGCAAATAGATGGAAGCGACACGTATGCCAAAGGTTGTTCCTTCGATATATCGGGCGTGATCATCATCAACATCACCTGGAAGTTCTCTTATAACGTCTGTAATTGGTTCTTTGGAAATTAAAGCAACGCCGTTGTAACTCTTTTGCCCAACGATTTCTACGTGATAGCCCAACTCTTCAAATTCAAGGTAGGGGAACTTCTCCGCAACAGTCTTGAGTTCTTGTAGCAAAAGAACATCAGGTGAAACCGTTTTAATCCAGTCAAGAACATTGGGGAGACGTTTGTTGATGGAATTTACATTCCAAGTCGCAATCTTGACCATTAGAGAACGGGCTCCAGAAAAGGTAAAATGAATTTATAACCAGAAATACTCAGGTTATATGTTGAGGTTGTGTCTAGATCGCGAAAGATGTTCCGCATCCGCAAGAGGCTGTGGCGTTTGGATTGTTAATCCTAAAGGAAGCGCCCATAAGGTCTTCGATGAAATCAACCTCTGAACCGTTTAAGATATCTAGAGACATTTCATCTATAACGGCTTTGGTACCATCGGTTTGAAATGTTTTGTCATCTTCGTTGATGGAGCTATCAAAAGAAAATCCATACTGAAATCCTGAGCAACCACCGCCAGACACCGTTATCCGTAACATAAGATCGGGGTTGCCTTCTTGTACGGCAAGCCATGCCACGCGCTTTGCAGCACTGGAGGAAAGTGAAATTGAAGGGCTTTGGTCAGTCATAATTTTGTATCCGTCAATTCAGGCGTCAAGATCGAGTATAGGTCCGTGTACCAAGTTTTAGATTTCAAGTTCTGGGCATCAATTCTGGAACGACCTAACTCATTTGTGTAAAACAAATTGGTGTGTAGAACAAACTGGCACCCTAATTAATAAAATGCACGCATTTGCCAATACTCTACCACATTTTCAAGCTTTACCATGGCTCAGATATGTATGTAAGGAAGAACATGAGAGTGTCAATCTTCATTTGTTAAAAGAGCGTCCCATAGGGAATTGTCTCGGATTTGATAAAATGGGTTAATTAGCCTTTACTAAAGGCCTTATACAGCTAGTCTTTTGCTATGAAAAAGGACGATTCGAAAAAACTTTATGCCTCTTATCCTGAAAGTTCTCGCGGACGGCTCTTAACTGAGCCGGAAAGCCAGACTCGAACATGTTTTCAACGGGATCGGGATCGGGTTATCCACTCAATTGCTTTTCGAAGATTGCAATATAAAACTCAAGTATTTGTTTACCACGAGGGTGATCATTTTAGAACACGGTTGACCCATTCCCTGGAGGTCGCCCAAATAGCCCGTAGTCTGAGCCGAACCTTGAGGGTCGATGAAGACCTTGCTGAAGGCATCGCTTTAGCACACGATCTTGGCCACACGCCTTTTGGTCATGCGGGTGAAGATGCCATGAAGGATGTCATGGAGCCGTTTGGCGGGTTTGACCATAATGAACAAACCTTTCGGATCGTTACACAATTAGAGCGGCGCTATGCAGACTTTAACGGTTTAAATCTAACGTGGGAAAGTCTGGAGGGGTTGGCGAAACACAATGGACCTCTTGATGGTCCTAATGCGCGTCATGAACATGTCCCCGACAGCATTTTAAAATATTGTAAAAATGCGCGAGATCTTGAAATTTCCTCTTTTGCCAGTCTAGAGGCTCAGGTTGCAGCGGTTGCGGATGATATCGCTTATAATAACCATGATATTGATGATGGAATTCGGGCTGGGTTGTTTGAAATAGAAGATTTACTTAAGTTACCCTTGGTTGGTGACATCTTTTTAAATGTTATGAAGCGATATCCCAACCTCGAGAAAGAAAGCCTTGTACACGAGGCTGTCAGAAGTCTTATTGGCTATATGACTGAAGATGTTTTAAAAGAAACCAACGACCGCTTGTTAGCTGCGCAACCCAAAACGGTTTATGACATAAGATGTCAGAAAAGAGCCATGGTTGCCTTCTCTGATGACTTTAAGAAAGTTGAAAGAGAGTTGCGAGCTTTCCTTTTCGAGCGTATGTATCGCCATGAAAAGGTCAAAGAAATGCGAGAACGTGTAAAGCAGGTTGTGAGAAACCTATTTTCGCATTATTCAGAACACCCGGAAGAGCTTCCTGATTATTGGCGTTTGGAAGCTGGAACGAAATTAACGAAGCGTAGCGCCCGTTTAATTGCAGATTATATTGCTGGAATGACGGATCGCTTTGCTTTTGAACAACACAGACAGATTTTCAATCTGGATTTTGAGATAAAATGAACGTTTTCAAAGATCTAAGAACTAAAGTTATTGAGCAACTCGAAGATATGGTTGCGGCTGGTGAAATTCCTGCGGGATTAGATTTTTCCCGTGTCGCAGCAGAACCTCCACGAGATCCTTCCCATGGTGATGCCGCAACAAATGCTGCCATGGTGCTTTCTAAAGCAGCTGGGATGAAACCTCGAGACCTCGCCGGTTTACTTGCTGCGCGACTAGAATCCTTAGATGTTGTGAAATCAGTTGAAATTGCGGGCCCCGGATTTATTAATTTAAGGTTGGACCAAGATTTCTGGTTCGCACAGATTAGAACCATCCTTGAGGCTGGAAAATCGTATGGCGATTCCGATATGGGGAAGGGCGAAAAGGTCAACGTTGAGTATGTCTCGGCTAATCCTACCGGGCCTTTAACTGTTGGTCATGCACGGGGCGCGATTGTCGGTGACGCGCTTGCCTCGTTATTATCCAAAGTTGGATATGATGTCTGCCGTGAATATTACATCAATGATGCCGGTAATCAGGTCAATGTTTTGGCCAACTCTGCTTATCTGAGATACCGCGAAGCGCTAGGTGAAGATATCGGAGAAATACCAGAGGGATTTTATCCGGGCGAATACCTCAAAGACGTTGGGAAAGCTCTCGCCAATCGAGATGGTGAAAAGTGGCTTGGTAAAGAAGAAAGCGTTTGGCTTTCTGAAGTTAGAGAATTTGCCATCAGCCAATTGATGGAGCTTATCAGAAGTGATTTGGCTGCACTGGGTGTCGTTATGGATCTCTATTCCTCAGAACGCGCACTGGTTGAAGCTGGTGGTGTCGATGAGGTGATGACCGTTCTTGAAGCTAAAAACTTAGTTTACACAGGTGTGTTAGAGCCTCCAAAAGGTAAGCAACTGGAAGACTGGGAAGAACGTCCGCAGACTCTCTTTAAGTCCATGGAATTTGGCGACGATGTTGATCGTCCAATTAAGAAGTCTGACGGTAGTTGGACTTATTTTGCGGGCGATATGGCCTATCACCTCGACAAATATCGTCGTGGTTTTAATACGATGATCAACGTTTGGGGTGCAGATCACGGCGGTTACATTAAGCGTATGCAAGCTGCTGTTAGCGCTGTTACGGATAAAAAAGGCAGCCTGGATGTTAAAATCTGCCAACTTGTGAAGTTGATGCGCGACGGTGATGTTGTCAAAATGTCCAAACGTTCGGGCAATTTTATTACCTTACGTTCAGTGATCGATGAAGTTGGTAAAGATGTTGTTCGCTTTATCATGTTGACCCGTAAAAACGATGCCTCGCTTGAGTTCGATCTGGTAAAGGTGCTTGAACAAAGCAAAGACAATCCGGTCTTTTATGTTCAGTATGCGCATGCTCGGAACTGTTCTGTTCTTAAACATGCCACAGATGAATTTTCTTCAATAGATCTATCTATTGAGACTTTAAAGAACCTAGACCTGTCTGTTCTTAACAGCGAAGATGAACTTCGTTTGGTAAAATTACTTTGTGCATGGCCAAGATTACTGGAAAGCGCAGGGGAAGCACACGAACCTCATAGGATTGCTTTTTATCTCTATGATCTTGCTGCTGAACTTCACTCTCTTTACCATAAGGGTAAGTTGAATCCACGCATGCGTTTCATTGTTCGTGATGATCAAGATCTTACGCAGGCACGCATGGCACTTCTTGAAGCAACAAATAATGTTATTGCTTCTGGCCTTGAGATGTTTGGCATTGAACCAGCTGAGGAAATGCGCTGATGTCTTCTAAACCGACTGATGATCTAAGAGATTTTGAAAAAGTACGGCAAAACGAGTCAATGCGTATGGTTGCAGATCGAAATGCTGATAAGGCATCCAATACATTTGATGATTTGCCTAATGATGAACTTTCTGGTGAGGAATACTGGGAAGATGAAATCGATTTGGATGATGACCCTGGTGCTGGTATTTTTAAAAAATTAATGCCTGTTGGTCTTGGTTTGATTGCTGTTTCAATTGTTGGAGGCGGTATTTTGATTATGCTGGGTGATAACTCACCCAAACAAAATATCCCAGATGCTATTCCCTTGATTGAGGCCGAGACCACCCCTGAAAAAACCAAGCCAGAATCTCCTGGGGGCATGAAAATTCCTCATCAGGATAAGCTCGTTTTGAATGAGGAAGGTAAAGGCAATAAAACAATTAAAGTTGAAAAGTTGTTGCCGCCACCTGAAGTGCCTCAACCACCAAAGGCTGATGCTGTTGCGCCAGTTACCGATACAAATACAGTTATAACTGAGGTTCCTGAAAAGGCCGCTCAGGATAACGGAGAAGGTGTTGCCGAAACATTAGCGGGCTCGACAGAGGTGTCTGAGACAAAACAACCAGCACAAGTAGCTGCGGTTACAGAAGCCCCGGCACCGGAAGTTGAGTCTGTACTCGCACCCAAGAAACCAGAGCAGGTTCCCGAAGTGCCAAAAGTGACTAAAACAGAACCGAAAGCTTCTGAAACTAAAGAAGTGGTTGCGGTGGCTCCGGCCTCAACTCCGGCGCCAAGCAAAACTCTTGAGGCCGCAAAGCCCGTATCCGGTCAGTACGTCCTTCAGTTGGCTTCGTTGAAATCCAAAGACGGTGCCATGACTGAGTGGGGCGGTATGCAGAAGAAGCTATCCAGCCTTCTTGGTGATAAGAATCCCATTATCGAAAAGGCCAACATTACAGGGGTCGGGGTTCGATACCGTCTGCAAACCGGGCCTTTTGCCGATAAAAAAACAGCGAATGATTTTTGTGCCAAGCTCAAGTCGGCTAAAAGAGATTGCCTCGTTAAAAAAGTAAAATAGGAATTCTGGGGCGGTAAAATGGGATGTAATTCTGTTATCTTCGGGTGTGAAGGACACAGCCTAACGGATTGGGAAAAAGGATTTTTTCCTGAAATTAATCCTTATGGCTTTATCCTTTTTGGCCGAAATTGTGATACTCCTGACCAAATTAAAAACCTGATAACTGAATTACGGGAACTTTCTGGCCGGGATGATCTTCCTGTGCTGGTTGATCAAGAAGGGGGGCGTGTCGCCCGACTTCGACCTCCCCATTGGCGGCGTACTCCCCCGGCGGCGATATTTGGAAAGATCTACGAACACTCTCCAGAACAAGGTATTCGGGCGGCTTATCTGAATTCTTGTCTGATTGCTCAGGAATTACTTGAGCTTGGTTTTACAGCTGATTGTGCCCCCGTGTTGGATCTTACAATCCCGGGAGCGCATGAAATTGTTGGTGATCGATCCTATGGCGCAACGCCAGAGCAGGTCGCGGCTCTTGGCCGGTCTGTAAGTAGAGGGTTTCTGGATAGCGGTATTATGCCTGTGGTCAAACATTTACCCGGCCATGGTCGGGCAATGGTGGACAGTCATAAAGAGCTTCCGCGGGTTGATACTTCGAAATTGGAGCTTTCGAAAAGTGACTTTGAAGCTTTTAGGTTGATGAACGATGCCCCTTGGGGAATGACCGCGCATGTGATCTATGAAAACATTGATCCCGATAATATCGCAACGGTTTCTGAAAAGGTGATTAAAGAGATTATTCGCGGAGAAATTGGTTTTAGCGGTATTCTTCTCTCTGACGATCTTTCGATGAAAGCCATGCATGGTACATATGAAGAACGTGCACAATCATCTCTTCAATCCGGATGTGATCTTGCGCTGCATTGTAATGGTGACCAATTAGAGATGGAATCAGTTTCTAAAGGGCTTACGCGGATCAATGAAAGTACACAAATACGATTAGATAATGCTTGGAGCTTACGCAAAGAGCCTTCTCTTGGTAGGGATGAACCTCTCGCTGAATTAACTTCTTTAATCTCACCTTATTGGCCTTCATTATAAGACCACTATCGTATCATAAACATCAGATGCCTTTTCTAATCAGGATTAATTTCAATGAGTATTGCAGACTTCCTGGAAGGAGCCTCTATTTGGGTTCTACCAGTTCTATTAGCCGTTACGCTTCATGAAGCTGCACATGCCTATGTTGCAAAACTTCTAGGAGATGATACAGCTACAAAATTAGGACGGGTAAGTCTTAACCCTTTAAAACATATCGATCCATTTGGAACGGTACTTTTACCTGGGATACTTATATTTTCTGGTGCTCCTTTTCTTTTTGGATGGGCTAAACCCGTACCAGTGGTTTTTGGTCGATTAAGAAACCCTAAGCGCGATATGATTTTTGTGGCAATTGCCGGGCCAATATCAAATATCTTAATAGCTTTAATCGCGGCGTTTTGCTTTAACTTTATTCCTCTTATCGACAACCCTGTCGCTTATAAATGGGTGGCGCAAAACTTATCTAATGCGATTAATATTAATCTGATTTTGGCTATATTTAATATGTTTCCTATTTTACCTTTGGATGGAGGACGTATACTTACGGGATTATTACCTACACCGCTCGCTATTAAATTCTCTAAGTCAGAACGTTATGGAATGTTTGTATTACTTGGATTAATTTTTCTGTTACCAATGATCGGACAACAAATCGGTACTGATCTTGATATATTTAGATACGTAATGATTGAGGCAAAGAGTGCTATAATTCCGTTTTTTCAGGAATTAGCTAATCTTATAAAATTCAATTAAAGGAAATAAGTGACAGAAACGCCGTTATTTGAGGAAGATAATCAGTCTGAAAGGGATGACGCGCTAAAGGCGCTTCATCCGCTTGTTCTCGACCTTGAGGGGTTTGAGGGACCGATTGATGTTCTTCTTCAGCTGGCGCGAGATCAAAAGGTTGATCTGACACAAATTTCCATTCTCGATCTGGCCAATCAATATATTGACTTTATCCAGCAGGCGCATGAATTAAGACTAGAGCTTGCCGCCGATTATCTGGTTATGGCTGCGTGGCTGGCTTATCTCAAATCCCGACTGTTATTACCAGCTCCCCAAGGGGATGATGAGCCTTCGGGTGCAGAGCTTGCGGCATCTTTAAAATTTCAACTCCAACGTCTACAGACCATGCAGGATGCCGGGAAAAATCTTATGGCTCGACCTCAGTTGGGCGTGGATTTTTTTGCCAGAGGAACACCGGAAAATACGGGTGTTATAGAGAAGACAAGCTATGAAGTGTCTCTCTTTGAGCTCTTGAAAGCTTACGGCAATACCCGAGCCAAAACGGAAACCAAAAGCTTATTAATTGAACATATGGAATTACATTCCGTTGAAGAGGCGATAGAGAGGCTTTCCGCAATTCTTGGAACCTTGCCTGATTGGCGGGATCTTCAACAATTTTTACCTCGTAATATACAATCGGGTATCCTTGGGCGCTCAGCTGTGGTCTCTCTGTTTGCTGCCAGTCTTGAGATGTGTCGGGAAGGGAAGCTCGAATTAAAGCAGACAGAAACCTTTGGCCCAATTTACATCAAAGACGGCATCAAAAACGGACCTAAAAGCGAAAGCTTTAGTGGACCTGACACTGACACTGTGATCATGGATGGTCTTCCAATGGGTAATGTTAAGGGGGAAACAAATGGTTCTTGAGACCAAGTATGATCATATTCGTCTTATTGAAGCATTACTTTTTGCGGCAACGGAACCTCTCTCGCCCAAAGATTTAGCTCGTCATTTTCCACCCGATACTGACCTCTTATCTCTTCTCAAGGAGCTCAAGGCTGTTTATGAGAGCAGGGGGGTAAATCTTTTGCAACTGGATGAGAAGTGGGCCTTTCGTACAGCCCCTGATATGGCTCCTTTGCTTAGAATTGAACAAAGTCAGGTTAAGCGTTTAACCCGTGCGGGTATCGAAACCCTTGCCATTATTGCCTATCATCAACCTGTTACCAGAGCAGAAATTGAAGAAATTCGCGGTGTTGCGCTTTCCAAAGGAACTTTGGATACCTTGCTCGAAATAGGTTGGGTACGCCCGAAGGGACGGCGTCGAACACCAGGACGACCGGTAACTTGGGCGACGAGTGATCGGTTTCTAGATCATTTTTCTATTGAAAACTTGGATGATCTCCCTGGTTTAGACGAGTTGAAGGTTGCTGGTCTTTTGGACGCAAGGCCTGCCATTACGGCATTAGGAGATCATGGCGATTTACTATCCGTGGCTGGAGACGGGGTTGATATTGATACTCTTGATGATGAGAATGAACCTTTTATTGAAACGCTGCAGTCAGACTTTGGTGATGAACTTGTCAACTCTGAGGATGAATCGGCTAAAAATACAGATAAAGACAGAGATCAATCTTCATTGCCTGTTTAGGTATTTTTGACAAAATAACGAATTGTGAGCTTTTAAGTGCGACATTTTGGAAGCAGGCTCTAGTTGATATTGATTTTTAACTGCAGTTCTGCGTAGGTTGCACAAAGTGTAATAAAGTTTAACGGTACGGTTACTTCATGCCCGCGCTCTCTTTGGAAAATGTAAGCCATCGTTTTGGCAAATTAGCAGCAGTAAATGATGTCAGCCTGTCTATTGAGGCTGGTGAGTTTATTTGCCTGTTAGGTCCTTCGGGATGCGGGAAGACCACTATTTTACGTTTAGCGGCGGGACTGGAACCTCTTCAGGGCGGCATTGTTCGTATGGGAGGAACCGTTGTTGCTGATCGTTCTGTTGAAACGCCTCCGGAAGAGAGGTCCGTAGGTTTGGTTTTTCAAGACTATGCCTTGTTTCCCCACCTCAATGTAGAAAAAAACATAGCGTTTGGACTTTCTCACCTTTCCAGAGGTGAGCGAAAGTCTCGGGTGTTGGAAACTCTACAACAAGTAGGCATGGCTGATTATATTGAAGCTTATCCCCATACTTTGTCTGGCGGTCAACAACAGCGGGTTGCACTGGCCCGAGCTATAGCGCCCAGACCAAAGCTTGTTTTGCTTGACGAGCCTTTTTCCGGGCTTGATGTTCGTCTTCGGAACCAAATCAGAGATGAAACTGTTCGAGTTTTAAAAGAAAACGGCACCGCGACATTGATGGTTACCCACGATCCAGAAGAGGCCATGTTCATGGCAGATAGGATAGCCATCATGCGTGAGGGCAAGATTATCCAACTGGCGACGCCATCGGAACTTTATACAAAGCCTGCAGACCCTTTTGTTGCGCATTTTTTTGGTGATTTGAATGAATTTGATGGGGTTTGTGATAACGGGCAAGTTGCCACACCCTTTGGACCGCTTAATACACCAAGTGTACCACATGGATCTCCTGTTAATATTCTTATCCGTCATGAAGGGGTGTTGTTGGGAGAAAAAGTCAATGGTACAGGGGTGGAAGCCAGTGTCTTAAAATCGCGAATGTTAGGGCGAACTTCACTGGTAGATTTTAAAATTCCCAATGGCTTGTCTAATGATCTTCATGTAAAAGCTCGATTGGAAAGTGCAGTTATTCCCGAAGCAGGAAAGAAGATTGTTCTTGAGCTGGATCAACGTCTCGCCTTTGTCTTTTCTGCTCTGCCAATTGAATAATTATGTGTTTCATACAAGACACTTAAACCCGATACGTATGAATCGTTGATTGACCCTGATCTTTTTGCCATAGTCCCAAGCAGATTATTAGGTTTTTATCTCCAGGGAGAGAGTAATGGGTACGTTCAGCATTTGGCATTGGCTGATTGTTTTAGTTGTTGTTTTGGTTCTCTTCGGTGGCGGCGGTAAGCTGAGTAAGCTTATGGGTGACGCAGGCTCAGGCATCAAAGCCTTCAAAAAAGGTCTAAAAGAAGAAAACAAAGATACTGCTGCTTCTGAAAATGAAGAAAGCAAAATCATTTCCGAGGATAAAGACAAAGCATAAACCCATTTAGGGTTTCAATTGGCCTGATGGATTTTCCAGATGGGTTTCAATTGAACAGAGCTTTGACTTAAGGAGCAGTAACCTATGTTCGACATTGGTTGGTCGGAAATGATGGTCGTTGCAGTTCTAACCCTGTTAATTATGGGTCCTAAAGAGCTGCCTAACACGCTGCGAACAGTATCCAAGTGGATAAAGAAAGCAAAAGGGCTGGCGCGTGAGTTCCAGTCCGGTGTGGACGATGTTATTCGTGAGTCAGACCTTCAAGACGCCAGAAAAGCACTTGAGGGTTCAAATAGTGAATCTATTCGTAAAACTCTGGAAGACGTAATTGATCCAAGCCAAAGCCTGTCCAAAGCCACGCAAGAGGTGAAGGACGGCGTTGAGGCTATCGCAAAAGATGCGAATAAGGATGTCGAAGAAGAAGAGCATAATCCTTTTTCTTCCATTACAACGCCGCCAACAAATCTTGTATCTGATACGCCAAAAGCCCCTAAAGCTGAGGCTAAAAAAAGTGACGACCTTAAACCTGTCATTGCTTCGGATACAGATCGTGAAACAACCTCTTCTAAAAGTAGCTAATCATTGTGACTGATACGACAGAAGAACAAAAAATGCCCTTGCTGGAGCATTTGATTGAACTCAGAAAACGCCTTCTATGGAGTGTACTCACTCTGTTGTTTGCTTTTTTGGCATCCTTTGCCTTTGCCGAATATCTTTTTGAGTTTTTAGCTGCCCCTTTGGCTGAGGTTATGCGAGAAAATGCTGTAAGTGACCGTGAAACTCGGTTGATCTTTACAGATTTGACAGAGGTTTTTTTCACCTATGTCAAAGTAGCTTTCTTTTTTGGCGCCTTTATCAGTTGTCCGATTTTTCTATCTCAAATTTGGCTCTTTGTGGCTCCAGGTTTGTATAAAAACGAAAAATCAGCCTTTGCGCCGTTTTTAATAGCCTCACCGATTTTGTTTTTTATTGGTGGTGCGTTGGTTTATTACGTTATCTTCCCAATGGCGGCCGAGTTTTTCCTTGGATTTCAGGTTCAAGGAAGTGAAAGTACAATTGCAATTGAGCTCGAAGCCAAGGTTAATGAGTACTTCTCGCTTATGATGAAGCTCATCTTTGCCTTTGGTATTTGTTTTCAGCTTCCAGTACTTATGACTTTGTTGGCAAAAGTTGGCATGGCTACCTCCAAAGGAATGGCCGAAAAACGTAAATATGCTATCGTTGGCGTATTTATCGTCGCTGCAATTTTTACCCCGCCCGATCCCTTGAGCCAGTTGGCTTTAGCCATTCCAATCGTTCTGCTTTATGAAATTTCTATTCTTATGGCTAAGATGGTTGAGAAAAAACGGGCCGAAGAAGAAAACGCTGAATCGACAGATACTTAAAACGAATACTGTACAAGCTTCCTGTATCCTTTTGATAAGGTGCAGGAAGCATTCAGCTTTTATTGAATTTTGTCTCTATCAAAATAAGGACAGAGATACCTATGTATGATTTAAAGTTAATCCGAGAAACACCGGAAGTTCTGGATGAAGGACTCAAACGGCGTAATTTAGAGCCAATGTCAGCACGCATTCTTGAGCTGGATAAACAACATCGCGCTATACAGGCTGAACTGCAAGATATGCAGGCGCGCCGTAACGATGCGTCGAAACAAATTGGTATAGCTAAACGTAATGGAGATGATGCTTCTGACCTCATGGCAGAGGTTGCTGAGATTAAATCAGGCATGGCTGAAAAAGAATCGGCTGATAACGACTTAGCGAACCAGATTAAGGATATTCTTTCAGGAATGCCCAATCGCCCTCTGGATGATGTTCCTGTTGGTGCGGATGAAGATGATAATATTCTAGCGCGTCTGGTTGGTGATAAACCAAAACTGTCCTTTGATGCCAAACAACATTTTGAGCTTGGTGAAGTAGATGGCGAAATGGACTTTGAACTTGCTGCGAAGCTTTCTGGTTCAAGGTTTGTTGTTCTGAAAGGTGGTGTTGCCCGGTTATATCGGGCGTTGTCACAGTTCATGATCGATCTTCATATTGATGAGCATGGATATACTGAGGTTATACCTCCCGTATTAGTTCGTGATCATGCTATGTATGGAACGTCACAACTTCCTAAATTCGCCGAAGATTCTTTCCGTACAGAAGAGGGATTTTGGTTGATACCAACAGCTGAAGTTCCTTTGACAAACACTGTGGCTGGCGAAATCTTAAAAGATTCTGATCTTCCAAGACGTATGACAGCACTTACGCCTTGTTTCCGTTCTGAAGCTGGATCTGCGGGACGTGATACCCGTGGTATGCTGCGTCAACACCAGTTCGATAAGGTTGAAATGGTTTCCATTGTTCATCCTGATAAATCGGATGAAGAATTAGAACGTATGACAGGTTGTGCCGAAGATGTTTTAAAGCGTCTGGGGCTGCACTACCGCGTGGTTGTGCTTTGTACTGGCGACATGGGATTTGGTGCGCGTAAAACCTATGATATTGAAGTGTGGCTTCCTGGTCAGGATGCTTATCGTGAAATTTCAAGTTGTTCCACCTGTGGGGATTTTCAAGCTCGTCGTATGAATGCTCGCTTCCGCCCTGCAGATAGTAAAAAGCCTTCATTTGTACATACATTAAACGGATCAGGTGTGGCCGTTGGACGTTGTTTGATTGCGGTTATGGAAAACTATCAACAAGCTGATGGCTCTATTATTGTGCCAGAAGTTTTACGTCCTTACATGGGCGGCAAGGAGAGCATTCTTACGAATGAGTAAGATTATACACGATCTTTCGAAGGCACGGGTGCTACTGTCTAACGATGATGGCATTCACGCCGAAGGATTAGCTGTTCTTGAAGATGTTGCACGAAACCTATCTGATGATGTTTGGGTGATTGCCCCAGAAGTAGAACAAAGCGCTGCAAGTCATTCATTGACTTTGCGTCGGCCATTACGTGAACGAAAGCTTGGCGATAAACGCTATTCGATTGATGGAACACCGACGGACTGCGTCTTAATGGGTATGAAGTATCTTATGAAAGGGCAGCGCCCTGACCTCGTTCTCTCTGGGGTTAATGTTGGTGCCAACCTTGGTGAAGATGTAATCTATTCGGGAACAGTAGCTGCTGCTATGGAAGGCGCTATCCTTGGTGCGCGATCTATTGCACTTAGTCTGCGCCCGGATAACCATGATGATACAGTATATCATTGGAATACTGTCCGAAAATTTGCACCGGATATTATTCGAAAACTATCGCTTTGGCAGGGGCAGGAAACGTCTAATCTTTTATTCAACGTCAACTTTCCTGGGATACCAGCCGATCAGGTCAAAGGTGTAAAGGTTTGTCGTCAGGGGCATCGAGATGAAGAAACCACCGTTGTTGAAGGTAGCGATCCCAACGGAAGGCCCTTTTTATGGGTGGGGCAATTTGTCAGTCATCACACCTCTGTGCCCAATGCGGATCTGACTGCGATTGCAGAAAACTACATTACGATAACCCCTTTGAAATACGATCTGACGGATCATGGCGTTCTTGAGAAAATGGGTCAGCTTTTCCCATGAGCCTGGAAGCGCGAAAAATCAGGTTGATCATGGAACTGCGCCGCGGGGGCATTTCGGATACAGATGTCTTGTCTGCGATTGAGCGCATTCCAAGAGAAGCTTTTGTTCCAAAACCCTTTCAAGATCAGTCATACGAAAATATGGCGCTGCCAATTGGTCGGGGACAGACTTTAAGTCAGCCTCAGGTTGTCGCGATGATGACGCAGGCTCTTACCTTGAATAAACGCATGAAGGTTCTCGAAGTTGGAACTGGGTCGGGATACCAAGCTGCAATCCTTTCCCGTTTGTGTCGTAGGGTTTACACTATCGAGCGCTACAAAGAGCTATTATCCGAGGCAGAAGAACGCTTTACAGAGTTACGTCTTCACAATGTGACCACAAAGTTGGGAGATGGTTACAAGGGGTGGAAGGAACAAGCACCTTTCGAACGCATAATTATCACAGCTGCGCCTAAAGAAATTCCACAGGCACTGCTTGAGCAATTAGCAATTGGTGGTATCCTTGTCTTACCACTTGGATCGCAGGGAAATAATCAAGAACTGATTAGAATTACACGAACTGAGCATGGTTTTGATCAGGAAAATTTGGGGGGCGTACGTTTTGTACCTCTCGTACATGGAATGCCTAAGGAACGATAAGGTCGATATCCCGAGGTCAAAGTGGGATAGGCTAACGTGCGTTACAAAATAATGTTTGATAAGAAATACTTATCTATTTTGAAAGTTCCTATCCTGCTTCTCTCAGCAGGATTGTATGGATGTACCTTTCAGCCTCCTTCGTTTCCAATACTGTCGGGTTCTTCATCATCGTCTCAAAAGTCTGAGGCGAAAGTTTACCGGTATTTACCTCCAACGGCTTTACCAAAACGCAAACCGACGCCGCCACCGAGACCACAAACCTTTGAGCAGGGCACTGGAACTGTTGCCGGAAACGAAATTCCGGCCTTGTTTCCTAATCGTATCCCTTTACCGAAAAGAAACCCAAGGCGTGGTAATACCAAGGTACAGGCACTTAATAATTCAGATAATAAAACGGCCACTAATTCTGGGTTACAAACTATTTCGACCTCTAAAAATGGCGCATCTGATAACGCAACCTTCCGATACAAAGTTATGCGAGGGGACAGCGTTTATTCAATCTCTCGTGACAAACGAGTCTCTATTAGAGAATTGATTATCTTAAACAAACTGTCTGCGCCTTATAAGTTAGTTGCAGGGCAGGTTATCCAACTCCCTGTTTCTAAAGAACATGTCGTTGCTGGGGGGGATACGATATATGGCATTTCACGACGTTACGGCGTGGAAACGACAGAATTGGTACGTATCAATAAAATTCAACCTCCTTATTCTTTACGCGTTGGGCAACGGTTGAATTTGCCTGCCCTGAGAAAAAGTACTGTTTCAAGTGCGGCTGTGACTAAAAAAGCTGTTCGTTCAACGATAAAAAAACAGACTGTATCTGCTCCTTCAACACAAGATTCTGCTGTTAATCGTGTTCCTGAAGCCAAAAATTTTACCGGACCAGTTCCTAAACCATTACCGCGTTCGGCGAGTAATTTTTTGCGCCCTGTAAACGGAAAGATCATCTCCACCTTTGGTCCCAAACCCGGCGGCATTCATAATGACGGAATGAATATTGAGGCTAAAAAGGGTACGACAGTTAAAGCTGCAGAAAATGGCGTAGTTGTTTATGCAGGAAGCGAGTTGAAGGGCTTTGGTCAAATGTTATTGGTTAAACATTCTGATGGGTGGGTTACTGCCTACGCACATACGGACCAACTCTTGGTTGGTCGAGGACAAAGGGTCAAAAGAGGGCAGGCTATTGCTAAGGTAGGGAGTACCGGGAACGTTTCAAAGCCTCAACTTCATTTTGAGATAAGAAAAGGCTCTGAAGCGGTAAATCCAGCTAAGCTGATTACCAAATAGATAATTCTATTTTTCAGGAGCAGATTTATTATTTCCTGGGCCCTGTTTTTAGAGCCCTTATTTTAGAGACAGTAACCTTTCTCTTACAAAATCTTTATAGACATTCTGCCGGCTAGATCCTGAATGTATTGCCATGCAACTCTTCCTGAGCGTGATCCACGTGTAACGGACCACTCACGGGCTTCAGCATGCAAAGCGTCTTTGTCTATCTTTATGCCATAATGTTCAACATAGGCTTCAATCATGGCAAAGAAAGTATCCTGATTGCAATTGTGGAAACCAAGCCATAGACCAAAGCGATCTGATAGACTTACATTTTCTTCTGTTGATTCAGATGTGTGGATCGCAGAAGAACGTTCGTTTTCGATCATATCACGGGCCATCAGGTGGCGACGGTTTGATGTCGCATAGAAGATTACATTGTTTGGTCGTCCTTCTATGCCGCCTTCTAGAACTGCCTTAAGGGATTTGTAAGTATCGTCTTGGGTATCAAAACTCAAATCATCACAGAATAAAATACAGGGGCGATCAGATTTCTTTAAAATTTTGAGTAATCTTGGCAGGGAAGGGATGTCTTCACGGTGTATTTCGACAAGTGTGAGTTTTGAGAAGTCGCCTTCTTTTGCAAGATCATTAACTTTGTCATGAACAGCTTTTACAATAGAGCTTTTACCCGTTCCTCTGGCGCCCCAGAGCAGGGCATTGTTTGCTGGATAACCTTCAACAAACCGTAAAGTGTTGGAAAGAAGTATTTCTCTTTGGCGATCAATGCCTTTTAACAAGTCGAAATCAATCCGATTCACGTCGACAATTGGCTCTAATTGGTCAGGGTTTGCGTGCCAGACATACGCTTCTGCTTTAGTAAGATCGGGTTCTGATTTTATTGCCGGAGCGATCTTTTCCAATGCTGTGGCTATGCGTTCAAGAACGGGCATTAAAGATTGAGAATCAGTCATTTATCTTACTCCGGCTATACGCCAATAATGTTAGTATTTCCGGAACCCTATCCTTCTGTTCTGGAAGCGTCAATTAGAGTATCATCTAGTTCGGTTAGCTTTGTTATTCTGTTCCGTTGCATTCGTTTGCATTTCCGGGCCAGACCGTTATAGTCCGCGGGTAATTTTTTTTGGACGGCTGTTAATAGACCGATTCCAAGTTCTATCTTCTGGAGGGATTAATGTTTATTTCCACAGCCTATGCTCAGGCACTTGGTGGTTCTAGTTCACCTAACGAATTGTTCGCGACACTTTTTCCGCTTGTTTTGATTTTTGCGGTTTTCTACTTCTTGATTATTCGCCCACAAAGCAAGAAAATGAAACAACAAAAAGCGATGATCCAAGCGATTAGCCGTGGTGATAAAATTATCACTGCTGGTGGTATTGTTGGTAAAGTGTCTCGCGTTAAAGAAGGCGAAGTCGAAGTTGATATCGCTGATGGCGTACGGATTACCGTAATCCAAAGCACGATTGCCAGTGTTTTGACAAAACCAGAACCTGCTGATAAGTCAGCTGAAAAATCAGCAAACGACGACAAGAAAAGCAAAAAAGACAAAAAATCTAAAGATTAATTTGTCTTAGCCTCCAGTAACTTAGCTTATTTTTTTAAGTAAATAAGTTTACGGGTTGGTCTTTGCCTGCTCTGGCCTTATATCCAGAGCAGGTTTATTTCATTTATTAACAGATAAAACGGGCCGGTTATGGTTCAAATTCCTAAGTGGCAAATATTTGCAATTATTGGCGTTCTTGTTCTTGGTATCTATTACGCCATGCCAAATGTTTTCAAAGAACAAACTCTTGATAACTTCCCCGAGTGGGTGGCTTCAGACCAAATAAACTTGGGATTGGATCTTCAAGGCGGCTCGTACCTTCTGATGGAAGTAGATCTTGAAGCTGCACAAAAAGAACAATTATCCAATCTCGTTGAAAGTTTTCGCTCTAGCTTGAGAACTGAGCGTATTGGTTATGAAAACCTTCGCGTGGAAAATGGAATTGCTACTTTTGACCTGAAAGATCGCAGTGAAGAAATGTCATCACGCGTTCGTTCAATGATTTTTCAGAGCAATCCAGGTCTACTGATTACAACGAATGATGGCACGATTGCTGCGGAGTACAGTGAACAGGCTATTCAGCAACGTAAAATCTCTATTCTAAATCAGTCGATTGAAGTTATTCGACGTCGCGTAGATGAAACAGGAACAAAAGAAATCAGCCTGCAACGACAGGGTGAAAACCGTATCGTTTTACAGGCCCCGGGTGAAGAAGACCCTGAAAGATTAAAAGAACTCATTGGTAAAACCGCGAAACTAAATTTTCAGATGGTTAACCAAAATGCTGATGCTTATTCAGGTAAAGCACCCGTTGGTTCTCAAATTCTACTTTCTCAAGACCTACAGACCAACGGTCAACCGCAGCGCTATGTGATTAATAAACGCGTTATGGTCAGCGGTGAAAACCTGATTGATGCGCAAGCAACATTTCAAGATGGCCAACCTGTTATTTCATTCACGTTTGATACCACTGGCGCCAAACGCTTTGCTGACGCGACACAAGCAAATGTAAATCGTCCCTTTGCCATTGTTCTTGATGGTAAAGTTATTTCTGCTCCGGTTATTCGCTCTCCAATTCTAACGGGAACCGGTATTATATCAGGGAACTTCACCACTCAATCTGCTGAAGAACTTGCTCTTTTGCTAAGAGCAGGGGCGCTTCCTGCTGATATTTCTTTTGAAGAAGAAAGAACTGTTGGTGCGGGACTTGGCGAAGATTCTGTCACAGCTGGTAAATACGCAAGTATTATTGGGCTTGTTTTGGTCCTGATCTTTATGGGCTTGGCTTATGGTCTGTTCGGCATCATGGCGAACTTCGCGTTGGTCGCTAACCTCGTCTTGATTGTTGCTGTGCTTTCTCTGTTTCAGGCGACCCTTACTTTGCCGGGTATTGCGGGTATCGTACTGACAATCGGTATGGCTGTGGATGCGAATGTTTTGATTTTTGAACGTATACGAGAAGAAATACGAAATGGCCGAGGCCCTGTTATGGCTGTTGATGCAGGCTACAAGCGTGCGATTGCAACCATTCTGGATTCAAATATCACGACCTTGATTGCTGCGGTTCTGCTGTTTCAGTTTGGAACGGGTCCAATCAAAGGATTTGCGGTCACACTGACTATTGGCATCATTACCTCTATGTTTACGGCGATTATGTTCACCCGTTTGCTTATCGTAGTTTGGTTGCGTCGGAAACGTCCGCAATCACTCGGCATATAATAGAGGGGTTGGATATATATTATGGCACTAATTAAAAAACTTCCTGTTGATCCTAAGATTGATTTCATGGGTAAAAGAAAGCTGTTTATGGCTTTCTCTGCGCTGTTGATTGGTCTTTCTATCTTTATGGTTGCGACCCGTGGACTAAACTTTGGTATTGATTTTCGTGGCGGCGTTCTGATCGAAATCAAAACCACAGGGCCTGCTGATTTGAATGATCTTCGCAGCAGGATGAGTTCACTTAATATCGGCGAAGTTAGCCTTCAAGAGTTTGGTGCAGCTGATGAGGTTCTCATCAATATCCAAAAGCAAGACGGTGATGAAAAAAAACAGGTAAAAGCCATTGATTTGGTTAAAGCTGAGCTCGGAAACGATGTTGCAGAGTATCGTCGCGTAGAGTTTGTTGGACCAAAAGTTGGGGCTGAGCTGAAAACAGATGGTGCACTTGCAACAATCTTTGCTCTTCTTGGGATAGCTTTTTACATCTGGTTCCGTTTTGAATGGCAATTCTCTGTTGCTGCGCTTTTGGCACTTACCCATGATGTTATCACAACAATAGGCTTTTTTGCGCTAACGCAATATGAGTTTAATCTGGCGACACTGGCAGCAATTTTGACGATCGCTGGTTATTCGATCAACGATACAGTGGTTATCTTTGACCGGGTAAGAGATGAGCTTCGTCGTTATAAGACAATGGAAGTCATTGACGTTCTTAATATGTCGGTCAATAAAACCTTGTCTCGGACGCTCCTTACATCTGTCACGACTTTACTCGCGCTTGTGGCTCTTTTTGTCTTTGGTGGTGAAGTTCTTCGTGGTTTGAGTTTGGGTCTGATTTGGGGGGTTGCTATTGGTACTTACTCATCTATTGGCCTTGCTGTTCCATTACTCTTTGCAACAGATGTTCGTTCACCTGTTCCAGAAGAAGAAAATGGCGAAGGTTCCGAAAACGAACAAGAAGTTTAGGAGCGCCACACTGTGGAAGTGACTCTGCAATTAAATGAAGGCCAACAGGTCGTTGAAAAATATGGTAATGGTCGCTTTCTTATAAGCAACCATTACCACGAAGGTTCTGTTCTTATCAGATCTGAAGAAACCGTTTCTTGGGATGTTAATAGCTTTGATAATTTAACAGTTGAGAGCCTTCAGCCCTTCATTGTTATGGCGGATCAAATCGAAGTTCTCTTGATTGGTTGTGGTTCAAAAACAGAATTTATTCCTCCGAAATTGAGAGAAGAACTTCGAAATAAAGGCCTTGTGATTGATGCCATGGACACAGGCGCTGCATGTCGAACTTATAACGTTTTGTTATCAGAAAATCGTACAGTGGCCGCAGCGCTAATTGCTGTAGAATAGATCAACAAATTTTATGAGTAATAATGCGCTCTCACCTTGTGGTCAGGATGTTAAAGTTAATGATTATGATCGTTATCTAACATGTCTCTTTGCTCCCGAAGAATGCCGCAACGCTTTGTTTGCTCTTTACGCCTTCAACCAAGAGATTGCAAAAACGGCCGAGGTTGTTAGCGAACCACTTACAGGTATGATTCGTTTACAATGGTGGCGTGAATCAGTTCAGGGAATTTATGATAATTCCCCAAGAAAACATATCGTTGTTGAGGCCTTATCAGATGCGATCCATCAATTTTCTCTCGAGCAGAGATTATTTGATAAAATAATCGATAGTAGAGAGTTTGATCTGGACGAAGAAGTTCCGGCAACTCTTACCTCTTTAGAAGACTATGTTGAGAGTACATCGTCGAGCTTACTAACGGCAGCAGTAGAGATCACAGCATCTAACCAAACAAACAGTATTCATAAAGCTGTTAAACATATGGGGCTTGCGTGGGGCATTCTTGGTTTAGTAAGGGCTATTCCTTTCCATGCTGAGAGGAAACGGATCTATATTCCACGGGAATTAAGTAATCAGTATAATTTAGATCCTAAAGAGCTTTTTGAATTACAAAGCTCCAAAGCTCTGTGTGATATTACCAAAGTTCTGACTGAACGGCTGCGTGACCATTTAGTTCATGCAAGATCTTTTCGGCAGGACATTCCTAAAAACGTAATGTCCCCTTTGCTTGTGGGGGTTCTTGCAGACCAGTACATCTCGCGGCTAGAGGATAATGACTATGATCCTTTTTACCCATCACTAAGCAAAGTGACGTCTTCGTCAACCTGGCGTTTAATGTGGGCCAACTTAAGATCTCGCTATTAATTAAGGAAAATGGCTCCGAGCTTTTAAAGTTCGGAGCCATTTTTATTATCAGCCTTCAAGAAATTGAATTCTTAATAGTTTTCATCATACCAGGTTTGGAGATCTTCCAGCGCACGTTTGGAATATAACGGCTTGCGGTCTTTCTTCTTCACTTTTTTGCCAGGACCTCTTGGGATATTCGGGAATATACCAAAGTTAACGTTCATGGGTTGGAAGGTCTTGGCATCAGCCCCGCCCGTAACATGGTTGATCAAAGCGCCGTGTGCTGTGGTAATGGGGGGAGCTGGTAGTTCTTTGCCAAGGCGTTCTGCCGCAGCAAAGCGTCCTGCCATCAGCCCAGAGGCCGCAGATTCGACATAACCTTCAACACCAGTGATCTGTCCTGCAAATCTTAACCGGGGCATTGGCTTCATGCGAAGTGAGCTATCTAGTAGTTTCGGTGACTTCAAAAAAGTATTGCGATGAAGGCCTCCAAGACGGGCAAATTCAGCTTCTTCTAAACCAGGGATAGCACGGAAGATTTCCATTTGTGCGCCGTATTTCATTTTAGTCTGAAATCCAACGATATTATAAATCGTACCGAGTTTGTTATCCTGACGTAACTGGACAACAGCATAAGGTTCTTCATCACTGTGCGGGTTTGTCAGGCCAACGGGTTTCATTGGGCCAAAACGAAGAGTTTCGACACCACGGCTCGCCATCACTTCAATCGGAAGACATCCTTCAAAGTAAGGGGTGTTTTCTTCCCACTCTTTAAAGTCAGTTTTTTCACTATCAATTAGAGCCTGAATAAAAGTTTCGTATTGCTCTTTATTCATGGGGCAGTTGATGTAATCAGCCCCGTCGCCCATGGGACCAACTTTGTCATAGCGTGATTGGAACCAAGCTTTGTCAAAATTAATGGATTCTTTGTAGACAATGGGGGCAATAGCATCAAAGAACGCAAGATACTCTTCGCCCGTGATGCCGGCGATAACGGTGCTCATGCTTTCAGAGGTCAAGGGACCGGTTGCCATGATAACGGAATCCCATTCTTCGGGAGGCAGAGCGTCAATTTCTTCACGAACAATTGTCACAAGAGGATGGGTTTCAAGGCGCCGTGTTACTTCGTCTGAAAAATTATCACGATCTACAGCTAAGGCACCACCAGCCGGAACCATGTGCAAAGCAGCCGAAGCCATGATGATAGAATCTAATCTACGCATTTCTTCATGAAGTAGCCCAACGGCATTGTTTTCGTAATCATCAGATCGGAAGGAATTTGAGCAAACTAACTCGGCCAGACCTTCTCCTTGATGTGCATCGGTCTTTCTTACTGGACGCATTTCGTGAAGGACAACAGGGATGCCAGATTGAGCAATTTGCCAGGTCGCTTCGGTGCCCGCCATTCCGCCACCAATTACGTGGATAGGTTTTAAATCGCTGTTGCTCATTTGTTCTTCTCGTGTGTTAAATAATTTTCCGTGTTATATCTATTAATCCAGCTAATTGCACCCATATGTTTCAGGCTATGTAATTTTCTTTATAATAATTAATTAATAACACGTTTCTCAGGAGCACATTAACCTATGCAACGAATTGATGACCGCATTAAACGAGGAGGAGATGAGGATAGCCTTATCAGCTCGGTTGTTGATTGGGTAATGGCGCAAGCCCTACGTGATACAACGATCGAAGACCTCTTCGAAGGCTGTTGTCTGCGCTTGAGATCTGCGGGCCTACCTATTGCTCGCGGTTATATCGCTTTCCGGACGCTTCATCCGCTTTATAGTGCCATGGGCCTTACTTGGGAACTGGGCAACGGCGTTAAAACGGTTGGCATGTCTCACGAAAGCTCAATGTCAGATGAGTGGCGCAGAAGTCCATTTTATTTTATGCTCAGTAAAGACATTGGCCTTTTAAGACGTCGGTTGATTGGGGAGGGTGCTATTCATGATTTCCCGCTCATGACTGACCTTAGGGATGATGGTTATACTGATACGCTTTGTTATGCCATTCATTTTGAAGAGTTTGCCCCAGGAGATACTGAAGCCAGAGGGATACTCGGAACTTGGTCTTGCGATATAAAAGCTGGGTTTAGTGATTCTGATATTCGATCTCTGATCCGTGTACAAAACCGTCTCGCTGTTGCCTGCAAGGTAATTATCAAATCTCAGATCGCACATAACATTTCGACCACTTACCTTGGAACTAATGCGGGACAACGTGTATTAAAGGGGCAAATTAAAAGAGGTGATGGTGAAAAAATCCATGCCGTAATCTGGTACAGCGATTTACGTAATTCGACTGCGCTTGCCGATATGATGCCTGAGGAAGAATACCTCGACCTTCTCAATGGGTATTTCGAAAGTACGGCAGGGGCTATCATTGATAATGGTGGTGATGTCCTCTTGCTTATTGGTGATGCCGTATTGGGTATTTTTCCCTTTACCGAAAATCGTACTCAGGCCGAAACAGGTGAACTTGCGGTAAAAGCTGCCAATGATGCATTGGAACGCATTAAAGAACTCAATGCTTGTGCTTGTGATAACGGTAAATGCGAAGCTTCTTTTGGATTAGGCCTGCATGTCGGCAATGTCATGTTTGGAAATATAGGCTTACCAGATCGACTTCAGTTTACGACAGTTGGGCCAGCTGTAAATGAAGTTGCTCGTCTTGAAGATTTGACTAAAACACTTGGTAAAAAAATTCTTATGAGTAAAGAATTTGCTGAAATTGTTGGCAAACAATGTGTATCCATGGGGGAACATCGTCTCAGGGGTATTGAAGAAAAACGTGAAATATTTACGTTAACAAACTGATTTGAAATAAAAATGCCGGAAGAAAAAATCTTCCGGCATTTTTTTATTAAACTCGATGAAAGTTTATGATAGGTAGGGTTTTAAATATTCACCTGTATAGCTGCCTTTTGTTTTTGCAACTTTCTCAGGTGTTCCAGTGGCGATAACTTTGCCACCCTTATCGCCTCCTTCAGGACCCATATCTATAATCCAATCTGCAATTTTAATAACTTCGAGATTGTGTTCGATACAAAGTATTGTATTTCCCTGATCTACAAGAGTTTGAAGGACCTCTAGTAACTTTTTTACATCATCAAAATGTAGTCCTGTGGTCGGTTCATCCAGAATGTAAAGTGTTTTACCTGTTGCGCGTCGGGATAACTCTTTGGCAAGCTTTACGCGCTGTGCTTCGCCGCCTGACAGCGTGGTTGCTGATTGTCCCACTTGAACATAGCCAAGCCCAACTCGTTGTAAGGTTTCGAGCTTATTTCGAATGGAAGGAACGGCCTTAAAAAACTCCAATCCATCATCAACATTCATTTGTAATACATCAGAAATGGACTTTCCCTTGAAGAGAATTTCTAAAGTTTCCCTGTTATAACGTTTACCCTTACAGACATCACATTCGACATAAACGTCTGGCAAAAAGTGCATCTCAATTTTGATCATGCCATCGCCCTGACAGGCCTCACAGCGTCCGCCTTTGACGTTAAAAGAGAAACGACCAGGTTTGTAGCCCCGAGTTTTCGATTCAGGCAGGCCTGCAAACCACTCACGGATTGGGGAGAAGGCACCAGTGTAAGTCGCCGGGTTTGATCTAGGTGTTCGACCAATTGGAGACTGATCGATATCGATTACCTTATCGATATGTTCTAGACCTTCGATCGAATCATGACTTCCAGGGTGCCCCTTGGCATTGTGAAGCTTCCGAGATACTGCTTTATAGAGCGTTTCAAGAATTAGGGTAGATTTACCACTCCCAGAAACCCCTGTGATACAGGTGAAAGTACCGAGAGGAACCTCTATTGATACATTTTGCAGATTATTTTCGTTGGCGTTCAGGACTTTGATCTTCTGCCCTTTGTGACCTTTACGGCGTTTGTCCGGAATTTTGATGGCGACTTTACCGGTTAGATATTTTGCCGTTAAGCTTGCCTCACTTGCCATTACTTCGTCAGGTGTACCACAGGCAACAACTTGCCCTCCGTGTTTTCCTGCCCTTGGCCCCATATCCACGAGGTAATCGGCTGTGCGTATTGCATCTTCATCATGTTCGACGACAACAACGGTATTTCCAAGGTCACGTAATCGCCGCAAAGTTTCTAGCAAACGGGCGTTGTCACGTTGGTGCAAACCGATTGAAGGTTCGTCTAGAACATAGAGGACGCCAGTTAGTCCTGAGCCTATTTGCGAAGCCAGTCTGATACGTTGGCTTTCTCCACCAGACAAGGTCGCGGAGGATCGTGAAAGTGTTAGATAATCAAGGCCGACGTTAACGAGAAAGTAAAGGCGCTCGTTAATTTCTTTGAGAATCCGGACTGCAATCTCATTTTCTTTGGAAGAAAGGATTTTTGGAATTTCTGTAAACCATTTTGCAGCTTCTGCAATGGAGAATTGGGCAATCTCACCCACATGATTGTCGCCAATTTTAACCGCAAGTGCTTCGGGTTTTAGTCTGTACCCCTTACAAACCGTACATGGTTGTTTGGCTTGGTATTTCGATAACTCTTCACGGACCCAATCACTGTCAGTTTCACGAAAGCGACGTTCCATATTGGGGATGATGCCTTCAAAAGGCTTTTTAGTCTGATAGCTTCGATTGCCATCAGTGTAGGTCATATCAATGGTTTCTTTACCGGAACCTTGAAGCAACAGATTTTGAATTTTCTCTGGAAGTTCATTCCATGAGCAATCAAGTTCAAATCCGAAATGTTCTGCAAGACTTTTTAGAGTTTGCAGGTAATATTTTGAAGTAGAGTTTGCCCAAGGCGCAATCGCACCTTCTTTGAGTGCTACTCTTGGATCTGGGACAATAAGTTCACCATCAAAAATAAGTGTTTTCCCTAGGCCATCACAGGTTGGACATGCGCCAAAGGGATTATTAAAAGAGAATAAGCGAGGTTCTATTTCATCGATTGTGAACCCGGAAACAGGGCAGGCGTAGCGGGCTGAGAAAATCGTGCGCTCGCCTGTTTTGGCATCTTCAGCAAAGGCAATGCCATCTGCAAGACCCAGAGCTGTTTCAAGGCTGTCAGCCAAACGGGTTTTTATATCCCCTTTGACGACGACGCGATCAATAACAACTTCGATATCGTGTTTTTTCTTTTTGTCCAGGGTCGGGACATCCGCAATCTCGTAGAGTTCGCCATCTACTTTTACCCTTTGGAATCCTTTTACTTGAAGATCGAGGAGTTCTTTTTTGTATTCTCCTTTACGGCCACGAACGATAGGCGCCAGAAGGTATAATCTGGTTCCTTGTTCCATTTCCATTACTTTATCAACCATTTGACTGACAGATTGGCTTTGGATGGGCAGGCCTGTTGCCGGAGAGTATGGAATTCCTACGCGGGCAAACAAAAGACGGAGATAATCGTAAATCTCGGTAACGGTGCCGACTGTAGAGCGTGGGTTTTTTGATGTTGTTTTTTGTTCTATTGAAATCGCAGGAGAAAGGCCTTCGATAGAATCGACATCCGGCTTTTGCATCAACTCCAGAAATTGTCGTGCATAAGCAGAAAGTGATTCGACATATCGCCGTTGGCCTTCTGCGTAGATGGTATCAAAGGCAAGAGATGATTTACCAGAACCACTGAGCCCCGTTATGACAACCAGTTGATTTCGTGGTAAATCAACATTGACATTTTTCAGGTTATGCTCTCTCGCACCGCGGACGGAAATAGTGCGGGATTCCTGTATCAAACTCATTTTCTTACCTGCTAATGTTTTCTAAATGTTCTCATTTAAATATATATGGACGAACAGTGAACAAAATGCATCTTTTTTTATAAAAATTTCCACATCTTGCAGAAAAGTGAACGATATTCTATTAGACATTGGCTCTGAGCACCCTGAACTGATAGGGTTTCAAATTAAATTTTTAGATTCTTTATAAATCAAGGAAAGTGGCCATGGCTGGTAGTGTTAACAAGGTGATCCTGGTTGGTAATTTGGGACGTGATCCTGAGATCCGTTCAATGCAGTCTGGACAGCGTGTGGCCAATTTGAATATTGCGACATCTGAAAGCTGGAAAGATAAATCTTCTGGCGAACGCCGTGATAAAACGGAATGGCACCGCGTCGTTATCTTTAACGATCGTTTGGTCGACGTTGCGGAAAAGTTTCTTCGTAAAGGCTCCAAAGTATATCTCGAAGGTTCTCTTCAAACACGTAAGTGGACTGATAATTCTGGTGTTGAAAAATATACCACTGAAATCGTTCTTCAAAATTTTCGAGGTGAACTGACTATGCTGGACGGCAGGAATGATGGACAGCAAGGCGGTGGCTTTGGCGATTCTTCAGGTGGTGATGCTGGTGGCTTTGGCGGGAGCGGAAGTAGCGGCGGCGGTTATGGCGGCGGCTTTGGTGGCGGCTCAGGTTCAGGCGGTGGTGGCAGTTCCTCTGGTGGTGCGGCCCCGGTTGATGATCTGGATGATGAAATCCCATTTTAAAAAAAATCTTAGATAATCAAAAAAGCGGCCCTGGTGGCCGCTTTTTTGCTATTAAGTAAAGTTCACTTTGATTTTATAAAAGTAACTCTAGGATTTTAATTTGTATCAACAGAACCTACTACACTTTGATCAACTTTCTAGAGAACAGCTTTATGCTGTTTTGCGACTAAGATCTGATGTTTTTGTGTTAGAGCAGAAGTCTTTGTATCAAGATATAGATGGGCTGGATGAGCGTGCTTGGCATATTCTTGTTCAAGATGAGAATGATGTTCTCGTCGGTGTGTTGCGTATTCTTAAAGATCCGAAGGATGGTTCTTGTTATTCAATTGGGCGGGTTGCCATATCCAAGGCCGGCCGGGGGCAGGGATTAGCAAAGGAACTGATGGACCGAGCGCATGCGTTTATTGCCAAACAAGAAGGTGCAGAACGAATAGAGCTATCAGCTCAGGTGTATCTCACAAATTTTTACAAATCATTTGGGTATGTTTTAATATCTGATCAACCGTATGATGATGCCGGTGTTATGCATGTGGATATGATCCGAGCGGTATAAATCTCGATAAATGTTCTATTTATTTATCTTGACAAATCAAAAATATATTAAATTTTTATCAATAATAGGGCTCTTGAAAAGTTATTTAGTTTCAAATTGATAGAACATGCTTTTTCCTCACCTTTTTGCGCACATTTTGTTGTAGCTGCGCGATGAATTTGTTACATTTTTCCTGAAATTTATGACGCTTGAAGTTATTAGCTCTTTGGCAATCAGCCTAGGGCGATGTTTTAAGCATTTCTGTGCAACAGAAACAGGATAATTACGTGACCTCGAATTCTGATACCTCCTCTGATCACATGGATATCTTTCCGGTAACCATTGAAGATGAAATGAAGCGCTCTTACCTCGATTACGCAATGAGCGTTATCGTTTCCCGTGCACTTCCTGACGTTCGAGACGGTTTGAAGCCGGTTCATCGCCGTATACTCTATGCTATGAAAGAGTCTGGTTACGATTGGAACCGGGCTTACCGTAAATCTGCGCGTATTGTCGGTGACGTAATGGGGCAATATCACCCCCATGGTGATAGTGCGATCTATGATGCCATGGTTCGTATGGCTCAAGACTTTTCCATGCGCCTGCCATTGATTGACGGCCAAGGTAACTTTGGCTCCATGGATGGTGATCCGCCAGCTGCAATGCGTTATACTGAAGCTCGACTTCAACGTGTTGCTTCTGAGGCTCTTCTTGAAGATATTGACCGAGATACGGTTGATTTTCAGGATAACTATGACGAATCAACAAAAGAGCCAATCGTTCTTCCTGCACGTTACCCAAATCTGCTGGTAAATGGTGCCGGGGGGATCGCGGTTGGTATGGCGACTAACATTCCACCACACAACCTTGGTGAGGTTTTGGATGGTTGCCAGGCTTACGTTGATGATCCAGATATCTCTATTGATCAGCTAAACCAGATTATCCCAGGACCAGATTTTCCAACTGGAGGCCTCATCCTTGGTCGAACCACAATCCGTGATGCTTATCACACTGGTCGTGGTTCAATTATCATGCGAGGTAGGGCAGAGGTGCAGGAAGTCCGTAAGGACAAAATGGCAATTATCATCACCGAAGTACCTTTTCAGGTAAATAAAGCTCGGATGCTTGAAAAAATTGCTGAAATCGCCCGTGAAAAGACGATTGAAGGCATTACGGACATTCGTGATGAAAGTGACAGACACGGTGTTCGTGTCGTTGTTGAGTTACGTCGTGATGTTGAGCCAGAGGTTATTCTTAATCAACTTTATCGCTATTCTCCATTACAGACTTCGTTTGGTGCCAATATGTTGGCGCTAAATTCTGGCCGTCCAGAGCTTCTTGATCTTAAAGCAATCATTTCTGCATTTATCGCATTCCGCGAAGAAGTGATTACCCGCAGAACAATTTATGAACTCAATAAAGCCCGTGATCGTGCCCATGTTCTTGCTGGTTTAGCGATAGCTGTTGCGAATATCGACGAAGTTATAATTCTTATTCGAGCAGCATCAGACCCAGTGCTTGCGCGTGAGCAACTTATGACCAGAGGGTGGCCTGCCAAAGATGTTGAGCCTTTGATCAGGTTGATTGATGAGCCTGGTCGTAGTGTTGATGCCGATGGAAATTATTATCTTTCTGAAATTCAAGCCCGCGCTATTTTGGAACTTCGGTTGCAAAGACTTACGGGTCTTGAAAGAGACAAAATAGCCAACGAATTGGAAGAGATCGCTTCACAAATTCGCTACTATCTCGAAATTTTGGCTTCTCGTGAGAAGCTACTTGATATCCTTCGCAACGAACTTGTTGAAATGAAGGAAAAGTATGCGACACCACGCCGTACCGAGATTTTAGATGGTGTCTTTGGTTACGATGATGAAGATCTTATTCAACGTGAAGAAATGGTCGTAACCGTTAGTCACACTGGTTATATCAAGCGGGTACCACTTAGCACTTACCGAGCACAACGTCGTGGCGGCAAGGGGCGTTCTGGTATGGCGACAAAAGAAGAAGATTTCGTTTCTCAGATCTTCGTCTGTAATACCCATACGCCAGTATTATTCTTCTCTTCACGTGGTATGGTCTACAAGATGAAGGTATACCGTTTGCCGCCGGGGACACCGACTTCACGAGGCAAAGCCTTGGTCAATATGTTGCCGCTGCAACAGGGTGAAACCATTTCAACGATGATGCCTTTGCCTGAGGATGAGGATACATGGTCAAACATGTATGTGATGTTCGCAACATCGACGGGTGGTATTCGTCGTAACAAACTATCTGATTTCACGCGCGTGATGGCAAATGGTAAAATTGCGATGAAGCTCGAGGGTGAGGACAGTCATCTTATTGGTGTTCAGACCTGTAGTGAAGATGATGACATCATGCTTGCAACCGATCGTGGTAAATGTATTCGTTTCCCGGTTAAAGGTGTGCGCGTGTTCTCTGGGCGTACATCAACAGGTGTTCGTGGCATATCCTTGGCAGACGGTGATTCTGTAATTTCCATGGCGATTATTAATCACATGGATGCAGATTCTGATACGCGTGAACAGTATCTTCGTTATGCGAGTGCAAAAAGACGTAGCGAAAATGCTGATGAGGGGGATTTTGATCCTACTGCGTTAGAAACAACGTTGTCTCAAGAACTTCTTGATAGCATGGCAGAAACCGAACAGTTTATTCTCTCCATATCTCAAGATGGGTTGGGTAAACGTACTTCATCCTTTGAATATCGCGTGACAAGCCGTGGTGGTAAGGGGATTGGAAACCTTGATCTATCTCGTGGTAAAAATAAAACCACAACAGTGATTTCAGTGTTCCCAATTGAGGAAACTGATCACATCATGCTGGTTACGGATGCTGGTAAATTAATCCGGTGTCCAGTTCATGATGTTCGTATCGCTGGTCGCTCTACACGTGGTGTTAATCTTTTCAATGTTGCAGATAATGAGAAGATTGTTTCTGTTTCTCGCCTTGAAGATGATGGTGAAGATGAGAACGAAGAAGACGATGGTGTAGAGATCGTTGATGAGAATCCTGAAATTACTTCAGAAGATATCTCGATCAAAACTCAACAGGTAGAAGGAGAGGGAGGGGAGTAATCCCCGCCTCTTCGGCGAAGAGAGAAAGATAGGCTCCATGACGACAAAACACGTCGGACTCTACCCAGGCACCTTTGACCCTATTACCAAAGGCCATATGGACATAATAACCCGCGGTTGCCGTGTGGTTGATAAGCTGGTCATTGCTGTCGCACGCAATGACCGTAAGGGGCCTCTGTTTAATACAGAGGAACGTGTAGAGATGGTTTTGCACGATACGGAGCCCTTAAGAAAGAAGGGCTTCCAGATAGAAGTTCTGCCCTTTGACAATCTGTTGGTTAAGTTTGCTCGTGACGTCGGGGCGAGCGTTATCCTACGCGGTCTTCGAGCTGTATCTGATTTTGAATATGAATTTCAAATGACAGGTATGAATGCCAGATTAGATGCTGAAATTGAAACTGTCTTTCTTATGGCATCTGAGAAACAACAATTTGTTTCCTCAAGATTCGTTAAAGAAATCGGATATTTAGGTGGAGATATCGCATCATTCGTGAGTGCCGAAACAAAAATAAAGTTGGAAGATAAGTTTGAACTTATGCGTTTGAACGAGGGATAAAGCCATTTTAAATCAAAGTCTTTTAAATAATATTTGAAATTATTCATTTTTTTACTCTTTAAGGCAAAAAGGCTGTTGACCGAATCAATAAGTGGTTCTATCTTCCGCCTCGCTTACCGCATTACAGTTTGATGTCGGAAAGCAAATGAGAATGGGCCCGTAGCTCAGTTGGTAGAGCGTCCGACTTTTAATCGGCAGGTCACTGGTTCGAGCCCAGTCGGGCCCACCATTCTCAACCGAATGTAATTCGGTACATATTACAGATTGGGCCCGTAGCTCAGTTGGTAGAGCGTCCGACTTTTAATCGGCAGGTCACTGGTTCGAGCCCAGTCGGGCCCACCAATCTGTACAAACAGCCCCGCTTCAATGCGGGGTTTTGTTTATCTGCTTAATCAAAAAATATTTAAATGTCCCTCGCTTTATTTTGAAACTCCTTCATTGTCTCTCAATTGAATAACCATTGTATGGCTGATAGAACGGTATTAAATTTCGTAATGTAATGTCTTTGGCTAAAGTTTTTAAAATAGCTTTGGTTTTTTGATACCACCATAAATGCTAGGATAAACATGTGCCTCTAAATCCGCTCGGCCTTATTTGTGCCATTCCCAACGAAATTCAACATTTTGGTTCTGCTTTTGTTAAGAATTCTGAGCGACTTATCGCGGGGTTTTCTTTCTATTCTGGCAAGCTGGACGGTGTCGAGACAGTTCTTGTTGAAGCTGGGATGGGCAAAGTGAATGCCGCCGTGGTTACGACTTTGCTTATGGAGCATTTTAAGTGTCGGGCAATTCTCTTTTCAGGGGTAGCTGGCGGCCTGGATCCTAGGCTCGGTGTTGGTGATGTCATTGTAGGCAACAAACTCATCCAGCATGATTACGGAATGACAGTTGATGGACGGTTGATGACATACCAACCAGGCCACCTTCCAATTCATATGCCAACCGAACAGCTTGGCTATGACGTTGATTTGAATTTAATTGATAAAATTATGTCGGAGCTGAAAGAATTTCACTTGCCTGAAATTTCTGCTGAAGCTGCCGGTGGGCAAAAAAGACAACCCGTTATTACTGCTGGGACAATCCTAACAGGAGATCAGTTTATTGGATGTACGATGGCTCGTGATAAACTGTACAATGATCTTTCTGGGTTGGCTGTTGAAATGGAGGGTGCAGCGATTGCACAGGTCGCTGAGCGCTATAAGGTGCCTTTTCTGATCATCCGCTCTCTAAGCGACTTGGCAGGCGAGGAAAGTACCATGGACTTTGTTAAGTTCCTTGAGGAGACAGCCGGAGGAGCCGCTTTAGTGTTAAGGCGTATTATCAATATCGTTTAGGGAGTGATTATGTACGGAATATTTCATGCGCTCTGTTTTGTCGGAGCGTTAATTCTAAGCATAGCATTTGCACAAGCCGATGAGCTTGATATTCCTGAATTCTCCATTCCTTTACGATGTGATTTCCCTAATGATTGTGTTGTTCAGAACTATATGGATGTCCGGCCAGGTCCTGGAGTACGTGATTTTAGATGCGGAACTCTGAGTTATGAAAGACACAAGGGGACCGACTTTAGAGTTTTAAACTATCCATTATTCAGTCAAGGAGTAAAGGTTCTAGCCGCTGCTGATGGAACTGTCTTGCGTGTTAAAGAAGGACAAGAAGATGGCGCTTATATCAGAGAAGAAGGCAAGCTAACACCAAGAACTGAAGAGGGGAATAGTGTCGTTGTTCAGCATAAAGGGGGGTGGCAAACGCTTTATGAGCATCTACGTAAAAGATCGATCACTGTAAAGGTTGGTGATGCTGTTCAAGTTGGTGACGCATTAGGTGTTGTCGGACTTAGTGGTAAAAGTGAGTTTACTCACCTGCATTTCGAGATTATGCATGGTTATAATTCTTATGATCCCTTTATGGGGGCTTTAGCCGAGGGGTGCCTATACAGAACATCGAATAGTTTTTGGAATGCTCTTGCCCAAGATAAACTAAAATATATTGAGACTGGAATTGTTGAATCCGGGTTTTCATCAGAAATACCACATCAAAAACAATTACCATTTTCTGATGAAAGAAAAAGAATAGCGTTACGCCAAGATGCTAAACTTCTTATTTACTGGGTAGAGGTTTTTGGGGTGAAGATCGCAGATCGGATCACTTTAATATATGTGGATCCTGCAGGGAAAATATCTAAAAGCCAGAAAGTTGTAAAAAATAATCAAGCGTCGTATTTTAAATATTACGGAATCAATCGGCCTGAGGAAGGGTGGTTGTCTGGAAAGTATAAGGGAGCGGTGCTATTAGAGCGTATTGTCGAAGGGAAATGGCAAATAGTGTTTTCAGACAATACAGATGTCACTTACCCTTAAATATAGAGCAAGTTTATATATATGTAATTTTTTTAATAATAGTTAAATGAAGCGCGTTAGACTTCTTAGACTTCTTAGACTTCAATGTCAAGATTTTGTCCACGATCTTGGCTCGCATTAAACTTACGTGGCTCTGCTGCAGATTCAGAGTTTTCAACGGGACGTTTGGTTGCGAACTCAGCCTGCGAATTTTTATGAACGCCGCCTTCAAGCGAGGTATCAATTGCAGCAGCTGGTTCTGAAAAACGAACGGTGCTCTGGAAAGATGTTGCATTTACATTCATACTAAAGACTTTCTCACATCTCTATTAAGTAAGTGTTAACATATATAGGGATGTTTTTGAGAACTTAAAGAGAAAATACTTTAAGTTCTGAGTTCGATCCGTTAATCAGTTCCTTTATATTTAATGTCGGAGAGCGTAAGCGTGGATAATAACGAAATCACCAGTGTAGAAAAATATCTTCGCCAAACCTTTGGTAATGAATCAATTGGCTTGGACCTTAAAACCAAAAAAGAAGATTCGATTGAAGTTACTCTTGGCGGAGAGTTTATTGGTGTTCTGTATCGGGACGATGAAGATGATGAGCTTTCTTACTCATTTAACATGGCGATCCTAGCAGACGATCTACCTAAATAATTTACCAAGTAAATTATTGCCTAAGCTTTGGTACATTTAACAAATTACCAATTTAAATAAGCTGTACAGGCATGAACTGTCGGGGTCAAATCTTTGATTTTACCTCGACGTTTATTTATCTCTTCAGTTTATTTCAGCTGTGCCTTTACTTGTTTGAGGCGCAATCAATACAAAGTGTTACCGTTGGGTCGAGTTCCAAACGCTTAACCTGAATTTCTTCATCACATTTTAGGCAATATCCAAAATTACCACTCTGAAGTCTGTTCAGTGTCATTTCTATTTTTTCGAGCTCAAGCTGCCGCCTTCTTTCCGATTCTAAAGACATGGCTTGAGACTGGAGGGCATCCATTCGTGAGAGCCTACCCATTTTTGTTTGGTCAAGCTCAACGACATTACGAGATTCAGCACTTGAAAGACGAAGATCACCGATCTCAGCTTTTCGTTTCTTTAAGTTTTGTGCAAATTTCTCTCGGTTAAATTGGATTTTTTCATCGGCCATGCCCATTTTGCCTTTCTTTGTGAAAAGCTATTATAGCAAATATATGACAATGATTAGTAAGAAATAGAAAACACCTCGAAAGAAGACAGGGGGACGGCCAAATGGGGGTTACCGTGAACAAGCCACGGCATGGCCTACGTCTTAATTCGAGGTGCTTGAAAAGACCATATCAAAGGGTTTTAAAAATTGTTGTGATGTTTTTGTGTTCTTGATCAAAACGTATTCATACTTAATTTTACATATATTATAGCTCTACGAGAGACTTGCTGGATAAAGCTTGTTGAGAAAGCCTGTTTCTTGAGTAATAAGTTCTTAACTATAGATTCTTTAAAGCAAAATTATATTTGTTAGAGAATCGAATAAACGATAATTATGCGTTTAAAGTGATTAAAAATTGAGTTCCAACAGCCTAATTATGCTAAAAAGTACCTTCAGTTGCTGCTTTTAAGATTTATCCACAGGTAATTTCATTTAAATTCATTTTTCTGAAATTTTTCGATTGCCCTTTCTGATTGGATCAGTATAAATCCCCTCAAGCAACAACGATGCGGTCGTGGCGGAATTGGTAGACGCGTAACGTTGAGGTCGTTATGGGCTAATAGCCCGTGGAGGTTCAAGTCCTCTCGACCGCACCATACTTTTATTGTTGCTTTGATAATGCCGATATTGATCCGCTAAGATCTTCTAGGCAAAGCCTGTGGGTGCATCTTAAAATGCGGCAATGGCGGAATTGGTAGACGCGCTAGCTTCAGGTGCTAGTTCTCGTAAGGGAGTGGAGGTTCAAGTCCTCTTTGCCGCACCATCCCACAGTTTCGATACCGATTGTTGGTTTTTGATTTCTAGGTATCTTTCAAACATTTCTTCCCTTGAAAACGACAGCATAAACAGCAATCTTTAAATGCATAAGATGCCATTTATCAATTGGCACCTAAACAGTTGTTTATGACGGAACCTTGATTCATGAAAGATACGGGTCGCAAGGCCAATAAGAAGCTGAAGCAATCTTTTGCCCAACGGCTTAGTAATTATCTTCTTGCGGGAGTTTTGATTACAGCACCTGTGACCATTACTCTTTGGTTAGCTTGGAAGGCGGTTACTTTTGTTGATAATCAGGTAACTCCTTTAATACCTGCAAACTGGAATCCGGAGCATTACCTTCCTTTTGGAGTACCTGGACTTGGGCTGGTGGTCATCCTTGTTGGATTGACATTAATTGGTTTTCTAACAGCAGGGTACATTGGGCGCCTTTTAATGCGTACCAGCGAAGGTATTGTGAAGCGATTACCCGTCGTCCGCGGCGTGTACAGCTGGACCAAGCAAGTTTTCGAAACTGTTCTATCCAAGAATTCGTCAGCATTTAATGAGGTTGTTCTTGTTGAATACCCTCACAAGGGGTGTTGGGCGGTTGGTTTTATTACGGGGAGGACCAAGGGCGAAGTTCAGAGCGTAACCGATAAGACCGTGATCAATGTATTTGTTCCGGCAACACCAAATCCGACAACAGGCTTTCTACTCTTTATTCCAGAACAGGATGTCCACTCTCTGGATATGACAGTGGAAGAGGGGATAAAATTGGTTATTTCGGCCGGTATTTTGTCTCCTTCTGAAATAAAGAGGCTAACGCGGGAAGAAAAAGAGAAGAAGGCCGTAGAAGAAGAGCAGGCGAGCCATAAGCCAAGCCTTCTGATGCGTCTACGAAACTATTTCTTTGCTGGCATGTTGGTTACAGCACCTATTGGACTTACTTTCTGGCTTGCTTGGGAAATAATAATTCTGATTGATAACTGGGTGCGCCCCTACATCCCGTTGAAATGGAACCCTGAGAGCTATCTTCCTTTTGCTATTCCAGGAATTGGGTTGTTTATTATCTTTTTAAGCCTGACACTTATTGGGTTTCTAACAGCTGGGATTGTTGGAAAAACACTTTTACGGATCAGTGAACGGTTGCTCGATCAAATGCCGGTTATCCGAACTGTTTATAGTGCTGTGAAGCAAATTATTGAAACCATCTTCCAAAAGCATTCAAATGCTTTTAGCGAAGTAGTTTTGTTTCAATATCCGCGCCCTGGATCATGGGCTCTTGGTTTTTATACCGGTGAATCCAATCGACTTATTAAAGATATATCGCAAGACGAGTCGATAAACATCTTTCTGCCGACAACTCCAAATCCGACATCAGGATTTTTACTTTTTGTACCGAAAAGAGAAACCAGAACCTTATCCATGACAGTGGAAGAAGGGATTAAAATGGTTGTGTCCGGGGGCATTGTGACGCCTGAAGATCATCGGATCGATCACGAGGATGATATAGAAGTGCAAAAGCCATTTGAATCGGCAGAAGATACTGATCCTAAAAATTCTGAAATCGATCAAAAAGAGGCTTCTTAAAATCTAGCCTGATTTTAAGTATTTAACTGCTGTGTCTCGTTCGAAGAGATACAGCAGTACACGTAAGGCTTGCCCTCTTTCTGATTTAAGCAGAGGGTCTTTGTCCATTATCAGCTTCGCGTCTTTGCGGGCAGTAGCTAAAAGTTCTCCATGACACGACAGATCGGCGACTTTGAATTCTGGGAGCCCACTTTGACGCGTGCCGAGAACCTCTCCTGCACCTCGCAGGCGAAGATCTTCTTCTGCAATGACAAATCCATCATCACTGTCTCTCATGATTGTCAGGCGCGCTTTACTGGTTTCACCAAGAGGACCTTGGTACAAAAGAATACAGGTTGATTTCTCACTGCCGCGACCAATGCGTCCTCTAAGTTGATGTAGTTGTGCCAAACCAAAGCGCTCGGCGTGTTCGATCACCATAATTGTTGCTTGAGGGACATCAACACCCACCTCAATAACAGTTGTCGCGATTAATAGATCAACGTTTCCCATGGAGAATTTCTCCATCACAGCGTCTTTTTCAGGCCCTTTCATGCGTCCATGAACAAGACCAACCCGATCACCAAAACGTTCCGCTAATTCCCGATAACGTTCTTCTGCGGCGGCAAGGTCTGATTTGTCGGATTCTTCGACCAGAGGACAAACCCAATATACCTTGGTTCCCTGTTCCAAGGACCGCGCAACGCCATTTATAACGTCAGCCAAACGTTCGACTGACACTGTGCGTGTATCAACGGGTTGTCTACCTGCTGGCTTTTCCGTTAAACGCGAAACCTCCATATCGCCATAGGCGGTGAGCATCAGAGTTCTCGGGATCGGAGTTGCTGTCATCACCAGCATATCAACACCGGCGCCTTTTTTTGCAAGAGAGAGTCGTTGGTGCACGCCGAAGCGATGTTGCTCATCAATCACAGCGAGGGCAAGATCTGAAAATACAATATCATCTTGAAAGAGTGCATGGGTGCCAATAATCATTTGAGTCGAACCATCGGCGATCGCTTCCAAAATGACTTTTCTAGCTTTTCCTTTGTCTCTTCCTGTTAAAATAACAAGGGAAATTCCAAGTTTTTCAGCAAAAGGTTTAAGGGTTTTATAATGTTGCCGGGCAAGGATCTCTGTCGGGGCCATAATAGCAGCCTGGAATCCGCTTTCTATCGCTGAAAGCATTGGAAATAGAGCTACTACGGTTTTACCGCTGCCTACGTCCCCCTGTACCAAACGTAACATCCTATTTGGACTTTCCATATCCTTGATGACGTCTTGTATGGCTTTGTCTTGAGATCGGGTTAGCTTAAAGGGCAGGATATCAGACATTTGTGCACGTAGAGTGCCATCACCTTTGATAATGCGACCCTTTGCGGCAGTTTGTTGTTCGCGCACAAGTGATATAGCGAGTTGGTTTGCGAGGAGTTCATCGTATGCGAGACGTTTTCTAAAAGGGGAAAATGCTGTTAACTCGTCATCAGATAGTGGTGTGTGTACTTTTTCGAGACATTCCCGCCAGCTTAGCCAGGATTCTTGTGCTCTGTAACTTTCATCCAACCACTCTGGCATGGCCGGTGTAAGGGCAAGTGAGGCTCTAATTGCTTTGCTTAAGGGTTTCAGGGTCACGCCAGCACTTAGCGGATATACAGGCTCAACAGTTTTTACGTCGGCTTCTTCTTCAATGGGAACCATGTGATCGGGGTGCGCCATCTGCAAAGTGTCACCAAAACGTTCAAGCTTACCACTGATTATGCGAATTTCTCCCGGGGGGAGAAGTTTCATCAGATAGTCACCACGGGCGTGGAAAAAAATAAGAAGAATTTCACCAGTGTGATCGTGACAGATAACCTTATAGGGGCTTCTGCGGTTGGGGGAGGGAATATGTCTTGATACCGTAACCTTAAGGGTCGCTACTCGATCGGAGATAGCGTCTTCAATGGTTGGCGCGTAACGTCGATCGACCATCCCAACAGGTAGATGCCAACAAAGATCAAGCACACGGGGGCCAGCAAGCTTTTCGTAGAGCGAACTTAACCTAGGTCCAACACCCTGAAGAGTTGATACCGGTGTAAAAAGTGGAAAGAGAATTTCTGGGCGCACGGGCTTTAACTTGCAGAATATGAGGAGGATGTTTATTAAATGTTCTAGTTATGTTTCCTATATCATACCTTTTTGTGCAAGCGAAACGAACAAGCAAATATTATTCTTTTACAGGTGAGATTCTATGAGTTCAGGAGCCAACAGCGATTTGGATAATAGACGAAAGCAACTCCGGTTCCGGAGTTGGCATCGAGGCACTCAAGAAGCTGATCTTATAATCGGAAGCTTTGCAGATCAAAATGTGGGGCAAATGAACATGGAAGAATTGAATCTCTTTGAGCGTGTTCTCGAAATTCCAGATCCCGTGCTTTATGACTGGATCATTGGTAATTCAGCACCAACAGAGAATATGCACAACAAGGTGTTGGATGACCTTTTGAGCTTTAAGTATACCCCAAAAAAACGTTAGATAATATATCTGGCAGGGCTGATTGCTTAATTGTTCTGTAAAATTATATCACCAAAAATATGACCGTTAGATACAAAGAAATATTATTGTGAAAACACTTGCTACACGGCTCCAGGCCGCTGACCGTTATCAAATTTCATCTGTTCCAGAAGGGTATGATGCACAGCTTCTCTCTGAACTGGCCATTGAACTTGCCCCAAGGCCAGTATTACATATTGCTCTTGATGATAATCGTTTAGCTGTTTTGGCAGAATTGCTTCAATTTTTTGCACCTAATCTGGAAGTCATCGAAATTCCAGCTTGGGATTGTTTACCATATGATCGTGTCAGTCCTCACAAAGATATTCTCGCCGCGCGTATTGACGCGTTTGCCAAACTTTTAGCAACACCGACACCCAAAACCGGTCGTTTGATCCTAACGACTATATCTTCATCTCTCCAGCGTGTTCCTCCGAGAGAACTCTTTAAAAACAGAACACTGGTTGCAAGCCCTGGAGTGGAAATCAAAACCGAGCAACTGCTCAAGTTTTTCTCAACCAACGGCTATCTTCGCGCAGATACAGTTAGTGAATCTGGTGAATTTGCTGTTCGTGGGGGGATTGTTGATGTTTTCCCTCCCGGAGAAGAAAGCCCGCTACGTCTCGATTTTTTTGGAGATGAACTCGATACGCTAAGACGCTTTGATCCACTGACCCAACGCACCACTGGTGAAGCTGAAATTCTCGAGTTGAAGCCAGTTGGGGAAGCTATCCTTGACGAAAAGACAATTGAGAGTTTTCGAAAAGGCTACCGGGAAACTTTTGGCGCTGTTGCGAAGGAAGATCCTTTGTATGAAGCCATATCTGAAGGGCGTCAGTATCCTGGTATGGAGCATTGGCTTCCGTTATTTTATGGTGAGCTTGAGACAATTTTTGATTATTTGCCAGAGGCTGTGATCACCCTTGATGGCCAAGCCGAAGAAGCGAGAGACGCCCGCATAGAATCGATTACCGATTTTTTTCAAGCCAGAAAGTCCATGGAAAGCTCGTCAGAAGGAGGCTGGGTTTATAAACCGGTACCTATGCAGCGGTTGTTTCTGTCCAAAGATGACTGGGATGGTGTTCTCTCTGTCCGTAGTACGACGCAGTTCTCTACTTTTGCCCTGCCGGACCATGTCGAAAACTTAATTGAAGCAGAAGGCAAGCTGGGTAAAGACTTCTCGGAATCAAGAAACCGGGAAGACGTCAATGTCTTAGATGACGTTCGAGATTATATTCGTCTCCAACAAAACGACGGGAAAAAGATCGTTGTAACCGGCTATACAGATGGCTCTCGCGATCGCTTGATTTCCATGTTCCATGAGCATGACATTACCAATACCGATGTTCTGCGAGACTGGAAGACGCTTAAAAAGACCATGCGCAAGCAGGTCCAGTTCTTAACTCTCGGGCTGGAGAGAGGGGTTGTTACGCCTAAAGTTGTGTTTATTACCGAGCAGGACATTCTCGGCGAACGCATGGCACGGGCACAAAAACGACGCCGAAAGTCAGATAATTTCCTTAAAGAGGTTTCGTCTCTTCAAGATAAAGATTTTGTCGTTCATATGGAACACGGGATCGGCCAGTACATTGGGCTGGAAACCGTAGATGTTGGCGGCGCACCGCACGATTGCCTTAAGGTTCTTTATCATGGGGGCGATAAGCTTTTTGTTCCTGTTGAAAATATTGAAATCCTCTCGCGTTATGGTTCTGAAGATAGTGGTGCTGAACTTGATCGTTTGGGCGGTGTTGCCTGGCAGGCAAAAAAAGCGCGGGTCAAAGAACGTATTCGTGCGATTGCTCACCAACTTATCGGCATTGCAGCCAATCGTCTGTTGCGCAAGGCAGATACCATCGAAGTTCCTGAAGGAATTTATGATGAATTCGCCGCACGGTTTCCTTACCCAGAAACAGAAGATCAGCTGAATGCAATAGAAGATGTGTTTGGCGATTTACGATCTGGTCGACCAATGGACCGATTGGTTTGTGGCGATGTTGGCTTTGGAAAAACAGAAGTTGCCCTGCGCGCGGCATTTATTGCTGTGATGAGTGGCAAGCAAGTTGCTGTTGTTGTTCCTACGACCCTGTTGGCACGACAGCACTACCGTACCTTCCTGGAACGCTTTAAGGGGTTACCTGTTCGTATTGGGCAGTTATCTCGTTTGGCTACGGCTAAAGAACAGACTGAAACCAAGAAAGGCCTTGCGGAGGGTACTGTTGAGATCGTTGTCGGAACCCACGCTGTTTTTTCAAAGAATATGAAGTTCTCTGATCTTGGTCTTCTTATTGTTGATGAAGAGCAGCATTTTGGGGTTAAGCAAAAAGAACGCCTTAAAGAACTTCGCTCTGATGTTCACGTACTGACTTTAACGGCAACACCTATTCCACGGACTTTACAGATGGCAATGTCTGGCGTGAAGGAGATGAGCCTGATAGCGACACCTCCGGTAGATCGTCTGGCTGTACGTACTTTTGTTCTGCCTTTTGACCCCGTCATTATTCGCGAAGCTATTTTGAGAGAACACTTTAGAGGGGGCCAAACGTTCTATGTTTGTCCAAGACTGTCTGATTTAAAAGATTTACACGAACGCCTCAAAAAACTGGTTCCTGAAGTAAAAATTTGTATTGCTCATGGTCAATTGCCAGCGAGTGAACTCGAAGACGTCATGACGGCGTTCTGTGATCATCAGTACGATGTCTTGCTTTCAACCAGTATTATTGAATCTGGTTTGGATATTCCTAGTGCGAACACAATGCTGGTACACCGCGCGGATATGTTTGGTCTCGCGCAGCTTTATCAAATCCGGGGTCGTATCGGACGTTCAAAAATTCGAGGATATTGTTACCTCACGCTGCCTGTTGGCAAGCTGTTGAGCAAAACTGCGGAGCGACGGTTAGAGGTCATGCAAACGTTGGATAATCTTGGCGCAGGGTTTAATCTGGCAAGTCACGATATGGATATTCGTGGGGCAGGGAACCTGGTTGGGGATGAACAGTCCGGGCATATAAAAGAGGTCGGGGTTGAGCTTTATCAGCAAATGTTAGAAGAAGCGGTCGCCACACTGAGAAATGATGAAGGTGAAGGCGAAGAAGATCAGGCGTGGTCGCCACAAATCAATATTGGAACCTCTGTTCTTATTCCTGATCGTTATGTGGCTGATCTAAACGTACGCTTGGGACTCTACAGGCGTTTATCTTCACTTGTAAGTCGAACCGAAATTGATGGCTTTGCTGCGGAACTTATCGATCGTTTTGGAGATTTACCCGAAGAGGTTGAAAACCTTTTACAGGTCATGTTGATCAAAGGGCTTTGCAAATCTAGTGGCGTAGAGAAAGTTGATGCAGGCCCTAAAGGAGCCGTAGTCTCCTTCCGAAATGATAGTTTCGAAAATCCATCAGCGCTGATTATGTTTATTCAAGAGCAAGTCGGTACCGTGAAAATTCGTCCAGACCATAAACTGGTATACAGACGCGCATGGGATGATGCTGGAAGCCGTCTAAAAGGTGTTAAATCTATGATGGAAGAGTTGGTGAAGATTGCTAAATCAACCTAGATTGATGCTGGTTTAGTTACGATCTATAGAAAAATGTTTATTAGCTACTTGGTCGCAGGCAGAAATTACTCATGAATTTTCTACCTGCGATTTCTATTGAAGTGCCGTGGTACCATCGCTTCAATATGTTTATTGACGATTTGGATGAATAGTCAATTTTGCGAGTAATTATCAAATCAATTGATTTGAGTTAATTTCTCCTTTATTCAAGTCGTATCAGTTTCGGACTGCAGACCGCTCAATCAATATCTGCAGATATCAAGAATTATAAAGCTTATACAGGGAGCTCAATTTATGAAAAAGTTACTTCTGGGTCTTTTGGCTGGTGTAACTCTGTCTTCTTTTTCGGGATTTGCACAGGCTGAAACTACGTTGCGGTTAACGTTACAGTTACCTTTGACACATCCTCTTGGGCAAAATGTTGCGAGTTTTAAAGAGGAAGTTGAGCGGGAGACAAATGGTGAAGTGAAGATTGAAATCTTCCCCTCGGCTCAATTATTCAAAGATAAAGACGTTCCTCAGGCTGTCGCATCTGGTGCGATTGAAATGGGGGTTGCATCTTTAACGCGTTTTGTTGGAACTGTACCTGCTGTTGATGCCTTTTATGTTCCTTTCCTTTTTGATAGCTCTGATAAAATTAAAGCTGCTGCTGCTCCGGGAAGTTCAATTCGAAAAATTCTTGATCCAGCAATTGAAGAGACTGGTGCTAAGCCTTTATGGTACCAAGCATTTGGTGGTGCTGTTGTTTTAACTAAAGGTGATAAGCCAATTGTTGTTCCAGAAGATGCCAAGGGGTTGAAGATCAGATCTTTTGGCGCAACAATTTCTGATACAATTGAAGCAATTGGTGCTGCTCCAACAATTATGTCTGGCTCAAAACAGTTTCTTGCATATCAAAATGGTACAGTTGATGCGGGTATGACAGGCATTACGGCCGTACAATCCAGAAAGCTCTATGAGGTTATGGATTACCTGACTTTGACCAATCACGCTGACATTGAATTTATTGTGGTTATCAACAACGATGTATGGAAAGCGCTATCGGATTCAGAGCGTGCAATAATAAGTAAAGCTGGAAAACGTGTTGAAGAAGAATTACGGACTTCTATCATCAATAAAGAAAATGCTGCCCGTGAATTCTTAGCTGATAAAATTAAAATTATCGAGCTGACAGACGAACAAAGAGCTGTTTGGAAAAAATCTACAGCGTCTGTTGTTAAGGCTTATGTGGAAAGAGCAGGAGCCAGAGGACAAGCGATCGTTACCGAAGCCGGTAAGTTATAATCAGTATCTAAATTTATGGAATTAAATCAGGAGTAACATCGGTACTTACTCCTGATTTAATCTTTATTCGGTTAGATAATTAGCATCGCACTTCATTCTGGTATTTTTCATGAAACTACTTAAAGAAATCTCCAAAGCTATTGATAATACGACACGTTGTTCTGGAATTATTACAGCATGGATGTTCGTTTTTGTCGGCTTTTTCGTGACTTATGAAGTGGTGATGCGCAAATTTGGCATGCCGACAAAGTGGACAGAAGAATTCTCTCAAATTGCACAAATATGGTGTGTTTATCTGGGGGTGTCGTTTGCTTTGCAAAAAAGAAGTTTAATTATTGTGGATATTATCGGCGATAATATCAGCGTCACTGTACGTAAAGTTTTGGATATATTTGCCCTTACTCTTACTGCTCTATTCTGTATTCTTGCGAGTATTAATAGTTTTAAGGACATCGGTTATTCCCTTAAAACCTCTGCGACAACGGATAGTGTCTTGGCAATTCCCATGTGGATTATTCAAATCTCCTTACCAATCGGTCTTGGTTTACTTTTTCTCCAGTGTATTTCTGAAATTTATAAAACATTCACAGGGTCGGAAGTCGTGTCCAGTGAATTAGATCTTGTGGAATAGGAAGAGATTATGGACACGATTTTTATTCTATTCGCTCTCATCTGTTTGTTACTTCTCAGAGTACCTGTCGCGATTGCTATGGCTTCTCTTGGGGCTATTTTACTGTGGCTTAAAGGCTTACCTATGATCATGGTAAGTCAGTTTATGATTTCTGGGGTTGATAGCTTTGAGCTTCTCGCTGTTCCTCTGTTTTTGTTAATGTCTCATATTTTATTGGTTGGCGGCATTGGTTCTGATTTATTTAGAGCTGTTCAGTCCTGGGTTGGTCACTGGCCTGGAGGGCTGGCTGTCGCGACTGTTATTACCTGCGCTCTCTTTGCAGCTATTTCAGGATCTTCTGTTGCAACTGCTGCGACTGTTGGCACTGTCGTTATTGTTGAAATGACACAAAGGGGCTATCCAAAATTCTTTGTCTTAGGCTTGGTTGCAGCAGGTGGAACACTTGGTATTTTAATTCCACCATCCATTCCTATGATCATTTACGGTGTGATCACTGAAGCATCTATCCCTAAATTGTTTTTGGCCGGGATAGGCCCAGGGCTATTCCTTGCGAGTATGTTTATTTTTTATAGCTTCATGTTTGCCAAGTTTAACAAAAACTATAGTCGTTCAAAAAAAGCCACTAGAGAAGAAAGAGTAACCGCTACAATATCTGCCCTACCAGTTGTATTTATCGCCTTTGTGGTTGTCGGAGGCATCTATGGAGGGCTGTTTACACCGAGTGAAGCTGCAGGTGTCGGTTTCGTTCTCTCACTGGCGATTGTTCTCGCAAAGCGTAAAAACACTTTTGGTGATATTCACACAGCAGCCATGGCTGCAATGAAAACAACAGTAACCATCTTATTAATTGTGGCGGCAGCCGCACTTTTTGGAAAATCCATTACGATTTATCAGATTCCTCAGGATATAACAGCGTTTGTCGCTACTGCTTTTGCCGAACCTTGGCTCTTTACACTGATTATTTGTATTGTCTTGCTGGTCATGGGGTTGTTTCTTGAGTCTTTGAGTATGCTCTTGATTATGATGCCCGTTCTTATTGAATCTCTGGCCCCTATGGGGTTACATCCAATTTGGTTTGGAATCATGTTTGTTATCATGATTGAGTGTGCCTTGATAACGCCGCCCGTTGGCATGAACCTTTTTGTGGTTCAAGCCGTGGGCAAGGCGAAACTATCAGAAGTTATTCAAGGTGTATGGCCTTTTGTTCTGATTATGCTCAGTACAGCAGTTTTGCTCTGGTTTATTCCCGGAATGGCTATGTATCTCCCGTATATGTAGTATATGAGACATAATTTATTGTGTATGCCGCATGCTTTTGTCGGAAGAACTATTTCTCTTCATTCTGTTGTTGGAAACCTATATCAAGCATTTGGGCAAGGGTATCGGGGCTCTGGGCTCCGGGTAAAATGTGTTGTCTGTTGACAATAAAACAAGGCACCCCGGTTAAGCCAAGCGACCGGGCGTTTTGATCTGTGAAAAGGACGTCTTCATGACCTTGATCGCTATCTAAATAGGATTCTGCCCCGGTTAGGTCAGTTTCAGTCGCGATCGTTAGCAGGACATCCCTTTCACCAATGTTCTTTCCTTCTAGAAAATAGCTCTCAAACAAACGCTCCATGACTTGGTCCTGTTTGTTCTGTTCTCTGGCCAATAAGGAAAGACGATGCGCTTCTACAGTATTTGGTGTTTTTTTGATTTGTTCAAATTTGAAATTAATCCCGTCAGTTAATCCCGCAGCCGCAATTTGGCTATAAAATTGCGTGGCATTTGCGCGACCACCAAATTTTTTATCAAGATAGGCTTGGCGATCCATGCCTTCGTCTGGCATATCCGGGTTTAATTGAAAAGTGAGCCAACGTGCCTTTACGTCAAAATGAGGGCGTTGAGCCTGGGCTTTTTGAAACCTCTTTAAGCCGATGTAACACCAAGGACAGATTGGGTCGGAATAGATATCGATTTCGATAGATGTTTTCTTCATGCGAGTAACAAGCCTTTAGAGAGAAGTTTTGATATCAGATTTCGTTTGTGGATTTGCCTGTGCCTTTGATATGAGAAAGGCGTTATGATTCTCATATTTGTATATGCTTTTAGGGCCATGCAGTGGAACAAGTACTTTCTGACAATATTAAATTGGATGCTTTGGCTGAGTTTGTTGGTCAAGCTCTTGGCCGTCAAGGGTTGGTCATCAATAACATGTTCACAATGTCCGGAGGTGCTATTCAAGAAAATTGGCGGCTGGACTATAAGTGCGCTTCTGGAGAACAGGGTTGCGTTGTTATTCGGGCTGATGCAGCAACATGTGTGCCAGGCAGTCACAGCAAGAGGAATGAATTTGATATTTTATCCTTTGTCTGGCGCGCGGGGGTAAGGGTGCCGAGGCCGTTGGCATTGTGCGAAGATCAGACCCTTATGGGGCGACCTTTCGTTTTAATGGAGTATTTGCCGGGCACTACAAATTTTGAGCAGATCAGGGCCTTTGGCATGGGCGAAGCACTTGGTTTTGAACTAGGTGTAGAACTCGCTCAATTGCATCGTCTGCTTCCCGATGAATTGTCGTTTCTTAAAAAATCCGCTTACTCTCCGGTAGAAGATCTCATCGATCGTTATCGTGTTTTCTTTGATGATAGAGAAGGATGTAACTCTGTGGCAGAGTGGGCCATGCGTTGGTGTCTGGTGCAGCAGGAAACACGACCAGTCTTGCCTGAAGTTCTTGTGCATGGGGATTTTAGGACGGCTAATTATCTGGTTACACGCGACGGGCTTGTTGGGCTGCTTGACTGGGAGTTTTCTGGGTGGGGAGATCCCTACAGTGATCTCGGATGGTTCTGTGCGCGGTGTTGGAGATATGGCCATGAAGTAACCCCCGCAGGGGGGATTTCGACCCGGGAAAGTTTTTATAAAGGATATACTTCGGTTACCGGGGAGGACGTCGACCACAACCAAGTTTTGTTCTGGGAAGTTATGTCATTATTACGTTGGCTGGTAATCGCTATTCAACAAGGTGATCGGAACTTTGTTGACGGTGAAAATGATTTAGAGCTTGGCTTAACTGGCTTAGTTAGACCTTTTGAAATCGAAATGATGTTGCTGGAAATGACTGCGCCGTGTCATTGGCCAAATAAAATTGACGATATAATGGAGGGCGAAGATGCGTATTCTTAGTGAGAAATTGTTAAAGCAAGCGGAGAAGATTACTGAAGATAAATTGTTAAAAAATGTTGTTTTACATTCAAACGAAGAGAAAGCCATTAATCGCATTACACGTATTTTTAATTCTCTTAACTCAGCCAACAATAAGGCATTAGACGTTTTCAATGCTGACTTTATGGACGAAGAAGTTTCAAAAGATATTAGGCTAGGTATATATGATGGAGATAACTGTCTTTATCAAAAGCTTTTTCGAAGAACTCATTCAAAACTGAAAATTATTAGCCCAGAAAGTTTAAAGGGCTATGTTGGATTGCTCGATTAATCAGATTACGTTTAGAAAAAAAATACAAAGATAAAATTTATATTACCTTGTTGTTTGTTATAGATAATTTAGAAATCAAAAAAACAACCCTTCCTTATGTTCTCTTTTTGTTCTTGACGTAAGTATATATGTTCTGGCATAAGTGTTCTTGTAATGTTCTGCATGACGCGATTTATCGAACAGGAGATTTAAATGAGAGACGAAACATCAATGTTGGATTATCTTTTGAGTAGTTTAGTTGCATTTGGAAGTTTCGGGTTTTTCCTTTTCGTATTGTCTTATGGCTGGCTTACTGCTTTTCAAGTGATGGCCCAGTAATTAAATTATTTACAGTATCTATATTATGTATTGATACTGTTACGTTTCTATTCACGCATGAATACTGTTTTCTTTCATACATGATTTCTGTGTCGCATATAACAAGCTGGAAACTTAAGCACAAAAAAAGGATTGCAGAATTTCTTCTTCAATCCTTTTTCGCGTTTTGTCAGTTGGGTTCTATTCAACTTCAGGCGTATCAGGCGTATCCAAAGATACCTTTCCAAGTGTTTTTGCCATTTCCAGTAGGCGTCTCCGAACTGTTCCGTCGTCGATTTTATAGTAAGCTCGTACGAGTTCGAGAGTTTCTCTGCGGGCCATGGGATCTTTCTGAAAGGGAAGTTCTTCACCTTCTTCGACCATGCCTCTAATTTGCCCAGGAGATCGGTGCGATACCTCTTCAGTCATTTCATTAAAGAAATATCCCACATCGATGTCTAAAACTTTTGCAAGGTCGTAGAGGCGACTGGCACCAATACGATTGGTGCCGCGTTCATATTTTTGAACTTGTTGAAAAGTCAGGCCCAAAGCCTCTCCAAGTTTCTCTTGACTTAAACCCAATAGAGTTCTTCGTAACCTTAACCGTTGTCCGACATGGACGTCGACTGCATTTGGTACACCAGTGATCCGCTTAGGAAGTGTTTTTTTATTTCTCATGCTAAACCTTAATGGTTGCGATGGTTATACGACCATTCCGCGCACATTAGCTCAAGTATCCTTATGGAATTCTTAAGCCTAGAAACGCTATTTGATACAAGTTGCCAGCCTTTAGTAGTAAAGGTTGGTCAATTTTTAGAACTCGCTGTGCGAGCAAATTCAAAAGCGTGCCCTTAAATAATACTTATGCTCCAACTGCCTTAATAAATCACTAAATGATAACAGATATATATTTGAATAAATTCCTAATATTATGAAAAAGTACTTCTATTCAGTGAAAATCTTATAGTTATTCTCACTTTAAGTTTAATAAATCAAATAATCTGATGAGAAATAAGAAAATATTCATATTCGCCTTGCAAGTTTTTTTGTGTAAAAGTCATCACAGCTCGATTCTCATTTTTCTCCAGACCATTTAGGAAACAAGGAGCTGTTTTCAATGATTTTTATGAGTGGCCGCTGATAAGAAGGAAAAGGATTACTATTTGCTCTAGGGCTAATTATCAGGACTAATGTCGTTTATGGACATAAAGAAACTGAAAAGAGCTTAACGGGTATTCCTGTGAAAATTTAATTTTATCGAACCTTATTTTTGAAGATCCATTTATGACTTGTTAAAAATACTTAGCTTTGAAGTGTTTCGTTATTGGTATGGATATGTTCAGCGGCTTCACCGAGTAATCGGCCCTCGAGAGAAAGCTCTAAAAATCGGGTATAATCTTTTGTTTCAGTAATTTTTTTTCGTGCGACGGGAATTACATCCAGTGGATTTTCCGCATCAAGTTCGTATTTTTGAATAAGAGTCATCAACTCCTGACTAATAATCTCCAATTGCTTTTGAATATCAGGGATTGTTGCAGGCTTATTCATTCCTCAGGCTTTCAAAAAATACATGAGATTATCGATCGTTTTGTCGATTTCCTCATTTGCATTAAAACAGTGAACTTGATGTTCTTACTAGCTGGCTTATACCCTGCGGGTCAAATAAAACAGGGACATCAGTTAATTCTAAAATCTTAATATTGGTTGACTTTCGTTTATGGCGTTAAAAAACGTCAATATAGTTATATAAATTCTTTTCAAGCAATGTGTTAGTAAAAAATTTTAAATATATAATTAATTATTATTATTGAAGAAAATCTTGGTAGTTATATGTATTGTAGATAGTAAATAATATAATCTCTTAAATGTTTATGTGTGTTTGACGGCGCTAAATTTATTTTTATTGTAAGTAAGTCATTTATTTTTAAAGTGAATACTAATTACAACAAAGAATCATACATAAATATGGTGTTTTTTGAATATAAATTATATCTAAAATTTTAATTACTGCTATTATTGGTCGATAATTTTTCCTTAACTATGGCCTGACTGTAATTGCCTGAGGGGGCAGAGCCAGTATTAGGAGCCGAGGAGGCTAAAATGTCAGATTCCAACACCCCACGTAATCCTGGTGATGAGACTCTTGAGACCTCAACACCCCCAGAAATTTCGACAACACTGACTGTAGAAGGCGTTGAAGTAATTGGTCAGGAAGCAACTGATATTTCTGTTAGTTTGCCAGCTCAAGGAACGTCCCAATCGATCTCTACGCAAGCGGGACAACGATTACAGTTAAATTTTGATGCTACACAAGCTGTTGCGGCAGTCGATGGACAAAATTTAATTCTTAATTTTGATATAGACCAAGATGGAACACCCGAAAGTAGTATTGTTTTTGAAAACCTTGCAGGTGATTTTGCTGAGGGTGAAGCACCTGTTCTTGTTATTGATGGTACAGAAGTTGCCGCAGGCCAGCTTATAAACCTGGTACTCGCGCAAGCTGGTGAGCTTCCCCTAGAAACTGCGGCTGGTGCTGGAGCAGGCCCAACCGGAGGAGGAGGAAGTACCTATGATGATAATTTAGGTAATAGTATTGATCTGTTAAATGCTCAAGGTGTAATTGACCCAACCGAATTAGAGTTTGGTTTGCTTGAAGGTATTGACGATGTAACTGATCCCGCTAACGGAATTTTTAACGTTAGTTTTATTACGACGACAACAGATATTTCAGGTAATGAACTAGGTGGTATTTCAGGTACCTTTGCAGGCGGTTTTGAAGACTGGCTTCCTAATCAAAATCTCCCATGGGGGGATCAATATAAAGATGACGATCCTTTCGTTGGTGGCGAAGGAGGGGAAGGAGGCGAAGAACCTGTTCTAGAGTTTGCCGCAGCCCCTATGCAAGTGATTTTCACCTTTGTTCCAGAAGACAATGAAACTCTTGATTCCGTGACAATGGATGCATTGCCCGATGGTGCCCGTCTCTTTATCGGAGGGTCAGATCTTGCTGATGAATACACAGGAACTTTCCCTGTCATTTTATCTCCAGAAGACTTTGGGGATGTGTATATTTTACCGCCTCCAGACTCTGATGAAGATATTATTGTTTCAGGATCGGCGTCAATTTCTGACCCGGATTCCGGCCTTGCTTCCGTTCTTCCATTTACTGCTGAAGCCATTATTGACGCGGTCGCTGATATGCCTTTGCTTACCCTTGGGCAGCATGAAGGCGGCGAAGGTGGAGAAAATGATTACCCAGATATTCGTTTACAAGATCAAATTACGGATCAACCTGATAATAATGACAATGAAGTATTTCTCAATGACGGTAAAAATGGCCTGATTAGCGAAGAGAGCGTAATCAAGCTCCCTATTAACGCTGAACTCTGTGACAAAGACGGATCAGAAACCCTGACACTCGTACTTTCTGGTGTGCCAGCTGGATTTACCATTAACGAAGAGTGTACCAAGCTACCGGAAGGTTGGGAAATTTTTGGCCCTATAGTGCCAGATGATAGTCCTGGTGGCGAAGGCGGTGAAGAGACCCTTCTTGAAGAGGGGTCTGGACAGTTTGTTCAGTACATTCTCCGCTATACCGGAGACCTTCCCGATGCAGATGATCCTGATCTTGATCCTTCAGAAACTACTGATTTTACTGAGTTTGGCGGCATTGTTGCTTTTAATACCAATGATTATACGACAACCGGTGTTGAGGGAGGTGAAGGCGGTGAGGGTAATGAAATCCCAGTCTTGGCAGCACTAACAGATGGTCCTTCTATATATCAACCTAATGATGATGAAGATGTTGGACGGTATAAAGAAGGCCCGACCCATACGAATGGTCCTGTTGTTATTACGGTTAAGGCGATCGCTGAAGAACAAGAAACAGATATTGGTACGGATGAGCTAACCACAGAAAACAACACGGCTTTTGCTGAGGGTAGTTTTGTCTTTGATATTGAAGAAGATATCCCAGATATTGTTCGTTATGCAAAACTATATCTTGATGAAACCGAAGGTGTTCAGACATCAGATGAATGGCGTGCTGCCAATGATGTTCCCGGAGTTTCAGATGCACAAGCTGTCCTGGCAACGGCGATGGCTGCGGACACTGTACTCGGTGGTGAAATCGTCAGCCGAGGCTTCACATCGATTGCAGATGGATTAAACCTCTATACCGACGGATCTAATGACGAAGCAGATGGTTCTGATGGGCCTTTGGATACTGATGCCCCTTCAAGTCCCAGCTTCTCACCACCTGATGATCTAGAAGATATTCGCTTTATTGACTATGACGGCGCATACAGTGGTGTAAAAACAACTGATGGCTCACATATCAATCTCTATTCCTCGGACTCTGATCCTTCCGTTATCTACGGACGTGTCGGCGGCGAAGATGGCGAGTTGGCCTTTGTGGTAACAATTGGTGCTGACCTTACAAATGGCGAAAATGACGTCGATATCTATGTCGAACAGTATCTGTCGCTCAAGCATCCTAAAACCTATAGCCACGACGAAGACATCAATACAATGAAGCTGAGGTTCTTCGCTGTTGATGATGAAGGTGACCAGAGCAATATCGGGAAACTGAGAATCAACTTTGATGATGATGGTCCTAAAATCGGCGGGCATGAGTTTCTCTGTGTCGATGAAACCGATTTTGATAATAGCGCGGTTATTTCTGATTCAGGTGTATTCGATACCTTTGACTTTGGCGCTGATGGCCCAGCCATTGACGACATTCGTATCAGCATGTTTTCTCTTGGTACCATCAGAACATCCGATGGAAACCACGCTGTCAGTACGAGCCAATCCGGTGATACCTTAATAGGTACAGCTGATGGTGAGGAAGTGTTCAGGTTCACAGTTAATCCGGATGGATCCTACAGCTATGAACAATACGCGGCCTTAGAACACTGGAACCCTTATGACCATAACGAACCCATTGGAATGAAATTTTCGGTTCGAATTAAAGATGGTGACGGCGACAAGGCTTATGGTAGCGTCCTCCTTAAAGTTCTTGATGACGGTCCTGATATAGGTGGTCAGGAAATGGTGATGGTTGATGAGACTGACCTGAACACCAATGTATCGATAAAGGATGGTGGCACGTTTGATATCTTTGATTTCGGGGCCGATGGACCACAAACTGACTACGGCTGGTCCCCTCATAACGACGCTATCAAAATTTCTGTAGACACCAGTGGCATCACAACCGCTGAAACAGATACGTCAATTACAACTTCACAAGTTGGCAATGTACTCACCGGGTGGGCTGGTGGTGACGTCGCCTTCACCTTTACGGTAAATCCTGACGGGACCTACGAGTACGAGCAATTTATCGCACTGGAACACCCGAATACGAATGATCACAATGATCCGCTTCCAATGAAGTTCTACGTCAAACTTGTTGACGGAGACTGGGATTATGATTGGGGATCTGTCGATGTCATCGTAAAAGATGATGGCCTGCTTGCCCATAATGACGAAGAATGTGTAACTGAGGTTGAAACTGAGACCCAACCGCAAAATATCGGCATCGTGATGGATTTCAGTGGGTCAGTCAGCAATAGCGACCTCGCCACAGAAATTGCCAGCGTAAAAACCTTTATCCAGACGCTATTTGCATCTGGGGCAAGTGTTTCAGTATCACTTGTGGCCTTTGGTGCTGACGCTGCGAACCTTGGAACCTTCACTGACTTGGCTTCTGCTGAAGCCGCACTTGATGGCACCAGCCGTGGTATCATTAATTCCGGTGCGACGGACTATGAAGCAGCTATGGAGATGTTATTCTCTGACAGCGGCGGTAACTTTGAATATGTTCCAGGTGCCAATAACCAAGTCTTCTTCCTCAGTGACGGTGAACAGAATGACGGCGCTTCACCGCTAAGCAATGGATCTATTGTACTTGATAGTGGCGGTAAGGCTGATCTATTAGATGGTGATATCGAGTTTACAGCTGTTGGTATCGGTGGTGGCGTTCAACCCAGCGATTTTGTCGACTTCTTTGATGGCGGCGTTGTTGCCAATGATGGCGAAGTTTTAAACGCGGCGACTTTCGAAGATCTTGCTGATGTGCTGGTTGGAACAATCGGATTGAGTAACACCGTTAGTGGTAACGTTGTCACCAACGACGAGTTAGGTGCCGATGGACTGGATCGCATTAGCGATATTGAGGTCGATGGTACGACTTTTAGCGTTGATGATACGGGTAACCTGTCTGGCCCAACAACGGGTACACCATCTGCAACCTATGACGATGGATCCAAACTCTTAACCGTTACGTCAACCAAAGGAACGCTAGAGATTTACCTTGAAGACAGTGGTGGTAATGCTGTTGGTGATTATACTTACACCAGCTTGCCAGCAGTTCAACATGGCGCACCGGGAACACCAACTGATGATTCCATCGATGATGTGTTTACATACTCTATTCTTGATAACGACGGTGACAAATCTTCTGCAGATTTAACAATCTGTATCAAAGACGATGAACCGACGGCGAATAATGACGAGCTATGTCTGGTTGCTCTACCGGGTGAAACCCCGCCCCTGAATATCGCCTTTGTGATTGATGAAAGCGGATCTATTGGTCAATCAGACTACCAGACTCAAATTGATGGTGTTCGTAGCTTTATTGACAACCTGGTGGCTGATAGTACTGCATTGGAAACACTGGCCTTCTCCTTGGTAACTTTCGGAACGAACGCAGAAGATTATGGTACCTTTGTCTTTGATGGTTTTGCAGGTGGAACACTTAACCTAGATGATTTCAAACGCCTCAATAATGATGGTACTTTGTCATCAACAACTCTGGACGATCAACTCTCGATAATCTACGGGGCATATGATGGTTCAGGCTCAACCAACTATGATGCTGGTATGGCATCTATGTTCAGCGGAAGTTCCGAATATCTGGATAATCCTGTAATGAGCATGCCGTCTGCTGAAAACCATCTCTACTTCATCAGTGATGGTGGACCTAATGACACCAGCACAAGCAATGACGATGAAATTGATAGTGACGTTGCAACTGCGATTGTCGATAATAATATTCAGGTCACTGGTGTTGGTATTGGTACGAGTACTTCCGTTGAAGACGGACTAGAGGATTATTTCCTCAACACCGGTGGTGGTGATGGAAGTAACCCTTCTATCCCGGCCAGCCTCTATAGCTTTGTCAGTGTTCCAGATTTTAACGATCTGGCAGATGCTCTGGATGGGACAATCGGTGGTACCGAAGCAAGTGGTAACCTCCTGACCAATGACCAACCCGGCGCGGATGGATTTGGAGCAGTTGCAATTACCGAAGTTCTCCACGACGGTGTTGTTTACACCGATGCAGGTGACGGCAGCGGTGATGGCGTCATAACCATCGCCACAACTGCTGAAGGTGGTAAGCTGGTGGTTGATACCGCGACAGGTGATTACACCTATACAGCACCCGGTTCAGTTAATGGCGATTATGAAGAAATCTTTGTCTATACCATGGTCGATGGCGATGGCGATCCTTCTTCCGCAGATCTGAAAGTCTGTGTAACATTGCCAGAGCCAGTTGATGCGGTAAATGATATCATTCTAACAAACATTACCTCTGGTGATATCGATATTCCGGACTCAGCATTGCTATTTAATGATGACATCAATGGTGGTACATCACTCACCGATGTTGATAATCCTGTAAACGGGGCCGTCAGCGAAAGTGGCGGTGTCGTGACCTTCGTTCCAGATAGCATGGATGTTTCAAGCTTGGGATTTGGATCCGGTAGTACGGTCCAGACAATTTCGGAAAGAAATTATGGGTCTGATGGCTATGAATATCATAACCCTTATTACGGATCAGATCATCTTCACTATAACGAATCTAATAGTGATCGGGATACTTCCGGTTCTAACCGATCTACTCAACTTGGTCGTTCGAATTGGGTGAGAGATGGCAGCACCCCAGCTAATGAAGTTGTTCATCTGGTTGATATCCGAGGACGGATAAGAGATGCTCGGGATAATCCGAACACACGTTATGACCGGGATAGTTATCAAGTTGCTTTACTGAGTGGTGAGACATTCTCTCTAGAAAGTTTCACAGGACATTCTAATTTAAAGGTTGTTCTTTATAGTCCTGGAGGATCTGTTCTGGATTCCGATTTTAATCCCGGAGAGACCTATACAGCACCAAGTTCTGGAAATTACTATATTAGAGTTGAATCTACGGATGGGATTTCTAACAACTCTGATCGTAGCCGGCCCTATGAAGCAGAGCTCTCTATTGAAAGCACAGATCTTGTGTCTCCAGATGATGGTGCATTTGATTACAGTATTTCAGACACGTTAACGACTGATGTTGCTGATGTAGTTGTCAAATACCAAGATGGAAGCACGATTACAGGTACGGATGATGTTGAAATTTTAGTTGGTGGTGATGGGGATGATACACTTGTCGGCAACGATGGAAATGACACGCTCATCGGTGGCGCTGGCTCAGATACCCTTACAGGTGGAGATGGTGCAGATCTTTTCCTCTTCTATGGTCAGAACGTCGGCGTAGATGTTGATACTGTCACGGACTATAACCAATCCGAAGGTGATATCCTAGATGTGAGTGATCTCATCACCTTTACGGATGGAACGGGTGACGTGGTTGCAGACTTTGTACGGGCAACCGATACTGGGGCTGGTACATCGCTTGAAGTGTCCAACGATGGTGTTACCTACACAGAAGTTGCGGTTCTCGAAGGAGTTGTTGCAACTGACATCCTTACGGTCATCCTTGATGATGATGAGGTGATGGTCACCGTCGCCTTATAATCATTTAAAATCTAAGATGAGAACTGAAACCCTACTCGTGAGAGTGGGGTTTCTTTTTTACTTTAACAATGGAAATTACCGTGATTTTAATGATGCGAATTATCACAGTTCAAATGATAATGTTGTTTCTTTTGCTCCCCATGTCTGTAGGTGCGCAATCATTCCAATCTTTTTTTGATACTCAGAACGAAAAGATCAATGATCCAACACCACATGCGCCAATTATCACGAAAATTGGGCACGAAGTTCTAAGGTTGTGTGGAGATTGGGAAAGCGCAGTATCTCAAGTTGAGTTTTTAAAAATGTTAAGTGGTAAACATGGGGATGAACTGCTTAACTTATTGCAGATCAGAATGAATAATGATGGTTTATCACTCAATGTGATGCGGGGTATTTTATACAAGGATAATGGAGAGAGGCTTAAGATTGATTTCACAAAAATATGGTTTGATGCCAATGGTTTTCGCCATATTTTCTGTGGAGAGCCCAAAGCCAACAAGGTTGCTGGCCTACATTATCGCGGGCGTTATTTACAAATGCAGGAAGAGGGCTGGGGCGGTATCGATTTAAGTTGTCACAGGATGCAGATATCTCAACCTGTTTATACCATAGGTATTTTTTATCAACGACCCAATAAATCCAAAAGGCGCTCTTGTGTGAAAGGGTATAGTCACAGTCTGGATGCCGAAGAGCTTTTTTTGTTGAGGTTACAATTACCTATATACTGGCGTCTCAAACCCTAGGAAACTCTAGGAATAACAAAGTTGTTTGCCGTTACATGATCGAAGAAGACTGTTTTAAGTATTCAGCAGTCTTTGTGGCAAGTCCACGTGGGATTATTACTTTTTATCCAATTGTACAGGGCGCGCGGGATAATCTGGTTACCTGTTAGGGAAGATTTTTTTAGAATGACAACTTCTAAAAGTCAAAAATATCGTGGCCCAACTATGACATAATTTCGACCCATAGAAGATACACTATTAGCATCATTAAGTATCTATATTGGTTAAGTCTTTATAATTTTGATGCTTACAGGTTGGATATGAAATTTAAATACCTTTTAGTTCCTACTATCACTATATCGATTTTGGCGATTAGTGGGTGTAGCGGAATGTCTGACACGCAACAGCGCGTTCTAAGCGGTGGTGCGATTGGCACGGGTGTTGGCGTTGTCGGCACAGCTTTAACAGGGGGGTGCATAACCTGTGGAGCCGTCATCGGTGGTGCCGTCGGGGCAGGGGCTGGTTATGTTGTCGATTTACACGAAAAAGGTAAAATACCTTAGGTATTATTTATATATTGTAGTTGTTTGGGGATGGTAAGTTGATAAAAAGGTTTACCATGCTTTACTGGGTAGCTGTCGAAAAATACATTTTTTAAATAGATGTCGCGAGATGATCTTGAAGGTGATGACGGCTAGGAATTAAACCTGTGTTGCTCTTTATCCAGAAGCTCGACCAGCCAATCCCATACTGCCCTTATTCTTGGCTGATTAAGGGCTTCGCTATGGGCGACGAGCCAGTAATCTCTGTTCTGTGAGGGGATAGCGGGAGAGACCTTTTTAAGGCCCGGAACATCTTTGGCATAACCCGTTGTCCATAAGATCAAGCCTGCGCCACTTAAGGCGAGATCCATCATGACATGCAAGGAACCGCAGCGGTAACGGATATTTTTTTCCCTGATATGTTGGGCGTACCAGCTTGAGGCTTGCTTGGAAGTGACCTCTTTGAGCGGGAGTATCCAGTCACAGTCGTTGTATCGCGCGTCGCTCAAGGCTTGGGGATTGTCGGCTAAATACTGATGGCTGGCATAAACGGCTGCTTGTGTGCTCATGACCCGTTTGGTCCGGAGGTCGCCCTGGCTTGGCAATTCGGTACGCAGGGCGATATCTGCTTCGCGTCGGGACAGATTGACAAATTGATTGGACGTGGCAATTTCGATTGTCAGTCCGGGATAGAGTTTTTGTAAGGGCAGCAGTCTTTTACCCAAAAATCGGCTGGTAATTTCGGGGATGGCAAGTTTGATCACCCCGGATAAATCCGATTGCGAGCTTTCTTCTATGGCGAAAGCTGCGCGTTCCATGGCTTCGACTTTGGGCAGTAATTCCAGACCTTGATCACTCAGGACATAACCCCGCGATTGTCGATCGAACAGCCTTTTGTTTAAAGTGGCTTCAAGGCTGTCGATATGGCGTCCAACCGTTGGTTGGCTGATGCCCAACTCCCGTGCTGCTGCGGACAGGGAGCCTGCACTGGCGACAACTGAAAAAACTCTTAAATCATTCCATTTCATATTATTCATTTTTGAATAGATGGTTACAAAATTAGATAATTTATTGTTTATCACATTTGACGTCAAATAAGGAGAAATAAATAATATAGGCGAAGTTGAATGTTAATATACTTATTTAGATTGTTGAAAATAAACCATAATAAGGTTCCGTGCACTCTAAGTTTTCACATGCGGCGTGATATGGGACTAAGTGAAGAGCAATTTTCTTTTGATAAAGAGGAGGCAAATTACAAGGCCCCTTATCCACCTTTCTAGGGGATCTTTTATTGACCCTATCTTCTGGTTATGCGACAGCCTTTACCTTAGGTTTTTATATCAGATTTATTACACAGTTTTTTGAACCACGTTAATTCGGATGTCGTCATGGCTTTAAGTGCGCAAAATTTCCCCACAGACAACCACGGGTGGGCTGAGCTTTTACCAGTTAGGGTGCCAACGAAACCCTTAAACGGGAGCCATCGTGCGCCCTGGGTCGTGGTTGGCGCTGGTGTGACAGGTCTTTCTTGCGCGCGCAGACTGGCTGAACGGCACCCCGGTGATGAGATCATTCTTCTCGACGCGCGCGTGGTCGGGCAGGGCGCTTCTGGACGCAATTCCGGCTATGCCGTCTCTACAAGTCAGTTTTCAGGCCCCTACGATGATAAGCAGACGGATAATTACAAACGGGTTAACCGGATAAATCAAAGTGGCCTCGATCTCCTCAAGCCCCAGGTACAGGACAACTCTATTGCGTGCCAATGGCAAGAGGATGGATTTTTCCACACGGCGGCAGATACAAAGTCCTTACGAGAGTATAACCACTTCCTCAATTATCTTGATCACCTCGACATAGAACACAAAGCGCATGATCGGGATGAGTTAACAGATCTTTTGGGGACAGGACTTTATAAATCCGGCGTTCATGTACCAAACGGGGTGCTGTTACAACCCGCAGCTTTGGTTCACGGACTGGCAGATAGCCTGCCTTCAAACGTTAAGCTTTATGAGCAAAGCCCTGTTCTTAAAATTATCGAGGGTGCGCAGGTAAAGCTTCAACTGGAAAAGGGGGATATCACGGCTGATAAGGTTTTTATCGCCACTAACTACGAAGCGCCCAAGCTTGGATTTATCAAGCGTCATGTTATCGGCAGCACGTTATCCGGCAGTTTCACACGAAAACTGACTGAGGAAGAACTAAACAGCTTGGGGCGTCTCAAAAAATGGGGTGTTCTTTCTCTGCACAGTGGTGGAGCTACCGTTCGTTTGACGCTGGATGGGCGAATATCTTTGCGTAATACTGCTGAATATCACGGTGCGGCTTTGATGTCAGATACGCTGCTGGCCCGGCGGCAGGCGATCCACCGTGCAGCCTTTGATAAACGCTTTCCACAACTGGCGCATGTCCCTTTTGAATTTTCCTGGTCCGGGGTTGAAGGTATCAGTCAGAACTTTACAAACTTCTTTGGCAAGCAAAGCGATAATGTTTTTCTGGCCGGGGGATATAATGGCTCAGGTGTGAGCCGAGGCACAGCCTTTGGTGCTGCGTTGGCTGACTATGCAAATGGCGGACAGTCTGCGTTAATCAATGACTGTCTGGCCTCTGCGCCAGCGTCTTGGATCCCGCCACGGCCAATTCTGGATATCGGAGCCTTCTTTAAAGTTAAGACCCGCTTTATCGGTGTTGGTCTGGATCGATAGCTTTAGGGGGCCTTTAAATCGTGAGGCAACGGCCTCAGCTTGTGACTACCTTTATTTCATCAGAATTGATCCAAGTCATGTGATCTGACGTGGATATCGAGTAGTTGTATCTAAAATGCCCATTTTATGACCTATTATGGAGGCCTATAGGTATGCCGAGCTACAGGACAGATGATGACCAGGCCTCTAATCATGGGCTTTCAAAGCATTTAAAGGGCTATCAAGAGCGTGTCTCAAAGGAGCAAAGCCTTCAGTCTCCTTTTCTCGAGTTGGCCGCTGAGAAAAAAGAGCAGCTTCTGCCGCTTAGTCGGATAGAGCACTTTCCAGCTGGTGAAACGATCGTTGAATTTGGTACCAGAGCGGATAATTTTTACGTTATCGAAGATGGGTTCATCCGGTTAATGTTGCCGTCTTCCTATGGCGGGAAGGAATCAACCATTGATGTTCTTGGACCCGGTGGTGCCTTTGGTGAGGCTTCTGCGACAAACTCGGGGCTTTACGAATTTACCTGTGTGGCTTTAGATGATGTCGAATTACGGGTTATTCCCGGTGATGTCCTGCGCAGGATCTTGTTGGACGATCCCGAACTTGTTTTTAAAATGATGGGGCGGCTATCTTTAAACATGCACTCTTTGATGAGCCAAATTGCTGATTTGAAGATGCGTACCACGGCTGAACGCCTCAGTATGTTTTTGATAGAGCTATCGGGCAAGGTTGAGGGACAAAGCCAGTTAACACTGCCGTATGATAAACGTGTTGTCGCCGATAAGCTGGGAATGTCTCCGGAAACCCTGTCGCGGACTTTTGCAAAATTACGTAAAGTTGGCGTGCACACCACATCAGGAAACAAGGTTGATATAGATGATGTTGAAAAGCTCGTTGATTATTGTGGGTACTCACAAATTTAGACAGAGATAAGGGGCGTAATAATGAGACGCTTTACCATTGGGGATGATGAATTTCAGGCTCTGTCACGGGTGGTTATCTTTTCACAATTACCTAAAACACTCCTGAAAGACCTTTTTGAGAATGCCTCAGCAACGTTTTATGGAGGTCAAACCAATCTCTTCATGACGGGGGACACGGCGGATGGTTTCTATGTTTTACTACAAGGCGAAGTTCATCTCACTGTTTTGAACACGGACGGGGCGCAAAGTCTGGTGCGGATTGTCGAGCCCGAAGAAAGTTTTGCCGAGGCTGCCATGCTCGGGCTGGGTGTCTTTCCTATCAATGCGACAGCCATGCCTGGTTCGGTGGTTATCAAAATTTCAAAACCTATCTTTGAAAAGAAAATATCCAGTGATCCCGAGGCTTCGTTACATCTCTTAAGTGCGCTTATCCAAAGACAACAATTTCTCGTCAGCGAAATCAAAATTCTGAAAAGTCTTTCTCCTTGTCAAAGGGTGGCCTCAAAGCTTCTTGCTCTTTATGAGAGCCAAGAGTGGAAAGGTCGTGGCAATCTACCGCGATGCAAGCAGACTATTGCCAGTAATATTGGTATCGATCCGGCAAGCTTTTCCCGTGTTCTACGCCGGCTTGAGGAGGCCGGGATTGTTTGTGAGGGACAGGAAGTGATCATCGAAAACCCTGACAAGCTGCGGAATTATTGTGCTGATTTCGGGTACGTCTTTGATCAGGACAAGTTATTGATGTCCGCTTAAGGGCTTTGCCAAAATGGCGTGTTCCTTAAACAGCAAGCTTTTAAAGGTGCAGGAATTATCTGGGGAATGGCTTAAAAACATGTCTTCTAAAACGGTATATCGTTGTTGTGATTTAAGTGTAGAGGATTTACTCTCGAAAGGGATGGTTCCGGTTGATGCGGTAATCGATGCTATATTTGGTGATGATGTCTATTCAGAAGTCAGATTGAAATCAAACTTTGATCCCATTCCTCTACGTCTTAGATTGAAAAAAATGGGCTGTAAGGTTGAACGGGAAGCAATCAAAGAGGGATGGTCATTTTTAATTTCGCGCAATTGCTCTAATGAAGAAAAATCCCAGGCTCTAAATAAAAAGGCAACCTTTAAGTTCGATGGTGAAATGGTCAATATGGATGTTATGGATCTGGAATTTCCAGATAACTTCCTTGAAGTAATACGCTTTATTGATCGATCATCGGAAGAAGAGAGACTGCGTGTAAAAATATCAGCATTTCCTCAAAGACTACGGTTTCTACTGGGAGAGCGTAATTGGTCCGGGCAAGTAGAAGAAGAGCACACGGGGTTTGTCATTTTATTGTTGGATAAAAATTAAAACACTGCTTTCCCTGCGCTTTCACGTTTAAGTGATTTCATCGACAACAATCCGAAACCCTAGATTATTGGGCGGGGAACCAACAGAGCATCCACCTATTTTGGCGTCGCGTATCAATTCGGATTGATAGGATCTGTGTTCGCCTTGCATTATACGTATGCCGCCACAGGCAGTAATGCGTTCTTCAGATGTTTCCAGCGTGCTGTAATCTGTACTCCAACAGGTTTGGGTCCATTCCCAAACATTTCCCTTTAAATCGACTAAGCCGTATTTGTTGGTACCATGTCCGCCAACAGGTTTGGTTTTGCTCGTGGTTGGTCGCTCCAGAAAGGTTACGTATTCAGCGGCCCAAGCCATGCGGGGGTCATCAAACAGTTTTTTGGGAGGACTAATGACATCACGGGAAAAGTAGTTCCATTCAGATTCAAGCGGTAATCTAAATTGTTGCCCCGTTTTTTCTGAAACCCAAGCTAGATACTGAGCCACATCAAAATAGCTAACCTTGGTCACGGGATGGAATTCTGTCTCATTCGCGCGCATTTTGGGGGTGTAATCACAGCCACCATCGTCAAAGCATTTTTGCCACTGGCCAATGGTTACTTCCGAATAGGCCACATAAATTTTCTTTGTAGTGTCCTGATCTTCTTGATTGGTTGGCTCTAATTCAATGGCGACAAGTTTGGGATGATACTCTGGGGTTTCTGACAAGACCGCATCAATGCGTGCCGTCTTCTCTGCACTGTGTGATACAAATACAGCGCCAGTACCCAGTATAATTCCGGTTAAAGCTATGAATGATAAAGACTTATATTTTATCATTTGAACACCTTGTCAACGTAACTAAATTAGAGCCAAACCATATATCAAGTTTTTAAGAGGGGCGTATTAAGCAGAATCACCCTTTTTAATTTGCTTCATCAAATCATCATTCCATTCACCTTCGACAATAACGTGAGCTACTGCGCCAAGTTCCGTGGCTTCGATAAGATTGTGATTTACGTAGGCATAAACACCGGGTTGTTCGAATGTATAGAGGAACGTGCCAGCTGATCCCCCACGAACAAGAGCTGTCTCGTGTCCTCGGCCTGGAATGTCGTCAAATGATCCAAATTCCCAGGAGTAGTTCCAGTGTCCACCGATCAAGTGTGGGCGACAGTCTCTATTGGCTTGAGCATGAACAAAGAGCACGCTTTCACCTACTTTCGATTTAAGGGCGCCTTCACCGGTTAACGCGCCGACCTTTCCATTAAAGACCTCGTGCGTTGGTATAAGCTTGCGGGCGACTTCCATCACATCATCAAAGTCTTCCCCGGCATCTTCATATTTTTTGTAGTTGCCTTCGTTGTCTTTTGGTACATAGAAATCCTGTTCCCCGATAAAATACATTTTATCGTAGGTCAGCGGTTTACCGCGACCATCGGTAATACCATTACGCGGAAGGACAACGACGGCACCGTTCATACCTTTGATGACGTGGTAAGGGATCATTGAACCCCCAGGAGCACAGTGATAAACAAAAGCTCCAGGTTTTGTTGCTTTCCATCTTAAGACAGTCGTTTCACCAGGTAGGACGTGGGTTAATCCCCCCCCACCAAGAGCGCCTGTAGATGAATGGAAATCTATATTATGTTCCATGGCGTTTGTTTCGGGGTTAACCATGGTCAACTCAACATAATCACCTTCATGAACAACGATCAATGGACCAGGAACACTACCGTTAAAGGTCAAAGCAATAGTTTCTGCTTCATCACTGATCGTCCAAGGCATTTCTTCAATTACAAGTGTCACTTCAACAACTTTTGGTCCACCTTCAGCAATATGATCATGTGCGGGGGCAAAAGGAGGAGGAACCATTTTCTGTTTTACGCGAGGTAGTTTTGCAATTTCCTCTTCTGTAAGAGAGGTTTTTATTTTTGTGGTTGCATCCGCAACTTGACCCGGAATGATGTTCCTCAGGTTTTCAGGGGACGTTGCTTCTGCGGTTCCAGCCATTGTAAGGGCACCGATTGCAACGCTGGTGGATGCTAATGTTGTATTTCGTAAAAAGCTGCGGCGATCCATCGTTTTATTGTTATTATTTTCCATAGTCTTCTTTTGCTCCTCATCAAGATTCCAATCCGAGTTGGAATACTTGTTAAAATCTCCTGCAATCACTCTTAAAGGGTGATCCTCGTTTGCAAGTTGTCCCATCTACAACTCACACTAAGAACTTAAACCTGAAGAAGATTAGGGGGTTTGACTTTGGGTAAGGTGGGGAATTCCTATCAGATGATATGTATTTTAAATCATTTAATGCATTGATATATATAGAAAATATAAAATTTGGTACATTTTGTCACAGAGGGTTGAATTAACTGAAATCTATAAAATAAAAAGCAACACATGTTTCATTTTTCTCAACTTTAAGAATTTCAATTTTTAAGTAATTTATTACGACTTGACCTACATCAAGTTTAAAGATGTGGATTGAATGTATCTATGGTTTTGATGGAGAGGTCGTCGGGCGTTGTGCTGTGATCTCTTGCATCGGTATAGCTAGTGGGGAGATCCATTATGAATGAGCGCTTATCAATCAGCGCCGCCCGGAATATCTTCTACGGAGGAACTATCTTCTTTGCCGTGATCTTTGTTGGTTTGGTTATCAACTCAGTGAACTATGCAACTGACTCTGAAACGTCAAATGCACACGAACTGAACGAAAAGGTTGCGTTGGGTAAAGAAGTTTGGGAACGGCATTCGTGCATTAATTGTCATAGTCTGTTGGGCGAGGGAGCTTATTTTGCCCCTGAGCTTGGCAATGTATGGGCGCGCCGGGGTGGCGAAGAAGACGCAGAAGGAGCCAGCGAGTACATCAAAGAGTGGATGAAGGCTCAACCAACCGGTATCGAAGATCGTCGCCAGATGCCTCAGTTTAATCTTAGTGATGAGGAGTTGAACGGTCTTGTTGAATTCTTCAAGTGGACCAATGGGATTAATACCCAAAATTGGCCACCTAACGATGAAGGCTAGGCCAGAAGGAGACGTCGAATGAAATACCAATCTCAAAAAGTTGCTCTCTATTACTTTGTAGGAGCACTGGTCTTGTTTCTTTCACAGGTAACTTTTGGTGCCTTGGCAGGAGCCGTTTACGTATGGCCAAATTTATTAGCAGAAACTCTGCCCTTTAACATAATCCGTATGATCCACACCAATAGTCTGATTGTGTGGTTATTGATGGGATTTATGGGGGCAGCTTATTATTTGATCCCGGAAGAGTCTGAAACCGAGATCTACAGCCCGCTTATCGCAAAAATACAATTTTGGTTGTTCCTTTTTGGAGGGGCAGCCGCGATTGTTGGTTATATGATGGGGATTCACGGTGGACGCGAGTTCCTTGAACAACCGCTTTGGATTAAACTGGCCATCGTCGTTGTGATGCTGATGTTCCTGTTTAACCTGAGTATGACCGTACTCAAGGGGAGAAAAACTGCAGTATCAATGATTCTTATCGTTGGTCTGTGGATGGTTGCGTTACTTTTCCTGTTTGCTTTCTACAATCCGGTAAACCTTGTTTTAGACAAGATTTTTTGGTGGTTTGTTGTCCATCTTTGGGTTGAAGGTGTTTGGGAACTGATTATGGCTTCCATCCTTGCTTTCTTGATGATCAAGATGACCGGTGTTGACCGTGAAATCGTTGAAAAATGGCTCTACCTCATTGTTAGTTTGGCTCTGTTCACCGGATTATTGGGAACGGGACACCACTACTACTGGATCGGAACACCTGGTTATTGGCAATGGATTGGTTCCGTCTTCTCTACGCTTGAAGTTGCGCCTTTCTTTGCGATGGTTCTCTTTACCTTCTACATGGTGTGGAAAGGTGGCCGGAAACATCCAAATAACGCAGCGATCCTTTGGGCGCTTGGTTGTTCTGTTTTTGCCTTCTTTGGTGCAGGTGTTTGGGGATTTTTGCATACCCTTGCAAACGTCAACTACTACACGCATGGCACTCAGGTAACTGCGGCTCACGGACACCTCGCATTCTATGGCGCTTATGTAATGGTCAATCTCGCGATCATCACCTATGCAATGCCTAAATTGCTCGGTCGTGAGCCTTACAACCAAATGCTTAACATGTGGGGTTTCTGGATAACATCATCCGGTGTTGCTTTCATGACTTTTGTTCTTACGTTTGCTGGGGTGATCCAGTCTCACGTTCAAAGGTTCTTGGGCGAGTCCTATATGGATGTGCAAGATCAGATGATGTTCTTCTACCAACTTCGTTTGGGTGCCGGGCTTGTTGTTGTTATTGGTGCTTTCATCATTGTTTATTCACTCCTGGTGCCAGGTCGTGAAACACAACGTGTGAAAGCTGCGCAAACTAAACCTGCCGAATAGGTGATATGTGTCGGGGCTTTTAATTTAGAAGTCCCGACGCCTTTTGCTCGCAAAATTAATTTCTATTGAATTTGTAAATTTCGTTTTTTCATTTTTACCAAATGGTGTTTGTTATGGCTCAATCACAACCTTATTATGAACCAACGGCGAATGAGTGTCTTCTTTTTGATCAGGCATTTAAAAACAAACTTCCTCTTTTGCTAAAGGGGCCAACCGGGTGCGGAAAAACACGTTTTGTCAGTCATATGGCGCACAAGATCGGCGTTCCTTTACATACTGTTTCCTGCCATGACGATCTGTCTGCATCTGATTTGACAGGGCGTTTTCTTTTGAAGGGGGGCGATACTGTCTGGACTGATGGTCCTTTGACAAAGGCGGTGCGTGAAGGCGGAATTTGTTATTTGGATGAGGTGGTCGAAGCGAGAAAAGACGTCACTGTGGTATTGCATCCCTTAACAGATGACCGCAGATTGCTACCTCTTGAGAGGACTGGAGAGTTACTAGAAGCTCCTGATGATTTTATGCTGGTGGTTTCTTATAATCCTGGATACCAAAACATGATGAAAAGTTTGAAGCCGAGTACGCGGCAACGATTTATCGCGGCTGAGTTTGATTTCCCCGACGCGCAAACCGAAGCTCGGATTGTCTCTACAGAAACGGGCCTTGATCTCGACCGTACGATGGGCCTTGTTCGTCTGGCACATAAGCTGCGGGAGATGAAAGGCCAAGATTTGGAAGAGGGGGTTTCAACTCGTCTCCTGGTTTATTGTGCAACCCTTATTAAATCTGGCTTGGGTTTTGATGAAGCCATTCGCCATGCAATGATCGAACCTTTAACTGACGAGTATGATGTCAAACAAGGACTGGAAGAAGTCGTTCGGGTGAGTTTCGGCTAGGTTTGTTAGTTTATACCGGACTCTTGTTTATAGGTTAGAGATAAAGCTCAGGAGAACTCACTATGAGTATTATGGAACTCATTGAAGTTGAAGAGTTCGTCGGACGAAAATGGCACAAGATTATATCAGGTGCCGAAAGTTATCGCTCTTACGATGAGCAAAGTATTTCGCTGGAAGATGTCAAAGCCCCATTGAGTGTTTTTTTCCGTGCTCTTGGTGGGGAAAATGCAGTTGAAATTGCGGCGACTGGTCAGGAGAAATCTGGACACAGGCTCTCCTTTCGTCAAAAGCTTGGTATTGATATTGAAAAACTTCAGCGCTCAACGCTTGATGGCCGTACTCTAATGTTGCCGGACGTGATCGCCATCTATCCCAATAAAGACCATAACAAGGATTTGTACTTTTGGTTGGCGGCGTTTTTTACGCAAAGCCTGATAGAGCCCTTAATCCATCCCAAAGATCCTCTGTGTAATGATCTTGTATTTCTTCGGCGATCATACCAAAAATCCATAGGTGTTTTAGAACGATTGCCTGGGCTGCAATCTATCCAAGAGGAACTTGCATCTCATTTACGAATCTTGCGCCCCAAACGTGATTATCTCCCTAAACAGGAAATCGCAGTTGAAGAGGTCGTTTTGCGATTATTGGGTTCTGAAACAGAGTTGTCGCCTCTTGGAATGCAATTTTTGGAGATTGTAGTTTCTTCTGTTTCAGACTTATCAGTGGCTCAGGCATCTAAGAACTTGGAAAAAGCACACAAAAATTATCAACCTTTCTTGCCTGTTCCTTTGTGGGGAGAGGTAATAGAAAGCTCTTTCAGTTCTGATCAATCGGACTCTGAAACCCGAGGTGGTAACTCTAAAAAATCGAACGATCGCAAAAAAAGAAGGGCTGAGCGTCAAAGTCTTGACCAAACAAAAAAAGACGATGGATTTTTTGTCAGTGTTTATGACAAGCTCATGGCCGTTTCGGATATTATAAACCTGAACCGTAATATCAAAGAAGATGAAGAAGATGATGCCCTGGAAACAGCCGATGACATTGACAGAATAACATTAAGTGATCACGAGGAAAAAGTCGCGACCAAGATTAAAATTGATCTCGATTTACCTGCGAATGAGTTGGATCAAAGACTTATCGAGTCAAAGCGTAAAGTTCACGAATGGCACTATCGCAAACAAGTCTATTTACCAGATTATTGTGCAATAACCATGCGCGAAGCCTCAGAAGAAGGTGAGGGGTGGATAATTGATGATAAAACCGCCCGTCAGATCAGATTGGTTCGACGCCAGTTCGAGTCCTTTAAAAATGACCGCAAGCAACTCAAAGCCCAGCCTGATGGAACCGAGTTGGATATTGAGGCCCTTGTTCGGGCGCAAGGAGACTTTAAGGCCAATGGTCTGGGATCCGATCGTATTTACCTCAACACTCAAAAAGTAGATAGAGATATTGCCGTGTCCATTCTTATGGATGTTTCCTTGTCTACGGATAGCTGGCTGGATGATCGGCGGGTGATTGATGTTGAAAAAGAATCCCTGGCAATTTTGGCCAATGGGTTGGATGCCGCGGGTGATGATTTGTCGATACATACCTTTACCTCACGTAAACGCAATTATATCCGTATTGACCGGGTAAAGGGGTTTAACGAGCCTCTGAACGATCAAGTGATGAGGAGAATCCAAGCGTTGAAACCGGGGTATTATACTCGGATAGGGGCGGCAATTCGTGTCATGGCAGAGGATCTGGAACTACGCCCGAATAAACAAAAATTACTTCTTATTCTGACGGATGGAAAACCCAACGACGTTGATCATTATGAAGGTCGCTATGGTATAGAGGATGCCAGAAAAGCCGTTCAGGAATGTCGACGCAAAGGGATAACCGTTTTTGGTGTAACGATTGATCAAGAAGCCAAGGAGTATTTCCCGACTATTTTTGGTCGTGGGGCTTATCACATCGTCGGTAATGTATCTCGGCTTTCACAATCATTACCAAAAATATACAGACAATTGGTTCGATTTTCCGATTGAGAAGATTTGAACTTAAGTGTTTCAATAGTGAAATATTAAGCCTCAAAAAAAGAAAAGCGCCTATAAGGCGCTTTATCTTTGAGGTAATGGCGGAAGGACAGGGATTCGAACCCTGGAAGGGCTTGCACCCTTGCTGGTTTTCAAGACCAGTGCATTCAACCGCTCTGCCATCCTTCCACAAATCGTAAACGAGAAACTAACGAGGTTTTTGATAACCTTATGTAGGGTTTATCGTTCCGACGGGCTCTGAAATATCCCCATTTGAACGTACTGTCAAATGCTTAGATTGGAAAAAATGAGATTTTTTATTTTATTGGTGAAAAATACGAAAAATGGGCCTTGAAATTAAGTGTTAATCTCCAGTGCGTTTGATCATCTCTATTATTTCAACGCACAAACGATCTTCCTTAATCATGACCTCACCGCGAGCAATCATCTGGTCATTGATACTGATGTCTATGGTATCGCCAATATACTTGTCGAGTTCTACAACTGCGCCACGACCCATTTTGAGTAATTGGCTAACGGGCATTTGTGCCGTCCCTAATATTGCAGATACTTCAAGGCCGACACCGTGAACAGCCGGGACGATACGATCACCAGAGTCATTTTGTTTAGGGGGCGTTTTGGGGGATTCGTCGACTGGCGCATCTGGTGCTTGGTCGAATATATCGTCAACGTCGTCGTTGTTCATGGCATCGTCGTCGGACATGGACGTTACTTTCCTTAGCTTTGTAATAAATATCTTATAAGAAAATAAGAATACGCCTGCTTTGGTTGCTTAGCTATCAAAATAATTCGCAATGGTCACACGGGTGTCTGTATCCATTTCAACAAAAACACCTGCCAATATTTTTTTGACCTCATCAACGCGTACAATTATGGATTTGCAACTAAATTCCAATGCGCCCCCATCCAAGATGAGTTTAAATTTAACGTCAATATGATCACCGCGAATAAGGAGGCCTTCGTAGTTTGTAATAGCAAAGCCACTAGAGCTCCAGTTGCTTAATTTATAGGGCGTTTCATCAATAATGATTTCGCCCGTAATACCAAATTCACGACCTTCGCGGCGTATTTCTTTCTTACCAAATAGTTTGTCTAATAAATTCTTGATCATGATCAAGCGTAATCCCAATAGATATAATGTATATGATTTACAACTCTTAAGATCCCATAAAAAGGGAAACAAGATATTAACCTAACGTTTTTCTTTTTCTCATATAATACGCATTCAATTTAATGCCTTGATAATGATAATGAGTAATTCAAATATGTTTTTTCTGTCCGGTAAAATTCTCATTATTATGGGGGCCTGTTTACTACTTATTCCTACAGGTAATATTGAAGCTGCTGAAAAAAGGTATCTTACACCAAAAAAATCTTCGAGTACCATTCCTTTGACGGCAGGTGTTCGCTCCAGTAAGGGCATGAAAAAAGAGCCTTATCTTGGTAGTCGGCTCATATACAAAACGGCAGACACGATAAAGACGTTATTTACGAAAGATCCCGAGTTAAGTTTGGCTTGTCAGCGCGGTAGTTTCCTTCAAAAAAAAGAAATGCACTATATTGCTGTCGTCGGTGGAAGAAAGTACGGCGCAGCTCTTTATAAAAGTAATATGCTGCACGACCCTAAAGGTCTTGGAAATAAAGATAAAATCTATCTGTTTAAAGGGCAGGGGACATCAAACTGTGATGTTTTTCACACCCAGTTTAATTTAGCGAGTAATTAATAAAAATTTATCTCTGTAATCGTGGTGGTGTTTCTATGACTTTATCGGCTAAAGTTCTATGAATTAACCATTCTTATCCTTTTTTGCGATTCGGAGCTCGCTTTGTTTCCTTTTTTGCGCAGTGCTACTAAGTACAGTCTGTCATACGTTTTAGTCGTTTCAGCTGTTTTGTCTACGAGCGGATTTGCCGAAGAACCAACTTCTTTAAGTGTTGAAGGTTCAATCCCATTCGAGCAATGGCTTCATGAGTTTAAAATTGAAGCTAAGAGTAAAGGGATTTCTGATCAAACTTTGGAAGTCAGTTTTAAAGATATAAAGCCGATACCGAAGATTATAGAGTATGATCGCCGTCAACCCGAATTCACCCATACATTCTGGACATACCTTGATCGAGCGATTAGCGCCCAAAGGATAAAAAAAGCTCAAGAGCTTCAGGTTACGCATGCGTCTTTATTAAGAGAAATTAGCAAAAAATATGGTGTTCAGAGTCGGTTCTTACTCGCTTTTTGGGGTTTGGAAAGCAACTTTGGACAACATACAGGCGGTTTTTCTGTGATAGCTGCCGACACAACACTTGCCTATGATACACGTCGTAGCGATTTTTTTAGAACCCAATTGCTGGAAGCTTTACGTATAATTCAAGCAGGACACATTACGGCTGAAAATATGCAAGGGTCATGGGCCGGAGCTATGGGACATCTTCAATTTATTCCTTCGACATACAATCTTTATGCGGTGGATGAAGATGGAGATGGACGTCAGGATATTTGGAACACGTTGCCTGATGTGTTTGGTTCTGCTGCCAACTATTTAAGCCAAATTGGCTGGGATGACGAACATACATGGGGACGTGAAGTCGCTTTGCCAAAAGGCTTTGATTGGGAACTCGCTGGATTAAATACAAAAAAGACGATTGAAGAGTGGCACAGACTTGGTGTGTTGAAAATATCCGGTAACAGACTTCCAAGCGTTGATCTTGAAGCTTCATTAATTCTTCCCTCTGGCCATAAAGGGCCTGCTTTCCTGGTTTATAATAATTTTAGAAAAATTTTGAATTGGAACCGTTCCATTAATTATGCTTTAGCCGTTGGACATCTTTCTGATCGCATTGCAGGAAAAGCACCTTTGCAAACCAAGCGTTTAGAAGGCGAGCGTCCGTTGCGTCGTACTGAGGTAGAAGAAATCCAAAGTCTTCTTGCTCAGCAAGGATATGATGTCGGAAAAGCAGATGGAATTGTAGGTAAGAAAACTCGTGAGGGTATTCGGGAATTTCAAATTAAGGCTGGTTTACCCGGCGACGGTTATCCTAATGAGGAACTTCTCTTGAAATTGAGAAAATCTTAAAACTGTTACATCTTAAAATTAACACTGCGTCTTGTGATCCTAAAGAGGTATAAAAATTTGCTTTAGGGTGATACAACATTTGTAGAATTGATTGATCGATCTTCTTTAGGAGCTTACAATCTTAAAAAATTATTGGGGGGCACGATGCGCTTAAGAAAATCATATGGTATGGCGGCATGTATTTGCGCTCTTACAATCGGCTTGAGCGGTTGTGCTGAAATCGAACTTGCTTCCCATGCTACGAAGCAAATTGTTAGTACTAACGAAACCAAATCCAAGGGACGTTTTAAAGTTGGATCTCCCTATCAGGTTAAAAAAATCTGGTATTACCCAGCGGTTGATTACGGATACAGCGAGACCGGTATTGCTTCTTGGTATGGGCCTGGTTTTGACGGTAAGACAACCGCCAATGGTGAGATCTACGACCAATATGCTTTAACTGCGGCACATCGCACATTGCCAATGCCCTCTCTTGTCAGAGTGACTAATTTGGGAAATGGGCGTTCAATTAAACTACGTGTTAATGATCGCGGACCTTTTTCTAATAATAGAATAATTGATGTTTCACGTCGCTCGGCCCAATTATTGGGCTTTGAAGTCCAAGGAACGGCTAAGGTAAAAGTCGAAATCCTCGAAGACGAAAGCCGTCAGTTAGCTGCGCAAGCGCAAGGTGAAGAATACATACCACAAGTAGCCTCTAGTCAGAACACGACTTTGGCAGCGCCAACCGATGAAGTTACTGCGGAACCATTGGGGGCTTCTCAAGGTACTTCTGTTGAACCAGTCCAGTCTGCAAGTCATACCTCAGTTCGCGCGGAACCCGTTGCAAATTTTACCGACGGTGTCGTCACACAGACACCGTTAGCACCAAGTGGAATATATGTTCAAGCAGGGTCTTTTCTCCAAATTCATAACGCGGATCGGCTTAGAGCGCGCTTGGCGTCATTAGGAACCGCGCAGGTTGCTAATGCACCTGTGGGCTCACGGACTTTCTACCGCGTACGTCTTGGCCCACTCTCTAATGTTGAGGAGGCTGATAAGCTTTTGCAGATACTTCACGACAATGGGTACAATGAAGCACGCGTTATCGTGGACTGATTTTGATTAATGAGGCCTTATTACGGGCGCATTTTTTCTATAAATTTGGTTCTCGTTAACATTTTTACTCTCACTTTCCAGAAGACCAGGTCAAAAATTTGCTAAACTCAAAGATGCCATCTCTCCGCTTTGCCCTAAAATCCCTTCTTTTAGGGGGTGCCTGTTTACTGGCTCTCTCTCAACCTAGTGCTGCAATTGATACCTCAGCTCGTGAAGCGTATTTGATCGACTATACGACAAAAACAGTTCTGTTAAATAAAAATGCTGAGACATCCATGCCACCAGCGTCTATGAGTAAAATCATGACCGCTTATATGGTGTTTGAGCGCTTGAAAGACGGACGCTTGTCCTTGGATGATAAACTTCCTGTCAGTGAAAATGCATGGCGTAAGGGTGGCTCAAAAATGTTTGTCGAGGTTGGGACTGAAATCTCTATCTTCGACCTTTTGAGAGGAATTATTGTTCAATCTGGAAATGACGCCTGTATCGTTGTCGCGGAGGGTCTTGGTGGTTCGGAAGAAAACTTTGCCCAGGAAATGACATTAAAAGCGCGTGAAATTGGACTTGAAAATAGTAGTTTTGCAAACGCTACAGGGTGGCCTGATCCTGGACAGCGAATGACAGCGAAAGACCTTGGGACACTTGCAGATCGCATCATTACTGATTTCCCAGAATATTACGGGGTTTATTCTGAAAAATCCTTTACCTGGTCAGGGATAAAACAGGATAATAGAAACCCTCTTTTATATAAAAATATTGGTGCTGATGGTCTAAAAACAGGACATACCGAAGAAGCAGGTTATGGTCTCACATCATCTGCGGCACAAGGTGATAGACGCATTATTCTTGTTTTGAATGGTATGAAAAGCGCTAAGGAAAGATCAGAAGAGTCAGCACGATTGGTGTCTTGGGCCTTTAGAGAGTTTGATAATTTTGAACTATTTAAAGCAGGAGAGACTGTTGAATCTGCAGATGTTTGGCTCGGGACGGATAAAACAATCAATTTGGTTCCTGAACAAGATCTTGTTATGACCCTTCCGCGAAATGCAAAAAACAAGATGGTGGCAACTGTTAGCTATATGGGGCCGATCCAAACACCCATTGAACAAGGTGAACGATTGGGTACGTTAAAGATTGAAGCACCTGATATCGATACTGTAGAAATTCCATTGGTTGCAGCAAATTCAGTGGAAAGAGAGGGTGGCTTTGGTCGAATTGTTTCTGCTTTAAATTATCTGATTTTAGGTAAGTCATAAAAGTTATGGAACGGGGCGTTTTTATCTCACTTGAGGGCGGTGAGGGTGCGGGAAAAAGCACTCAAATCAAAGCTTTATCAAATTATCTCACTGATAACGGCATAAAAAATATCCAAACGAGAGAACCTGGTGGCACTCCTGGAGCAGAGAAAATTAGAGACCTGCTCGTCAGAGGCGATGTCTCTTTATGGACTCCAAAAACTGAAGCGTTATTAATGTTTGCTGCCAGACAAGAGCATGTCGAAAAAACGATAAAACCTGCACTGGCCACGGGGAAATGGACTCTTTGTGATCGCTTCGCAGACTCGTCTATTGCTTATCAAGGTATCGGGCACGGACTGGGAATGGATAGTATAGAAAGTTTGCACCAATGGGTCCTTGGAGACTTTAAACCAGACCTGACACTCATTTTTGATCTTCCAGTTTCTTTGGGTTTACAACGCACCCAGGGTCATGCAGTAGGAGAAAATAGATTTGAGTCAATGGATGTGTCTTTTCATGAAAGAATGCGGAAAGGTTTTCTGTCTATTGCAAAATCCAATCCGGATCGTTGTATTGTGATTGATGCGACCAAATCGGAAAATGAAGTCACAAACGACGTTATCAAAGTTATCATGGCCAAGTATGGAAAGATGATACATGGCCAAAGCTGCTAAAAAAATAGAAGAAGACAATAATTCTCGGATTCATCCCCGGATTACACAAACCCTTCTTGAGCACCCTCAGGCCGAGAGTACTTTGATAAAGGCGTATAATTCAGGAAAACTGCCCCACGCTTGGATGTTCACTGGGCCTAAGGGTATTGGTAAAGCAACGCTTGCGTATAGGTTTGCGCGTTTTCTAATGAATGAAGGTGATGCTGACCAAGGGTTATTTGGTGAGCAGGCGCCGCCGACATCACTGGATATTGGACCGGAAAACCCGGTCGCGAAACGCATTGCTGCACGTGGTCATGGGGATTTAGTTACCCTAGAACTCAGCCCTGATGAAAAGGGAAAAATGCGTACATCTATCCCTGTTGATGACGTCCGTAAAATTGTCAAATTTTCTCATAAAACGTCTATTGAAGGCGGGTGGCGTGTCGTTATCGTTGATGCCGTTGAAGAGATGAACCGAAATGCTGCTAATGCTTTACTTAAAGTGTTGGAAGAACCGCCTGAAAAAACGGTTCTCCTTTTAGTTTGTCATCTTCCTGGTCAAATATTACAAACCTTACATTCTAGGTGTTGTCATCTTCCATTGACGGCTTTGACCGAACAGACTGTTATTACGCTTTTAAAAGAGCAGGCTCCTGAAATTTCAGAGAGTGATGCCGCTCAACTTTCAAGGCTGTCAGAAGGTTCTGTTGGTAAAGCGCTTGATTTATGGGCTGGTGGTGGCCTTGATTTGTACCGAGAGATGATCGCATTGCTTGGAACACTACCGAACCTTGATATGGTTCGATTGTATGCCTTTGCGGATAAATTAAGTGTTTCAGACCCACAAGCCTTTAAAACGGGAATGGAGTTATTTCTGTGGTGGTTGGCGCGTTTGACCAAGATTTCAGGGCAAGGCAAAATTCCAGAGTTGGTTATTCCTGAGGAACAGAAACTTATCTCTTCATTAATTGAGCGACATGGTCTTGCGCAATGGCTCGGCCTGTGGGAGAAGTGCTCGACTAATTATGCCCGTGCAACACATGCAAATTTGGACAAAAAACAAGTGGTAGTGACGACCTTTATGGAGATCCAAACACTTCTGTCCTGATGCATACTTGCCCAATGGCGCGCTTTGTTATCAGGAGTTCATCATGAGCGGATCGAAAAACGGATCCTTTTACATCACGACACCCATTTATTATGTAAATGACAAGCCACACATCGGTCATGCATATACGACACTTGCATGCGATGTCCTTGCACGTTTCAAACGCCTTGATGGGTATGATGTTAAGTTCTTAACAGGAACGGATGAACACGGTCAAAAAGTAGAGGCATCAGCTGAAAAGGCGGGCATTGACCCACAGCTTTTTACGGATCGAGTATCACAAAATTTCCGAGATTTAACTAAAGTTTGTAACTTTTCAAATGACGACTTCATTCGGACAACTGAAGAACGCCATAAAAAAGCCTGTCAACATATCTGGAAAGTTCTTGAAGATAAGGGGTTCATCTATCTCGGAAGCTATGCCGGTTGGTATGCGGTTCGTGATGAAGCTTTTTATACGGAAACAGAACTTACAAAAGATGCGAATGGCAAAAGAATTGCCCCGACAGGCGCCGAAGTAGAGTGGGTGGAAGAACCGTCATACTTCTTCAAGTTATCTGCCTTTGGTGATAAATTGCTCGAGCTTTACGAAAGTGACCCTGATTTTGTCTTGCCGGATAGTCGTCGTAACGAGGTTATCAGCTTTGTCAAAGGTGGCCTTCGCGATTTGTCTGTAAGTCGGACAACCTTCAAGTGGGGCGTCCCTGTTCCGGGCAATGATGAACACATCATGTACGTCTGGCTTGATGCCTTAACCAACTATTTGACTGCGGTTGGATATCCTGACGAAAATAATTCGAATTATAAAGAGTTCTGGCCGGCCACGGTACACATGGTTGGTAAGGACATTCTTCGTTTCCACGCCGTCTATTGGCCCGCTTTTCTAATGGCCGCTGATCTGCCGCTTCCCAAGCGTATCTACGCACATGGCTGGTGGACAAATGAAGGTCAGAAAATCTCCAAGTCTGTTGGTAATGTTATTGATCCTCTTGCGATTATTGACGAATACGGGCTGGATCAAGTGCGTTATTTTATGATGAGAGAAGTTCCCTTCGGTAAAGATGGTGACTATTCTAAACGTGCGATTATTTCACGTATGAACGGGGATCTTGCCAATGATATTGGTAACCTTTCCCAGCGTGTTCTCTCAATGGTCTTCAAAAACTGTGATGGACAAATTCCTGAACACGGCCTGTTTACCGATGCGGATAAACTCTTGCTTGATAGTGTATCTGGCCTACATCAGAAATTGCGAACCGAATTTGATCGGCAGAACTTCCATAAAGGTTTGGAGTCTGTGTGGGAAGTTATTTCCTCTGCCAATAAATACGTTGACGAACAAGCGCCATGGGCACTTCGTAAGACCGATATGGAGCGTATGGGAACTGTTCTTTACGTTCTCACAGAGAGTATTCGTCAGATTGCGATATTGTTGCAACCTGTGATGCCTCAATCTATGAACAAAATGTTGGATCAGTTAAGTCTGCCTGCTGATGTTCGCGTGTTTAGTCATCTGACAACGCCTTTACAGTCGGGTATTGCTATCGATAAACCTGAAGGTATCTTCCCGCGCTATGTGGAAGAAGAGGGGGCGTAATGATTGTCGACTCTCATTGTCACCTAGATTATTTTCTTAAAGATGGTGATTTAGACGGCGCCTTAAAGCGAGCCCGGGATGTTGGTATCGGTTGTATGGTGACTATTGGCACCAAGCTTTCGACATTTGATACTATCTTGGGAATTGCGGTTGCTAATGATGATATCTACTGCACGATCGGGGTTCATCCGCATGAAGCAGAGTCTGAAGGCTTGTCTGCGCCAGATCTTTTGATTGAAAAATCACAACATCCTAAAGTCATAGGCCTTGGTGAAAGCGGTCTTGATTATTATTATGATCATGCACCACGTGAACGTCAGGCTGAGAGTTTTCGTGCTCACATCGTTGCTGCAAGAGAAACCGGACTTCCGCTCGTTGTTCATACGCGTGACGCCGATGACGATACTGTTTCTATTATGAGGGAAGAATACGAAAAAGGTGCTTATCCTGCGTTAATACACTGCTTCACGGCTGGGCCAGAATTGGCCAAAGCTTCTCTGGATATGGGGTTCTATATCTCTTTGTCGGGTATTATTACTTATAAATCCGCCGAAAATATTCGCCAAACTATTTCGAATGCGCCCTTAGACAGGCTTTTAATTGAAACCGATAGTCCTTATCTTGCGCCTGTACCAATGCGTGGTAAGAAGAATGAACCTGCCTTTGTTCGCCATACTGCAGAAGCTTTGGCTAATATTAAAGGTGTGAGTGTCGAAGAAATTCATTCTACGACCAGTGACAATTTCTACCGCCTTTTTACCAAGGCACAACGACCAATAGTGAATTAGTCCTATGAAAATTACGATGTTAGGGTGTGGTGGTTCGGGTGGTGTTCCAATATGTTCAGGAACACCAGGGGGAAACTGGGGGAACTGTAATCCAGAAAATCCCAAAAATAGACGGCGCCGGGTTTCTGTGCTTGTTGAACATGAAGATACCTGTTTACTCGTTGATACAGGGCCGGATCTTCGTAACCAAATACTTGATGCCAGTGTAGAGCATATTGATGCAGTGCTCTACACCCATGATCACGCTGATCATACGCATGGTTTAGATGAGCTTAGATATTTATCATACAAAGCTGGCGGCCCCATAGAAGCCTATATGGATGAATCAGATCGTGAGACAATCACGTCTCGCTTTCCGTATGCATTTACGTCATCATGTGACCCGGAAAGTAGTTATACTCCAATGATGAATGATCAAACGATCAATGGTCCTTTTACCATTGGTTCAATTGATATTATTCCTTTTTATCAGGATCATGGTAGCACAAAGTCAATTGGCTTTCGATTTGGTGATTTTGCCTATTCGACTGATGTTTTCGATTTGGATGAGCGTGCATTTGAAACGTTGGCTGGTATCAAATACTGGATTGTTGATTGCCTGCGCTACGAGCCACACCCTTCGCATGCTCATTTTGAAAAGACTCTGAGTTGGATTGATCGACTGAATCCAGAGAGAGCTGTGTTAACGCACATGAACCAGCAAGTCGATTATGACGACCTGCTTTCTAACTGCCCTACAGGTGTCGAGCCGGGGTATGATGGATTAATAATAGAAATCCCGTAAAGAAATCTGGATATTGCAAACAAGGGCGGTGAAAAACACCGCCCTTGTATTATTTTTCAAACCAGAAGCCATCCGGTTTATAAATCCCCATGAGAGCGCCAGGTTCCCAGTTATAAAAACCATCTTCTGGTACATTCTTTAGGTTAGTGGAGAGAACAACTGGTTGCGGAATCTCAGCAACAAGTCCAATCGTGAAGGTTTCTTCTGCGTTTATGAGTAGAATTCTGTTCCAGATTGATTTTTTCTCTTCTAATGACTTTGCTGTAAGCCACATGAGATAAAGATCATTAAGCTCTCGGGCAATTTCAATATCGACAACTTCACCAGCATTACCTTTGGTTTCAATATATTGTCCCCATTTGGGCCACTGGAAAGACTGTTGTAAGCGCGGGACAAACTCTTCTGGAGATGAGTGAGGAGTTAGGAGGGCGTTTAAGTTACCATACCACAGTGAAATATTGGTCTCGCCAGCAAAAATTCTATTTCTTAAAACTTCCCGTTGTGAAGGTTTTGGATAAAGCTTAATACCCAGTTTCAGCCAAGAATCGCTAATTAATTCAAGAGTATCAACCTCTTCACTATTTTCACCAGCGGTCTCAACAATAATCTTCATAGGACGACCGTCACTAAGCAATCGAAGACCATCCTCGTCACGTTCTATTAGTCCGATATCATCGAGGAGTTCATTTGCTTTCGCCAGATCATATTGCGTCCAACGTTTGAAATAGTCTTCAGTGTAAAGGCTACTGCCAGGTAGGATGTTATTGTTTCCTGTGCGCCCTAAGCCGTAATAGAGCACTTGGTTTAACTCGTGGCGGTTAATACCTAAGGAGAGTGCATGTCTAAAACGTTTGTCCCGGTTAAGCTTTCGCCATTCTGGATCATTGGCGTTCAAATTAGGGTAGAGAGCAAAGTGCGAGCCGCGTACTGTTTTCCATAAACGCACTGTATAGCCATTTTGTTTATCACTTCCCTTTAGAAAAGTGTAATCAGAGAAACTTAATCCTCTTGATTGCATATCGGAATCACCAGCTCCAACCTTTGCTGGAATTAATCCACCACCGGCGACTGCAAGGATCATCTCATCAGCATAGGGGAGTTGTTGGCCGAGTTCATCCACCCTGTGATAAAAAGGGTTTCTCTTTCCTATAAACCTTGTCGATGGTGGTTTTACGGTGTTTACCCAAGGCTGAAGTGTTGGCAATTTAGGGTTGGTAAATTTATATTGCCTTGCACGACGGTTATGCAATTGAACCCAATTACGGGCATCTGCTTTTGTGACCCTTTCTTCAAGTCGGTCTGTAGGCACATATTTTGCGTGAAATTTCTTCATATAATGTGCGGGTTGGTACAAGAACAAAGGTCTGGTAGCAGCGAGTTGTGAAAGGAAAAAAGGGTTCGGAACTGGCCAACTGTATCTTATTGTGATTTCGTCCAATATTTCGACGGTTGGAAGATGATCTTCAATAATGAGCTCTGCTGGCGGACCAAAAGGATGAAGGTTACTGTCATTCGCAACATCTTCCCAAAAATACCTGAAGTCTTCAGAAGTAAAAGGATGTCCGTCAGACCATTTATGCCCTTTCCGCAGGGTCAAGGTAAAGATACGACCTTCTTCTACTTCTAGATTATCGAGAATATCAACTGTAAAATCTAGATCGGGCGTGTAGCCAACGAGGCGAGCGTATCCGTAAACAGAAAACAATCGAACATCTTTGGATTTTGCAATCAGGCTTCGAATGCTTCCGCCGTGCTGTCCTGGTTCCCATTCATGGGTTTGTTTAACAACATAAGGAGACTTGGGGAGACGTTCAGCAATGGGGGGAAGCTTACCACTCGCTACGCTCGAAGAAAAAAGAGGTGTTTCTTTGAGGTTGTCTCGCACCAGAGTTGATTGTGGTGAGGAATAAATCTCGGCAATAGCATTTTGTGTAGAGAACATCGCTGCTGTCAATACCAACACTTTTAGCTTATTTTTTACGAGGGTACCAGATAATCCGAGCCTCATTTATTCCTCACAAAATTTGTCATTATTTGTTTTTATACAAGCGATTAAACATTTTATCTCAGGTTATCTATTAAACGATAAAGCGGATCAAGACTGCTAGCACCGAGTTTGAACGAGCGATCTGGAGACCAGCCCTCAAACTCGTTTGGATTGTTGTCAGTATCTTTGAACGGCATCTCCAACGTCATGGCAAGGCAGTCATGAGTTTCGGCTGTATTGTTGCCACACATGGTCAGGTTACCATTTCCGGGCGTATTTTGAGGATACCCATACGTAACCTGAAAATCAGGGTTCGCTTCCATATAATAGGCTTTAAATTGATTTAACAGGTTTAAAAGACGGTCATCAAAAGATGGAATCCCGTGAGTTCCAGCGATGAAATTATGCGGAATTGCTTCATCACCATGGATGTCGAACATAAAATCAACACCTGTTTCCATCATTTTATTACGAACATAATAAACCTCAGGGCTTTTCTCTAGAGAAGGAGCTTGCCATTCCCGATTGAGGTTTGCACCAATGGCATTAACCCGTAGGTTACCGCGTCTGCTACCATCCGGGTTCATGTTGGGGACAACATAGAAGACAGCTTTTTTCAATAATTCACGGGCGACAGGGTCATCTTCGTCAAGTAAACGTTCTAAAAAGCCTTCCATCCAAAATTCTGTCATACTTTCACCGGGGTGTTGTCGCGCGATAATCCAACATGACTTTTTATTTTTGTCAGGCTCCCCAATTGTCAAAAGATCCATATCCTGCCCATCAAGAGTTTTGCCGAGGATTTCCAAATCAACGCAACGGGCATGTTGAACATCTGCAATTAAGTCGGCATGACGTTCCATAGAATAGGGGGCAAAATAGGCAAAGTAGATAGAGTTATAATCAGGAATAATATCGATAGTGAGGGTTTCACCGTCGTAGGATGTAGTTGGAATCCGAAACCAGGTTTCCCGGTCGTATGATGCTACTGCTTGATAGTCTTCCCATCCAGCAGGATAGGCTGCGCCACCGGCGTTCAGTATTTTGAGTGTACAGGCTTGATCTTGTGCACCTGTCATTCTGAAATAAAACCATTGATAAAAATGGGAGTTGGTATCTTTTTCGATTTCCAACTGGATATCTTTTGCGTTGTCAGAAGAAAGGCAACTGATGTTGCCTGAATCAAAATTACTTGAAATACGGATCATGGGAAAATATCGCTCACTTACGGTCAAAAATTATTTAATAACAGCATACCCTAAGTGAAATAGGCAGCAAGAACAGTCTTTAGGTTTAAGGATATTTTTTTATGTTCAAAGCGATTCTCTTAGCCGTTTCTTCTAAATTGGTCGCGTTTAACCAAAATTTCGATGAAACTTTTATTTCTTAAAATTCACGGGTAAATAATACATAGAAAGGATCTAAGCATTTGAGAAATTTAATTTGCTGTCGGGATACAGTGACTGTCGGTTCAAGATATCTTCATCATTACAATCAATTTTAAACGTTAATCTTTGTGGCAAATTTGCGCACAGGATTGAAAAGATAATCAACAACAGGTAGTGTTAGCTCCTTACTGCATAGAAAGGTAGTTGTATCATGCGTGATTTACCCTCCTATTTACCAGTGATCCTTAAATCTTCCGGTTGGGTGTTAAGCCGAATTGGAACCCTATTGGCTACAATTTTTGCCGCAAGTGCATTTGCAAGCCTTCTTCCCATTTTGGGAAATAATAGTCAGTTACTTTTGGAACCATTGATTTATTCAGCTCTTATTGCTGCTGTTGTTGCTATAGTTGGTGTGATTCTTTTGAAGTGGACTGATTATACCTTCGGGAATTCACTACAAGATTATCCTGCTGCACTTTAATATTTACGTTTATCATTTGATGTGTACGATTAAGGTCAATAAGTAACTATTTGTTATTTATTGACCTTTTTCTTATTTTAATTTTTGCCCATTCTAATGAAAGTAAACCTAGTCATATGAATATGAAATCAAATCCTTTGGATAGGGATAAGCATTTTCGCTCGCTTGGTAATTCTGGTTTGATGGTATCGAGCATTTGCCTTGGCACAATGATGTTTGGTGGACGTACTGATAATGCTCATTCGATGGAAATCATATCTTCAGCCAGAGAAACTGGGCTGAACTTCATTGACACAGCCGATGTTTATAATGAAGGAAGGTCGGAAGAAATTGTAGGCCAATCTATCAAGGGCGATCGTGATTATTGGGTTCTGGCAACAAAAGTGGCCAATCAAATGCAATCTGATCCACAGAAAAAAGGTTTGAGTCGTAGATGGATCATGCGGGCTGTCGAGGCTTCGCTTTCGCGCTTAAAAACCGATTTTATTGATATCTATTATTTGCATCGCGAAGATCACGGTACTCCTTTGTTGGAGACGGTACAGACAATGGGGGATCTCATTCGATCAGGTAAAATTCGTTATTTTGGCTTGAGTAACTATAGGGGGTGGCGCATTGCAGAAATTTGTCGCCTTTGTGATCAATTGTCTATTCTAAGGCCTATTGTCTGTCAGCCTTATTATAATGCTTTGAATCGACAGCCAGAGGTAGAAGTCTTGCCCAGCTCCAACTACTATGGTCTGGGCGTTGTTCCCTACAGCCCACTGGCGAGAGGCGTTCTAACAGGAAAGTATCTTTCGAATGTATCACCGGATAAAGACAGTAGAGCTGGTGCGGCCGACAAGCGTATGATGGAAACGGAATGGCGACCGGAATCACTCGAAATTGTCCAGAGAATTAAACATCATTGTGAAAAGAAAGGGTACAGCCCTGTCGATTTTGCCATTGGCTGGTTGCTTGCTAATCAGTACGTTAGCTCTATCCTTGCTGGACCAAGGACTTTGGAGCAATTCCAAGGATATCTAAGTGCATTATCTTATCCTTATGATGCAGAAGATGAAGAGCTTCTCAACGGGTTAGTCGCTGCCGGGCATGCTTCTACACCAGGATACACTGATCCCAGCTATCCATTGGAAGGACGTAAAGTCGATTTGTAACGAATGAAAATAATTTCAAGCTGCCTTTATTATAGTGTTAGCTGTTGCCAATATCAGCTTGGAAATTATAACTGATGTATTTTCAAGCTGGTCAGAGGTAAGATTGACACTTTGTAGGCACGCATCCTAACATGTTGAATATCGTTACTTTGAACAGTGCTCACCTTTCTAAAGCTATAAAATCTCAAAACGAACACCTATGGAATAAATCATGAAACACATGAAGAAAATCAGTCTTGCTGCCATGATGTCAGTTGCTGTGATAATGCCATCTCTTGCTGAAACTCGGATTACCTACAAATCAGCTAAGACCACATCTTCATATTATCAAATGGCGGTTCAAATCTCAGAAGCTATGAAAGCTGGAACTGAGGGGGAAATAATCGTTACCGTGGAAGAAAGTCAGGGCTCAGTTCAAAACGTCATGGAAGTTCGTGCCCGTGGCGGTGATTATGTTTTTACCACACCTCCAGCGCTTGTACGCCTTGCCAAAGCAGGTAAAGCCATGTTTGAAGGCAAAGGTGATCCCAAATTTAATGAAATCAGAGCGCTTTTCCCTATTCCTTCACTGACAATGCATTTTGTGGTCTCAAGCGAAAGTGGTGTAACCAGTTTTGCTGGGTTAGAAGGTAAAAAAATCCTTCTTGGAAAAGGATCATTTGGTGCAAAAGAAGGCGCTAAATATCTAAAGTTGTTTGGTTTGGAAAGTAAGGTCGAATTGGCTAACGTTGAACTATCCAATGCTGTTCCCGCACTTAAAAATGGTCAAATTGACGGCTTTGTCACTGCGGGTTCCTGGCCCGCACCAAATGTAATTGAGGCAGCAGCTTCAACCGGTGTGCATGTTCTTTCTTTGAGCAACGATCAGATTAAAGCATCCAAACGTTCGGAGCTCACCATTCCAGCAGGAACCTATGCCGGACAAGAAAATGATATTACAACCACATCCTTGCCCGTGGTTGCTTATACGACCACAGCGATGGATGATGATACAGCCTATTCTTTGACCAAAACCTATTGGGAACAAAAAGAAAAAATGGGTGTATCTGCCGCTTGGTGGAATGGTGTGGACAAGGGGCTAATGGCAAACATCGAGGGGCAAATTCATCCTGGCGCGGTCCGTTATTACGTTGAAAAAGGATACAGTCTTACCGATGCTCAAAAATAGCTCTTTTATGTTTTAAGTCTGTGTATTCAAATATAATCCCGACCGTTATAATAATGGTCGGGATTTTTTCTTCTTTTCATAAAGTACCGCTCTATGGTTGACCCAACCCAAGTTCTACAAGAACCTATCTCCCCGGAAATCAAAACGCCTAAGTTGCATCGCTTTGCCCTGTTTGCGTTGGCAGCTGTTTTGGTGGCTTTTCACTTAAGCTTGATCTTTTCAGGCTTGGTGCCAAACCTGGTGAGCCGCCCCCTTCACATGGCGCTTATTCTGCCTTGGATTTTGGTTTTTAGTTCCAGAACTACCGGATGGGGTTCTAAAGTGAGCGGAGGAGTGCTGACGATTGCAGCTGGAGCATGTTGTATCTGGATTGCCTTAAATCACGACATTCTTGCAGATCAATACGGTTTTTTGGAAAACGATCTGCAAACCGTTATGGCGATAACCCTTCTGGGCGTCATTCTGGAGGCGGCAAGACGGGCGATTGGTTGGCCTTTACCGATCGTTGCTGCCTTGGCATTGCTGTACGGAGTATTGGGGCAATACATTCCAGGGGAATTTGGGCACGCAGGAACGCCACTTAATAGCTTTTTGGGCACACTGACCATTGCCGAAGGTGGGATTTGGGGTAGTTTGACAGGTGTATCTGTCGGCATTGTTGCGATCTTCGTTATTTTTGGCGCCGTCTTGAATGCAGGTGAGGCCGGGCAAGGCTTTATGAATGTCGCTGCTGCGGCGGCTGGGCGGCTAAAAGGGGGGGCTGCTAAGGTGTCCGTAATCTCTTCCGCCCTGTTTGGCTCTATATCTGGATCAGCATCAGCCAATGTGGCTTCAACAGGCGCGATTACTCTGCCAGCGATGACAAAGCTCGGCTACCCCAAGCGTCTGGCGGCGGCGGTAGAAGCGGTTGCATCATCCGGTGGCCAGATCATGCCGCCACTTATGGGGGCAGGGGCTTTTGTCATGGTTGAGCTTACAGGTGTACCTTATACCAGTATCATGGCAGCCGCTTTATTACCTGCTGTTCTCTATTTTGTTGCGGTTTGGGTGGGGATAAACGCCTATGCAGAAGATCATGACCTCAAGGGTATTGCTGATAAAGACAAACCAAAGCTGAAAGATGTTCTGATTACCTCTGCTTTCTTTCTTGTTCCCTTCACTGTGCTTCTTACGGGAATGTTTGGTCTTGGGGTTACCCCTCAATACGCTGCCTGTATGGCGATTATCGCTGGCGCGGTGATGTTGTGTGGTAATAAAAATCTAAGTTTTGATCTTAAAGAAATCTCACAACGATTTGAAAATGCAGTTATAAACTCTGCCAAACAAGTTTCAATGATCGCTGCCATCATTCTGTGTGCCTCCATTATTATCGGTGTTCTTTCTATCACTGGATTGGGGGTAAAGATCACCTCGATGATCTTGTCCGGTTCTGGTGGGTTACTCTGGCCATCCTTATTTCTAACGGCTATTGCGTGCCTTGTTTTGGGGATGGAAGTCCCAACAACGGCGGCTTATGTGATCTGTGTATCGGTTGCAGGCCCTGCCTTGATATCGCTAGGATTAGAGCCACTTCAAGCACACTTGTTCGTTTTTTGGTTCGCCCTGCTTTCCACGATTACCCCACCGGTTTGCGGAGCCGTTTTTATCGCTGCGGGGATGATCGGCGAAAACTGGATTAAGGTTGCCTTAACGGCCATGTCATTGGGGGTCGGGCTCTATATCATTCCCCTCGGCATGATTGCGAACCCGGATATCCTTGCCCTGTCGAGTTCTCCGGTATTGGCAATGCTTGCTTTTGTTCAAATTGGACTAGGACTGAGCTGCATATCTTATGGACTTATCGCAGCACGTTCGATCCTACCAAAGGTCGGTATTATTGGGTTGGGATTGGTCGTTATCTTTTTTTTGGAGGTAATATAAGTTTGACGGTAAAGGGAGACACACTTCGGTATTATGCTAAAAATGCAGAAGAATATGCAAAAAGAGAACCCGACAAAGATTTCCTGATAAAGCGAGCCTCCTTTATATCCCGCTTCTTGCCGGGGAATAAAATACTCGAGCTGGGGTGCGGTGGGGGACATGATGCCCTGACTTTTATGGAATCTGGGTTTAATGTCACCCTATTAGACGGATCAACAGAGCTCGCGGCTTTGGCTGAGAAAAGAACGGAACGGGAGGTTCTGGTTAAAGATTTCTCTGAAATTGAATTTCATAATGAATTTGATGGTGTGTGGGCTTCAGCTTCCTTACTCCATGTGCCTTCGGATAATTTAGCAAAAATATTTGATCTCATAGCTAATAGTCTTAAGAGAGGAGGGGGCTTAACAGCCAGTTTTAAGGAAAAAGATCAAGATTGGGTTGATAAGTTTGGTCGTAAATTTTGTGGGATGGATGTTGAAAAACTAAAATTTTTATTAAAAAACAGTGGGTTCCAAGTAGAGAAAATTGAGACGATTGATGGTTTTGGAAGCGATAATAAGCCGACACGCTGGATTTGGGTGGATGCGTTGTACAAAACCTGACCGAAAAAAAACTTAATAATGAAATAAGTGACCTCTATATTTTAAGGGTTTTGACCGAGAGTTATCTACGACAAGCATCATAATTATATCATCATTATTGACATAAATACGTGTCCTGAAGTACTGGTAATTTCTAAACTAACAGGAGTTGTGGTTCATGGACTGGGAAAACGTATTTGCCTCGCGATCATCGCGGATGAAAGCCTCGGAAATCCGGGAGTTACTTAAACTTTTAGACCAGCCAGATATCATTTCCTTTGCAGGTGGTATTCCAGATCCCGCACTCTTTCCTACGGAAGAATTCCAGCAGGCCTTTACCAATACTTTGAGCGGTGAAAAACAAACCGCTGCTTTGCAATATTCTGTTAGTGAAGGCTATGTCCCTTTGCGTCAGTGGATTGCCGGGCAAATGGAAAAACTGGGCATTCACTGTTCCATTGATAATATCCTCATTACCTCAGGATCTCAGCAGGCGTTGGATTATCTTGGTAAGCTGTTGTTGTCTCCAAATGATACCGCTCTTGTAACCTGGCCGACTTATATGGGCGCTCTTGGGGCCTTCAATGCCTATGAGCCTGTGTATGACCGCTTGATGGCCAACGGCAACCGTTCTGCGGCGGAATACCGGGATACTGCGGCCGATAACAACAGTCGGGTTAAGTTCGCCTATGTGTCAGTCGACTTTGCCAACCCAACGGGTGAAACGCTGGATCGTCCCGGTCGCGAACGCCTTCTCGATCTTGCACAAGATCTGGACATGCCAGTGATTGAAGATGCCGCTTATCAGTCCCTGCGTTATGACGGCGAAGCCATCCCGCCGATACTGGCCCTTGATATCGAACGCAATGGACACATTGATAAAACCAGAACCCTTTATTGCGGTAGTTTTTCCAAAACGCTTGCGCCGGGGTTGCGCGTGGGCTGGGTCTGCGCTGCACAGCCTGTGATCAGCAAACTGGTTTTGATGAAACAAGCCGCAGACCTGCATTCTTCGACCATCAACCAGATTGCAATCCATGAAGTTGCGTCCAAAGGTTTTGACAAACAGGTTGCCAAGATTTCTGTGGCCTATTCCGCCCGTCGCGATTGTATGCTTTCTGCCCTGGAAGTACACATGCCCGAAGGCGTAAGCTGGACAAAACCGGAAGGCGGGATGTTTGTCTGGTTAACCCTTCCTCAAGGATGGGATGGCGCCGATCTTTTGGCCAGGTCAATCGAAACTCAACGGGTTGCCTTTGTTCCCGGTCACGCTTTCTACGCAGACGGATCGAACCGCAATACAATGCGTCTGAGCTTTTCACAGGCAAATGAAGAGACCATCAACGAAGGTATTCGCAGGCTAGGTATGTTGTTGAAATCTGTATGAGACTTTTAACCTAACAAATTTAGTTTCTAGAATTTACTATCGTGATACGGTGAGGGGGCAATTAACGTTGTCCCCTTTTATCGTATGGGTAGCTAGAAAATTTTCATCTGTTTTCGAGAAATTTGCTCTAAGTAAATCCGATGGTTATGATCCTGATCACACCTTAAAATATGCATCTGAAAAGGTAGGAGTGTCGTTGATTTTACTTTTTCTGCCTTTAAATTTAAATCTAAAGATATCCTTTTAATACATGGAAGACATTATTAATTTTTTGATTCCAGCAGACTTAACTGTTGAAGTTACCTTGCTGCTTATAGCGGCCAGCTTTATCACGTCCGGTATCACTACTGCCGTGGGGCTGGGAGGTGGATTAGTGATGCTGGCGATCATGGCTAATGTTTTACCTGTTGTCGCCATCATCCCTCTGCATGGTGCGGTACAAACCGCGAATAATACCAGTCGTGCGTATTTGTTGCGTCGTCATATTAACTGGAAAATCGTAATCTGGTTTTCATTGGGCGGAATTGCTGGCATTACTTTTGCCAGTCAAATCGTGGTGACACTACCACTTTATCTTCTACAGTTAATCATGGGGTTATTTATTCTCTACAGCGCGTGGGGGCCTAAGTTTAAGAACATTAGCAATGGCCGGAAATCTCTTGTTTTTGGTGGCGTTATTTCAGCTGTTACCTCCATGTTTATCGGAGCTTCCGGGCCTATCGCTGCAGCATTTCTACCAAAATCAAAATTGAGCCACTTGGAGATTGTTTCAAACCATGCGGCTATTATGCTCTTGCAACATAGCTTAAAGATTATCGCATTGGGGCTTTTGGGTTTTGTTTTCACGCCTTGGGTCGGCTTGTTAGTTGCGATGTTACTATCTGGTTTTTTGGGGTCATTGGCAGGTCGATCTATTCTATGGCGGATCCCCGAACGCATGTTCAAGATCGTCTTTAACACTGTCCTCACACTATTGGCTTTCAGAATGCTCTATCAGGCCATTATTCAAGTCACTTGAGAGGATAATCTGAACGATTTCAGCGCTCTTCATCAAAGTGGATCATGGGGGCAAATTTAACCCGTTTGATCGCAAAATAGCTATTGATAGAACGGATCTCTGGTATGGCGGCCAAGGGTTCTGTGATGGTTTCTTCAAAATCGGCCATGTCTGTCAAAATGGCGATAAAAAGGAGGTCTTTATCTCCCGTGACGTTATAACACTGAGTAACTTCGGGAATATTGCGGATAGTTTGGATTGCTTTTTCTCGTGCCTGTAAATTGTGTCCAGTTAATCGTACTTCCGAGATTGCCACCAAACTGGCTCCAACTTTTTCCGGATTAACGAGGGCAACTTCCCGTTCTATATAGCCTTCGTCACGCAATCGTTTAACCCGTCGCAGACAGGATGGCGCAGAGGTTGCGGCCATTTCTGCCAGTTCGACATTGGTGATTTTACAGTTGTTTTGCAGGATATTCAGTATTTTTCGATCAACCTGATCCAGATCAGCCCGTCGTGATGTCATCGTGATTAACCTTAATCCAGTTTTGATCCATAAATTCAAAATACGTCAATAATATGTCGTCATACTTCATATATTCAATGATTATGATTATATATTCCAAAAGAATCCAACATAATGCACCTGTAACCATGACGACTATGATTGTATTTTAAAGAACACAGGGTGCTCAATGCGTAGAGTTGACTTCAGGAGTGACACACTCACCAAGCCGAGTGAGGAAATGCGGCATTGTATGGCAAATGCTGAAGTTGGTGATAATTTTTACGGGGAAGATCCCACAGTTAGAAAGCTTGAAGACCATGTTGCTGAACTTCTGGGCAAAGAAGCGGCTCTATTTGTTTTAAGTGGAACCATGGGAAATCTGATTTCTGTGCGTAGCCAGGTTTCACCGGGCAAAGCCATGATACTCAGTGAAACATCACATCTACACCTCAACGAAACAGGGCATCTGGCCTCTGTCTGTGGGTTGACTTCTTACCCAGTTCAGACCATCCATGGATATTTTGACCTTGATATGTTGAATGAGCGCTGGCTGGTAATACCTGCGGGTTCTCACCCATCAATTCTTAGCCCCTCACTCGGTGGGATTGCTGTTGAGAACACCCATAATGGGGACGGGGGCTGTTGTGTTAGCCTTGATCATATCCAAGCCATCTCTGAATTTGCCAAAGCTCGGTCTATTCCTCTTCATATGGACGGCGCGCGATTGTTCAATGCATCGATATCTTTGGGGGCTACACCGGCTGATTTGGTTCAGGATGTGGATAGTGTTTCTTTTTGTCTGTCCAAAGGTCTGGCCGCACCAGGTGGTGCGCTTATAGCGGGACGCGCAGATTTTATTGAAGAAGCCAGACATTGGCGGCAAATGGTTGGAGGAGGGATGCGTCAAGCGGGTATTTTCGCGGCTTCGGGCCTATTTGCACTGCGATATAACGTTGATCGTCTTCGTGAGGATCATCACGTTGCTCAAAAGTTGGCAAAGGGTATAAGTGAAATGGGCTTATCCGTAAATCTGAGCGCCGTAGATACCAATATTGTCATGTGCTTTATTCCTCCTGAATTAGGAGATCCGAATGATTTTTACAATGATCTGAGGGATGTTGGCGTTTTTGTCCTGCCACCCAAGAAAAATCGTCTTAGGTTCGTGACCCATGCTGATGTATCTGAGAATGATATTGATATGGCCTTAGCACAGATATCTTCACTCGTAGCAAAACGGCAAGGTAAGATATAATGTCCAACGAATTAATTTGCGTTGCTGATGTCAAAAATACACTTGGGGAGGGGCCTGTTTGGGATGAAGTGGAAAATACACTCTATTGGGTCGACATAACAGAGCAAAAGCTTTTCAGATATGCCCCCTCAACGAGGAAAATAGACGTTTGGAAAACCCCATCTAAATTTGGCTCGTTTGCTCTGAGACAGAATACATCTGGTATGATCATTGCCACGAAAAACGGAATTGTGCTTTATGACCTTCAAACAGGGATAGAAGAGCAAATATCATCTGTCGAGGATGAGTTGATTGAAAACAGGATGAACGATGGGAAATGTGATCCTGTTGGGCGTTTTTGGTGTGGGACTATTCATGAAGTCTCTGATCCGGCACTACGTAAACCAATTGCATCAGTATACAGGGTTACCCCGGATCGACAGGTCAGAAAAATGCTCAATGGTATTAAAACCAGTAATGGATTTGCGTGGAGCCCGGATGGTAAGACCATGTACTTCGCCGATACGCCAACACAAACCATCAGTGCCTATGATTACTGCTTGGAAACAGGGAGAATTTCATGGGGAAGAACCTTTGCTACGGTTCCCAAAGAAAACGGACGCCCGGACGGGGCAACTGTTGATGCTGAAGGCTGTTTGTGGAGTGCACATTTTGCTGGTGGTCAAGTGACACGATACTCTCCTGAGGGAGACATTCTCCAGGTCATTCATTTGCCGGTCAGGAATGTGACGTCCTGTATCTTCGGGGGAGGAGATCTCTCAACGCTTTACATCACAACCGCACGTGAAGATCTTACGCCACAAGAACTTGAAGAACAACCTTCCGCGGGTGGCCTTTTCGCAATTAAACCGGGTGTTTCCGGACTCAAAATGAACCGCTTTAACGGTTGAAGACTGCAAGGCTAAAAAAAGCCTACAAATTGGAGATTAAATTGAAAAACATATTGATTACGGGTGCTGCTGGTCGTCTTGGTCGAGTTTTGCGACAAGGTTTAAAAAGAAACGATCGGTGTCTTCACTTGTTGGATATTGCCCCATTAGGGGATGAACAAGACAATGAATGTCACTTGAAAGTTGATGCAACGGATTTGAATGCCGTGGTTAAGGCAATGGAAAACATAGATATTATTGTCCACCTTGCAGCCTACCCCGATGAAGCGGACTGGTCACAGATCTTTCCGTTAAATTATAATCTGACTTATAATGTGTTTGAGGCAGCGCGCATTTCTGGTGTTAAACGTGTAATTTTTGCTAGCTCTATTCAGGCCGTTGGTTTTCATCCTATTGAAACCACAATTTCTGATACGGCAAGACTTCGTCCAAGTGGGTTTTATGGAGTATCAAAGGGTTTTGGTGAATCGCTTGCAAGCTTGTATGCGGACAAATTTGGCCTATCTGTTGCGTGTCTACGTGTTGCATCATTTGAAAGCAAACCCGTTGATACAAGAATGTTATCAACCTGGCTTAGTCATGAGGATGGTGTGCATTTATTTGATAAATGTATCGATGCGCCTGATTTCCACTTTTTCCGTGTGTTTGGTGTTTCAAACAATACGAGGGCACGGGTCGATAACTCTCATGTGGAATGGCTTGGCTACGAACCACAATCAAATGCAGAAGATTACCGGAAAGAAATAGAACGCAATGGGAGTGCGCTTGGACCTGTTGCGTCAGTAACACACGGCGGCAGTGCATCAGACGTTGGCTTTTGTGGGAACCTTGATCAGACTTTAAAATCTCAATAAAAAACTTAAAGGGGCTTTGTTATGCGGATTATTGTTATCACCACTGATTCGCATAATCTATATTATGGAAAATATCAACGCTTGCGACAATAACTCTCAGTGCTTTTTAAAGTTTAAAAGGATATTGTCCTGACTTTAGTATTCTCGTTCAAAAGCCAAGGATGTGTTCTATGAAAGTTATCATTGCAGGTTCGCGTACAATTGATGATTACGACGCTTTGGAAACTTTTGTTGAAAGCATTGACTGGCCAATTGAAGAAGTTGTGTCTGGTGGTTGTCGTGGTGTTGACGAACTTGGTGAGCGTTGGGCCAAGGGTAAGAATATCCCTAAAAAAGTTCTGTATGCTGATTGGGTGAAATATGGCCGCGAAGCTGGTGAACTTAGAAATCGAGACATGGCTGAGTATGCCGACGGATTGATTCTGTTGTGGGATGGTAAAAGTCCCGGAGCAAGCTGTATGCTAAGGGAATCTTCGAATGCAGGAATTGATATTCGACATCAGATCTATGGTTTTGACTGGCGAAAAATGGAGCAAGCTGAGAAAGCTATCCTAGAATATTACTGGTCTGGTAAAGGCCGCCTTGTATTTCAACATAACCACTGGGAATGGGAAGTAACTGATCCCAAAGCTCCCGTCATTCCACAAGAAGCGATTCACGGCTTAATTGAACAGGGATTTTTGGAAGAAGACACGATTATAATCTTAAAGTCTGTTCGCGAACGGCACCATAGTAAGTTGGCTTAAGCCGGAAATTCATACCATTATGAATTCTTCCTTGATCATTGTGTTGATGCCGGGTGTGGACGCCGGTTCGCCGAGTTATCGACCCTTTTCTAACGATCCTTCCCCCCTCCTCTTTCATTAATAGTGATAAGTTTATTTCCGACAAAGAAAAAGGGTCGCCAAACGGCAGCCCTTTTCCAAAAATTCTGCACTTCTGTTTTCGAAGCTTAACGCTTTGAGAACTGGAAGCTACGACGGGCTTTCGCCTTACCGTATTTTTTACGCTCAACAACACGTGCATCACGTGTAAGGAAGCCGCGAGCTTTCAGAGCAGGACGAAGGCCTGGCTCAAAATAAGTCAAAGCTTTTGAGATACCGTGACGAACAGCACCAGCCTGACCAGAAAGACCACCACCTTTTACAGTGCAAACGATGTCAAATTGACCTGAACGTTCAACTGTCTCAAATGGTTGAGCAAGCATCATACGAAGAACTGGACGTGCGAAGTAAACTGCTTCTTCACGACCGTTAACCGTAATAACACCAGTACCAGGCTTGAGCCAAACGCGTGCAATAGCACCTTTACGTTTACCAGTTGCGTAAGCACGACCTTGTGCGTCGAGTTTAGGTTCAGCAACAATCGCGCTTTCTTCAGCAACAGGAGTTACATCACCAAGATCACTCAAAGAGTTGAGAATTTCTTCAGCCATTGATTACTGGCTCCTCTTGTTCTTGATGTTTCTAGACGCAATGTCCAGAACTTCAGGCTGCTGAGCTTCGTGGTTGTGGTCAGGACCAACAACGACACGAAGGTTACTCATTTGCTGACGACCGAGTGGACCTTTTGGTACCATACGCTCAATAGCTTTTTTAACCACACGCTCAGGGAAACGACCCTCGAGAATCTGACCAGCTGTACGTTCTTTGATACCGCCCGGGTGGCCGGTGTGCCAGTAGTACTTTTTGTCAGCGAGTTTGTTGCCTGTAAGGGCAATTTTCTCGGCATTAATAATTACGACGTTATCACCACAATCCATATGTGGAGTATAAGTCACTTTGTTTTTTCCGCGTAAGATATTTGCGACTTCTACAGCCAAGCGACCGAGAACAACGCCTTCAGCGTCGATCACGAACCACTTTTTTTCAATATCTGCGGGTTTAGCAGAATAAGTTTTCATATAACAGAGCCACTGCATACTGTTGTAATAGGGAGCAAGACACACATAGTGCTCTTGCGTGGTTGGGTTCTATTACAAAGATATAGTGCTGTCAAACAGTTTAACTTTTACTGAATCTAAATAAATCAATAAAAACAATATCTTAAAAAATAGGTATTATATTACCTCAAAATTATTATCTTTTTTGTTCTTATTTTATAAAATTAAAACCAAATTCTGTTGATCCTGTATTTAAATACGTTAAATGTATTTTTGTATAAAATATAAACTAACGGAGTGTTTATGCATCTTACATCGGATGTTGTCGTTATCGGTGGTGGTATTATTGGAAGCGCAGCGGCTTTCTTTATTGCAAGCGATCCAACCTTTGACGGTAAAGTAACAGTATTAGAAAAAGACCGCAGCTATAAAAGCTCATCAACAACTCTTTCTGCAGCTTCAATCAGGCAGCAATTTTCCACGCCAGAGAATATTAAAATATCTTTGTTCGGTATAGAGTTTTTAAGAAACATTAGTGAACACCTCGCCCTAAGAGATGGCATCCAATCAGCTTCTGATCTTGATATTGGGTTACAGGAAAAAGGCTACCTCTTACTTGCTGGCGGTGACGGTCAAGAGGTTCTGAGAAACAATAATGCTGTTCAAAAAGAATTAGGGGCTGATATAGGCTTGCTGTCGCCTAAACAACTCGGTGAGCGTTTCCCCTGGATGAACTGTGATGATCTCTCTCTTGGATCTTTGGGTAATCAAGGGGAAGGATGGTTTGATGCTTATAGTTTATTGCAGCTTTTTAGAGCAAAAAATAAAGAGCTGGGTGTTGAATATATATATGACGAGGTTGTGGAGCTTAAATACAATCATAATAAAATTTCAACTGTCACATTAAAAACGGGGCAAACAATCCAAGGGACAGCATTTATCAATGCTGCGGGTCCTGCAGCATCCAACATTGCGTCAATGGTTAAAATCAATCTTCCCGTTGAAAGTCGAAAACGTTGCGTCTTTGTCTTTCACTGTAGGAATCAGATTACAAACTGTCCGTTAGTCGTCGATAACAGCGGAGTATATTTTCGCCCTGAAGGGGAGCATTTTATATGCGGAGTTTCTCCGCATGAAAACAACGATCCTGAAAATTTTGACTATCAAGTCGATTATAATCTGTTTGATGAAGCAATTTGGCCAACACTGGCTCACCGGGTCCCTGCTTTTGAGAGTATCAAACAAATAAATTCTTGGGCCGGACACTATGCTTACAATCTGTTGGATCAGAATGTTATCTTAGGAACGCACCCACAAATAGATAATCTCTATTTTGCTAATGGATTTAGCGGACACGGTTTACAACAAGCCCCTGCCGTTGGACGTGCATTATCTGAACTTGTTCTGCATGGGAACTATCGGAGTCTTGATTTGTCGGTCTTTGAGTTTTCAAGGATTCTTAAAAATACGCCTGTTAAAGAATTAAATGTAATCTAATTCTTAATTTTAGTTAACCAATTCAAAGCGTTGTAAAATATAGAGTTTAACCGTTTCCAACCTTGAATTGGTTACAGAACCTGCCTGTGATCACATTCTTACCACTTTTTTGCCCCACCACCGCGCCGATTTTTCTGCTTAAGATAATGGCATGGGAAATTTTGATAAAACATACCGCTTGGATAAGCAGGAAAAACCACTCAATTGTTCTTACAGCGAAGAGAACGATAATATCGATATTGACCGCCTGGTATGGGACGTCGAGTATCGTGAGTTGGTAAAAAGAATTCTGGAACCCAAGGGTGGCAGCTCAATTTCTATGGTTATCTGATCCTTCGTGACCTCCAGAAATTCCTTGTTTAACTCATAGCGCGTAGTTCATAAATAAAATCATAGTACCTGTCGTATATGGATGTGTTCGTTAAGACAATGATCGAAGAATTTCACCGCTAAATCCCATATGCTAATAATTTTGATCTAATGACAGTAGCAAGTCATTCTGGTTAAATTTTATACAATCGTTGACTGTTCTCTTAAAGGCGCATAGCCTCAATATTATGCTGCAGCGCACAATTAAATGCTGCCAGCACAGATAAAATTAAAACAGAATACAAATTAATACGATTTTTCTGTTTGAAAACAACAATGATTGGCCAATTGGTCAGGGGAATATACCGTGTTATATACGTTTTTTGATATGCAAAGTGCTGCTCTCGGACCTATGCGTGCGATGAGTGAACTTACCAAAACTTATTTTAACAATCCCCTTTTTCCCATATCTCAAACATATATGGGAAAAATCATGGCTGCTGGAGCTGACGTTGTCGAAGGTGTCATTCGTCATCGTGGTAAACCAGAGTGGGGTTTTCAGGCTATTAAAAAAGACGATGGTATTCACCCCATCGATCTTGCTCTAATTGATCATAAGCCCTTTGCTGATCTAATTCGATTTAAATGCGACTTAGCCAAAAATCCTAAGAAAATTCTTCTTGTCGCCCCGATGTCAGGTCACTTTGCCACCCTCTTACGCGGCACAGTACAAACCCTTGTTCAAGATCATGAAGTTTATGTCACTGATTGGAAAGATGCGAGTAAAGTACCTAATTCTGAGGGTGATTTCGGATTAGATGATTATATTCAGTACCTTATAGATTATATGCAATTGTTGGGTCCCGATCTGCATGTTATGGCTGTCTGCCAACCTGCTCCTTTGGTTTTGGCTGCAGTTTCCATTCTTGCGGCAAATGATGATCCATCTCAACCACGGACGATGACCTTAATGGGCGGCCCTGTTGATGCCGGAGCTGCAGAAACAGGGGTAACAAAACTTGCTGACAGTAAGTCTTTATCATGGTTTAAGAGTAATTTAACGGCCTCTGTCCCTCTTCACTATGAAGGTTCTGGTCGACGTGTTTATCCTGGATTTTTACAACTTGCTGCATTTATTTCGATGAATTCAGCGCGTCATGTCAATGCGCACATGCAGCATTTTGATAACTTAGTAAAGGGTGATGGGGATTCAGCTGAAAGCCACGACAAATTTTATGATGAATATCTATCAGTCATGGATATTACCGCCGAATTTTACCTTGATACGATTGAACATATTTTTCAAGAACGAAGCTTGCCTTCCGGTACGATGGTCTGGAAGGGACAAAAGGTCGACCCTTCAAAGATAACAAAAACGGCGTTATTGACAGTTGAGGGAGAACTTGACGATATATCTGCGCCGGGTCAGACTGAAGCCGCCCACAAGATGTGTTCTTCTCTTGCCAAAAATAAGCACCAGAATCATGTCGAAAAAGATGTCGGTCATTACGGTATTTTTAATGGCAGAAAATGGCGCGAAAGCGTTTCAAAAGTAATAAATAATTTTATTGAAAAACATCAAGGCAAGCCACAGAATTAATTGTCTTTCTTTATAAAATAATTATTCTTTTATAAAGATAATTTCCTTAGGTTGATAAGGCAATTAACAACCTGACGATATTGGTGTTCGCCCATGCCTAAATTACGGCCCTTCACTTTCAAAGCTCTTCTTTATACAACTTTAATCGTCTTGGGCGGCTGTAGCGGAAGCCCTGTTTATGAAGATACTAAAGGGTGGGGTAACGACCTTTGGGCTGATATCAAAAAGGGATCAAAACAAGCTGCAACATCGACAAAAGAGGCTTTGAGTTCTGCAACAAAATCTCTTGAAGAAAGTATCTCAGATGCAAACGATGACAAATCACCTGAAATAGCAACGTCGAAAATAGAGCCCTCACCCGTAAAAACCGAAATAGTAACCGCGCCAAATGGTAAGACGAGCACCCCAGTTCCTTTAAAGGCACCAGAAAAAGCTGCACAACCACCTGTACCAGTAAGCACAAAGGGATCTTACGCTGTTCATCTATCTTCGAATAAAAGTAAAAAGAGTGCTGAGCAAGAATGGAATGAGTTAAAAAATGCTTTCCCTAAAGAAACGCAAGCCCTTCAACTTCGAGTAAAATCTGTCAAAATAACTGGTAAAGGAACTTTTTACAGGGTACTTGGTTCTGCTTATCCGAATAAATCCTTGGCAGATGAGGCGTGCAAAAAGTTCAAATCCAAAAAACAGTATTGTATGCCCGTTAAATTATAACATTAATTAGCTAGTGACTGCCCTATATCAGTTTATGCACTGTCGAACTGATATTAGGACAATCAATGCGATCCATCACTTTACCTGCCAAGTATCGATCTGAGCTCATCCGCTTTGGATCTCGCCCCCTTAACAACAAAACCTATATCGCCGCCGTCTAGGACAAGATCATAACCTGCCTCATATAGAGCTGCTGCTTTACGGTTTGGTGTTGGAATAATACCCAGTAATTTCCCTGCTTTTTTAACAGCTTTTTCAACTTCTTGAATCGCAGATAGAACGACAGGATGGTCTGTTTCCCCAGGATAACCCAAATCTGCAGATAGATCAGATGGTCCAATAAAGATCATATCGACCCCGTCAGTGGCTGCAATTTCAGCAACATTTTTAACACCTTCTGAATCTTCAATCTGGCAAATAACCATAATTTCATCGTTAAAGGTCTCTAGATACTCTATGGCTTTAACGCCGTAATCCGCGCCACGGATAATGGTTGATGCAACGCCCCTCTTCCCCTTTGGGGCATACAGCGCAGCTTCAACGACGGATTTTGCTTCTTGTGCTGTCGATATCGAGGGAACCATAACGCCATCCGCACCGGCATCAAGGGCTCTTTTGATTTGGGCGTACGAGTTATGGGACACTCGAACAAAGTTTTTCGAGGAATAGGCACGCGCTGCTTGCATCTGAGCGATTGCATCAAGAACTGATCCCGGACCATGTTCTAAATCAATCATCAAACAATCATTACCAGCTTGGGCAATTATTTCAGTTGCCATAGGACTGAACATATCAATCCAACACCCAAAAGCAGGGTGATGTTTTCCCAGTTTATAACGCAATTTTTCACGAGATGTAATTTCAGACATGATTTTTTAATCCGGTTATATTTGTTTCGAGTGTGAAATTTGTAAAAGAAATAATACCAAAGATGATGCTAATTGAAGAAAACCAGTATTAAAACAAGAAGATTAAAATTTTTAGATTGGGTAAAGTAATATTGCAAGCCTGCCGAGGATGTACGAGACGCACATCCTCCCGGAACGACTAAATGAATAGGTTCCGGATCGTGACTTACAAAGTAGCACGATAAGCGGCTCGCCTTGGGAAGTGCATCCAATCGCGCCGTGAGGCAGCGTAAAGATCCCTTTTCCCAAAGCTGTATGACCTGAAAGTATCAGGTCTAGGCATATGTTATGTAACAACTAAGCAGGTAAAGCTCAAGCCGTCGTCTAAAAGGAATAATTTTTTTCTAAAAAATAAACGACGAAGACCTAGTCTAGCCCTTCAGCAAGATCAATGAGTTCTTGTAAATTAGTTATTTCGAGCATGCCGTTGGTTGGAATGGCGATAATGTTCATTTTCTTTAAGTTGGTCAAAGTACGACTAACCGTTTCTGTTGTAAGTCCTAAATAGTCACCTATATCAGAGCGCCCCATGGGAAGAGATATTTTAGTAACAGGGCCAGTCTCTGATTTAGCTCTTTTCGATAGGGAAAGTAGAAAACTACAGACTTTCTCTTTTGCTGTTTTGCGTCCAAGGAGTAGCATTTGATCCTGAGCAAGAACGAGTTCGTTGGAGACCATATTTAGTAGACGGTTTTCCAAGTGGGGTAGTATTTTAAGCAGCTCTTCAAGTTTAGCCCTTGAGAAGCGACATAATTTAGTATCTTCAAGAGATTCGGCTGAGTAAGCGTAACAATCATTCATGGCAATCCCAAGAAAGTCTCCGGGAAAAAGAAAACCTGTCATTTGGCGTCGCCCATCTGGGAGAAGCTTATACAGTTTTACGGATCCGGCAGTTACATTAAAAAGATAATTTGCCGGGTCCTGCTCATTGATGATTGTAACACCTTTACTGATTTCAAGACTTGATGAGATTTCAGAGAGTTGCTGTAGGTCGTCACATGAAAGCGCATGACAAAGGCTCATCGCAGAGATGTTACATTTTTCACAAGGCGAATTTACTGGAGCATGAGAAGCGACTGTTGATGCAACTTGAGAGCGACTTCTCATTTAATGTCTCTTTCTGACTTGGTCTTTTTTTTATTTACGAAAGTGATACTACCACACCCGATGACGAAAAACTGATAACTATCATTAACTATGCGTCAAATTGACCTACATCAAAGACCAAATTTATTAAATGCACTTCAATGAGAATATAACCCCTTATGTGAGTAACCTAAAGTGCAATTTGCAATAAATTCTCTTGATCAAAATAACTGCCTTCAGCTTTTGCCCTTAATTCAGACATTGAAGCAGGACATAACAACTGATGAGTGGCAGGATTATGTTCATAGTTTTACGGGGCGAGACAGTCGTGAATGTGGCATTATTACAGTCAAGAACACTGCGGGATATTATTTAGGAATTTTATGCTATAAAGTAGTAGAAGATGTTTCACATCAAATGGTTATGGATGTAACAAATTATGTAACTGCCGATTTTTTGGGCCGAAACAATATTTCAAGAACTCTGTTGGATTGGCTAGAAGGCCAGGCAATTTCAAGAATGTGTCAGGCTATACATCTGACAATAGATATTCAGCATACAATTATCCCAGAAAGTGGTTATACTAAATCAATATCTAACCAACTTGCTGATAAGGGATACGTTTGTGACGCAATCCGATTGTGTAAACAGCTTAAAATTAAAAACTAGAAAATAAGAGCTCCTTGCCTGGGTGCGTCAACCCGTACCATTGACCTAGATCAATGCTAAAATGTACCTGAAGAGTAGGTTTAATAACCTGTTGGACAATTATCTGACAGGTTTACCACGTTTTTTAAACAAAAGGCGACTTCAGGAATGACTCGGGAAACTACCGCTAAGGCAAGGTTATCCATCGACGGATGGATAACAGCTGGGGCATTAACAATCGGTGTTTTTTACGCCTTGTTAACTGCCGCGCGCACCGAAGACCCTTTGATGACTGTACATGCATATATCTTTGCAGGCGCATTCATCCTCGGTATCTTTGGTATTATTAAAGCATTTTACGACAGCTCAGAACGTCAGGCAAAAGAACCTGCTGATGCCCCTGTTCAATACAACTTAGATGTTATTAAGGCAGGTGTAATCGCTTCCGTTTTTTGGGGAGTTGCGGGCTTCTTAGCGGGTGATACTCTTGCCTTCCAATTGGCTTATCCAGATTTGAATTTTGATGTTTCATTTTTCAACTTTGGTCGATTACGCCCTCTTCATACTTCAGCTGTTATTTTTGCATTTGGCGGTAACGTACTGATTGCAACATCTTTTTATGTTGTGCAGCGGACCTGCAAAGCTCGTATGCCAGGAGATTTTGCCCCTTGGTTTGTATTCTGGGGATACCAGCTTTTCATCGTAATCGCTGCAACAGGCTATCTGATGGGCATTACTCAGAGTAAAGAATATGCCGAGCCAGAATGGTACGCCGATATATGGCTGACAATCGTTTGGGTGGTGTATTTGTTTGTCTTTTTGGGTACCCTATGGAAAAGACGTGAACCACACATCTATGTGGCAAACTGGTTCTATCTCGCCTTTATAGCAACTATCGCGATGCTTCATATTATCAATAACCTCACCGTTCCTGTTTCTTGGACAAGTACAAAAAGTTATATCCTTTTTGCTGGTGTTCAGGATGCGCTTGTTCAATGGTGGTATGGTCACAACGCTGTTGGCTTCTTCCTGACAGCGGGCTTCCTTGGTATCATGTACTATTTTGTTCCCAAACGAGCAGGACGTCCGGTTTATTCTTATCGACTTTCCATTGTTCACTTCTGGTCTTTGATATTTATGTATATTTGGGCAGGTCCGCACCATTTACATTATACGGCCCTACCTGACTGGGCACAGACTTTAGGCATGACTTTTTCTATTATGCTTTGGATGCCTTCTTGGGGCGGCATGATCAATGGTTTAATGACCCTTTCTGGTGCTTGGGATAAGCTTCGAACAGACCCAGTTTTACGTATGTTGGTGGTATCAATTGCCTTCTATGGCATGAGTACTTTCGAAGGTCCTGTTATGGCGATTAAAGCAGTGAATTCGCTTAGCCACTATACTGACTGGACAATTGGGCATGTTCACTCTGGTGCTTTGGGATGGGTTGCTTTTGTTAGTTTTGGTGCTCTTTACTGTATGGTTCCCTGGCTTTGGAATCGCACCCAACTCTATTCCTTGAAACTGGTGAGTTATCACTTCTGGATCGCAACTTTTGGTATCCTTCTCTACATCACTTCAATGTGGGTATCAGGCATCCTTCAAGGCCTGATGTGGCGTGCTTATGATGATCTTGGCTTCTTGGAATATTCTTTTGTGGAAACTGTTGAAGCAATGAATCCTTTCTACTGGATCCGTGCTATCGGTGGTGCCTTCTTCTTGGTTGGCTCTTTGATTATGGCTTACAACCTCTGGCGTACAGCGCGCGGTGATGTGAGGGAGGAAGATCGCCTTCTTGCTCCTGAAAGTGTCCCAAGCCCTGTTGCTGCTGAATAAGGAGGGAATAATCATGATTAAACACGAAATATTCGAAAAAAACTCTATCGTTCTCCTGATCGGTATTCTTATCGTCGTTTCCATTGGAGGCTTGATAGAAATTGCGCCTCTGTTTTATCTGGAAAGCACAATTGAGAAGGTTAAAGGCATGCGCCCTTATTCTCCTCTAGAGCTTGCTGGACGTAATATTTATATCCGTGAAGGCTGTACTTCTTGCCATTCGCAGATGATTAGATCATTACGGGATGAAGTTGAGCGCTACGGCCCCTACTCACTTGCAGCTGAATCTATGTATGATCATCCTTTTGTCTGGGGATCAAAACGGACGGGGCCGGATCTCGCCCGGGTTGGAGGTAAGTACTCTGATGAATGGCATAAGGAGCATCTTTATAACCCGCGTGGGATCGTTCCTGAATCCATTATGCCTGGGTATCCGTTCCTTTTAGAAACACCTTTGCGGTACAAAGATATGAAAGATCATCTGATTTCCAACAGAATGGTCGGTGTCCCTTATACCGATGAGATGATTGAAACGGCTATTGAAGACGTTAGGACACAGGTTGATCCTGATGCAGATACAGACGGCCTTCTTGCCCGTTATCCAAAAGCACAGGTTCGTGATTTTGATGGTAATCCAGCTGTTTTGTCAGAAATGGATGCCCTTATTGCTTACTTGCAAATGCTTGGAACTCTTGTGGACTTCTCAGCCTATAAGGCTGATGGCCCCAACCAGCGTTAAGGAGATTGTCATGGAATACAACGACATTTCAGAATTTTCGCGAACTTGGGGGCTTGTGTACCTCGTGGCTATGTTCTTAGCTGGAATTGTTTATGCATTCTGGCCACGGAACAAAGCCAAATTCGATCAAGCAGCTCAAATTCCACTAGAGGATGACTAATCATGGCAGGAAATCCAAGAAAAGATGAGGTCTCCGGCGTTGATACCACCGGTCATGAGTGGGACGGCATCGAAGAACTAAACAACCCGCTTCCTCGTTGGTGGCTTTGGGTTCTTTACGCATCAATTATTTGGTCAGTAGTGTACTGGATATTTATGCCGGCTTGGCCTGGAATATCCGACTATACCAGAGGTACGCTTGGTTACTCTCAGCGTGACGAAGTTAAAATGGAACTGGCCGAAGTAAAAGCCAGTCGTGCAGGTTTAGACGAAAAAATTCTTAGCTCTTCGCTTGAAGATATAACCAAGGATACGAACCTAAATCAGTATGCGCTTGCTGCCGGTAAGGCTGCATTTGGGGATAACTGTTCCGCGTGTCACGGCAGTGGCGCACAAGGCGCAAAAGGTTATCCGAACCTGAATGATGACCATTGGCTATGGGGGGGCTCGCTTGATGATATTCACTATACCATTTCTTATGGTATTCGTTCGACCCACGATGATACCCGTTTTAATGACATGACGGCCTTCCTTAGAGATGAGATCCTTGAAAAAGGTGAAATATCTGATGTCGCCGAATATGTTCTGTCACTTTCCGGAACATCTTCAGATGCAGAGGCCGCGAGCCGAGGAGAAAGCATATTTGAGGATAACTGTGTGGCATGTCATGCCGATGGTGGTATCGGAAACCGTGAATTGGGCGCACCGAATCTGTCAGATAAGCTTTGGCTTTTTGGGGGGGATAAAAAGACTGTCGTTCAGTCCATTTCCTATGGACGTAAAGGTGTAATGCCGACCTGGGAAGCACGACTGGATCCAGTGACAATTAAAGCACTTAGTATTTATGTTCACTCCCTAGGTGGTGGCGAATAAGCCTGAACACTTGGCCATCAATGTATGGCTATGAGTTCACGGGGGGTGGGTATTTCACTCCCCGTACTCAAAAAACATAAAAAAATAACCCAACACCGTCAGAAAAGAACGTCTGTAGTATGAGCACAAAGCTAGAACAGATCGTTAGGGAAGCCACCATTGAGGTGGAAGCCGTAAACAAAAAAGAGAACCGCCCTCTTTATCAAAAACGTGTTCCGATTTTCCCTAAAAGAGCCGTCGGTGAGTTTCGACGCCTCAAGTGGTTGATTATGATCACCACGCTCTCAATATATTATTTAGTACCTTTTATTAGGTGGGATCGTGGGCCTGGTGCACCTGATCAGGCCGTTCTTATCGATTTTCCGGGTAACCGATTTTATTTCTTCTTTATCGAATTGTGGCCTCAAGAAGTTTATTACATTACGGGTATTCTTATCGTTGCTGCGTTGGCTCTCTTCTTCTTTACATCCCTCTTTGGGCGTGTTTGGTGTGGTTATACATGCCCACAAACGGTTTGGACCGATTTGTTTATTGCTGTTGAGAGATGGATCGAAGGAGATCGCAATGCCCGGATCAAACTCCATCGTGCAAAATGGAGTTTTGAAAAAGTTTGGAAATATACCCTTAAACATACGCTTTGGATTTTAATTGGTATCGCAACAGGTGGCGCATGGGTCTTTTACTTTGCTGATGCGCCTACGCTTTTTGTTGAACTGTTTACTCTCCAAGCAGACATAACAGCCTATGTTTTTGTCGCTATGTTTACTGGAACTACCTACCTTCTTGGCGGACTTTCAAGGGAACAAGTCTGTATCTACATGTGTCCTTGGCCAAGAATACAGGCTGCCATGATGGATGAAGATTCGTTACAAGTAACGTATCGTACCGATCGAGGTGAACCCAGAGGTCATGCCAGAAAAGACCCTGATGATCAGGGCAAAAATGTTGTTGGCGACTGTATTGATTGTAAACAGTGTGTCGTCGTTTGCCCTATGGGGATTGATATACGTGACGGGTCTCAATTGGAGTGTATCAACTGTGCGCTTTGTATTGATGCTTGTAATGGTATTATGGATAAAATGGGGACCCCCAGAGGCTTGATTGGCTATGATACCGATGCAAATTTAGCCCGGCGTTTAGAAGGTAAATCTCAAAAATTTCATTTACTGCGTATGAGAACTATTATGTACGCATTCGCGATCCTCGCCGTTTGTGGTTTCATGGCCTATATTCTCGCGAACAGATCTCCATTAGACCTCAACGTCTTACGGGATCGTAATCCAATATTTGTGCAGTTATCGGATGGTAGTATTCGTAATGGATACACAATTAAGATACTCAATAAGCACCGCAATGAGCGTCAATTTGAAGTAACCGTTACTGGCCTTCAATTTAATGAACTGAAAGTCAACGACGTCAAAAGTGATGGCATTGTACCTATCATTGAAGTTAAAGGTGACAGTCTTCGTTCTACACACCTTTTTCTTTCTGTAGATGATGCAACTTTAAAATCCAATTCGGAGCCTATAACAATCGTTATAACGGACAGGGAAAGCGGATATAGTGTCTCCAACGAAACTGTTTTCATTGGCCCCGATAAGTAAATTTCAGAGAAGTCTGCCCATAATATTATGATTAAAATTGAAAGCTTTCCCTCTATGAGCAATTTAAAGAATGGCAAGAAAGAAAAAAAACTTACAGGTAAGCATTTTCTTCTCTACATCCTGTCTTTCTTTGGCGTCATAATTGGTATGAATCTTGTCTTCGTTTATTTTGCAACGAACACTTGGACGGGGTTATCGAAGGACAATGCTTATATTGATGGTTTGAACTACAATAAAACAATTGAAGCAGCTCAAGCACAGGAAGCTTTAAAATGGCAAAGCCAGCTTTCACTGACGCCTGTTGGAGATCAATATCTCTTAGTTTTTGTTCTTGAAGATAAGGACATACAAGCCCTTTCTGGGTTTACTGTAACCGCTAAAATTGGCCGCCCAACTCTTCAGGACTATGACCAAACGCTCATTCTTGCCGAAAGCCAAGCTGGTAATTATGAGACAACCTTTGATTTACCTTTGAATGGCCAATGGCAGGTTAGTTTAAATGCTATCTCCCCGGATGGTATTCCTTATCAGATCGAACAACGTTTTTTTATGAAGTAGGTTTCTGATGTCCGACTGTTGTTCTAAGACCAAACAAAAAGCTACACCGGAAGTGCTTCCGGTCGTACAGGCGAGTATCGATCCTTCTGCCTATATACAAAAGGCAGACAAAGGATTATCTCAACTCAGTCTCATTGTTGATACAATCCATTGCCCATCCTGCATTCGCTTAATCGAAGGTAACTTAACCAAACTGCCGGGTATAGAGACCGCAAGGGTCAACCTATCAACAAAACGTCTTTTTGTTTTATGGGATGAAACCCTGACTTCGGCCACGTCTATCGTCAAAATATTGGATGATCTAAATTTTCCGCCGACCCCTTTTAACCCTGATCTCATAAATAATGTAGGGGAAAAGGAAGACAAGGCGTTATTACGCGCTGTTGGCGTTGCTGGGTTCGCCGCAGCAAATGTTATGTTGCTTTCTGTCGCCGTATGGTCGGGTACCAATGATATGGGGCCTGCAACACGTGACTTGATGCACTGGGTATCAGCATTAATTGCTCTCCCCACAGTTGCTTATTCAGGACAACCCTTTTTTCGTTCAGCTATCGGAGCCTTAAAAGCTCGTAGTTTAAATATGGATGTACCGATTTCTCTGGCAGTATTACTGGCAGTTGGCATGAGTGTAGCAGAAACCCTTCAAAGCGCTGATCATGCTTATTTTGATGCGTCGGTTATGTTATTATTTTTCCTTCTCATTGGCAGATACTTGGACCGGCGCATGCGTAGCCGGGCACAATCGGCTGCACAGAACCTACTCTCTCTCAGAGCCATAGCAGCATCGATTGTGCAGGATAACGGTACGCGGGTATCTCTTCCTGTTGAAGCTGTAGAGCCCGGAATGAGAGTGGCTATTTCTGTTGGTGAAAAAGTACCGGTTGATGGTATGGTAATTTCCGGAACCTCTGAAATTGATACCTCTCTTATAACAGGGGAAACAATTCCTCAGATTGCTCAAATTGGGGATGCAGTGTTTGCTGGCACCTTAAATTTGACTTCACCTTTTGACGTTATGGTTACTGCCAGAGACGATCAAACCCTACTTGCTGAAATTGTAGGTCTAATGGAAACCGCGGAACAAGGCCGTGCAAAGTATGTCCAGCTTGCGGATCGTGCCGCCAAGATCTATGCCCCAGCAGTTCATTTGTTATCCGCACTGACTTTTGTTGCGTGGTGGACCTTGGGAGATGGTGGTTGGCATCTCGCCTTGATGAATGCGGTTGCCGTTTTGATTATCACATGCCCTTGTGCCCTGGGCCTTGCTGTTCCAACAGTACAGGTTGTTGCCAGTGGCCTCCTGCTTAAAAGAGGCATATTGGTAAAATCAGCAGATGGCCTCGAACGATTGGCTGATGCTGACACTGTGGTTTTCGATAAGACAGGAACGTTAACGGAGGGAAAGCCTGAGTTATTTAATCGAAGCGAAATCACAGATAAGGATTTGGAACTTGCTGCTTCTTTGGCACTGTCGAGCAGTCATCCCTTGTCAAAAGCATTAGTTAAAGCAGCAGGATATAAAGTTGCAGCATTACCAGATGTCCACGAAGAGCCAGGCCAAGGCATAGAGTGTTACGTTGATGGTCAACGGGTTCGAATTGGCAACAGGGCTTGGTGTGGTGTTAATAATCAATCTAATAATGTAACGCAAAAAATTGCAAATGAGCCAGTCAGTGAACTCTGGTTAACTCAGGGAGATAAAGACCCTGTTCGATTTACTTTCAGAGATACATTACGCCCGGATGCAAAGGCTGCGATTAAACTGTCAAAAGAGTATTTAGATGGCGTTGAACTCTTGTCTGGAGATCGACAAGCTGCCGTCAAATTGGTTGCTGAAGAACTCAAATTAATCAATTGGAAAGCCGAAGCAAACCCCAAAGATAAAATCAATCGTCTGGAAGAGCTAATAAAACAAAATAAAAAAGTTCTGATGGTGGGGGATGGCCTCAACGATGCTCCGGCTCTAGCAACGGCTTTCGTCTCGGCCTCTCCGGCAACAGCTGCAGATATCAGTCAGATAACCGCCGACTTTGTCTTTCAGGGGAATCGGTTAAAACCCATAATTGAAGCCATTGGTATCGCACGCAAAGCAAAGGCTTTAATCTTTCAAAATTTTGGATTGGCTATTCTTTACAATATGATTGCAGTTCCTCTTGCCATGGCTGGACAGGTGACCCCTTTATTTGCAGCAGTTGCAATGTCTGCGTCATCAATAATCGTTACCTTAAATGCGCTGCGACTTCGCTTAAGCGATAAGGAAGTTTAAAATGTCTGCACTAGCCATCCTTATTCCAATCGCCTTGTTATTGGGCTTGTTGGGCCTTGCCGCATTTCTATGGTCATTGCGTACTGGACAGTATGATGACCTCGAAGGGGCAGCTTATAGAGCTGTTTTTGATGACGACGATGGTGACGTTGATGAGGTTACAAAAGAAAAGGGAAAAAAGTCCTAAAAGCAAATCCCTATGTGATTTTGAATGATCAGAAATTCGCAGAACAGGAAGATAAAAGTAGCGTCATCATCAAGATTTTTCCCAAGTGCTGTTAATTTGAGGCCGGTATATATCTCACAAAATAATAGCGATGAACACCAAACAGCTTAGTTACAGTCTGGCTTAGAAGAACACGTTTCCCTATATAAACAGGAATATTACTACTTCCAGAAACAAGAACTTCATGACCACTATCCAGACGAACAACTAGCCTTGAAGGCTTTGGTTTTTCAGAAGAACCACTATGCAGACTTATTACATTTCCCCGAACGTTTGGACCAGCTTCTCTTGCATCGGCGGTATAGATAACAAGTGCGGCTATTAATAAAATGACAAATAGAGCATTCCAACGTAAATCCCGAAACCTTTGTATCCATACTTCTCTGGTGATACATGCATTAATTTTGGACTTTTTGTTATTTTTCATTTTAATTTTCAACATGAAGTAATGAATATAAACAGTACTCTAGCATGTATTCACAGCCCAAAAGCGGATGGGTATTTAACTTTTGCTTGTTTTGGCAATATCCCAGATCGGAATTCCAAAGCCATAAAGCTTTCTGTTTTAAAAGGAGTATCAAGCCGAGCACCAAGCTTGGATGAAAAACCGAAACGTTGATAATAATCCGGATTTCCAAGAACAATTATACCGCTTAGTTCTTCGTTGTTACGGCAAATTAGAAGACTTTCGTTTATTAATGCTGCACCAATGCCCTGCTTTTGCTGATCGGGGTGAACCGCAATCGGGGCTAAAGCTGCTGTCTCCAAAACCAATTGGTCTGTTGATATTTCAAGCTTACTAAAGAGCACATGACCAACTATTCTGCCCTCTTCTTCTGCGACAAGTCCGAAAATGACATCATCATCAAGGTAAAGTTGTTTAACCAGATCACTTTCATCCCAACGACCAAAAACATCGTGGATCAACTGTAAAACCTGGGCTCTGTCTTTTACTTCTTCTTTTCTGATCTCTACCAAAGTGGGTCCTTATAAATACAGTTATTGTCGTTATATAGGCAGTTCTGTGGAGTACTTAACACTCCGCAGGGCAAAACGGGAATTTACCGAGTTGATGATCGGAAGGTGTAAAAACTGTTCGGTCAACATATGATCATAGGCCTCGATATCCTTGGCAACGATCCTCAAGAGATAATCCCTGTCACCAGTAATGGTATAACACTCCATGATTTCAGGACGCCGTTCAACGATATCCTCAAACTGCCTGACATGCTCTTCATGGTGTTGAACTAAGGTTACCGTAGCAAAAACTGTCACACCAAGTCCAACCTCTTTCGGATCAAGAAGACAGACCTCTTTACGTATCAGGCCCTCATCTCGAAAACGCTTAATGCGTCGCCAACAGGGAGATTGTGAGAGGCCGACTTTATCGGCGATTTCTGCTGTCGGTATCGTCGCATCTTTTTGGAGTAAGCTTAGTATTTTTACATCCAGTGGATCTAGGTCAATCAATTCTGTTTATCCTTATAACTTGGATATATTATGCGCATTTTGTGTAAATTCCTGCGACTAAAAAATAATATACCCTTATTTGTCACATAAAATAAGCATTATAATCAATTTTGTTTATTGGAGAGAGATAAAATGGGTCATCTGGGCTCTGTATATGAATCTAAAATTCCTGATTCCGAGGGTTTTTACCATTATAGCTCGGAAGAGGATAAAGTGTGGGGTGACCTCATCAACCGTCAGAATAAAATTCTTGAGAACAGGGCATGTGATGAATTTATCAAGGGACGGGATATTTTGGGATTATCATCTTCCCAGGTCCCTCAATTGTTGGATATCAGTGAACGTTTGAGAGAGGCAACAGGTTTTGCTGTTCAATCGGTTCCTGCAGTTATTCCACCAAAAGATTTTTTTAAGATACTTGCTAACAGGCGCTTTCCTGCCGCGACCTTTATTCGGCTCCGCGAGGATTTTGACTACATCAAAGAACCGGATGTCTTCCATGAAATATATGGGCACTGCCCAATGCTGACGAATGCATCTTTTGCTGATTATGTTCAAGAGTATGGTAAATTGGCGCTCTCTGTCGACAAAAAATACATCTGGTCATTACAACGCTTGTTCTGGTTTACCGTAGAATTTGGTCTCATTCAAACACCGAAGGGGGAAAGGTTATACGGGGCAGGATTGGCCTCATCATCAGGCGAAGCGGTTTATTGTACAGATAGTCTTGAAGCGACAAAACTTACCTTTGATCCGTTAACAATATTTAGAACTAATTATCGTATAGATATATATCAGCCGATTTATTATGTGATTAACAGCTTTGAACAGCTTTTTGATACGATTACTTCCGATTTGTTACCGATCATTGAGGAAGCCAAGGCTTTGGGGAATATAAATCCGGCGCCGGTAGCATCTTCTGTAGAAAAGAATTAAGCCATTGATTATTAAAAATAATTATATGGAATTTATATGAAATATTAATTGGGGGTTAAAGAGTTAATCAGGAGGCTTAAATGAAACTTGCAACTCTCAACAGTCACGGTCGCGGTGGTAAAACAAGAAGAGATGGTAAACTGGTTGTCGTTAACAAGGCCCTTACCCAATATGTTGATGTTCCAACGATTGCCTTAACTTTGCAAGCGGCTTTGGATGACTGGAAATTATTAGCTCCTTCACTTGAGGGGGTGTACCAGCGGTTAAACCAAGGGGACGAAAAAAACAGCAAAGCCTTCATGCCAAATCAATGCCTAGCTCCTCTTCCTCGTGCATATCAGTGGCTTGATAGTACAGCTTATCTCCATTATCTCGAACTTGTTCATAAAGTTAGGGGGAGTGTGCTACCTGAAACATTTTGGACCACTCCTTATATGTATCAAGGGGGATCTGATCGGCTAGTTGGTGCTCATGCTACGATTGAAATTATCGAAGAAAATGCAGGTGTTGATTTTGAATCAGAAATTGCAATTATCACCGATGACGTTCCTATGCATGTTTCTCTTGAACAGGCACCACATCATATTCGTCTAATCGCCCTCGCCAATGATGTTACATTACGTAACTTGATCCCTAATGAACTAGCCAAAGGTTATGGATTTGTTCACAGCAAACCTTCAACCTCTTTTGCGCCCGTAGTGGTGACACCAGATGAATTGGGAGATGCCTGGCGGGATAATAAGGTTAACCTCTCACTTGTTACGACGTACAATGACAAGCTGTTTGGTCGACCAAACGCTGGTGCTGATATGTCCTTTGATTTTTCACAACTTATTGAGCACGCAGCGAAGACCCGTCAGTTGACGGCTGGGACGATTATTGGTTCTGGTACCGTTTCTAATCAAGACAGTTCTGTCGGCTCGTCTTGTATAGTCGAGCGGAGGATGTTGGAAATACTTGCCCGTGGATACGCAATAACCGAATTTATGAAATTTGGTGATCACGTACGTATTGAGATGTTTTCCGATGAGGGAGAAAGCATTTTTGGTGCAATAAATCAATATGTTATTGAACATGCTGTAAGCGAAGAGGAAGTTCGTTATACTTCAGCTTTTGAGTAATCGCTTTAGTTTTTAAAATTTTATGTTGTCTCTTCACCTTAAAGCTGGAAATTGTCATTAATTTAAGGTAATAGTTTATTAACTAAATTGGTGAAGATGAAAAGCGAGTACATCAAAGGCAAGCTTAATGCATCAGGGGGCTATACAACAGGCAACTAACTTAGAGGCGGCGCTGATGCGTGAGCCGCATGAACGTTTGACTCTTGTAAATTCATCTAATAGCAAATGGGATATACTTCAAAAGCAAGCTAGCCGGATATATCATTACCGTATTACACAGCATAATTTATCCTCAAAAGATAAAGAAGATCTCATGCTCGCACGTAATGAAATCCTCTGTCTGGCAAAATCACTAAAAGCTGTTACAGCTATAGAAGAAGTGCTTAACGAAGAACTATAGCCGCGCAAATTTTCTCAAGATCTTTTTCTACGCCTTCAAGAGTTATTATTGCGCCTGCCTCATTAAATTTTCTTTTTATAATTTGTACGTTTTTTTGTTCGCACAAGTATTCTACATGAGGAATTTTCTTGAAGATGATGGAGATCTCTGTCGTTTGCAATTTTTTATAGGGCTTAAAGCAGGCGTCTTTTATAACAGATTTGGCACTTTCACCATAAGCCCGAACCAATCCGCCAGTTCCAAGTTTTGTTCCACCAAAGTAACGGATGGTTATAATCGCACAGTTGATTAATTCATTACCTTGTAATATCCGTAAGGTTGGCGGCCCGGAAGTTCCTGAAGGCTCTCCATCATCTGAAGCCCCTTCTTCAATCTGTCCATTATCGTTTAGCCTCCGAAAGGCCCAAACGTGATGATTAGCTTTTTTGTGCGTTTCACGAAGATCATTTAGACGTTGTTCAAACTCATTGGTCGGAACAAGATGAGAAATAAAAAGGGATTTCTTTACCTCGACTTGAGAAAAGATTTCTTTTTCAACGATAACCATTTGATTATTCAGTTAAAACAGCTATTGGTCCCTCAGCAGATTTATGGATAAACTGATTTACGTAAGGGTTGTCCGTTGTATCCAATTTTTTGGTTAAACCACTCCAAACAATTTCACCTTCATGCAACATGATCATGTGATCAGAAATTTTACGGGCTGATTTCAGATCACTACTTATAACAATAGAAGTTATTCGATCATTCTTTGATTGGGCAGTAATCAACTTGCTGATGGAGTTACTCATAATTGGATCAAGGCCAGCTGTTGGTTCATCCAGAAATAAAAACTCGGGATCTCCGGCAAAGGCACGGGCCAAACCGACACGTTTTTGCATGCCGCCAGACAGTTCAGCCGGATAGAGATCAGCAACATCAGGTCGAAGCCCAACCTGATCCAAGACTTTTATTGCTTCATTTTTAATATTTGTCTGGTCCGCTTGACGATTTTTAAGTGCTTTAAAAGCAATATTTTGCCACACAGGTAATGAATCAAAAAGTGCAGATTGTTGAAATAACATACCGAAACGATCTAATAATTTTTGATTATTTCCTGAATAATCAGACGTGTCTACGCCTCCCACGATAACGCGCCCTGAATCTGGCTGAACAATACCTAGGATTGTTTTGAGGAGAAGCGTTTTACCACTACCGGAAGGACCGATGATGACTAATGTACTGCCGAGCTCAAGGGAAAAACTGATATTACGAAGAGCTTTTAATGCTCCGAAACTCTTTGATAAATTTTGAATTTCGAGCACCGGTTCAGCAATTTTTAATTCAGCACTCATTCCGACAATCCTTGTGATCATTTAAACCGCGCAAGATTATCATAGAATGAATAGAAAGCCAGTCTTCGTAAGGATAATCTTTGTGTATGTGCTTGTATAGAAAAAAACCTCTGATCCAAAATGGTCAGAGGTTTTTTCTATTGGTCGGAGTAGCAGGATTCGAACCTGCGACCCCTTGGCCCCCAGCCAAGTGCGCTACCAGACTGCGCTATACTCCGCTAAGTTGGACAGCAATACCGTCCGTCCGTTCTGTATACATTTGCCTTTTGTTCAAGGCAATGTAGAAATCCAAAATAAATTAAGGAAATTAACTTAAAAGTGATCGTATTTTCTTCAACTCAATCAAAAGCTTCTTCTGATTGAGTTGAGATAAACCATCAAATGCGTCCAAAGGATTAGCTGTTGCCTCCTCGGTGGATTGAGCAGCAGTCTCATCATTATTTTTAATGATTTTTGCTGAAGGTTTCCTTTCACTTGATTTGAAAGATCCTTCTTTGAACAGTTTTTGAACGCCTTTGATTGTGTAGCCGTCTTTGTACAGCAAATCTTTGATTTGCCGTAGAATGACTAAATCCTCAGGTCGGTAATAGCGTCTACGTCCAGCACGTTTCAGTGGTTTGACCTGGGGAAATTTTGTTTCCCAGAACCGCAAGACATGTTGCGGAACTTCTAGATCACCAGAAACTTCACTAATAGTCCGGAACGCAGATGCAGATTTTGTTGTCGATTCTGCAGCAGACATTATGCAGATTTAACTCCTGCTTATTTCAAGTTAGTCGAACTTAAAGAGCCGACACGTTCCGATAAAATTCTTGGTTACGACAAAGATGTATTGATCTTATTTTTCAAAACATGTGAGGCGCGAAAAACAAGAACCCGTCGAGGTAAGATTGGAACTTCTTCACCTGTTTTGGGGTTGCGTCCAATACGTTCGCCTTTTTCCCTAACAGCAAAACTGCCAAAAGATGAAATCTTGACCGCATCACCCTTAATCAGGGTATCGGAAATTTCATTTAAAACTGATTCGACCAGATCCGCAGACTCATTTCTGGATAGACCAACTTCTTGATATACTGCTTCACTGAGATCAGCACGGGTTACTGTAGTGCCCATAATGAAGTTCCACTCCCCTTGTTATCTTTATCCGGATTATACGTTATCTTCGCTAACCCATATGATACACAAGGCAATTTTGCTAGATTTAACAGGAAATTACAAGTTTAATCTCGTAAAAATGTACTAAGACATAAATCCCATTACCAGCGCAATAGAGCTGAACCCCATGTAAATCCACCACCCATAGCCGCCATCATCACCATATCACCGCGTTTAATTCTGCCATCATAAACAGCTTCAGTTAAGGCTAGTGGAATAGACGCTGCAGATGTATTTGCGTGTTTATCAACAGTCACAACAACGCGCTCTTTAGGAAGTTTAAGTTTTTTTCCCATGGCTTCAATGATGCGAATGTTTGCTTGGTGAGGAACAAGCCAGTCAATATCTTCAGCATTTAAACCTGAAGTTTTTAATGCTGTATCAATTGCCTCTGGCATTCTTGAAACCGCTTGGCGAAAAACCTCTTTTCCTTCCATACGTAAAAAGCCAGCTGTGCCGGTTGAAGACGGCCCACCATCGACATAAAGAGCGTCGTGATAACGGCCATCTGAATATATATGGGTGTTTAATATTCCACTATCCGAAGTATCGCCCTTACCTTCTTCTGCTTTAAGGACAATCGCACCAGCTCCGTCGCCAAATAGAACGCATGTTGAGCGATCTTTCCAATCCAGGATACGGGAAAAAGTTTCTGCGCCAATCAATAAGGCTGTTTTAGCCTGTCCGGTTTTCATTAGGCTGTCGACTACAGCAAGGCCGTATACAAAGCCGCTACATACGGCTTGAATATCAAAGGCAGCCCCTTTGATAACCCCTAAATTTTTCTGAACAACCGTTGCGGTCGCAGGAAAGGTTTCATCAGGTGTTGCCGTTGCACAGACAATCAAATCAACTTCAGAAGCGTCAATGCCTGCGTGTTCAAGCGCTGCAAGTGCTGCTTTGGTCGCAAGATCTGATGTTAATTCGTTCTCACCAGCAATATATCGATGACGTATGCCTGTACGTTGGCGAATCCACTCGTCGGAAGTCTCGACACGCTCAGCAAGCTGATCATTGGTAACGATACGTTCTGGAAGATAAGAGCCACAGCCCTTGATATTTGCACGTATCATCATTCGAACGCAGCCTGCTCATTAATGGGGTCACGGGTAAGCGAATCGAAATCTTCGCGAATCTTCCGCACAATATCCTGATCACGCATATCAATAGCAACACCAATAGCGTTTGCAAAACCAATGGCGTCTGTACCGCCGTGACTTTTAACGGCAATTCCATTTAAACCTAGAAAAATTGCGCCGTTATATAATCGTGGGTCAACACGTTTTTTCAATTTATTTAGTGCCGAACTTGCTAAAATATAACCAAGACTGGCTAAGAAACTGCTTTTAAAGGTTTGCCGGAAAAATTCGGTTATTAATTTAGCCGTACCTTCAGCGGTTTTTAGAGCAACATTACCTGTAAATCCGTCAGTAACAATAACATCTACAGTGCCTTTGCCAATATCATCGCCTTCAACAAAACCAACAAACTCACCGGGTAAATTGGCTTGGCGTAGCATCGAGCTTGCAACCTGCAGGTATTCATGTCCCTTCACATCTTCTGAACCGACATTCAAGATACCTACGGAGGGTTCTTGAACACCAAGTACACAACGTGCAAAAGCATTTCCCATAACAGCGAAATCTACAAGGTTATCAGCATCACACGTCAAATTAGCACCGAGATCCATCATTAATGATTCTCCACGTAAGGTCGGGAAGAATGATGCAATCGCCGGTCGGTCAACACCAGGAAGGGTTTTTAGAACAAATTTTGACATGGCCATGAGAGCACCTGTGTTTCCAGCGGAAACGATGCCATCAGCTCTGCCATCATGTACGGCATTTATAGCAAGTCGCATGGAGGACTTTCGGCCAGAGCGAAGAGCTATGGCTGGTTTGTCATCGCTAAGGACCATGTCGTCGGTATGAATAAATTCAACAACATCTTTTAGGCGGGTCGTTTTATTGAGCAAGGGCATAACATCCTGCTCGCGACCGAACATGAGAAACCTGACGTCTGGATATCGTTGAGAAGCAATTTCAGCTCCATGCACAACAATATCTGGTGCGTCATCACCTCCCATTGCATCTAAGGCTATAGTTATGTGAGCGCTCACTGAATTCCTGTCTTGTCGTATTGATCTATGAAAGAAAGGCCGACCAAAATGATCGGCCTATCAAAAAAGACTATTTAGACAAGCCTTAGGCTTCAGCTTCTGCTACTTCGCGTCCGTCATATGTACCACAAGATGCACAAACATGGTGTGGGCGTTTTAGCTCACCACAGTTTGAACACTCTTGTGAAATGCTTGCAGGAAGCGAATCATGGGACCGACGCATGCCGCGACGGGAATTACTAATCTTACTCTTTGGAACAGCCATTGCTCAACTCTCGCATTTAGCTTCAATAAAAAAAACTCGCCGCTTATAAGCTAATAAATACCACGACGGCAAGCCCTAACACAAAAATGATGCCTTACTTTTTGATTTGAAGGTCTTTTAGTACAGAAAAGGGGTTATTTTTTTCCGATTTCTGCATTTCTTCTTCATCAGGTGCCTCATCAACAGATTCGCCCACCCAATTTACATCAGGCGCCCGAGGATACGGGTCTAACATTACTGCAAGCTGTTGAACAACAGCTTCACCAAAATCAATACCCTGTGGATCTACCAGTTCAGGTGGTTCCTCAGCATCCATGTCTATAAGGACTTCATTACCAGCATCATCAACTGGGTCAAAGCTATAAAGAATCTCAAACGTTTCATCAAGCGAAGATGAAACTGGTTCAGCAGTTATTGTACAGGGTTGTACGACTTTAGCCTTTAAATTCCCAAGAACTTCCAAAAGAGAACCTTTTCCTTTGGGTTCAAGCTGTAAAGTGGCGTTAAGGTCATGAAGTTCAATTAAATTAAACCGCTTGGCGATAGCTTCACACTCTTCGGGCTTTGCTTTAAGTTTTAGAACTTGAGTACGCGCCTGTATTTTATCAACAGGATAACGACGCGAAAATTCATTTTCGCACTGCGTTTCCATTGCTGATCTCCTGATATCTTGTTGACTAAATATGTAATAACTTTCTTGGGCAAACAGCTCCCTAGAGAACGGTAATCATAACATATAAGCCAAGATCGCGCACAATAAGAGTCTGCATGGTGAGGGTCAAGTAAGATTATCGCAAACCTGTCATATCTAGACTATATAATGAAATTTACACGCCCTGACATAATATCGAATACATCTTGCTTTTGCAGGTGCTGATCTTGTTTCAAGACGTAGTCTTTCATTTCAGCTAAGGTTTTTTGTGAAACTTCTACGGTGCCATAGAGATTTCTTTCAAGAGCACTCCCCAGATCGGCCCCCTCTTTAGTCACAGCATCCTCATAAGCAGAAACCCTGCCATAAAACCCCTGAACCATTGCTTTCACACGCTTACCAACACCTACATCACCTACTCCCATTTCACGTAAACTTAGATCCATATCAGTAAACATCAAATCGAAAAGTTTTTGTGAAAACTCAGCAGTTACATCACCTTCTGTCTTTAACCGCCTTAAAACTAAAAACATATGTAAGGTAATCATATCAAAGCGACCATCCAAACTATCAGGAACAGAAAGTCTGTTATAAAAATCTTTTTCTCGTGCCTGATTTATAATGCAACCATAGAGGTCGTGGACGGCATCAGAGTCGCTATTGCGACCAAAGAGCTTACGAAACAATATACCAGACCCCTTGTTTTCTTGAACTTTGAATTATGACTCGAAAAACTTATGTAGACGAGTATAGTGCCAGTGTAACGTGATTGGTGTAACGCGACAGGTTTAGCACGAAGATCTTTTATGCTAAAGAACCATGCGTCGAATTATTTTAACTTAGAATCAGAGTTTGGTTATGTCTTTTAGATTATCTCTACGAACAAAGACGATTTTAGCAGCTGTACTGCTTCCTTTTGCGATCACAGCATGCGAAAGCAGGGTTAACGTTCGTGGAAATTTCCCTGACCCAGATGATGTCAGTCAGTTAGAGACAGGCGTTTCTAGTCGACGTGATGTTGCCGAATTACTTGGCTCCCCATCCACACTCTCAACTTTTAAAGATCAGGTTTGGTACTATATCGGGGAAAAAGTTGAAAAAACTGCTTTTTATGACCCCGTAGTTCTGGATCGCAAAGTTCTTGTCATCTCATTCTCACCAGAAGGAAAGCTGACAGAGTCTCGTTCATACGCACTGGAAGATGGTCGCGTTATAGATCCCGTAACAAGAGAAACCCCGACTGAGGGGCAAGATTTAACAATCGTTCAACAGTTACTTGGGAACTTGGGTAAATTTAACCCGAGTGCTGGTGAATAAGCTTGTTCCTTTAGTTAGGATCAAGCTTCACTAGTTTTGTTCAGCTGGTCTCTATACACCAGCTGAACAACGAGAAAAATACCAACGGGTATGAATGCCAAACTATTTACAGCTGCCCACCCGAACTTATCAAAGACAAAGCCTGAACTAAACGCTGTTGTCGCAACTACCCCAAACACCAAGAGCTCGTTAAAGGCCTGAACCTTTGCCTTTTCTTCTGGACGATAGGATTCGGTAAGCATTGCACTGCCTCCGACATAAAGAAAGTTCCAACCTAGTCCAAGAGTAACTAAACCAGCCCAAAATTGAAAAATTTCTACACCGGATAAATTGATGATTGCTGCTGAGGCAATAAGAAGGACCCCTATCAACTGTATCTTTACTAAACCAAATCGATTGATTAACGAACCTGTAAAAAAAGACGGTGCGTACATACCAAAAACATGCCATTGAATAACAAAAGCTGCAGATTCAAAGGGGTGGGCACAGGCAATCATTGCTGCAGGAGTAATGCTCATAATGAGATTCATACAAGCGTAGCTTACTATTCCACAAAGTACTGCAACAAAAAATACGGGCTGTTTGGCAATCTCAATGATAGATCGTCCACCTGATTTTATTTCCTGTACAGCGAGTCTTGGAATGTTGATGAATTGAATCATTAACAAGTTCACCAAACAAAGGGCTGTAATGGCATAAAAGCTACCGACAAAAAGGATCGGCCCGAAATATTCTAAATCTTTGGACCACTTTGCCAGTTCTGGTCCTGCAAAAGCAGAAATAACACCCCCAGCCATTACCAGAGATATTGCTTTACTCTTAAAGACATCTGTTGCGGTATCTGCTGCAGCAAAACGGTAATAGGCAACAGTTGACATAAAGGCGCCAAAGAGAAACGAACTCAGACAAAAGAGTTCAAAGTTATTGTCGAGAACAGCCTGGGCCGAAAAAAATCCAGATAAGGCCCCGCAAATAGACCCAAGGCTAAAACCAGCACGTCTTCCGTAATGCTTCATAAAATAGGAGATCGGTAAGGCGCAGAACATCATCCCTAAGAACTGGAGTGACAGAGGCAGTGTGCCATATGATTTATCTTCAGCAAGCGTGGTTCCAACAAGAGAACTCATTGATATAAGCATTGAGCCACAGCTCATACCTAAGGCCTGGCAAATGGCTAAAAATAATACATTTTTCTTTGTTGGATCGTGGTCAGACATGTGTAGAGGATCTCACGTTATTGAAATGAACCATACACAGGACTGTTAAGGGATTCCAAGAGGGAAAGTTATTGAATTATAAAAATAATATTCTAACTGTTCGATGGCTTAGAGATGCCTTCAACAATAATCTCGACATCACGGATGATACCTTTCCCCATAACTTTATCAGCAGCGATCTGCAGGCGATTACTAATTTTTTCATTCGCATAACCATCTGCTGTAAAAAAACGGTAGTTATAGAGCGCATGTAACTCAGCTATAAAATCGTTACGTAACCTGATTTGCCAACGTTCAGTATTAATCAAGTCAGGGCCTTCAGCGACTTCTAAAGTGATTTTGACGGTTATATGGTGTGTAACAACACCTTCTTTAATCAGAGGGATGACTGTTGGCGGAAATTCGAGAAAAGCGGAAGGGATTTCTGGAGGGGCCTCGACAACTTCTTCTTCACTATCTGCTGGCTTTAGAAAAAACCACCAACCAGCAAAACCACCTCCTCCTAAAAAGAGGAGAATTAAAATAGTGATGATGAGTTTTTTCATAAAGGCACCGGTTAATTACTTCAAACTTAATGTACTTTATTAAGATGAATATGGTTTATTTTTGGTAAAATACATTTTCTGATACCATTTTATGTACAGTCATTAAACGAAAGCTATAATTTATTTTTCATTTAAAAATGCTTCCAGCCCATTTTACTTAAGTGGATATGGTTTCCATTTTCTTCAATCAAAGAAACACCTTTGTCACTATTAATAGATCCAATACATGAAATTTTTAGTGACAGTTTGCGTGCAAGGTCATTTATTTTTTTTCTATAAAGCTTATCAGCTGTAAAAAGAAGCTCGTAGTCATCTCCTCCAGTTACGGCTAACTCGACCATTTTTAAGGTTTCGTTCTTACTGAACAACGCCTTCAAAGCGTTTGAGTAAGGAAGCTTTTGTTCCAATACAGTAGCTCCGACTTTTGAAGCTTTGGTGATGTGGGATAAATCGGCAAGCAAGCCATCGGACACGTCCATAGCCGTGTTTGAAATATTATCATTCAAAAGACATATCCCAAGCCCAATCCGGGGCATAGGAACCTGATACCGATGAACTAAAACGTCGCGTAATTCTTGGTTATCAAAACTAACCTCGCCCTTCAAGATTTGTAATCCAGCAGCAGAGTCTCCCAATGTACCACTAACCCAAATATCCTGACCCGGGGTCGCCGTATTCCTTTTAAGGCAACGATGGCGCGGCACAGAGCCAAAACAAGTAATGGTGATCGTAAGCGGACCATGTGTTTTAACCGTGTCACCACCAATCAAGCGTATGGAAAACTCTTGTTGATCTGCGTCTAGCCCACGTACGAAAGATTTGACCCACGGTGCATTTAAATCATCAGAATAGGCCATTGAGAGTGTGTAGGCTGTCGGTTTAGCTCCCATTGCAGCGAGATCTGATAAATTGACCCTTAGACATTTACGGGCAATATCATCAGCAGGATCAGAATTAAAAAAATGGACACCCGCGATGAGGGTGTCCATTGTCACGACAGTCGAGCTATCGGGGTGCTCAGAAATTAGAGCAGCATCGTTTTTTAAGCCATAGGCTTCTTCATAATCTTTGGAAAGTGGGGCGAAGCAGCTATCAATAAGATCAAATTCACTTACGTCCACAAAAATGTCCCTCTTTTTTTACCCGGATTATTTACTAAATTCATCCTTACGCAAGCCGTGGGCCAAACGATCTAGGCAACCGTTTACCATAGCCGTTTCTTTGTCACCAAGGAATGCGTGGGCAACATCAACATATTCTGAGATGATGACTTTTACTGGGGTATCCACACGCTGTTGTATTTCATACGCTCCTGCAACCATTACCAGTCGTAAGACAGGGTCAAGACGGTGTAGTGGCCAAGATTTATCTAAAACAGAAATCAACATATCATTAAGGAGTTCACGATCTTCGGTGATCCCCTTATAGAGTTCTAGTAAAAGTTTTTGATCGAGGTCAGCAATTGCCAAACCATCAATCTCTTCATCCAAACGTTCACTCAAAAACTCATTGAGAGCTGTTTTTGCACTGGCTTGGTTAAATTCAATCTGAAAAAGTATTTGAACCAAGGCAAGGCGTGCCTTGCTTTTTTTCAGGCTGTCATTCGCAGGTTTTTGTTTATCTTCAGTCACGGTATAACAGTCCTTATGCAACGCCGTATTGGCGTTTTAAAGCAATCATATCAAGGCACGCACGTGTAACAGCGCCGCCTTTGTTCTTTTCTGACTTACGCGCTCTCGCCCAAGCTTGAGCTTCATTTTCCACGGTTAACACACCATAGCCGATTGCCAGGTTTGAATCGACTGCCAAATCTTGAAGTTTCCGCGCACTTTCTATGCAGACATAGTCATAGTGGCTGGTTTCGCCTCTAATAACACACCCAAGGGCGACATAGCCGTCAAATTTAGGGCCTTCTTTTCGTAAAGAAGCAAACTTGATCGCGGCGGGGAGTTCAAATGCGCCAGCAACCTGAACAACTTCATAAGTGCAGTCGTCTTTTTCAAGCTCTACAATTGCTGCATTTTTCATTTCATCAGCAATTTCATTATAAAAACGAGCTTCGACGATTAGAACGTGAGATTTGTCAGTCATTCGCAGTTACCTTGCAATAAAATTGGTGCTTTAGCCATCGTCATCGTAAAAGATCTGTGGGATGATTTACTCTACGATTGGCCGCTGTTCAACAACAGAAAGCCCGTATCCGTCAAGCCCTACGATGTTTTTCTCTGAATTTGTAAGAAGAATCATCTGCTGAACTCCAAGATCGAGCAAGATCTGAGCCCCAACACCATAATCTCTTAGATCATGATTTATTTCCACAGGCTCTCCAATTCGGGCTCTGATTGTATCGGAAAGGCTTCGCGGAGATGGTTCTCTAATCAAAACCACGACACCTTCACCGTTTTGATCGATCATTTTCATGGAGTTATGAAGATCCCCAGCCTTGCCGCTATGATCATCACCAAGAACATCATCGATAACATTCAAAGCGTGCATGCGAACCATAACAGGTTTAGTGGGCGATATTTCACCACGCCAAATAGCAACATGTTCTGCATAGGTCGTATTATTTACAAAAACAGCCATATTGAACTTACCAGCTATTTTTGTGTTTAGTGTGCTTTCAAGCGTCCGCTCTATGAGATGATCGTGTTTTCTGCGATAAGCGATAAGATCAGCGATGGTTGATATTTTTAAACTATGCGTCTGGGCAAAACTGATCAGATCATCTCTGCGTGCCATTGTGCCGTCATCATTCATGATTTCGCATATAACCCCGGAAGGGTTTAATCCGGCAAGCCGTGATATGTCGACAGCGGCTTCCGTATGCCCCGTACGGACAAGAACACCTCCATCCCGTGCGACCAAAGGGAAAACATGTCCCGGTGTAACAATGTCACCGACTGCGGAAGTCGGGTCTATTGCAACCGAGATTGTCCGCGCTCTATCAGGTGCAGATATCCCCGTTGTCACACCATCTTTGGCTTCAATTGATACTGTAAACGCTGTTTCATGACGAGTTTCATTTTTTTGCGCCATTAAGGGGAGATCGAGTTCTTCAACTCTTTTCCGAGAAAGAGCCAGGCAAATCAATCCCCTGCCGTATTTGGCCATGAAATTAATTGCTTCAGGGGTCGCCATTTGAGCAGGAATAACAAGATCACCCTCGTTTTCCCTGTTCTCATCGTCAACCAAGATAAACATGTGGCCATTGCGAGCTGCTTCGATAATCTCTTCTGGCGAAGAAAGGATGTCACTGAACGTCACAGATTTTTCATTTCTACTCTCAGCCATTTTGTTGCCTTTCAAGCAGTTGCCCGACGTAACGGGCCAGTAGGTCAATTTCTAAATTTACAAGACAGGCACCAGGTTCATAAATTCCAGGTTGCCATTGACCAAAAGTGGTCATTTCAGCCGTATGAGGGATGATATTAACCCCAAATAAATCGCCATCTACTTCATTTACGGTCAGTGAAGCTCCATCAAGGACAATAGAACCTTTAGGAGCGATGTATTTAGATAATTCTTTTGGGGCTTTAAATGTAAAGCGAAGAGAGCCCCCCTCGGGTACAATCCTGACAACGGAAGCAACACCATCGATGTGTCCAGAAACCATGTGACCACCGAGCTCTTCTCCCAAGCGTAGGGCGCGCTCAAAGTTTACCGCTGTTCCAACAAGCCAATTCCCAAGAGTGGTTTTTGAAAGCGTTTCAGCAGATACATCGGCACTAAACCATCCCTGCCCCTTATCAACAACGGTAAGGCAAGCGCCGGAGCAAGAAATGGATGCACCGATATCTACGCTCTCCATGTCGTAAGAGCAATTAAAGATGAAACGTTTGTCGCCACGGTCTTCGATCTCTTTAACGGAGCCTAAGTCAGTAATAATTCCTGTAAACATTCTTTTGTGCCTTTAGGCTTTTCCCTATGGTTTAATTCTTTTGCTAAGCTTTTTATTACTATTGTTGCTGAGTAATTTTGTTAGGAGAATTGGCAGCTCACTTACTGTTCTCTCATAGTTCTCTGCGATAGGTTTCCATAATGTCATCCCCAAGCTTTGAAACACTGGTCAAATGAAATTTTGGGGCCAAGTTTAGTTGCTCCAAACCAAAACCAACTGAAGCAGCCAGGCCATCACCACCAATGATTTTTGCAGCGCGAAACCACACAATTCTGTCTATCAAATTGGCTTTCAATAACGAGCCAATGATATGACTACCACCCTCAATCAAAAGTCTTGTAATACCTCGCTCACCCAGTTCTTTCATAGCCGCGGCGGGATTAATATATCCGGACTCGTCTTTATGCAAGGAAACAACATCCACCCCCGCTTCTTTGTAAGCCGTTAAACGAGCGGGATCATTATCAACAAAAGTCATCAGTATAGTCTGACATTCTTTTGCTCTGGTAACCAAGTCGTGAGTTAAAGGTAGTCTGAGGCGCCCATCCATCACAACCCGCAGCGGGGAATGATGTTCAAGTCCGGGTAAGCGAACATCTAATCGTGGATTATCAATTACAGCAGTTCCACTGCCGACGAGAATAGCATCATGTCGAACCCGTAACATGTGCCCAGCTCGACGGGCAGGCTCTCCTGTCACCCACTTACTTTGTCCAGATTTGGTTGCAATCCTTCCATCCAAAGTCGTGGCGACTTTCAGAGTTATTAAGGGCCTACCTTGGCGTATTTTAGTGAAAAAACCTAAGTTGATTTCTACAGCTTCATGCTGTCGAATGCCAATTTCAACTTCGATGCCTGCCGCACGCATTAATTCCAGTCCACGTCCTTGGACCCGTGCATCGATATCTTCCATCGCGACAACACAACGACTTATGCCGGCATGGATTAAGGCTTCAGCACAGGGAGGTGTTTTACCATGGTGAGAACAAGGCTCAAGCGTCACATAAGCTGTCGCACCTCGGGCATGATCTCCTGCTTGGGCTAAAGCTTCTGTTTCGGCATGAGGGCGTCCGCCGGATTGTGTATATCCACGTCCGACCACAGTACCATCTTTGACAAGAACACATCCTACAGCCGGATTGGGAGACGTTGAACCAAGGCCACGCTCAGCCAACGCCAGAGCCGCATCCATATGTTGAAGGTCCTCTTTGCGAAACTCGCTAGGCATATCAAAAATTCTATATAATTATGCTGTGTATTTAAGACGGATCAGGATCCAGAATATCGAGATCATCACCAAGTTTACCAACAAATTCCTCAAAATCTCTTACTTCTTTGAAGTCTCTGTAAACAGAGGCAAAGCGTACGTATCCGATCTGATCTATGGTCGCAAGAGCGTCCATAACCAGTTCCCCAATAAGATCGGAGGCAATTTCGCTCTCGCCAGATGATTCTAACCGCCTAACGATTCCACTGACAACGCGCTCAATACGATCACGGTCAACATCTCTTTTCTGGAGAGCGATGTTCATGGAACGGGAGATTTTTTCCCGGTCAAAGGGTTCACGTTGGCCGTTACCTTTGACGACAGTGAGTTCGCGAAGTTGAACGCGTTCAAAAGTGGTGAAACGAGCTCCACAGCTGGCACATTGACGCCGACGGCGAATAGCCGTGTGGTCTTCAGTTGGTCGCGAGTCTTTGACTTGCGTATCTTCACTACTACAGAACGGGCAGCGCATATTCCCTCACTGGTTCACCCCGGAGGGCGGTCCGGGCTATGACTATTTGGAAATCATAACCCGGATCTTAGTTAGATTTCCAAACCTTGATAAATCGGGAATTTACCACAAAGTGCCTGAACTTCGTCGCGAACTTCCGCTTCGATTTTGGAGTTATCTTCGCGGTTTGCTGCCAGTCCATCAAGGACTTTAGTGATTAGTTCACCAATTTTCTTAAATTCAGCATCTTTAAAGCCTCGTGTCGTACCCGCAGGAGTACCAAGTCGAATGCCAGAAGTAACCATTGGCTTCTCGGGATCAAATGGAATGCCGTTTTTGTTACACGTAAGACCAGCACGATCTAGGCTTTCCTCTGCAATGTTACCAGTCAGTCCTTTTGGACGCAGATCAACAAGCATAAGATGTGTATCTGTACCACCCGTTGTAATGGCAAACCCATTTTCAATAAGTGTAGCAGCCAACGTTTTTGCATTGCTTACAACTTGTTTGGCGTAAACTTTAAAATCTGGATCTAGGGCTTCTTTAAGAGCAACAGCCTTAGATGCAATACAATGCATCAATGGGCCACCCTGAAGACCAGGAAATGCAGCAGAATTAATTTTTTTGCCGATATCAAGGTCGTTGGAGAGAACCATACCGCCGCGACCAGCACGTAGAGTTTTATGCGTTGTTGTTGTAACAACATGCGCATGCTTCATCGGGCTTGGGTGAAGACCAGCAGCAACCAATCCTGCAAAGTGAGCCATATCAACATGGAGATATGCACCTACTTCATCTGCAATTTCACGGAATTTAGCAAAATCCAAAATGCGCGGATAAGCAGATCCACCAGCAATAATCAACTTTGGCTGATGTTCAACAGCAAGAGCGCGAACTTCATCATAGTTAATCTGACTGGTTTCTTTATCAACACCGTAACAAACAGCGTTGAACCATTTACCAGAAAGGTTTGGACGTGAACCATGGGTCAGGTGTCCACCTGAAGCCAGGTCAAGACCCATAATAGTGTCACCAGGCTTGATCAGGGCAAGTGTTACGCACTGGTTTGCCTGAGCACCGGAGTGAGGCTGTACGTTAACGTAAGCACAATCAAAGAGTTTTTTCGCACGATCAATTGCGAGTTGTTCAATGACATCAACATGCTCACAACCACCATAATAACGACGGCCGGGGTACCCCTCAGCATATTTGTTGGTCAAAACTGTACCCAGGGCCTGCATAGTAGACAGGGATACAATATTTTCAGAAGCAATCAGTTCAATCTGATTCTGTTGACGGTGCAGCTCTTGATTAATTGCTGCAGCAACTTCTGGGTCAGTTTGTGCCAAAGGCGCATTAAAGAAGGTGGTTGTATCTAAGCTCATGACAACGTCACTCTCGGTAAGGTGATTATTATTTAAGTTTTTCGATGCGTCCGGTGTGTCGGCCACCTGCAAACTCAGTGTTAAGGAAGGTTTTGAGAGAAGCCTTTGCGACCTCAATACCTGTTGTTCTGGCTCCAAGAACCAAAACATTGGCATCGTTATGCTCTCTTGCTAAACGGGCCAAAGTCTCATCGTGACAAAGTGCTGCGCGAATACCTGCGTGTCTGTTTGCGGCAATAGATATACCAATACCCGATCCACAAACAAGGATACCAGTTTCTGCATCACCGTTTTGAATTGCCTTTGCTAAAGCAGCACCAAAATCGGGATAATCAACACGATCAGGTCCATTAGTGCCTAAATCGAGAACATCATATCCCAAGGCGATGACATCTTCTTTTAACAAATTTTTTAGTTCATAACCGGCGTGATCTGCCGCTAAAACAATGGTTTTTTTACTCATGTTTCCGCGCTTACTGTTATCTCAAAAAAGTTAGCTGTATGAATAGCACAAGAGACTTTGAGAAGAAATGAGAATGCATGGCATAAAGCTCTTTCCCCTAAGGAATTGATTGGCTATCAAGTTATTTTTATTATCGTTTCACTAACTAAATTTGATAAGTTCCTATTTGTTGTTTGTTATAATGTGATTCTTTTGTTTGATGCTAGACAATTTACGTACATTTTATAGAACATCTGCGGCATTATTGTACCGAGACAACTTGTCAATCTAACTTACAAGTTGTGGTGAAATATCATAAGTTAAGGCTATTTGTTTGAATATACACTAGAAATTCAAACTTCTCACGTTATGTACAATAAAATATTGTTATTTATATTTTTAACCCGACAATAAGTGTGTGCTATTTTGTCGCAGGTCGCTCATAAGGAAATCAATCACGTTTTAGGTCTATATAACTGAATTTAAAAAGATTTCCTATATGGTCAATATTTTTATCATATCCGGAATGATGTTTTTTGTTTTTGTTGATGAAGCCATCGATATGGACAAGGTTTGATTGGTTTTCAGTTTTAGCTTAAATGGTTGCACTAACTCTCCTCTTTTCAAAGCATCACGAACTAATGGTTCGTGCCCAATAAGAACCCCTGCCCCGTTTTTGACTTCTTCGAGAGCAAGACTATAGAGAGAGAAAACGGGGCCGCTCGTTTCTATTTTAGCAACGCCTTCATCAATATTTAAAACTGGTTCAAGTTTTAAGCGCGCATAACTGAGCCATTTTACCCAATCATCTGACCAAGTAGTGTCATGCAGAAGTGTTTCATTAGCCAAATCTGCTAAAGTACTTAAATTCTTTGCAACAGAGGGAGCACAAACCGGAAAGATAAAATCCTCACAAATTGAAATGATTTTCTGTTCTGGTGTTGATACCTTGCCTGATTTTTCAAAAAATATACTCAAATCAAAAGAGGCGCGTTTTAAGTTTGGCGACTTCTCCATTGCCGTCAATGATATAGAAACTTCTGGCGTTTCCCGCCGAATGGCCGGCAGCCTTGGGGATACCCAGAGCTGAGCGATAGAAGGTAAAGCAGCAATCCGGATATCTTTTGGCGCAGCTTGAGATCTCAACTTTTGAACAGCACCTCCTAGTTGATCAAAGGCCGTCGTAAAATCCACTCTAATACTAAGACCAAGAGGCGTTAATTTTACACCTTGAGATTGCCTCTCAAATAAATCCGCATTGGTCCAAGATTCCAGAGCCTTTATGTGTTGAGCTATTGCACCTGGTGTTACGCTTAATTCTTCAGCAGCCAAAGAGAAACTTGAGTGCCGGGCGGCAGCCTCGAAAGCACGAAGAGAGTTAAGCGGCGGTCCCTTTGGGTGTGGAGGTTTTATCGTCATGAAATAAGCCATAAATTTGAGCCACAAATTAAAGTTTTTATTTTATGGCATAGTTTTTCTAGGGCTAAATATTAGCAAATCTGGTTTGCGTATACCAACCGCTATTTGCCATTCTCATAAATAGTTGATCACCCCCCTCTATTACGATGAATAGGAGTTATTTATGACTGCATTAAGTCCAAGGCCATGGGTTCCTGGTAACTGCGAGCATTACATACAACAGATTGCTCACAAAACTTCTGAAGCAACAACCACAAGTATTGCAAACCGTCTCCAAAAACTTGTGGATCGTAATAAAACTATTCACGAACATGAGTGTTTCAATCTTAACCCCGCGACGAACATTATGAACCCACGTGCTGAGGCTATTCTCTCTGCAGGGTTGGGGTCCCGCCCCTCATTGGGTTATCCTGGGGATAAATATGAAATGGGTCTGGAAGCAATTGAAGAAATAGAAGTTATCGCAGCAGAACTCTGTGCTGAGATATTTCAGGCAAAATATGCCGAAATAAGAGTGGCCTCGGGGGCGTTATCAAATTTATATGGATTTATGGCGACCTGTGATCCTGGGGATGCGATAATTGTTCCCCCAGCAACAATTGGAGGGCATGTCACTCATTTAAATGCAGGATGTGCGGGTCTATATAATCTGGAGGTCCACGAAGCACCTATCGATGCCAATAATTATACAGTTGATGTCGATGAGTTGAGAAAGTTGGCCCATAAGGTGAAGCCAAAGCTGATTACGATTGGCGGTAGCCTCAACCTCTTCCAGCATCCCGTAAGTAAGATACGAGAAATCGCCGATGAAGTCGGAGCTAAAGTCATGTTTGATGCTGCTCATCAATGCGGCATTATAGCAGGTGGTGCGTGGGAAAACCCTTTGAAAGAAGGAGCGCACTTCATGACCATGAGTACTTATAAAAGCTTAGCAGGTCCTGCAGGAGGTTTGATTGTTTCAAACGACTCTGAACTGGTTGAGAAGCTTGATTCTATTGCCTTTCCTGGTCTGACCGCTAATTTCGATGCAGCAAAATCTGCGGCTCTCGCCCTTACCATGTTGGATTGGAGAGAGCACGGTGCAGGCTACGCTCGATCCATGGTTGATGTCGCTGCTGCTTTTGCTGAGGCGTTGGATCGTGAGAGGATTCCAGTTTTCGCCAAGGAAAAAGGTTATACACGCTCCCATCAATTCGCGATTGAAGCAAAAATATTTGGTGGTGGCCAAACAGCATCAAAAAAATTACGAGAGGCTGGTTTTCTTGCATGCGGAATTGGTCTCCCAATTACACCTGTTGACGGTGATTTAAATGGGCTGAGGATTGGTACACCTGAACTTGTCCGCTGGGGCGTCGGCATTAAAGATACGCCTCAACTTGCTAAACTTATCGCACAAGCATTACGTATGGAAGAGCCGAAAAAACTTGCTCAAGAAGTTGCAAAACTTCGAGCTGATTTTAATCAAATTCATTTTATTTGCCAATAAATGGCGAACGAAGATGACAGGCTTTGTAACTATTTGACCTCTTCTGAGTTGGTGAGGTCATTAAAAATATTTTTGGAAGTCAATTTTGAATATTGGTATAAATCAAAAAGCATTTTGCTTTCGATTAGCTTTATGGACAGGGTGATACCATTTCCCTGTAAGCAATAGAAAATGCCGGCCTCTAACTATCGCTAGAGGCCGGCACCAAACACTATTAATCGATAATAGTGAGGTCCTCAGCAGAAGATTTTCCGTTCTTGCCAGCCTGAAGTTCGTAAGAAACTTTTTGGCCTTCGTTTAGAGTGCTGAGACCAGCACGTTCAACAGCAGAAATGTGAACGAAAGCATCGTCCGCGCCATTATCAGGCTCGATAAAACCAAAACCTTTTGTTGGATTGAACCACTTAACTGTACCATTAGGCATAATAACATTCCTCTCACAGGAGTTATAGATTTCGTATATTACACGGTGCAATATACGGTTTATAGAGCTCACACTGTCAGGGGATAACTAACTTAACAGGGATACCGGTTATTCCAGTAACACAAAACAAATGCTACGCTTCTGACAAGGAGATATAGGGCAGAAAATAAATAAGTCAACTCTCAATTTCATTTTCGCTAAATTATTTTGCGCTTCAAAATGTAAAATTCAAGATGGAAAAACATCATTTATTAGCAATATTTTTTTTAGCGAAACATATGATCTTTTAAGTGTCATTTTTTAATAGATAAATATTAAAACGGCTATTAAGACAATGTTTTGAAGCAAAGTGAGATATTTGAAGAACAATTTATGACATCTCTATAGAGCGTCCTTAAATTTTAGTTTCTTTCGATTATGAGATTCGAATTTGATTTTTTTATTAAACGATAATGCCTCGTTTATTTGACTTATCCGCAAGAGAAGTTTTTGAGTCCTGTTTTTGCGATTTTTCTAGCACATACTTTAATTTGTTAAGTACCGTCTGTTTCAGTCTTGCTTCTGTTTCACGGGGATCCCCAACGATTGAAACCTCGGTCATCGTTGGCTCATGAAAAGCGCTGACTTTCACGTAAACCCCAACTTGAGCAAATTCGATGATAACCCTTTTCTCTACGTTTTTCATTACTTTATACCGATTGAACAAGAAGACCCCTGCAAAATAGCAGAGGTCTTTATTATCTCAATATATATTTATGCAAAATAAATACTATTCAGCAGCGGGGGTCATGCCTCCCATTGGCATGGGCGACGCCCAGAAAAGTTGTAGCCTATGTAAAGTTGCTGTTGTTACTTTTAGATCTTCATCCGTAACAACACCACTACTGATCTGTTCTGCATGTGCATCAAACAATCTGGAGATCGCGTTAAAAATCTCTAGACCACTTTCAGATGCTCGGACATGAAAAGATCTCCGATCATGAGGGGAGCGTTCTTGTTTGAGATAACCGTTCTCAACCATTTTTTTAACATTATAGGAAACGTTAGACCCCAAATAATATCCACGATGCGTCAACTCACCCACAGAGAGCTCTTCATCACCAATATTGTACAAGATAAGAGCCTGAATATTATTCAGGTCACGAATGCCGCGACGGTCTAGTTCAGCCTTAACGACCTCTAAACACTGCCGATGCAAGCGCTCCACGAGAGAAATAGTTTGCAGATATGCAGCCTTCACGATGTCCTCACAAAAACAAAAACTTTTAAGTAAATTCGACCTTATTTTATGCAAGAGGCGTTAACACTGGATTAACCGAGAATCTAATTACGATAATTTATCCAACAAATATGTCTGATATTATAAGATATTTCAGGGTAAAAGGGGAAAGAACCCCTTATTTTACTTGCCCAGATTGTATGACAATCCTAATGTACTTGTATTCAGCGCTGATTTGACACTCAAATTGCGGGCGCTTTAAAAGTGCAGCTAAATAGAGGGAAAAGCGCCCGACTATAATGCGTCGCTTTCTATGTGCCCGTACATTTCAGCCTAACAATATTAAAAATTTCCTAGCAGGAAAAACATATTAACGGGTGAAGCAATGACAATAGAGACAAAAAATCCGGAAACCCTCGTCCTGCACGCGGGTTATCGCAGCGATCCAGAGACCGGTGCCGTGGCGGTTCCTATATACCAGACAACATCTTATCAGTTTGATAGTGCCGAGCATGCAGCAAACCTTTTTGCTCTAAAACAATTTGGCAATATTTACACCCGTATCATGAATCCAACGACTGCTGTTTTGGAAGAACGGATGACCGCCTTAGAAGGTGGTGCAGCTTCTCTTGCTGTAAGCTCCGGACAGGCGGCCAGTACGCTTGCCATACAGAATGTGGCAAAAGCAGGTGATAATATCGTTAGTTCTACTGAGCTTTATGGTGGAACTTATAATCTTTTTGCGAATACCTTGCCGAACATGGGCATTGAAGTTCGGTTTGTTGACCCTTCCGATCCAGAAAATTTCCGTCGAGCAACGGATGAAAATACAAAAGCCTATTACGCTGAAACTCTCCCAAATCCACGACTACGTGTTTTTCCAATCAAGGACGTCGCGACGATCGGTAATGAGGTCGGTGTTCCTTTAATTATGGATAATACCGCTGCACCTATTATATGTCGTCCGATCGAACATGGCGCACATATCGTTGTTTATTCAACGACAAAATATATTGGTGGGCACGGAACTTCGATTGGCGGTATGATTATTGACGCGGGTAATTTTGATTGGGAGACCAATTCTGATCGCTTCCCTCTTCTCACTCAACCTGACCCAAGTTATCACGGCGCAGTTTGGACTGAAGCCGTTAAACCTCTGGGTCCGATTGCCTATATAATCCGCGCACGTGTGGTCCTGTTACGTGATCTTGGCTCAGCGATGTCTCCAATGAACGCATTTCAATTCATTCAAGGCATGGAAACTCTGCCTCTGCGCATGCGTGAACACTGTCGCAATGCCATTGCGGTCGCAGAATTCTTAAGCAAACATCCTTTAGTTGATACTGTTACTCACCCAAGCCAGGCTCAAGGTAAAGAGCGGGATATTGCTGATACTTACCTCAAAGGCGGATATGGTGGATTACTTGGCTTTGAACTTAAAGGTGGTAAAGAGGCTGGCATCAAATTTATAGACAGCTTGAAAATGTTCTTTCACGTTGCAAATATTGGGGATGCAAGAAGCTTGGCAATTCATCCAGGGTCTACAACACACTCTCAGCTTAACGCAAAAGAGCAGGCTTTAACCGGCATATCAGATAGTTATGTACGTCTCTCAATCGGCATTGAACATATTGACGATATTCTTGCGGATCTAAGTCAGGCACTTGAAGCTTCAAATAGCTAGGTAAAACAGGGACAGAGTTTTAAATCTCTGTCCCTGTCTTTTAAGAGATTTGATTAATGAAAGCGTCGCACAGAATGACGCGATTTTTCTTTTTTCAGTATTTCATTTACTGGCAAACTTCTAATCATTATATCGTCTGCCTTTGGTATATCGTTGCTCGCAACTAACGCAAGATATCGACCGCAACAGACCCTTAAAAAAGAAGTAAAATTTCCCATATCATGTTCAGCATCAATGGCTTCATGATATAACTTTGTGATCAGCTGGTTAACGCTCATGTTATCTCTTGCAGATATTTCTGCCAGAGTACTCCAAAAAAAGTTTTCCATGCGTATGCTTGTGACCACGCCATCAATCCTTAGAGATTTTGACTGATTTCCCCAAAGATCACTATCCGCATTGATAAAGAGTTGGCACATGGAAAACTCCCTTTATTGTTATTTGTTCAAAAGAACCATGAACTGAGCAAGCCAACTAGGATGTGCTGGCCATGCCGGGGCTGTCACAAGATTGCCATCTGTTGTCGCGTCTGTCACCTCCAGATCAATAAAATTGCCTCCCGCAAGTGTGACTTCGGGTGCACATGCTGGATAAGCAGAGCAATTTCGTCCCTTTAAAACATTCGCAGCTGCAAGCAATTGCGCACCATGACAAATGGCCGCGACAGGTTTATCCGTTTTAAAGAAGTGTTGTACCATTTCAATAACGGTCGGATTTAAACGAAGATATTCCGGTGCCCGTCCTCCGGGAACGACTAAAGCATCATATGAGTGGAGTTCAACCTGATCGAAAGTAGCATTCAAAACAAAGTTATGCCCACGTTTTTCACTATAGGTTTGATCTCCTTCGAAATCATGGATGGAGGTAGCAATACTCTCACCTTCTTTTTTATCCGGACACACAGCATCTACCTGATAACCACAAGCTAAAAGTGTCTGAAAAGGAACCATAGTTTCATAATCTTCGGTATAATCCCCGGTTATCATAAGAATTTTTTTGGTCATTATTTGTCTCCCATTTTTGACGGGAGAAAGATAAAGCAAAAAGATCAGGACCGGGTGTTAACCCGTTACTACACTTTTTGCGTAATTTGTTGATCGGTGAAATGTGTGTGACCAACCAAAGAAATAGGGAGTCCATTAGCTCCCTTCCTCCTTCAATTAAGGGCGTCACATCAAAGCTATTTTAGGTCACTTAAAATGTATCTGATACTTACCAAACCCGTCTTTACCTTCACCAAGATATTGAATGATATCATTTTCATCCAGAATATCTTTTGCTGTTGGTGTGGTTTCAAAAGTAACGTTGAGATGCCCCTCTATCGGAGCGAAGTGCCAGTTGTTGTCGGCACTTGGATCAATCTTATTTTGGTCAAAAATGTAGTTTGCTAAAACAGTCCTGTTTTCATCAGGGGCTTGGATTATAACGGTCGACCCATCAAGGTCTGGAAAATTTCCTCCGCCATGAGCACGATAATTATTGGTGGCTACGATGAATTTTGCTGATGTGTCCAAAGGTTCTCCCTGAAAAGCCATATCGATAATGCGATGGCTATTTGGATTGATGATATCACCTTGTTTATTGTAACGTGCCGCTTGTGTTAGATCGACAGTGTAAACAACCCCATCAATGACATCAAAGTTGTAGGACGGGAAATCTATATTCAGTAAAGCCTGCTCGTCTGAAGTGTTTTTGTCGATTTGATTGAAAGCGCCTGCTGACATCTCTAGCCACTCACGCACCTGTGCGCCATTCAGAAGCACCGCTCGAAGCGTATTAGGATAGATATAAAGATCGGCTACGTTTTTAAGAGCAATTTCACCTGCTGGTATGTTTGTGTAGTAATCAGCTCCACCACGACCACCGGCCTTGAAAGGTGCGCCAGCAGAAAGAACAGGGATACCGTCGTACTCGGTTCCTTTGATCAGCTTTTCGACATACCACTTTTGTGCGTTGGTGACGATCTGGATAGATGGATCATCTTGAACCAAAGCAAAGAAAGAGTTGATTGGTGCACCCGTTTGCCCCACTGCTTTACGCATAAAAGAAATTGTTTCTGTGTGTTCTTCACTTACGGCATCAACAATTTTCTGATCCGCCTCAACAAGCGGAAGTTTCTTACGACCATCACGTTCGTAGATACCACGGGTTGATCCTGTTCCCTCCAACACTGTCCATTTACCATTATCATCAACGTCTAGTTTTAAATCAACAAGCCCCAGATGGCTGCCCCAGAAACCCGGCATTGTTGCGGCAACACCATTAATAGTGCCTTTAGTAATATCTACACCATCAAGATCAGCATAAGCATCAGAGGGGAAAACTTTATGAGCATGCCCAAATAAAATTGCATCTAGGCCTTCAACATTAGAGAGGTAATAGGTTGCGTTTTCGTCTCGGCCTCTGGCTGTTTCAGTGCTTAATCCCGAGTGAGGAACAGCGATAATAACGTTAGCTCCCTGCTCTCTCATTTCAGGAACATAGCGCTTAGCAGTTTCCACAATATCATGTGTGACGGCCTTCCCCTTGAGATTAACTTCATCCCACTGCGTTATTTGTGGAGGCACGAAACCAATTACACCGATTTTAATTGGATGCTTTTGTCCTTTGTTATCAACGACGATACGATCGAGGATAATATAAGGATCAAACATTGGCATATCGTTTGCTGAATTCGTATCACCATCATCTAAATATATATTAGATGAAACATAGGGAAAGTTAGCGTCATTGAGGCTTTCTTTTAAAAAGTCCAGGCCATAATTGAACTCATGATTTCCCAAGTTACCCACGTCGTATTTTAGTAGGTTCATTGCCTTGAAAATAGGGTGTACTTCACCACTTTTCAATCCACGCTCTTTGGCCATGTAGTCACCAAGTGGATTACCCTGTAGAAGATCACCGTTGTCTATCAGAAGAGAATTTTTTACTTCACTTCGGGCCTGTTTAATCAGGGTGGCAGTACGCGCCAAGCCAACAGCAACAGATGGCGTGTCAGCGTAATAATCATAATCCATGACATTAACGTGGATGTCTGTTGTTTCAAGAATACGAAGTTGAACTTCCGAAGCAGAAACCGGGCTCAAACCGAGTGCAATAATGCCGGCACTTGTGAATAAGAGTTTTTTCATTATGTGCAACCTGTTTGTGTATACGAGACTATACACAGTCTACCCACGAGTTCGCTCGCCAGCCAAGAGGATATCTGTAACAACTTATTGAAATTTGGATGACATTTTTAGTTGAGTTTAACTATTTAACTTCCTGAAAGGTCGTATAAATAACCAACCTATATAAGGCAATCTGAGTAACCAATGTTCGCCCCCAAAATCCTTGCCCGTGCTGAGATAATGTCTGGCTCTCATCAAGAGCAAATAACGCCCAAATCTCGTCAATGCTTGGGCCATCTTTGATAATAATTTGTAAAGGCAGATCATTAAATATGAAATAGTAATAAAAATAATAAACTTGAGGTGATAACCAAACGAATAGATATAAAAGCCCGAAGGCACCAAAGAGATCAATAAGTGGTAATGTGTATTTTTGAAAAATAATTTCAGTTTTGAGGTTGTACAAAAAGTGTGACTTGCTGGTACCTAAAAACAACAGCAGGTATGAAAAGATAATTGTTATCAAAATGAGTCCAGCTCGTTGAAAACCAATAAGAGTATAAAAGCTATCACCCTCATGGCCCTGAACCATATATATCCATAAATCAGGAGAGAGTAAAAAGGCGATAACGATCGATATTAAAACCAAAAACCAACGACTGTTGCGGTACTTCATTAAGGGACTACCTAATTTCACAATATATATAATGAGCCTTAAATAAGTGAAAGACCCTCAATCAAGGCTAGGGTATACACTTTGTATGTCCTTGTGGGGGAATTCTTTTTCCTTCCTATAAGTATTTATTTGCGACGATCTGCCTCAATCACCCCTGCGTCCTGTACTTGCAATTATTTGATCTTCGAGAGAGAGTAGCAAAAAACGAATCTCATCAGGAGTAGATCATTGAGTAATAGCTTTAGGCAGGATCTCGCCGTCCGTCCGCGCCGTATTCGTACGGATGCCTGGACACGCCGATTAGTTGCCGAGAACCGCCTTTCTGTTGATGACCTAATTTGGCCAATATTCTTACAAGAAGATGATGGTACATCAGATGTTCCATCGATGCCTGGAGTCAAGCGTTACGGGCCTGATTGCCTGATTGAAGCAATTGGGCAAGCTGTGGAACTGAACATTCCTGCGATTGCGTTATTTCCGTATAACAATCCGGATACAAAAACAGCTGATTGTCGGGAAGCTTATAATCCAGATAATCTCATCTGCACTGCAGCTCGGTCCATTCGACAACATTACCAAAACATTGCTCTGATAGGTGACGTAGCGCTCGATCCTTATAATTCTTTGGGGCACGACGGTATTGTAAAGGATGGTGTAATTCTTAACGATCAGTCGGTTGAAATATTATGCAAACAGGCATTGGTTCAAGTAGAAGCAGGTTGTGACTATGTCGGGCCATCTGACATGATGGATGGCAGAATTGGTGCTATTCGCGATACCTTGGATGATGCCGGTCACACTTACGCAAAAATTATGTCTTACAGTGCCAAATATGCGAGTGCTTTTTACGGCCCCTTTAGAGATGCTGTCGGTGCAACTGGCGCACTTAAAGGCGATAAAAAAACTTATCAGATGGATCCTGGTAATAGCGAAGAAGCCCTTCGCATGGTGGAAAATGACATCCAACAAGGTGCTGATATGGTGATGGTTAAGCCAGGTATTGCTTATCTCGACATTATTCATCGCATAAAAAGTACCTTTGGTGTCCCTACCATGGCCTATCAGGTAAGCGGTGAATATGCGATGATCAAAGCTGCGTCCGCAAACGGATGGTTGGACCATGATGCGGTCATGATGGAAAGCCTTATGGCCTTTAAACGGGCTGGAACAGATGCTATTCTCACATATTTCGCTCTTGAAGCGGCTAAAATTATTAAATCATAATAGAAATATCGTTCAAATTATAAAGGGCACTTAACATTTAAGTCTTGGAAGGTTCTGTGTCCTTTTCTATTGAGCAATCAAACCAAATCACGATAAGGTACGCGTACAAATTTTAGAAATTTATATTTCTTTACCTACCACACAAACGGATCGCGTTTCCGTTTTTATTTTACCCTCTGGGAGGCCGTTATGACAATTCGTCTGGGTGATGTTGCACCGAACTTTACACAAGAATCTACCGAAGGTCCGATCAATTTTTATGAATTTATTGGGGACAGCTGGGCTGTATTATTTTCGCACCCAAAAGACTTTACGCCCGTTTGCACCACTGAATTGGGATACGTTGGAAAGCTCAAACCTGAATTTGTAAAACGTAACGTAAAAGTCCTTGGCCTGAGTGTTGATCCACTATCCGATCACACAAAATGGGTGGGTGACATAGAAGAAACTCAAGGTCATCAATTCAATTTTCCATTGCTTGCAGATGCTGATCGTAGTGTTTCCAATCTTTACGATATGATTCACCCAAATGCGAGTGATACGTTAACTGTGCGGTCTGTATTCGTTATTGATCCCAACAAAAAGGTTCGCTTAATCATCACCTATCCTGCAAGTACAGGCCGTAATTTTGATGAAATCCTGCGGGTGATTGATTCTTTGCAACTCACAGATGGCTACAAAGTGGCAACACCTGTGAACTGGAAAGACGGCGAAGATGTTATCATCGTACCAGCGTTAAGCGATGAAGAAGCCAAAGAGCGTTTCCCTAAAGGTTGGGTTGCGCACAAACCTTACCTTCGCGTAACGCCACAACCAAATAAGTAACAAGCCTGCGACTAAAAATAAAAAGATCCCGGTAATTATTTACCGGGATCTTTTTATTTGACGAAGTCTGTGGTTGTTGAGCTCTATGTGAAGAGTTCAGAATAATTTTGTGTGACTTTACGGCCTGGTACCGTCATTAATAGAAAACCAAATATACCACCGACCAAGGGTATAAGCATAAATAAGACAGTCCATCGCGACCAACCGATGTGATTTAGTCTGTGTACCATCCAACAAGATTGAAAACAGACAGTAAAAACAATAACGATGAATATAATCCAACTCCCCCCTAAAAAAGCATCATTTATCGGGGCTTCGAAGATATTAAAATAATCGTCATGATCAGATGTTTTTTCGATGTTAATAAATACAAGTGTCGAACATATAAAACCGAGAAGCGCGGAACGAAAAAAATACGCTAAACGACCAAGAGTTTTTTCATCGCTAGTTACATAAATCACTGTTGGAAGAAGAAAAATTATCGACGTTATTGCAAGCAACCCAATCATAATTCTCACCAAAAAATTAATACTCCATTATTTAAAACTATTATTGAGGGATGAATAAGCCGTAAATTATACCTAAAACTGCACACAATAATTCTTTATGAATAATTGAAAATATCACAATTTGTTTTTGATAACTTTTGTAACATTTTGCTACCCCTCTGTTAAAGTTACGTTATTTGTCAAATTTGACATACATACAATTTTAGAATTATTGTTTTAAAATGATTAATCTAAAATAAAGTGGGTAAAATTATGGGCCGAAATCTGGGTTTTGATGAAAAAGAAGTATTATCCAAAATAACCAATACCTTTCGTCAAAAAGGTTATGAAGGCACTTCAATAAAGGACCTGGTTAAAGCAACTGGTTTGACTTCCGGAAGTCTCTATAATTCATATGGCGGTAAAGATGCCCTCTTCCGAGCAGCGTTGGCTCATTACAATAACAATGTTGTAAGGCATCGGATAAGTATTTATCTCGATAAAACAGATAATCCCTTGCAAGGTATTAAAAATTTATTCCATTCGCTTTTAAACGAACCTGATGGGTTAAGTAATGGATGTTTATTAACCAATACAGCGGTTGAATTTAATAATCGTCTTCGTCATGTCTCTCAAGATCTTGATACAGGGTTCTCGCTGTTGGAATCTGGATTTAGAAGGCAAATTGAAAAATGTACGACTACAGGCCAAATCCCAAAACATTCAGCACCACAACAAACGGCAACCCGTCTACTACTCCTTTATCAAGGTATCTTGGTATTTGTACGTGCCGAATTACGCATAAAGGAGATTGAACAGACGTTGGATCAGGAAATTGAAACCATAATTAAAGGTACGTTCGTCTAAGTGAACTTTTATCCCTTATTCTCCAGCCTCACAAACCAGTAAAGAAGTAGATTGATGAATTCTAGAAATGAATTTTCTAACTATATTCAAGAACTTCTCTCTCCATTAGGGGATATACAGTTGGGTAAATTTTTTGGAGGTACAGCCCTAAGATGTGATGGAATTCAATTTTGTATGATAATGAAAAACCGACTGTATTTTCGGGTTAGCAAAAATAATCTGGCTTCGTACCTAAACTATGATAGTCACCCCTTTAGCTATTTGACAAAAAAGGGTCGCGTCAATGTCAAAAGCTATTATGAAGTCCCGGCAGATATCCTTGATGATCAAGAATGTTTGTTATCTTGGGCACAGCAGGCTGTAACAGCTTCCCAGTCTAAATAGAATTTCTCTCTAGTTCATTAATATATAAAATAAATCCTAGTCAAAATTCTACGTGACTTGTGGAATTGTAAATACATCTCTCTTAAGGCCATCTGGAAACTTTTCCCTTCTTACCTTTTGTCCTCCCAATCGCCTCACAAGAGCACGTGCAGGTTCGTTGTCATCATTCATATATGTTTGAACGTTATCCCAACCAAAAACACTATAAGCATATGAGATAGCTGCTAACGAAGCTTCTCTGGCTATACCCTTTCCGCAGAAATCAGGTAACAACCACCACGTAAGTTCGCGTGGCCACCCTTTTCCTTGCCAGAAACCACATGTTCCAATTAATGCGTCGCTTTCCTTCTCTTGTATTACCCACACACCAAAGCCTGATAAATACCAAGAACCCAAGTCTGCTTTTAGCCTGAACCACGCCTCGCCAGCGGTTATAGGGCCACCATATTTGGCAGAGGCAAGCCCATCGGTATAAAACCGTTCATATACAGCATAACATTCTATATTGGGGGCGATTAAACGAAGTCTATCTGTTTCAAGTCTTGGGATCATAATCATCTCATGAAATCATAAATCGGGAAACGGTACTTTTACAGCCCTAAAGTTAGCGATTACCTCGCCTCAAAAGGCTCGATAATTCGGAGCCTCATAATAAAATAGTATCTTAATCAAGCCCCGCCAAGTGTTCGACGTAATCGTTGTAAAGTGCTTTCTTCTCCCAAGGTTCCCCCCAGTTGTTTTAGGTACGCCTTTACTTGTGAACTCATGGCAATCTTTCCGTCATTCATAAAACCTTCATGATTTTTTTCAATTTCTGAAAGGTCATAACGATAATTCACCATTATACCAGAGGCTTGAGAAATTCCTTTTGCCGATATATCTCCTAACCAGTTAATCCGGTTAAGCTGTGCGCCATTTTTTAAATGAAATCTGGCAACAGGGTCAAGTGCACGACCTTTAGCATCTTTTTCTAAAAAGTATGCTACACAAAGTCGGCAAAGAGGCCCGCGGAGTAGCTCGGCAAGTTCTTTGTTTTGAAACCATTCTTTATCTTGAAAACAAAGAAAAATAGCCGTTTTGGCTTCACTTGCCCCTGTTTTAGCTTTTAAATGTTCCATCTCTTCCTTGGTTACACCGTCTTGAAATAAGGTAGCATCAAGGTCTGCAAGCCAAGACCTGAAACCGGGTACAGGAGAAAGCGTAGCAAAACCTTTAACCCATGGCATTTCTTGGGAAAGGTGCTGCACCACCTGCTTAATGAGGTGTTCCCCAAAACTTATGCCCCTCAATCCTTTTTGAGTGTTGGTAATAGAATAAAAAATTGCCGTATCGGCATTATTCAATACGCCAAGTGGAGCCTCTTCATCTAAAATTTTCTGAACATTACTTGCCATTCCCTTGACCAAAGCCACTTCGACAAATGCTAAGGGCTCATCGGGCATTCGGGGATGAAAAAGTGCGTAACATCGTCGATCTGAATCAAGGCGATTTCTCAAGTCTCCCCAAGATGTAATCTGGTGAACTGCTTCATAGTCAATTAATTTTTCGAGTAATGCAGCAGAGGTATTCCAATTCATTTCTACTAAGTCGAGAAAACCTGCATCGAACCAAGAGGTCAAGAGTTGTTCAAAATCGCGATCTAAGGCATTAAAGTAAGGGTCTTTACCTTTAATTTTTAAGAGATCCGCTCGAATATCTACTAAAAATTTTACGCCGTTTGGTAAGGCGTTGAATTGTGTTAGCAGTTGTAGCCTTTCAGGAGACGAAGACTGTCGTAAATGATAAGCGGCAATCACTCTTTCAGATACGTCTTTGGCGGACATAAATTCATTTATAGCTAGGCGGATTTTATCTTCATTCGCGCAAAAATCTTTTGCAAGTAGAGTTAAAAAATCAAATTTACCATCATCATCAAGTTCAAGATATGTACGCCCTAATTCCGCGGTCCTCATCCTTGCGGAAACATCTCCGCCTCGACCACTTAGGCAGTCCCGCATCATACGTTTTAAATTTTTAGGGGTAACTGATTTTTCTATACGATTGAGCCCCAAGCTGCGGGCAGCATTTTGAGAAATTTCGCGCCAAGTCTTTGATAAATGTGACAGAGTACTTTTACTTGGAATATGTATGCGGGGAGTGTTTTTCGTTGATGAATTCTCTTCGGTCTGAGAAGTATCTGACATATATCACCTCCTATGGCATGGTGTTCTTTTAGTATACTTTGACCTCAATCATCGATATTCAAGTCATTTACTCCTACCAGACCAAAAAATATTATGTCTTTACGATAACTTGTGGAATATAGGCTCGGGGAGTCCGAACACTTGGTTTTCCTTTATGACTTTCGGATCATAAGCTTTTCGAGAGAAAACATCCCTAACCATTGGTGTAAAGAAGTCCAGTGTTTCGAAGTCATATTCAGGATCAAAAGAGCTTTGGTCCCAACGTTCACAGAAATCAGCGCATGATTGATAACAAGGATGATCTTTGAATTCTTCACGCGCATTTTTATCCCAACCATAGTGGTGGCCATAAAAATACATTTGAAAAATGCCATGATGCTCAACTACCCATGCCACCTCTTGCCTGACGAAGGGGCGGATAACTTCTGCAGAAAAGCGATCATGATTTTGCGGGGCCAAACCGTCCCCGACATCGTGTAACAAAGTGCCAACAACCCAATCTATATCAGCGCCATCTCTGTAGGCTCGGGTCGCAGACTGTAAACCATGTTCTAAGCGTGTTATTTTGTATCCACTTAACGAATCTTCACCCTGATTTTTTAACTCTGTTAATACTCTGTCTACGGTAAGAGAAAGATAAGGTTTTTCCATTTCAGCGAGGAAATCATATTCTTCTTTTGTCCCATCTTTCATTTGTGTGAAGTTGATCGTTTTCATATTTTAGACACTCACAATTTTTGGGCAGAATCAGCAGCGATTTATTAAAATTGATTTTAGTTTCTAATTTCCATTCGCAGCCCGATTGTGTGTGCGCCAACTTTGGGCTTCGATAAAGACTTTCCGAACATCCGGTTGAGCTGTGCGGATTTCTTTTTCAATTTTAGCAATGGTAGCTTCGACTTCTTGTGAAAGAATGCCATCTTTAAAATCGATAGACAATGTCACAAGAATATCCATAGGCCCATTTTGAAGGGAAAGAATTTCGTTTACCCGAAGTATAGAAGACTGCTTGGCAATAATTCTGCGGATATTGGTTTCAACCTCAGAATTAGCAGATTCACCGATAAGAAGACCTTTGGTTTCATAGGCAAGAACCCAGGCAATAATAGCCAGAAGAATACCAATGATAACAGACGCCAAACCGTCGAGTTCAGGGATGTCTAATAATATTCCCAATCCCAATCCAGCCATTGCAACCAATAAGCCAAGCAATGCGGCTGTGTCTTCCAACAAAACAGCAAAAATTGAAGGATCTTTGCTTGCAGCCACAGCTGCAAAATATTTCCCGTCCTTAACTTTTTTATTGAACTCCTTAAAGGCAATGAACCATGCAGCACCTTCAAAAACTAACGCAGCCCCAAGAACAATAAAGTTCACCATAGGATTTTCTATGGGTTGAGGGTTCATAATTTTATGAATACCTTCGTAGATGGACACGCCGGAACCAATAGCGAAGACCAACAAGGCCACAACAAACGCCCAAAAATAAAGCTCTCGACCATATCCATAAGGATGGCGCGCATCAGCTGGCCGTGCAGAGCGATGTAAGCCATACAGCAAAAGCCCTTGATTACCTGTATCAACGGCAGAGTGAATGGCTTCACTGAACATTGCAGAGCTACCAGTATAAGCCGCAGCAAAAGCTTTCGTAATTGCAATCAAACCGTTTCCAGCTAATGCTGCAAAGATAACGATTTTTGATGAATTCCCGGCCATATTGATCTCTCCCGTCGTAACGGTCTAAGGTAATTATGTTCTTGAAATGAACAAAGGAAGCGACATCATAAGGAACATATGAGAAGGTTCAATCTCATTCTTGCTCTTCCTCTATTATTAAACAACGGTATGCGTATGAACCGTATTTTAAAAACTTCCGTAAAAGTATTTTCATTCATAATTTTACTTGTTCTCATTGTCGGTGTCGGCGGATTTGTCTGGCTTCGATCATCGCTGCCTCAGCTAGATGGCGAAGTGGCTCTTGGAGCATTGAAAGGCAATACTGAAATCCTCCGCTCAGATGACGGCTTGGTTACAATCCGAGCAGGCAATGAAGCTGATGCTTATCACGCACTGGGGTATGTCCACGCTCAAGATCGCCTGTGGCAAATGGATTTTATGCGTCGTGCAGGCGCGGGCCGGTTATCTGAAGTTAGCGGCAAAGCTACAATAGGTATTGATCGCTTTATGCGAACCCTTGGTTTTCAAAACTTGGTGATAGAGAATTACAAACACCTACCATCAAAAGTAAAAGCCGTTTTCGAATCTTATAGCCAGGGGGTCAATGATTATCTTCAAACGCATTCCGGGACACTTTCACCCGAGTTTCACATATTAAACTATAGCCCTGAACCATGGCTTCCAACAGACTCTCTTTTATGGGGGCGGTTGATGGCTCTTCAGTTGTCGGATAACTTTAATAAAGAATTATTAAGACAAAGATTATTAAATAACATGGACTTATATGAAGTAAATAATCTATGGCCAGAAGATAACAATGATCCTTTGATTATTCCAAATATAACAGGACTCGATTTTTCCAAACCCGAATCTCTCTCCCCAAACATCCCCGCAGGCCCTCTTCCGCTTCCTTGGTCTTTAGCCCCAAAGGATGCATCAAATGCTTGGGTGCTATCGGGCGATAAAACATCAACAGGAGGTCCTATTCTTGCCAATGATCCTCACCTTGCTTTAGATGCGCCGGGTCCTTGGTATTTAGCTAGGATAGAAACACCAGAGTTTATTTGGGCGGGCGCAACCTCTCCAGGTGTTCCCCTGCTCGTACTCGGACATAACAATCATATTGCCTGGGGGTTTACAACTACGCACAGCGACACCCAGGATCTTTTTATCGAAAAGATCAACCCCGACAACCCAGAGCAGTATCTCAGCCCGGAAGGTTATGTCGAGTTTGAAACGCATACCGAAATCATACGTATTAAAGGCGCGCCAGATGAAAAAATTACAATTCGAAAAAGCAGGCACGGGCCAATTATTTCGCCTGTTCTAGGGTCATCAGGTATCGGACAACAAGAACAAATCAAACATCCTCCTCAAATTGCTCTTCAATGGACTGCACTTAAAGAAGATGACAAAACCGCTCAAGCCCTGTTTGATATAAATAGATCCAAAGATTGGGTCGATTTTGAGAGAGCAACTCAAAACTTCTATTCGCCACAACAAACCCTTGTTATGGCTGATAAAAAAGGCACTATTGCAGTAATAGCTTCCGGGCGTATCCCTATTCGAAAATCTGGCGATGGCCGTTTACCCGTCCCAGGTTGGACTGGAACAAATGATTGGCAAGGCATTATTCCTCCAAGATTCTTACCAAAGAGTATTAATCCAACAACAGGTAAGCTGGTTACGGCAAACAATAAACTCATCGGTCCTGATTATCCCTACCTTATTACCAAGGATTGGCCCAACTCCTATCGAGCAAAAAGAATACATCAACTAATCGATCAAAAAGATAGGTTATCTATTGAAGACAACATGAATATTCAAATGGATACTCTGTCACTGGCAGCTCTGGAACTACTACCTCTCCTGCTTAAAACGAGCCCCAATAGTCAAGAGGCACAAAAGGCTTTATCTCTTCTAAGACAATGGAATGGGAAGATGGAGTTAACATCTATTGAGCCTGTTATTTTCCACAACTGGCTTTATTGGCTCAACAAGGCTGCATTCGGAAACCTCCCTACCGATGCCGCCTCATTTCAAACGCCTGATATTCTTAGACTTAAATTCTTATTAGAGCGTAACCCTGAGAATTGGTGCAAGTACGGTGAAAGACTCGTAATTGGCGAGAATTGTGTCGCCCAGATGACAGAAAGCTTGGATCGAGTGATATCTAATTCAAATGATTTTAATGCTATTTCAAGTTGGCCAAATTGGGGAGATCGTCATAAAGCTCATTTTGAGCATCCGATATACGATAAAATCCCCCTTTTAAATCAAGTGTTAAAGTTGGAAATTTCTTCTGCGGGAAGTCACGACACGATAAATCGGAGCAGCCCTTCTTTGAGAAAAGCGATATTACAGTTATTTCCGAACGTTCACGGGCCTTCATATAGAGCCGTTTATGACTTGACCAATCTCGACAATTCCCGCTTTCTGTTAGCAACTGGACAGTCGGGAAATCCTTTGTCGAGTTTTTATGGAAACTTCCTGTCAAGTTGGCGTGATGGGGAATACATAAAGCTTGATAGCGATAAGTTTCGAAATCCCAAACACCGTTTGGTTTTAATTCCAAAAATGAACTGAGACAGACAAAAACCAAAAAATACAAATAGGATTTGATAGGGTGACAATAACAATTGAAGATATCCGCAAAGCAGCGGATGAAATCAAAGGGGAAGTCGTTAGAACACCTTTTGTTCACGCAAAACGCTTATCTAAAATTTTGGGTTGCGAACTTTATTTAAAGCTGGAAAGTCAACAGTTTAGTGGATCTTTTAAAGACCGCGGCGCACTTTATAAAATCAAAAACCTTACCCAGCAGCAAAAAGCGAAAGGCGTAATCGCTATGTCTGCGGGTAACCATGCGCAAGGCGTTGCATTACACGCACAACGCTTAGATATTGCTGCAACAATCGTCATGCCCGAGACGGCACCTTTTAGTAAGATTGAACGGACCCGTGCCCTTGGCGCTAAAGTTATTCTTTCCGGAGAAACGCTGGACGATTCTCGCAAAGTGGTCGATGAGATTGTTGCGAAAGACGGACTGACCTTTGTCCATCCTTACGACGACGAATACGTCATTGCTGGTCAAGGTACGATTGGTTTGGAGATGTTGGAAGACCAGCCTGATCTCGATGCCATTATCGTCCCAATTGGCGGCGGCGGCATCCTATCTGGAATTTCTCTTGCAGCAGAAGCAATAAACCCAAACATTAAGCTTTACGGGGTAGAGGCAAACCTCTTTCCCTCGATGTCACAAACACTAAAGCACCAACCAGCAACTTCCGGCGGTTCCACAATGGCCGATGGTATTGCGGTAAAAGAACCAGGACTAATTACCCGCGAGATTATTGATAAACTCGTCGATGAGATTTTTCTAGTTGATGAAAGCCAAATTGAAACGGCCATTTTGACCTTGGTTGAAGAACAAAAGGTCGTTTCTGAAGGAGCTGGTGCCACTGGTGTTGCCGCAATTTTAAATAATCCTGAAAAATTCAAGGGTAAGAAAATTGCCACCGTAATTTGTGGTGGAAATATTGATGCCCGTATGCTTTCTGGTTTGCTTATGCGTGGTCTCATGCGCGATGGGCGCCTCGTTCGCTTACGTACAGAGATGGTTGATCAGCCCGGACTATTGGCGAAAATATCAAGTATAATCGGGAAAGCGCGTGGCAATATCATTGATGTTATGCATCAACGCCACTTTTACGATGTCCCTGCCAAAATGGTTGAGATTGATTTCATCATAGAAACTCGTGACAGTGATCACGTAAGTGAAATCATGGAAAAGCTTGATGAAGGTGGTATTAGCAACCGTGTTCTCTCAAGTCGTTCTTGTGATTAGTTTTTTTACTCTTCTATAATGTCTTTGTAAGAGCAGAGAAAATTAAAGCCCTCTCTCTCTTACAAAGAAATACTCCATTTCCCCCTCTTTAAGTGTTTCATCAGGAAATTGTCAGTGACGTACGTTAAAGGATCTTTTTTATAACAATATATAAAGAGAAACTTTATGCGACAGAATCTTGTTGATCTTCTTCTGGTTACAACTTTTGTATTCTCCGTAAATATCAAAACGGTCGTATCTGCCGAGCTCGATATAACAAAACTTCAGTGTGACGGTATCGACGACAAAGAAGATCTGGCAAGCTTTGCATTTTGGCTGGATGGGTATGTTTCTGGTATAAATAAAGCTTCTTCTATTACTTTCACAAAAATCGAAAACTTAATAGAAGAAACCATTAAAGCTTGTAATCAAAATCCTGAAAAGACCGTGTTTGAGGTTGTAAAAAAGCTAAAGCAATAAACAAGAAAGTAATGCTAAATGACTGATAATAAGTCTAAAAATATGCCAAATAAAAGTCACCGTTCAAATCGTTTGTCCTTTGCCACACGTACGATTCACGCTGGTCAACATCCCGATCCTTCTACCGGAGCGATCATGCAGCCAATTTATGCCACGTCGACCTACGTACAGGATGGTTTGGGCGAAAACAAAGGATATATGTATAGCCGAACCGAGAACCCAACACGTCAGGCATATGAACGTTGCATTGCAGATCTAGAAAGTGGCACGCTCGGGTTGGCTTTTGCTTCTGGCCTTGCTGCGATCAGCACTGCTTTAGAACTACTTGATACAGGATCTCATGTAATTGCCATGCATGATCTTTATGGTGGTACACACAGATTATTTAGAGATGTGCGCCCCAGGTCAGCCGGGCTGGATATTGAGTTTGTTGACCTGACCAGCCTTGAAAAATTTGAACAAGCCATTCGACCCGATACAAAAATGATTTGGATCGAAACACCAACCAACCCTCTGTTGCAATTGGTTGATTTAGAAGCAATTGCCGCGATTGCAAAAAACAAAGGTATTTTAACCTGTGTGGATAACACTTTTTGTTCCCCTTGGGTGCAACGACCGCTCGAGCTAGGCATTGATATCGTTATGCACTCGGCAACAAAGTACCTTAATGGTCATTCTGATATTATTGGTGGTATCCTTGTTGTCGGGGAAAACTCTGATTTATGCGATCGCCTGAAGTATTTACAAAACGCCCTGGGCGCTATCCAAGGTCCCTTTGATGCATTTTTAGCTCTACGTGGCCTTAAAACGCTGGCTTTACGCATGGAACGTCATTGTTCCAACGCACTAAAAGTAGCAACGTTTTTGCAAGAACAAGAAGCTATAGAAAAAGTCTGGTATCCGGGGCTTCCTACTCACCCGCAGTTTGAGTTACAAAAAAGGCAAATGAAGGCTGGGGGTGGAATTGTGACCTTCACCCTAAAAGGAGGATTGGATGAGACAAAAAGGCTCTTAGAACGTGTTGAATTATTTGCCTTGGCAGTCAGCCTTGGTGGCGTTGAAAGCCTGATTGAACACCCCGCCAGTATGACACACGCAGCTGTTTCTCCTGAACACAGAGCATCGATTGGTATTACTGATAATCTGGTTCGGTTATCTGTCGGCGTTGAGGATGCCGATGATTTGATAAACGATTTGAGGTTTGCTCTAGGTTAAGTTCGGCATGTAACTCGTTAATAAAGGGCTGATAAGTACCTTTGTTAACGTAGCCTTATTGAAGCAATTTTGTATTGAAGCAATTTTGTTTTATTCAATATGAACGCCACGATACATGCCACGGAAATATAGCAAGGGATCCCCAACTTCTTTCAGAAAAGTTTCCTCGACCTTGCCAACAACAATAACGTGATCTCCTGCGTCGAATTGTGCGTGCATAGAACAGTCTAAATTGGCAAGGCAGTTTTCTAAGATCGGTGCACCAGTGCTGAGATGGCTCGTAGCCACACCGTCCCAGCGTTCTTCAGAAAAAGCAAAACGGTCAGATATATCTTTTTGAATATCCGTTAGTATATTAATTGCAAAACATTCAGCTTCTTTAAACGCAGGAAGACAATTTGAGCGTTTATCAATACAGAAAAGAACCAACGGAGGATCCAGCGATACCGAAGAAAACGAATTCGCCGTCAGCCCGTGCTGCTCCCCTTTTTTATCTCGTGTTGTTACAACAGTTACACCCGTTGCAAAGCTACCGAGTACTTTTCTAAACTCACCAGAGTTAAAGGCCATTACCTGTACTATTCCCAAGATTTTGTGTTGTTTTGCGACAACCTTTTACCGGCACACTAGAGAATGCGGCTTAAAAAACAACACAATATTTAATCAGGTCCAATTTTATAACATCAAAGAATAAAAATACTCTAAAAACGACCAGGGCGTCAGTGTTATTCTGATTAATTTCGATTTTGAAGTAAACTCTCCTTGTTCTCTTTCTCTGAACTGGATATGAGAAATCTCCTAATTACATCCAATCTCCTACTGTTGCAGGGTTCAAAGCCATGTCTCGATTACAGGCAAATTTTTTATTGCTTATCTCTGCGATCATTTGGGGATCAACATTTGTTGTGCAGCAAGTCTCCATGGATCTAATCGGTCCGATGAGCTTTACTGCAATTCGCTTTTTTCTCGGGTTCATCATTGTGGTGCCACTGGCCACCAGAGAATGGAAGAGAAAAAGCCAGACCTCGTGCGCTTTAAATAAAAAAACGCTGTCCCTTAAATATTTGTTATTAATGGGGGTAATTGGTGTAATTCTGTTTATTGCTACCATCATTCAGCAAATTGGAATCATTCACACTACGGTTACAAATGCGGGGTTTCTTACCGCAATGTATGTTCCAATGGTTCCTTTGTTGGGGCTAATCATCTTCAGAAAGAACCCTCATTGGGTAATCTGGCTTGCGATCGGTTTCTCTTTTGCAGGAACAACTCTGATCAGTGGTGTTGATAGCTCTTTGGAGTTGGGATACGGAGATGCATTGGTATTAACATCGTCGATATTTTGGGGGCTACATGTTCTTCTGGTCGGGATCATTGCGGCAAAAACATCTATGCCTTTAACAGTGGCTGCCATCCAGTTTGCAGTTGTGACAATACTTTCTGCTGTCGGGGCTTTTGCTTTGGAAACTGTCTCAATCGAAGCCCTGTTATCCGCGTTCTGGTTTATTGCTTATGCGGGGTTATTTTCTGTTGGTGTTGCCTTCACACTCCAGGTAGTTGGTCAAGCGCATACGCAACCTGCTGATGCTGCACTCATACTCAGCCTGGAAACTGTTTTTGCTGCAATTGCAGGCGCGGTATTCCTTCAGGAAAGAATTGGCAAGGTTGAAATGGTTGGTTGTGCAATGATCTTAAGCGCAATTTTGATGGTTGAAGTATTGCCAATGATACTGAGAAGACGTCGTCGAATTACCTAATCCATGATTTATTTAGATAAAATCCAATGATTATTTAACCTTATCCTTCAGATGATTACCACTTGTTAACCTTATTCTACGATGATGCAAAAATAGGATTTTAAACAGGAAACGAAATTAAATCATGACAGTTATTCTAGGCACTATAATTGTTATCGCTGCCGTTCTTGGTGGATATATGGGCGGCGGTGGCCATGTCGGTGTTCTCTGGCAACCTTTTGAGTTTGTAATCATCCTTGGTGCCGGCATTGGCGCAACAATTACAGCCAACTCAAAAGTATCGCTCAAAAGTCTTGGTGGTTCTGTGGGTAGAATGATCAAAGGCCCATCCTATAAGAAAGAAGATTTCCTTGAAGTCCTTTGTTTGCAATACCAAATATTTAAACTTGCGAAAACGAAAGGTATGCTTGCCTTAGAAGCGCACGTTGAAAATCCAGAAGAATCAACTCTCTTTTCCCAGTTTCCAAAATTTCATGGCGATCACCATGCTGTCGCTTTTGTTTGCGACTATCTTCGTATGATGAGCCTTGGCGCTGATGTGCCCCACGAAGTGGAAGCCTTAATGGATCAGGAACTTGAAGTTCACCATATGGAAGAGCACAATGTTGAGGCTGCCCTTGCCGGCCTTGGTGAAGGTTTGCCAGCTCTTGGTATTGTTGCCGCTGTTCTTGGAGTGATTCATACGATGGGCTCGATTAGTGAGCCACCAGAAATATTGGGTAAGTTGATTGGGGCGGCCTTGGTGGGAACCTTCTTTGGGATTTTAATGTCTTATGGTTTTGTCGCGCCAATGGCATCTGCGTACAGTAAAGTGACAGAAGAAGACAGTCGTTATTATGAATGTTTAAAAGCAGGAATTCTTGCCCATATGGCAGGTAACGCACCAACAGTATCTGTTGAATATGCACGAAAAACCTTGATGTCGCACGTACGGCCAAGCTTTTATGAATTAGAAGAAGCAGCCAATGAATTACCTGCTCCGGGCTAATGGCAGCTCCATTTTCAAACCACATTTCTAACACGATTATACTTTAGTGTACTTACAGTTAAGTAATTCTGGAAAGCCAGTATGAGTGACGAACGCGAAGGCCAAATAATAATTAAGAGGATTAAAAAGGCTGGCCACGCAGCTCATGGTGGTGCCTGGAAGGTCGCTTATGCTGATTTTGTAACGGCAATGATGGCTTTCTTCTTACTTTTATGGCTTTTGAATGCAACAACAGAAGAACAGAAACTTGGTATCGCGGATTATTTCGCTCCGTCTTCTAATATATCCAAGTCAACCAGTGGGTCTGATGGCCTTCTTGGTGGGCAATCAATCTCTAGCAAAGGGGCATTGGTTTCAGAATTTTCAAGTATCGGGGTGCAAATGCAGCTCCCCCCAGAAGAAGAAAGTGAAGAGACGGATCCTGATGCTGAAAAAGATCCTTTAAAAGGCGAAGGAAAAGCAGAAGAAGAGCAACTGGAAGAATTTCGGCGTGAGCAGGAACGAAAACAGTTTGAAGAAACCGCAATTGCCCTAAAGACAGCAATTGCCGCAAACCCTGACCTTGCTGGTCTAGAAGAAAATCTTTTGATAGACCAGACACCTGAAGGCCTGCGTATTCAACTGGTCGATCAGCACGGCACTTCTATGTTTCCTTCCGGCAATTCAAAAATGCTGGCTCACACAGAAAAATTACTCGCTCTTGTCGCTGATGCTATCGGTGATATTGATCAAAAAATAGCTATTAAAGGCCATACAGACGCGACCCCCTATAGTACATCAAACGGTTATACTAACTGGGAACTTTCTTCTGAACGAGCCAATGCAAGCCGTCGTGCGCTGATTAATGCAGGCTTCAAATCAGACCGTGTCGCTTCGGTTGAAGGGCTCGCAGCTACAGAGCCTTTTGATGAAGAAAACCCGACCGCCGAAGTAAACAGACGAATTTCGATAATTTTACTTAAAGATGAAGCGACATTTCTTCCTAAAAAAAGTGATGACGGCAAGACCATAAATGTGGATACGATTTCTTCTGATCCTAACTAATCAGACTTGTCGTTAGAAAAAGACTTCCTATGTGAGTTCTATGAATAAATTACCGTCTTTACGATTAAAAAACAGCAAATCAACGCAAAAGTTAGAGTTAAATGCTCTTGATGTCGATGGTGTTCCATTTAACCGAGTACTGGCTTACCTTATCGATTTGATAATTTTATTTGTTGTTGGTTTGGCAATTGGTTTTGCAGCCTTTGTTCTTACCTTGATCTCAATCGGCCTTTTGTCCCCCATCACTTCAATTGTATTTGTTTTGCTCCCCCTTCTTCCTCTTGCTTATCATAGTTATTTCTTATCCCAGCAAGGGGCGACACCCGGCATGAATGCCATGGGGCTAAAGATGTTTACCATGGCTGGCGACACTCCAACGTTGTTCCACGCCGCCTTAACAACAGTAATTTTTTATTTATCAGTCCCGGCAACAAGCTTCCTTATCCTTCTTGTCGTCTTTTTCAATAAGGAACGCCGTACGCTCCATGACCTTTTAACAAGTACAATTGTCGTGAACGATGCGGATGAGGCATAAAAGCACCAGTAACCCCTTTTATTCACCCTGACGGTCATAATTTCGCCTTACCCTGTCAATAAAAAACAATCACACTTTCGTCTGGCCTTATGCGATTATACTCGCTAAGAACTAACGATATTTTTTTGATGACCAAACTGAAGAAACTTGAAAAATGCAGCGTGATTTAATTGGAACTCAGTGGCGCCCTAAACAGCTGGCACTATCATTTGCTCTGGCCATCCTCATTGGCCTATCTTACATCTGGACACCTACCAGTGATCTTTGGCGTGACGTAAGTGAAAAATTTTTCTTTGCTGTAAATGCCTCTTTGCTCTGGAGTGAAACCTGGCAGGTATTTTGGGCTGCAGTAAATACCCCTGTATTTGACAAGCTAAACGGCCTTATTATGGCTATTCCCTGCCTTTGGTATGTATCCTGCGATCGCAGCCGTCCTCTTTCTTTGCGGCTTTCTCATATGGTTATCATGGGTATAGCTATTGTCGTTGGCGTTTATTTTGCCAAACATGCTTTCCGGTCGTACGAATCACTCAGTCCCTCTCTTGTGTTGACGCCTTTTAACGATCTGACAACGCTTGTGCCTTGGCTCGAAGCCAAAGTAAGTGCTGACGATAGCTTCCCTGGTAACCACGCAGTTGTTGCTGGAATCTATGGTTTCTTCTTTTATTTCGCGATTGGTCGTAAATATTTCTGGCTCGCACTTCCAATTGCGTTGTTAGGTGGTACTGCTCGTGCTGTCGCTGGAGCCCATTGGTTGTCTGATCTTTTCGTTGGAGGTGCTATTCACATCTTACCTCTGCTTGCACTGGCTTTCGCAACACCTGCTATTCGTTGGATGCAGTCTGGTTTGGATACTATCGCCGATATTCTTGTTTTGAATTTACCAAATTTTGTAACATCTCCCTTTGTCAAACTGGCTCGCAAAATATCCTAATACATGGGCGGACGGACTTACTTTTTCTAAAAAGAGTGAGTCCGTTTCAATTGGTATATTTTGATTTACAATAGCTAATCTATAGTACTCTCTTAGTAACTTTATGACTGACGTTTATGGTGTTTTTGAAGCCTCAGCTTTTCTTTACCACCCCTCCTTCCCCTTGCCCTTACAAAGAAGGTGAAGAAGAACGTAAACTGGTTACTGAAATCTCTCATGAAAATGCCAGTCTTCAATACGATTTGATGATTAAGTCCGGGTTCAGGCGTAGCCACACCTTTCTTTATCGACCACAATACAATCGCCCCGACTACTGCTTATCTGTTCGCGTCCGGGTCAGTGACTTCTCCATGAGAAAATCACAAAGGCGAGTATGGAATAAAAACCGTGATCTCATTGCAAAACCATACAACTCAGTAGCGACAAAAGAGCAATACCAGCTCTTTAAACCCTATGTCGAAGGCCGACACGGTGATGGTGACATGAGCGGGATGAACTGGATCGACTACAAAGACATGGTCGATAGCAGTCCTGTTGATACTGAAATTATTGAATTCCATTCAGCAGAGGGAGATCTTGTTTGCGCTTGCATCGTTGACTGGGTTCACGCTGGTATATCAGCCGTTTATAGTTTTTTCGACGTGACAAAGCCAGATCGCGGGCTTGGCAGCTATATGATCTTATGGTTGATTGACCAAGCCAAGTTTAGAAACCTTGACTATGTCTATTTAGGATATTGGATCAAGGAATCAAATAAGATGTCCTATAAATCGAAATACCAGCCTCTGGAAGGCCTCGTTGAGGGCATCTGGAAAGACTTAAGTTAAAGAAAACTTCAATTATAATTTAAATTTTGATCGAACAGTCAAAATATCACTTAAATATAAGCCTTATACAATTTCATTTTACCCACTGATATTATTACGCTTTGCGAATATATTGAACCAGCTTTGCATAATTAAGCCATTATTATTGTTCGGCTTATATTGCACTCGCGAAGGAAGTTGCTTATTCTCCACACTTCTTCGTCAATAAATCCAAAATGGATAATTCTCAGCAGGGAGACAATTTTTATGAATCGTAGAAAGTTTCTAACCGGTACAGCTACGGCTGTAGCGGCAGGTGC
>NZ_JBHUII010000012.1:0-688 GCF_042682825.1 Kiloniella antarctica
CTCTCAAGACATCATGAATGCTCTTGGCGCGAAATCCGAAGAAGTTGTCAAAGAAGTCGGCCAGACTGATGACATTTCCAAAGAAATCTACGAGAGCTACATCGACTTCCGCCGCAAGGTTGCACGTTGGACGACACTTTCTGAGTCCGACTACACAGCCGCACGTGGCACAGCGCTTGATATCTAATCGCTGAGAACGTTGATCATTGCCTAAAGTGGTGACCTTAAGTGATGGCATAGGCAATGATTTGAGTACGAAAGAGGCTAGCTCTGTGCTAGCCTCTTTTCGGTAAATATATAAATAATAATAACAATCGATAGGGAGACTGCTGTGGCAGGGTTTCTTTCCCTCGCAAAAGCCATCGATAGTCTGAATAATAAAATAGGGCATAGTGTTGCTTGGCTCGCCCTCTTTATGGTTTTGGTTCAGTTTATCGTTGTTCTCATGCGATATGTTTTTGGCATTGGTTCCATCTTCATGCAGGAATCAATTATCTATATGCATGGTTTCCTCTTTATGCTTGGCGCAGGCTATACTCTGCTACATGGCGGCCATGTTCGGGTTGATATATTTTATGGTGCAGCCAGCGAAAAAAAGCAGGCCATCGTTGATTTTATTGGCACGATTGTCTTCTTGTTCCCGGTTTTGATCTTAATCATGATCTACGGTCTTCCCTATGTGGCAGAT
>NZ_JBHUII010000012.1:750-1016 GCF_042682825.1 Kiloniella antarctica
CTCCATCATTGCCTTTTGTATTTTGATGGGTCTACAAGGAATTTCCATGGCCATTCATTCGCTGGCTATCATCAAAGGCTTTGAACACAAGCCCCTAGAAGACGGTCCGGGGGGACTATAAAATGCACTTAGCTGAAACTCTTGATCTCCTCATGTTCGGGGCTGCCTGCCTGTTTCTCATGGCAGGATTTCCCGTGGCCTTTACCCTTGCGGGCGTTGGGATCGCCTTTGCCCTGATTGGCTATTCTCTCGGGGTCTTCGATCTC
>NZ_JBHUII010000012.1:1043-1929 GCF_042682825.1 Kiloniella antarctica
GATCGTTGGCGCAACTGTTGTCACCATGGGGCTGCTTTCTCTACCGACCATGTTACGACGTGGGTATGACCCTTCGCTCGCTTGTGGATCGATCTGTGCGTCGGGAACTCTGGGACAGATTATTCCGCCGTCTATCGTACTGGTTATCCTTGGTGATCAGATCTCCAACGCTTATTCCGATGCTCAGCGTGCTATTGGCAACTGGTCTCCCGACCCTGTGTCTGTTGGTGATCTTTTTGCCGGAGCACTTATTCCCGGTCTGATGCTGGTGTTCATGTATATGGGCTATCAACTTCTAATCGCGATTATCAAGCCGGAAAGCTCCCCTCCGATCCCACGCGATGAAGGCAAAACCAGTACAGGTGATTTTATCAGCAAGATCCTCCACGCCCTTGTACCTCCTGTTGCTTTAATCGTTTCTGTACTTGGTTCCATCCTGACCGGCATTGCCACACCGACAGAAGCCGCCGCCGTTGGTGCGATTGGTTCTTTGTTGTTGGCGGGTATGCGTACTCAGGAATTGGGGATGTTGGAAACTGCCGAACGTAAATCTCCATTTGATTTCATGGATTTTGGCAGTCGTCTTCCGACTATCGTTGCCACGTTATGTCTGCTCTTTATGCTGGTTCTCATTTCCTTCTTTGATCTCAGAGTTGCCAGAAATGAAATCCCGGCTACAGACATGATTGCGATCATTGCTGCTGGCTTTGCTTCACTTGGGTTAATGTGGGGCATTCTCGTTTCTCTTGGACGGGTATGGCGCACGGATATCCTGCGGCCGATCATGCGCTCGACCATGGAAATTTCTTCCATGGTGTTCGTGATCCTCATTGGAGCATCTGTTTTCTCTCTCGTATTCCGAGGTCTCGGCGGGGATGAGATGGTT
>NZ_JBHUII010000013.1:0-523465 GCF_042682825.1 Kiloniella antarctica
AGCCAGCAGCAGAAGGCGCTGGTGGGGCGCGTGAAGGTCGTCGCAGTCGCCGACGTGCATAGATAAATAAAAGAAGCACCTATCCAAAGCTCTTTAGCCTTGTGGGTATAAGGGGTTTGTTTCACATAAGATCTATTTTATCTGTATATTTGCCACATAGACACTTAAGACAAATATCGGCTAAATAAAGAAGTGACAAATGACAGGCATTATAAGCCTGCATTAAAAGTAAATAACTGGGGAAATGGAGCAAGGAGAGTCTTATGTCTAAAGATGCTCATATCGTATTTACACCTTCCGGAAAACACGGTGATTTTCCGATAGGAACACCTGTTCTAACCGCAGCCCGAAATCTCGGCGTAGATATTGATTCTGTTTGCGGAGGCCGCGGTATATGCGGTCGCTGCCAGGTCGTCGCCGGTGAAGGTGAATTCGCCAAGCATAAGATTGTCAGTTCCTGCACAAACATGACAGCCTTCTCAAGCGTAGAAGAGCGCTATGCAAGCAAGAAAGGTATGAAAGAAGGCCGTCGGCTTTCTTGTCAGGCAATGATAGAGGGTGATCTTCTTATCGATGTCCCCGCTGAGAGCCAGGTCCACAAGCAGGTCGTTAGAAAACGTGCAGATGTTCGCCAGATTGAAATCGATCCCCCCATACAGCTTCATTATGTCGAAGTTGAAGAGCCAGACATGCACCATCCTTCTGGCGACCTAGAGCGACTTTTCTCTGCGCTTAAAGCACAGTGGGGATTGACCGATCTCCATTGCGACCTCCGCACCCTGCAAACACTGCAACCGATACTACGTAAAGAAAAATGGAAAGTTACTGTTGCAGTAGAAAATCAAAAAACCATCATTGCCCTTTGGCCTGGTTTTAAAGAAAAAGGTTATGGCATAGCCGTCGATCTCGGATCGACAACGATTGCTGCCCATTTATGCGACCTTCAAACAGGTAACGTCACAGCTTCTTCTGGAATTATGAATCCTCAAATTCGTTTTGGGGAAGACTTAATGAGCCGTGTTTCATACGTAATGATGAACCCAGGTGGCGACAAAGAAATGACCACTGCCGTTCGTGAATCGCTTGATACTCTAATCGGAGTTGTCGCAGACGAAGGCGGTATTGAACGCAGTGATATTCTCAGCATGACTTTTGTCGGCAATCCTGTAATGCACCACCTCTTACTGGGCATTGATCCGACAGAGCTTGGTGGAGCCCCCTTCGCTCTCACCTTAAACTCATCGATCCATCTCTACGCATCAGAATTAGATCTGAATATCAGTCCTGATGGTCGGGTTTACATACTCCCTTGTATTGCCGGACACGTAGGAGCCGATACTGCTGGTGTCATCCTTTCAGAAGGGCCACATTTACAAGACGAAATTACCTTAATCTGTGATGTGGGTACAAATGCTGAAATCGTACTGGGGAATAGGGATCGGCTACTTGCCTGCTCCTCCCCAACAGGACCTGCGTTTGAAGGCGCACAAATTACGAGCGGACAGCGGGCCGCACCAGGAGCAATAGAGCGTATTCGTGTAGATCCAGAAACACTTGAACCCCGATATCGGGTTATTGGATCAGATTTGTGGTCAGACGAAGAAGGGTTTGCTGAAGCAACCAAATCCAGTGGTGTAACAGGTATTTGCGGGTCAGGTATCATTGAAGCCATCGGGGAAATGTTCCTGGCTGGTATCATCCAGACTGATGGCATAATTGACGGTTCAAAAGCAACCGTTTCTCCACGCGTTCAATCCAACGGAAAAACTTTTGACTACATAATAAGTGACAAAGAGCCTATTATCAAAGTTACCCAAACTGATGTCCGTGCCATTCAGTTGGCAAAAGCTGCTCTCTATGCTGGCGTTAAACTGTTAATGGAAAAGTTAGATGTCACAACCGTTGATCGCATCCAGCTTGCGGGCGCATTTGGTAGCCATATCGATGTAAAGTACGCCATGGTAATAGGCCTGATCCCTGACTGCGATCTTGAACGTGTTAAATCTGCAGGTAACGCAGCTGGAACAGGCGCACGTATTGCCTTACTAAATAAAAAGGCACGTAAAGAGATCGAAAATGTCGTCAGCAAAGTTGAAAAAATTGAAACTGCCGTCGAACCAAAGTTTCAGGAACACTTCGTCAATGCCATGGGAATGCCAAACACCGTGGATGAGTTTGTCAACCTGTCAAAAATAGTCACCCTCCCCGAGAAAAAAACGGGTAAGGCAGAAAGCCTGGATGATCAAGGTCGGAGCCGGCGTAGAAGAAGACGCTAAGTTAAGAACAAGTAAGGAGGGAACATTAACCCTGCCCTCCTTACTTTTATTCCAAAGTGAAAAACAAAAAACACCTAATTACCGCTATTTACTGTATCTCTTTTATTCATTGATCTCCTCAAATACTAAATCACAACTTTCACTTCATAAAAAATTAACTTTTAATTAACCTTCATATATCGTAAAGTTTACACACAGAAAAAGGAAGATCATAGGCACGGCATCAACTTCCCTCTCCAATCGATCAAGATGACGAGAGGGTTCTAAAGGAGGCAAATTACCAATGCCGACAACAGAACAGTTAGAAAATCGTCTGGCTGAGGATAACATTACTCATCGAACTTTTGGCATCAGCAGAACTGCCTACGATGGCGTGATTTCCTACCAACTAGAAAAACACGGCTTTGAAGGTGCTTTTCGAGTTATAAAACAACAGGTAGACGCACTACAAACTACACATTAGCTTTACATTGTTGGAATTACTCAACGAGACTAAGAAGCACACGTATCAGTACCCTTTATTTATCTGAGGGTCAGATACTTTATGAAAAAATCAAAAAAGTCATGCTTATGCTCACGCTCATGAAGCTCCCCTTCCCAAAGCAGCATTACAAACCACTTAGCATATGCTTTCACTGCCCCAAAGGATGTTGACTTGAGACAAAGGGCTCAATTAGTGCCCTGCTCCCGAATGAAAACATAGATATCATCGCTAGATAGATGCTCTTGATAAGAATACCCCGCAACCGAAAAATCTTTAAGACCTTCAGGACGATCAATACGTCCTTGCACCATATAGCGAGACATCATTCCCCGCGCACGCTTGGCCGGAAAACTAATAATTTTGGCCACACCGTCTTTGACTTCTTTAAAGACGGGAGTGATAATTCTCCCTTTCAGATTACGAGGCTTTACCGCCTTAAAGTATTCGGTGGAAGCCAAATTTATTAAGACTGGTTCCGCCATGTCAGCAAGTAAAATACTCAACTCGTCCGTGATCTGATCTCCCCAGAAATCATAAAGATCTTCGCCGTGAGGATTGCGCAATTTTGTCCCCATTTCCAGACGGTACGGCTGCATCAAATCCAAAGGACGAAGCAAGCCATAAAGACCTGAGAGGATGCGAAGGTGATCTTGAGCATATGTAAGCTCTGCATCGTTAAGTGTCTCGGCTTCTAAACCAACGTAAGTATCGCCCTTAAAGGTATCTACAGCTGTTTTGGCATTATCAACGGTGAAAGGAAAAGAAAAGGCCCGATAGCGCTGATAGTTTAAATCAGCAAGGTTATCGCTGATGTTCATCAAGCTCCTAAGATCTGCACGAGACAAATCCTTTGTTACTGTTAGCAGGTCCTTTATCTGGCTAGAAAATACAGGGAGCGTTGTAGGTAGATCTACTTTCGCAGCGCCATCGTCTAATTTCTTTGCCGGAGAGATAACAGCTAACATGATAACCTCAATTTCAATAAAACAGTATATTACTAAAGCTAAGAAATGAACCCGCAAGAAACAAGGTTGGAGTTAACTTTTACCGAAAATATAATTCGAGTAGGGTTTATAACCAAGATGTGATTTTACTCCTTCCTGCCGCCAACCATTTATATGCTAGGATTATTCCAAATTTAAATAAAAGAAAGACGGGGCAATGCAGAGAATTAAAGTAAGCTTTAAAAGCCAGCAAGGAACCGACCTCGTAGGCGCTTTAGAATTACCAGATCAAAAACCAAGCGGTTACGCCCTCTTTGCCCACTGTTTTTCTTGTGGAAAAGACATCCCGGCAGCTACAAGGATTAGCCGCAGCCTCGCGGAAAAGGGCTTTGCCGTTCTCAGATTTGATTTTACAGGACTTGGTGGGAGCAATGGCGATTTTGGAAACACAAATTTTTCATCTAATGTCAAAGATCTGGTCGCTGCCGCCAGGTTACTTCGCGATCAGTACCAAGCCCCTGCCCTCTTGATCGGTCACAGTCTGGGGGGAGCAGCTGTTTTAGCTGCCGCAGAACAAATTCCAGAAGCAAAAGCCGTGATTACAATTGGCGCCCCAAGCACTCCTGATCATGTAACCCACCTGCTTTCTGATCAAATCGAAACCATAGAAAAAGACGGCGTTGCGGCGGTTAAACTTGGCAGCAGAACCTTTAACATTACAAAACAATTCCTCACCGACATTTCCGCCCACAATATGAAGGATCACATCAAGAATTTAAAAAAAGCCCTCCTTGTCTTTCACTCTCCAATCGACAGCACAGTTGGTATCGACGAAGCCCGTGAAATATTTGTCACAGCTAAACATCCCAAAAGCTTCGTCTCACTTGATAACGCAGATCACCTTCTGACAAATACTGCGGATGCCGTATATGTCGGCCGTACAATTGCCGCCTGGGCCGAACGTTATATTTCTTCTCCTCAAAGCCCTGCACGACCAACCCTCCCAGAAAAAGGGCAGGTACTTGTATCTGAAGAAAATAAAGCCTTTCTCAGGAATATCCAAACCGACGATCATAATTGGCTTGCGGATGAACCTCTCGCGGTCGGCGGTTCGAACCATGGCCCTGATCCTTATGAAATGCTTTTAGCGGCACTCGGTGCCTGTACTTCAATGACAATACGAATGTACGCAAATCGTAAAAAATGGCCGCTCGAAGATGTCCTCGTAAAGCTCTCTCATAACAGAGAGCATATCCAGGATTGCACAGGCTGCGAAGATAAAGAAAGCCAAATAGACGTACTTGAACGCAAGATTGAACTTATCGGTGATTTAAGCGATGAGCAGAAGCAACGTTTACTTGGAATCGCAGGCAAGTGCCCCGTTCACCGCACGTTAGAAAACAAAATCAAAGTCAGGGATAAATTGATAAAAGCTTGAACCTTTATTATATCTTGCGAAGAACCATCCAATTCGCATACAAAAAAGATACAAATCATATATGGATTCGAAAATGGGTATCGTAAAAATATCTGGTGATATGCATGAAAAAACACGTATTGCCAGCAAGGCAATGACACGATCTATTAATGCACAGGCCGAACACTGGATGAAAGTCGGTATGATGGCCGAAAGTCATCCTCAACTCTGTTATACTGACCTCCTTGCGCTGATGTTGGACGCAGCACATCAACACGAAATCGCCAACAGTCAATCCGCGCACACTGCGCAGAAAACAGCTTGATATGCTTCCCGGAAAACCAGTCATTAAGACAGACGAAGCAATTGAGAGAATGCGAAGATCTGGCGCCTTAACGGCAAAAGTGCTTGAAGCCGTTGCCGAGATTATAAAGCCAGGCATATCAACTATGGAAATTAACGATTTCTGTGAAAACTACATCATTCAAAACCTTGACGCCGTACCCGGCAGCAAAGGACAATACGATTACCCATATGCCGTTAATACATCCCTTAATCACGTTATCTGCCACGGCATGCCTTCGGACAAAGTAAGACTTAAAAATGGGGATATCTTAAATGTCGACCTAACTGTCTTAAAAGATGGTTACTATGGCGATAGCAGTAAAATGTTTACTGTCGGAGAAATAAAACCCTTTGCGCAACAGTTAATTGATACCACTCAACACTGTCTTTACAGCGCTATTCAACAAGTAAAACCAGGTATAACTCTTGGTGATATAGGTTTTATTATTCAAAATATTGCCGAAAAAAAACGCTATTCAGTCGTGCGTGAATTTTGCGGTCATGGTATAGGGGCCAGCATGCACGAAGTCCCTGACGTCGCCCATTTTGGCTCTCCCAATCAAGGCTTAAAGCTAAAAGAAGGGATGACTTTCACCATTGAGCCGATGATCAATCAAGGCAAGGCAGCGATCCGACAACATCCTGATGGTTGGACCATAACAACCAAAGATCGACGCCTCTCCGCGCAGTGGGAGCACACTATTCTAGTGACACGAACCGGATATGAAATTTTGACATTCCGAGATGAAGAACACGGTAATATTCCAAGAGTAACATAGACGAAACCAGCCAAGAATAACTTCAACCCTATGAGGAAACTTTACAACACGAGAGGAATGTTTTCCTTCCGTAAAGATAAGAAACGCTTCCCCGTTTTCAAAAATCACAAATGTCGTACAAATTGACGTCCAAACACCTCAATAACATTTTGATTTATCAAATATCCTCCGCTATTCTCAGCACACTATAAACGAGAAATTTATTCGCCTTCTTTACCCGTTGTGTGTATAGCCGTGTACGATTTTACGGGAATAATTGATAGGCAATACCTATATATACGATTAGTAGATACTTTTGGGGGAACAACAAAGTGGCCAATTTTGAAACTGCAATCCAGAAAACTCAAGCTGAGGTCGAGAACGCTCAAGCCAAGATAAACGAGCTTACAAACCGTATGGAAACAGCCCAATCAAAGATGAAACAGGGCGCTGATGTCTCCATAGATATTGAAAATGCCACATTGGATGACGTTCACAACCACAGTGATTCCATGAACGCGAACATTGCCGACCTCATAATGGGACTGGATGATGTAACTGCTGGGTTTTCCAAAGATTTTGACGCCATGCGAGAAAAAACGGCTTGGGAAAGCATCATTGGGTTTCTCTCTTCCGCAAAAGCAGATTCAATGCGTGAAGAGCGTATTCGCGGCGCATCAATCGATGATAAACTACAAGATCTCATAGGTAAATCGGACGTTATTGTTTCCCTACTGCAAGGTCAATTGACTGTCCTTGAAACGCATAAGGTTCGCGTAGAAAAGAACCTTTCCGAAACCCTCAACGAACGCGAAACCACTGTTGGTGAACTGGAAGACCTAAAGGCCCGCATTCTTGCAATGGACCCGGAGATTATCACGCTCGAAGGAAAAATCTCTGTAGAACAGGATGCCGCTGCCCGAACCAAATTGGAAAGTCAGCTTGCTGAACTCAATGGAACTTACAACGAAATGGTTCAAGAAGAGCAGGTCAAACTTGCTAAGTCCCAAACCCTTGAACGCTATATCGAAAAGGGTAAAACTTGGGTTGATTCCTTGCAAAACCAAGCCGCAACACAAATGGTACTCATCAATAAGCTTCAGACAGACACCAAACAACGTGTGGTTCTTTATGATGCCTTGACCAAATCCTTAAAAACGGCTCAGCAGCAAGATGTTGCTCACCGCATCAACGAGATCGGTGTTGCAACGGATCAAGAAGCACAAACAGCTATGGCAGCCATTGGCTCAGCAACGAACCAACGTATGGCTGAAATGATGGAAAAACACGAAGATCACATCGTGTTCGCGCGAAAAGTACTGGAAGAAAAAGCTAAGTCCGACGAGCGTTTTGCACGTCGCTTTGCTGGTATCGTTGAAAAGCACGATAAAAATCTTTACGGCCAAAATTAAGGTAAGAACTTGACCTTAAGAGAGGATCATTACCCTCTTCCCGATGCTGCGGCGACACGGCGATATTTTGCCAAGTTTGATCGCATCATCGGACATATGAGGGATGTTGCGGCCTTGGCATCTGGAAATGGACGCCTTGAGCAATCAGAGTTGGAAATTGTCGAAGGTTATTTAATCTGCCTGTCTTCGACCTTTTCTGCATTATCCTATAAACACTTAATGGCAGGGCACGTTTCCAATGCTTTACCCCATGAATTAGAGATTGACCGTCAAGATTCTGGCTTTCCCGTTTATCGGGAACTCCTGCAAATGGCGAATGATTGTGTTCAGGCAGAACATCATCTTGGCAGCTTACCACCTAAGAAAAATTTAATTGAGGATATGACCAGTTACATCCTCAATGAATTAAAACTTCCGCGCCGATTACAATTTGCAATGTCTCAACGTCTTTATTACGAGCACCTCCAAAACAGGGCCTTGTTCTGGGCGCAAAATCATCCACAAATTCGATCACAAAAAAAATCACACAAACTTCGCCGCAGTTACCTTGTCCATTGGGCAACATTTGATAGCCAGACCAACCTTCCCATCATTTACATAATGAAATTGGAAGATTCCGGGCAGGCCTTCTTACAACACGATGAAGAAAGGTGGCCTCGGGTACAAAGCCACTTGCTGGCTCAGTCTTCTATCTCATTAAAGCTCTTAACGATTGCCTCAGGATTTGATAAAGATTTTAGCGATCTGCACCCCAAATCCCTGCGCCGGATAACAATCGGTCCAATGTATTCACATGCCTTCACTCAACAAAACGGCCCCTTGAGAGAAGTGCTTGAAGAGTCCTCCGGCGAGCCTGGATTAGACTGGTGTCTCGCATGGACAGTAGAATCCTTGATTTCAAAAAGTACGAGTAAACAATCTACCGGCATATTTGGTAAGATCGATCAGGAAATTTTTGATTTGAACCAATATGCACGCGGTGAAGTTGAGACTGGTGCCACAGAAACAAACCATTACCTCATTTTGCCTCAACGACCTTACCAAGTCTTGGAAGACCGGGATCCCCCAGGATTACGCAATATTAGAAAATTCGTGGTTGGCGCTGATGGAAAAGTCCTGAGCAGCCTTTAACACAGATAAATAAACGAGATATATTTATGAGCACCTCGCAAAATTTAATGGAAATTCGTGAAGATCAAATAAAAAGTAACTACGCAGCTGCCGAAGGCTTGCTGGAAGGATTTGATCACACCCCCAGAATTGCAAAGCCGCGCGATGGCGCGAAACCAACCGCCACCGAACGCTCCCCCGGCATTGGTGTTCGACGACGCTTTCGATCAACCACCCCGGGGTTGGCAACCCAATCAACGGCCCGTCCAGAAGGCGTTCATCTGATCGACCGCATTGAAGCGACAGATGAAAGTGACCCTCTAACAAGCCCTGCACAGGCCACTCTGTTACAAGGAATGCGACGCGCTCTGGCCACCGCGCACGCCGTCTCAGATCTCTATGCCGATCAAACCGTCCTCTCCGACCTCAAAAGAGACAACCTCGAAGGCAGACTTGATGCCACGCGCAAAGCAGAGTTTTCTGAGTTGTTGTCCGCAGCCTCTTTGATATCCCTCCAAGTTTTCGCGAGCATGACCACGTTTCTGCTCTCCTCTCAGGTTGCAGAAGCTGGTGAAGGAGAACTGGATATTGGAGAAGTAGAAGAAATTTTAACCGACAACCCACAACTCGCCCTACATGGTGCCCTTTGGGAACTCGACCAAACGCTTGCGTTGTTTGCAACAGATGACACCAAAGTCATTCGGGTTGTTTCAACCTTTTGCGAAAGGCTGATGGAGAAGATCTCTCTGAAAGCACAAAATGCACCACGTTTGGATAGCTTTAAAAGTGTAAGTTATCAGGTCGAGGCTGATGATTTTCAAATTGACGGCTTTACCCCGGCGAGCAAAAGCAAAAGCACTTCGTTGATTATGACCTTCAAGAAGCCACATGAGGTCGTCGGCAACCACATCGCGAAGTATCAGGCCATGAAACTGGCTAAAATGCTTATGGCCTATGACTTTGATCGACACCTCAATCCCTTCGCTGAACTGGGTGGGTTTATCTTTACCTTCATGGGCGATGGTAAACCTGGGACCGGGAAAACGACCCTGATCCAGATGATGGCGGGCTTGCTGAACGAATACTGTAACAATGCTGGCTATCCCTTCCGTTATGCCAACCTGTCGACAGATTCAATCGATAGCTACCAGGGTAAATCAGCACAAAATGCCAAAGCCTTTATCCAAACGGTTCTGGACCCTCAGGTTATCGGCTTTGGAACCATTGATGACATCGACCAAATCGCAGGTAAACGAGGTGATCGTCAATCATCTGCCGGCCAACAGGAAATCACAGCCGTACTTATGGAAAGTTTTGCAGGAGCCAACACAGTGGTTAGGGGCAACTGTACCTTTGGTATGTTTTCAAACTATCCCGAACAGGTGGATGACGCCTTACGACAAAGAGCAGGTGCTCGGTTTTTAGTCGACGGTCCCCAATCTAAAGACGACTACATAGATATCCTACATCTCCTCTTGGGAAAGCGTCACGAAATCCCGCTAGGTGAACACGATCTTTACGCAGCACAGGAAATCAACAAAGCTGTTGCTGCTTCTTATGACGGTTATTCCCGTCCATCAGAAACACGCTTGGTATCCGTTTTTGACCGTGTTCAAGAAACGATTGGCGAACTGGATACTATTGCAAAGCTCGGATTGTACCTAAAAGCTATTCAAGAAGCCGACGAACGTTTTACGGGTCGTGCCATTAAGAATATCACGGATGCGGTCAAGGTCCGGGCGATGGATTTCGAGCTGCCGGATGAATGGATGGACCAACCTGACCTTTTTTTAACCAAGGACTATGACACCAAAAAGAACATGATTTCCGATCTTGCCAAACCTATTACAGTCGACATGGTCATTCAGGAAATCAACCGCTATGCCGATAGTGAGTTCCGCTACTCAGGTAAGTCTGATGAAGTCGCGATAGAAAACCATGTCCGAGAAATGCAACGCCATGCAGAAGCGCGTCGCCGGTACACTGACACAACTGGCGAACAGGGCTAAAACTCATGATGCGGTTGGTAGAACGAGGCTTAATGTATGGCAACCTTTTTGAAGTTGCGACGCCAGCCCTTGTTGAGCGATATAATGAAGCCCTTGAAAAGTTGACCGGACGCCGGACGTTATTAAGCAGCTTTCATATCGACCTGTCTGGATTTGCACCGGAAATAGCAGAAGAATTTGAGGACCATAGTTACTTAAACCCCCATGGCTGTAACCGACAGTTTATACTCCTTAGCGTCGAACAAAAACGCTCCCCTCTCTTAAACATGAACTTCTCAACTTCCAGATCTATCTTGAAAAAGTTCATTGTTGAAAATGAAACTGCTCTATTTGCCCTTACATCACGCGACGCTGTATTTGGGGAATTAATGAATTCTGTTTACCGAATTTCAAACGCAAAACATCTTTTAGATATTCGGCAAATTCGCATTGAAGCTGATACTGTTAAACGTGCTATTGCCAAAGCATCCGAACTCTCAAAGCTTGTTGAACGCTTTCAAATCGAACCAGATGGTTGGTGGAACGACGAACTCGCTTCAAAAATGATCAACCTCGCCAAAGAGACCGGAGATATCAGGCGATACCCTGTAACCCTAAAAAACAAAAGCTTTCAGCAAGGTAATTTTCACACAACCCATTTCGATGGTGTCTACGTTTTTCGGGATACACAGCTTCCCGTTGTTATTTCTAAGATACCCAAAGATGAATTCCTCGACTTTCCCATCGAAACTGTTCTCAATTTTTCAAACAGATCATTAATTGCTGCCTTTCTTGAAAAAAACAAACTCATCCAGCCTCTTATTGATGCAGAGGATCTCGATGCAAAGGACATCATTCTGCAACGACTTGATTTTATCATGGTCGAACACCTCACTTCCGAAGGGATAACGGTTAAAGACTTATCTCGCTACGAATTGCGTTCTTTGGCTTTACGTACTGAAAAAAACCTTCCTGATGAATTTGAGGGACTCAATGATTTGCTCCGTTGGTTAGAACAAGGGGGGCAAAAACCAACTCTATCGCCAGAACATCCCGCTTATTTTTATAGCGTTAGAGCCAAGTTTCATCCTGACCGTGATCTGGTAAATATGCTGCTTGCAGAGTTAATGCCACAGGATATTTTACAACTTTTTATTTGCCATAAAGAAGCATTTTATACATCTTACTCAACATGGAATGATGCCAAAAGAAACTACGCCACAGATTTTCTGAGCAAAGAGTATTTTTCTGACAAGACCAAGGTAAGACGCGAACTATTTGGCGATGATAGCCCTGCCGCACTCAAAGAATTACACGATAGAAATCAAAGGGAAGCTCCACCTAAACAACCCTGGGGGAAATATCCCGTTCCGAATTACTCAAGAAAAAAACCAACCCCATCTACCCGAAAAAAGACTAAAGGCCCTTGGGGAGGAACAATCTAATGATACTTTGGTTGTTTCGGCTTGTTATTATATTTGGCATTTTAACCGTTATTTATATTGCTTTGTCTTTCTATTACAGATGGGACAAAAAACGCGAACTGGTTGCTGAATATAAGGCGAACTCACCTAAAGATTCTATACAAACAAATCCTGATCAAGAACTCGAAAACTATATTACTCAGGGCATTTCAAATTATGATCATTCTTTAAAAAAGAAACTCCTATTAGGGGTTTATGCGGTTCCACTGATTATAATTTTCGGACTTTTATTTATTGCTAACTTTATGTGAGGTGCCAAATGCAAACAGTAAAGTGGGCTTTGGGCCTTATGATCATCATTCTTCTCGGTGGCTTTCTTCATTACAATCTACCTGGACAAGACATCGTCCGTGTCGTCGGAACAGACGTGAAACGAATGGATACTTTCGGATTATTTGACACTGAGGCCCCTAAAACAAATCCCGAAAGAACGCGCGACGTCCGCTTTGTGAATACAGCCTGGCCAAATGCAACCCCGCGGGTTTACAGAAATGAAGATACCGACTGGCACTGGCCGCCTTATCTGAAATTTGATTCCGGTAATTTACAGGCACAATCTCAAGCTTGGATTTCAACTGAGGCAGCCCCCATTTGGGTTGTTATTACTCATTATGGCTGGCGTATTCCAATTTTATCCCTCTTCCCAAACGCCGTAGACATTAGACGCGCAGAGGGACCAAACCAGTTAATCATCCCTTGGTTCAATACGTTCTTTTTTATATCAATGGCCGTTCTTGGTTATATGATTTGGGCATTTATAACCCGGATAAAACGTCGCCATATCGACCCTGCTCTGGAAGATGTTTCTGACGTTGTCAACGACATCTCTTCCTCTGCAGAAGCCGCGAGTGAGAGAACTAGGGAAACAGGAAATAAATTCGGCCGATGGCTAGACACATGGCGCCCCAAACACAAAAAAAAATATAAATAGCAAGGATCACGCCTCAATCGTTTTTCCCATACTTACCCTTGGCTCTACTGAATAACCAAGGCTTTTATAAAGAGCCACGGCTCCATCGTTTCCATCCCGAACCTGAAGGTTGATTTTCACACATCCAAGTTTTCCAAGTTCCGCTTCTGCATACACAAGCAAGCTCGCTGCAACCCCTTTACGGCGATGTAGAGGATCAACAACTACGCTGTAAATCCACCCCCTATGTCCGTCATATCCAGCCATAGTTGTCCCGACAACTTCTCCCCCTTCCTCGGCAATAAATATTAACCCAGGCTGGAATATTTGCTTCTTTAGCAAAGCCTCAATTGGATCATTCCAAGGCGAAGGGGTTGGTTCATCTTCTTGCCAAAGTTTGATAACTCCGTTTTTGTCCTGATCACAATAATGCCTGATGTTCATTTTGTTCGTCCCTGTAGATTCTATTACATGTTCTCTTCTGATCCAAGTCGCGGATTAAGTCAAAAGAGACGGTTTCCAACTTGCCTAAGAGGGAAAAAATGGTCTAGATTTATCTCATCTTTCGCTAAAGAAATCACTTTAGGGAAAGATATGTGCATTTAGGCGCTTGTTCTCAGGGCAGGGTGAAATTCCCGACCGGCGGTAACTTTCAAGTTTAAGAAAGAAGCCCGCGAGCGCCCTTAATAATGAGAAGTGTCTTTCTATAGATCCTTCTCATTATTAAGGGGTCAGCAGATCTGGTGAAACTCCAGAGCCGACGGTAACAGTCCGGATGGGAGAGGATAGGCAAGAGCACTCAGGTTAGTTATCCCTGTAGGGTTCTGGCGCGTGCGTGTGTATGGCTTATAAATTCTAAGTAATACAAACGTCCTTTCTGAACACGCCCTGATTCTGGTTACGCCGCTTTTTTGGAGTGACAACCATGAATCAGATCGCAAACGATCATACACACCAGTCTTTGCTGGCCCAATTCGGCACCCCTTATGATCGTGTCGAAAAGGCCCTCGCTTCCATGAGGAAAGGCAAAGGCGTTCTTGTCGTTGACGACGAAGATCGGGAAAATGAAGGTGATCTCATTTTTCCGGCAGAAACACTTACCAATGAACAGATGGCGATGCTTATCCGTGAGTGCAGTGGTATTGTCTGCCTATGTATGACAGATGAAAAACTGCAATCTCTCGAGCTCCCCCAAATGGTCAGTGACAATAACTCTTCCATGGGGACTGGGTTTACAGTGACGATTGAAGCCAAAGCTGGCGTAACAACAGGAGTATCCGCAGCAGACCGGGTCACCACAATCAAAACCGCCATTGCTGATGATTGCAAACCGGATGACCTTGCCCGCCCAGGGCACGTTTTTCCGCTCCGCGCGATGACAGGCGGCGTACTAACACGCCAAGGTCATACAGAAGCGACATGTGATCTCTCGGCCTTGGCAGGATGGAAACCCGCAGGAGTTCTTTGTGAAATTACCAATCCTGATGGTACGATGGCACGGTTACCCGAGATTATTGCCTTTGGACAGAAGCACAGTCTTCCTGTTGTCGCGATAGAAGATATTATTCTCTACCGCCAAAAAATGGAATCCTTACCTGAGCGAACAAACCTAGCCAGTTAAGAATTTTGATTTTCATGAACGAAAGGCCCCACTTTTGGGGCCTTTCCTGCTTTATAAATACAAAAGCAAGAAATAGATAGAAGCAACACACCTATTTCTGGTTTTCTCTTCTCAACAAACAAATGGAGGAAACGATGACAGACCAGAATACATCCCGAGTTCGCTTTTTAGGTATCCCGAATAAAAAAGCCAGACTATTACAATGCGGCGGACATGACGAAAACGGACAAAAACCAGAGCGCATGATCTCTGATGGATCTGGGTTTCCATGTCGTCACTGCCTAAAGCCAATCCTAAATAATGAAGGTGTTCTTGTGCTTTCCTACCGTCCTTTTGAGGACAAACAACCCTATGCAGAAACGGGCCCAATTTTCCTTCACAGTGATCTTTGTGAAGAACACCAGGATAACGAAGAGCTTCCTGACAATATCCGTTCCCAGGGCAACACACTTTTACGCGGTTATAACGCTGATAACAGGATCGTCTATGGTACTGGCCAAACTGTTAAATCAGAAACAGTGAAAGAAGCCGCCCTCGACATGTTTAAAAATGAGAAAATTTCTTACATTCATGCACGATCAACAACGAATAACTGTTTCACATGTCGTATTGAAAGAACTTAACCTTAAAATTTACGAATATATTCTAATCAATGAAAAGTTCTGTAAAAACAGGGCTTTTCATTATTAATATGTCCCGCTAATTCCTCGTTTTGAAATACACAAAAGCGAACGGCTGGAATATTTTTTCTCTACTGAACTAAAACCCAACCACCTTGTGTTTTTGTTGGCAGCATGGAAGAAATATCGGCATCTTTGTTTAGTCGAAAATCTGTCGCCGAAAGTATACGGCCATCGCCCGCGCGAAGGAGCCGTAAATTTACAAAGACACTATGCTCTCCAATAGAATAGGTTCCTGTAAGAACAGCCTGCGCATCTTGACGACCTGCCAGAAAAGCTAAATCACGTGAAAGCATTAACTCTCCCTGATGCGGTCTGACTGCAAGAGAATCTCTCATTTTGACTTCCGACACACTATAGCCAAGTTGGGCAATGCGTCCTGATAGCTGTTCACTTAGGGTCCGTCCAAATGTTGAACTGGTTTCAAGAGCATCAACATCAACAATAGAAGCCACAAGAACAGAAGCGTTGCGATCCAAGTTCTGGCTGGAAGTGTATACCAACGTATCAGCAGCATTATACACTTCAGGAAGAAGGTTCGCGGCACTGACAGAATTGGCTTCAGGAACAGGATCACTATACAGATTATATGAATCCGGCGCACAAGCCGTAAGACCAAACAAAATAACAGTAGAAACGAAAATACTCTTTATCATTAACTTTTTCCCTACTGCGTCACGATTGCGATTGTACGAACAGGCAATTTCTCTTCTTCGCCAGTTGCTGTTGTCCTAATGGGACGATCAGCAGGAAAACTTGTCATATACAAAGCCAGTTCTTCGGGGCGTATATAGATGACCTCAGATTTCTGATGAAGAAGCTCCGCGCCATGCGCAATTGTCGTGGTCAATACCATTTCCGCATTGGTTACAGCGCCAAAATCAATTAAGCCCCGAACAAGTTCTGTCACAGCTAAACCTGCCCCAATTGTGGTAAGTGTCCCCCAATTACCATATTCCTTGATGCCAATAGCCGTCGCGAGACCAAAGACCGATTCTGGTGAGGCTGGTAATTGATACCCTTTGTCGTCATAGAAAAAGCTTTGAACTTGATAGTTTACAACGATTGCCCCCTTGGGCGAGGTTACAACAGGAACCCCTTTTGTCAAAAGCTTGTCTTCAAGTATCCGTTTGAATGCACGGCCAAACGGCATATCAACGGGACCCGGCTGTATATAAAAGGGTTTCGATGAACCATAACTAACAGGAGCATCACTTTTCCCATCCGAAGATGGCGGAGAGACATCCACAACAGAAGCCACATCAAAATCAGGTGCCGCAGCCAAATCCATGACGATCCGTGTTGCAGCTCTATCACCCAAAAGCCCCCAGTCATTCCAAGTAAGCGCTTTATATTGACTGTGGGTTGTTTGTGGCTGTTGATCACGTTTAACCAAAGGTTTACCGCAAGCTGTAAGAGCAATACTAGCAATGGCCAGAATTATCACGGCAGGCTTCAACATGAAGTAACTCCAATCACAAGTTCAGCATATAGTGTAGATTTATTGTACCTACTCTTACTTCCTGTTTATCGGAAAACTCTTTCTGTACCGTTAACTTTATCTAAAGATGATTCTATAAACTTCAAACTGAGGCTTAAGTATAATTCTCAATTAACGCCACCTTCTGGAACCCAGCCCTGTTGCCACAATGTAAGCGGCGCAACCGTTGCACTTTCTCCGTTCTTAAAAAAGGAGCTGTCAACAGACCATAAAGTGGTCTTTTCCTCTAGGGGGCTGTCGATCTGTTCCAAAACGGCTGTTGCATGAAGAATGTTTCCGTTGACCCAGCTTCGTAGAATAGGTTGTCGAAGTTCATGGTGTTTAATTAGACCGTCTCGCTGAAGTAGATCAATAAAATTACTTGTATTTACCGCTTCATCAATACAATCCAATTGGTTCTTCCCCACGTCACTCATAAAGGTTCCGGCCTTATCCTTAGAGGTTCCGTTCTGATCTCCAGCTATTCTTTCAATCCTCCCTATGGCAATTGCGATAGCCTTACGTTCAGAATCAGGAGTGAGTTTTTTTGTCGCAAAAAGAGATTGAATTTCGATCCATTGGCTTTCATCGATTTCAATCATTCCTTTGTTTTTACAACCATGGCCAAAACAATACCCCATCTGGTCTTTAGAATAAGAGGAGGAGAGATGCGACAAAGAGCTCTCAGATGGTTTCGTCACGCTGCACCCTGTTATCAATATTGATAAAAAGGCTATTGTTAACAAAAAGCTTTTTGACACAGAAAACTCCGCAGAAAGAAAGAAACAGTAGCACAAAAGCCCTGTGAATTTACAAAAGCAGAAATGCCACCCTCTATCGGTTATTGCAACCTCTGAAAGTAATGTCGATACAGAAGATATAACATTCTTATGTAAACTGCCCTATATTTGGTTTGATTAAGAAGCAAAAACCTAGACAGCTCAGGATAGATAAGTTACCAGCAGAACCAAGAGATGATCATTATGGCTTGCTGAATCTTCAATTGCCTTAAGGGATTGGATCACCAGTTAACGCCACAAAAGGAGAAGACCATGGGCCCGTTGCAAATTCCTGCCGAGATTCCTGTTCACGATGACAACCGCGATCTCATGAACGCACTGCTTATCATCGCTGAACGTGCAGGGAACATCATCATGGAAATCTACAATCGTCCAGAAGGCATCTTGGTCGAAAATAAATCTGATTCTTCACCCGTGACAGAAGCAGACAAAGCTGCAGAGGCTTTTATTCTTGGTGCCTTAAACACACTTACCCCTGACATTCCAGTGATATCGGAAGAAGCCGCATCTGAAGGTGAAATTCCGGATCTTGGTTCTGATCCTGATCATAGCCTTTTCTGGTTGGTTGATCCTGTGGATGGTACCAAAGAATTCATTAGCAAAAATGGTGAATTTACCGTCAATATCGGTTTAATTGAAAACGGCGTCCCTGTGGCCGGCGTTGTTCACGCACCAGCCAAAGGCCTTACCTGGGTTTCCGCGGAAATGTGTGTATTCTTTGAAAAAGGATACGAGCCCATTGTTGCGCAAGTGCGAAATATCCCAGCAGAAGGTGCAACTGTCGTAGCCAGCAGACGACATGGTGATAACGATGATCTCAAAGCCTTCTTGGATACACGTAAAGTGTACGAACAAATTAGTGCAGGGTCCTCTCTCAAAATTTGTCTAATTGCTGCAGGACGTGCTGATCTTTACCCACGATTTGGTCCTACCATGGAATGGGATACAGCAGCCGCACATGCTGTACTGCTCGCCGCTGGGGGCCATCTTAGTGATCCTGATGGCGATCCCCTGACCTATGGTAAATTTGGCTTTAAAAACCCATATTTTGTCGCCGAGGGTGAGCATCTTGATGTCGGTTTTGATCTTGATGATGACGAAGAAATAGACAACGATTAAGAATTTATAGAAAACAAGAAACTAACGGATCTGGAAACAATTTAGATGCCCCCTCATCCACCAAAAAAGAGCGCCAATGTATTTGCTGCGGATCAAAATGGATTTGATCATGCCTGTAATATACTCCGTTCAGGTGGACTGGTCGCGTTTCCAACAGAAACCGTCTATGGCTTAGGCGCAGATGCCACAAATTCGATTGCCTGCGCCTCTATATACGAAGCCAAGGGGCGACCAAGTTTCAATCCTCTGATTGTTCACTTTCCAAATTCTACCGAAGCTGAGAAACGTGTAATCTTCACAGTGCAGGCTAAGGCGTTGGCTCAATCGTTCTGGCCAGGTCCCATGACACTGGTTTTAGCGCGGAAAAGCGATTGTGACATAGCTAAAATCTGCTCTGCAGGATTAAATAGCCTTGCCGTTCGTGTCCCAGGTCATCCTATTGCACATCAACTTTTAGAAAAATCCCAGCTTCCTTTGGCAGCACCGAGTGCAAACGCATCAGGAAAGATTAGCCCGACAACAGCAGAACACGTAGTCAGCTCTCTGGGAGCTCGCGTGCCCTGTATACTTGAGGGACCAGCTTGTTCACTAGGGTTGGAATCCACTGTTATTGACCTCACAGGTCCTATACCTGTTCTCTTACGTCCAGGAAGTTTGACACAAACCGAAATTGAATCAGTAATAGGTCCCATAAAGCTCGGCCAGTCACTTATGGAAAGTAAAGCAGAGAAACCGTCACAAGCAACGGCTCCTGAGCTTAAATCACCAGGGTTACTCAAAAGCCACTATGCACCAAGCTTACCTTTGCGTTTAAACGCAACAACCGTTCAACCAGACGAAGCCTTGCTCGCTTTCGGCCCCGCCCCCCTGACCGGCGCAGCAACAATGTACAACCTAAGTGAAAAAGCAGACCTGAGAGAAGCTGCAGCAAATCTTTTTGCAGCACTGCACGATTTAGATTCTCCCAAAGAAAATCACATGCCGGTCAAGATTAGGGGAATAGCAGCAATGTCTATCCCCCATGAAGGTCTTGGCCTAGCAATTAACGATCGTCTAAAGCGGGCTGCAGCTCCACGGTAAGGATCGCTTCTCACATTTAACGTACTCTATCTGTACACACCAAGCTCAATAAGCTTCTTATCTAGCAAAGCTGGATCGATAAACTGGACCCCATGAAATCCAAGATCTTTTGCAATCATTACATTATCGCTGCGATCATCAATAAAGAGGCACTCTTGCGCTTTTAAGGAAAAATCACTGAGCAGTCGGTGATATATTTGGGGATCGGGTTTGGCTAACTTGACCTGCCCGGAAACGGTTATTCCCTTAAATCGCTGCATAAAAGGAAACTCCTCAGCGTATTTGAAGGTTTCTGCCGACCAATTTGTAAGACCATAAAGCGGTGTTCCTTGTTGGTATAAACGCTCTAGTATATCAACAGTTCCCTCTATTGCTCCCCCAAGAGTTTCAGGCCAACGAGTCAAAATTGCCTCTAAAGGTTCGAGATAATGAGGAAACTTATTTTGCAGTTCTCCAATAACATCATGAAAAGCTTCGCCAGCGTCTAATCTATGGTTCGCCTCAAATGTAAAAGCTTCGCTTAAAAAGATCTCCATTTCATCAGGATCAGAAAAAATAGACCGATAAAGGTGCCTTATCTCCCAATCGATAAGCACTCCACCAAAATCAAACACTACATTTTTAATCATTAAAGCCTCTAAATTACTTTTATAATAAGCAATAGTTAAATAACTCATGAACTGACAACAAGATAAAGCCAGACAAGAGATTCTGTTTAGAATTCGCACCAATTTGAACTGGCGCCTTTGTAGAAAGGGTTTTAAATTAGATCATTCACAACCTATGATCTTATCCTCACAAGCAAACCTGTCAAAAAAAAGGCCGCCGCTCATATGCCTAACAATTTACCCAATGATTTTATTTCCAATTTGGAACAAATCGTTACGGACAAAGGCCTTATTGTCGAGAAAAATGAAATACGTCCCTATATTACGGAACGAAGAGGTCGCTTTGTTGGCGAAACCTTATGCGTCGTTAAACCAGCAACGACAAAAGAAGTTTCAGCCGTTGTTAAATTATGCTCTGACAACAAAGTAGCTATTGTACCACAAGGTGGAAATACCGGATTGGTAAGTGGTGGCATCCCCTTTGCCGAAGATCGTGCTATCATCTTAAATCTGAGTCGTATGAACACCATCAGAGACTTGGACCCGATCAATAATACCATGACTGTTGAAGCAGGCTGTATTTTACAAACCATACAAGACCATGCCTCAAAAAATGACCGTCTTTTCCCTCTATCCCTCGGTGCGGAGGGTACGTGCGAGATTGGCGGCAATATCGCCACCAATGCTGGTGGGATCAATGTTATTCGTTATGGGAACACACGTGCGCTTATTTTAGGTTTGGAGGTTGTTACCCCGACAGGGGAAATATGGGATGGTCTAAGATCTCTGCGCAAAGACAATACTGGTTACGATCTCAAGCAGCTTTTTATAGGCTCAGAGGGAACTCTTGGGGTTATCACCGCTGCCGTACTAAAGTTATTTCCAAGTCCTAAAGAACAACAAACGGCCTTTCTTGCCCTCAACAGCTTGGAAGATGCCCTTCCCTTACTCAATATGGCGCAATCAATGATCGGTGATGCTCTTACTTCTTTCGAGCTTATTCCACGGATCGGGATCGAGTTTTCACAAAAACATGGACACCGTGTTATTGATCCTATTGAGGCAAAACATGACTGGTATATTTTAATGGAGGCCAGCGCCGGAACAGCTAACTCCTTCCTCCCCGACCTTTTTACAAAGTATATGGAAAAGGCCTTTGAAGAGCAGTGGGTTCTTGATGGTGTTTTAGCACAAAACAAAGCACAATCAGACAGCTTCTGGCTTATCCGGGAAAACGTAACACTTTGCCAAAAACCAGAGGGCGGATCGATAAAACACGATATCGCGGTTCCAGTATCCTCAATCCCCACCTTTATAAGAAAAGCCAATGCTGCGGTTAAAAAACTTATTCCGGGTATCCGCCCTTACCCCTTTGGTCACGTTGGGGATGGCAATATTCATTATAACCTCTCCCAACCCGTGGGCATGGACAAACAAGCATACCTCAACCGTTGGGAAGAGGTTAACCGTGTCGTTCATGATATTGTGATTGACCTCAACGGTTCGATTTCAGCTGAACACGGTATAGGTCGTGTGAAAGTAAAAGAAAACGCACATTACAAATCATCTATTGAGATCAAATTGATGCAGCAGGTCAAACACAGTTTTGATCCCCTGAACATCATGAACCCAGGTAAATTAATCCCGTCGATACAACCAAAAAAGTAAAAACTAATGCATATCAGAGATCATACGCTTAAAGACAGTGCAACACTCTTAAAATTGTTTCACGACACCGTTCACAACATTAACATTAAAGACTACACCCAAACTCAAATCGATGCCTGGGCACCTGATAATTTTGATCTAACCCGTTGGGAAAGCCGAACCCGAAATTATAAAATATTTGTTGCCGAGGATAACAAAGGGATCGCGGGCTTTGCTGAACTGGATATAGATGGTCATATTGATTGTTTCTACGTGCACCACGAACGACAGGGGCAAGGCGTGGGGAAATTATTAATTGAACATGTAGAGAAAGAAGCTTTACGTCAGAATTTTTCTCGAATATTTGCGGAAGTGAGTATTACGGCAAAACCTTTTTTTGAACGCTCAGGATTTATTGTTCTCACAGAACAACAGGCTGAAATTCGAGGGCAAAAGCTTACTAACTTTCGTATGGAAAAACTGCTATAGCCAAGTAATAAAACTTATTTAAATACAAGAAAAAACCTCGAAAAAATTCCGAAGTTTTTTCTTGTTCAAAAAAATTTACTTCTTACTTCATAGTCGGCATCATAAATTCAGCCCCGCTACGAATACCTGTTGGCCAACGGGTTGTAACCGTTTTCAGGCGCGTATAGAAGCGAATACCTTCTGGGCCGTGCATGGAATGATCCCCAAACAAAGACCGTTTCCAGCCACCAAACGAGTGGAAAGCCATTGGAACTGGAATTGGCACATTCACACCAACCATACCAATTTGAATTTTATGCGAGAACTCACGTGCAGAATCACCATCACGGGTAAAGATTGCTGTCCCATTGCCGTATTCGTGGTCGTTGATCAGCTTTACGGCTTGATCGAAAGTATCCACCCGAACAACCGCGAGAACCGGACCAAAAATCTCTTCCTTATATATACTCATATCAGAGGTCACGTTATCAAACAAGCAACCGCCAATGAAGTATCCGTTCTCCAAACCTTCAGGTTTTTTGCCTCGACCATCGACAACAAGCTTAGCTCCCTCTTCGACACCTGCATCAACAAAGCCAGTTACCTTTGCCAAATGTTCAGCAGAGATAAGCGCGCCCATTTCGGCGTCAGCGACTTCGTAATGCGCGATTTTGAGGCCTTCAACTTTAGGTGCCAGTTTCTCGATCAAAATATCAGCAGCTTCATCACCAACCGTCACGGCAACAGAAATAGCCATACAGCGTTCGCCAGCAGATCCGTATGCGGCCCCCATAAGAGCGTCAACAACCTGATCCATGTCCGCATCCGGCATTACGACCATATGGTTTTTAGCCCCCCCAAGTGCCTGTACTCTTTTACCATTCGCCGTGCCGGTTTTATATACATACTCTGCAATCGGCGTAGACCCTACAAAGCTAATTGCTTTTACTCTTTCATCTTCCAACAGAGTATCAACAGCTTCCTTATCACCGTTGACCACGTTAAGAACACCATCAGGAAGACCAGCTTCCTTCAAGAGCTCAGCAAGACGTAGAGGGCACGATGGATCTTTTTCAGAAGGCTTTAGAATGAATGTATTACCGCAAGCGATCCAGACTGTGTGAAAACTAAACCTCAAATGGTAATGGATTGAAAACACAGTATTTTTAGAGAGAGAGTAAAACATTGGATCTGTTGCAAAATTGACTTGAAGACAAAGTATCTTCGGTCTTTCTGTGTTTATAAAGTGTATAGTTCAAAATTTCTGTTGATCAGGCGGACTTCTCCCTTGACGCCTTTTTCATATTTCTAAAAGGCTGGCTTGCCCCTTTCTAAAGGCATTCATCAACTCGAAACCTTTGATGGTGGCATAGGCTGTTTTCATCGATTTGAAGCCTAGAGTGGGCTTTATCAATAGTTTCAGTTTTCCATGGTCAGCCTCAATCACATTATTCAAGTATTTCACTTGCCGATGTTCCATGTCTGGATGACATTTCCCTTCCGCCTTTAGTTCTCTAATTGCAGCACCATAGGATGGCACCTTATCAGTGTTGAGAATCTTTGGCTTTTCCCAGTCTTCTAAACCGCGAAGAGCCTTTCCGAGAAAGCGTTTAGCTGCCGACGTGTTCCGCTTGGGTAAAAGATAAAAGCCTATTGTTTTACCATCTTTGTCGGCGGCCCCGTATAGATATATCCACTTGCCTTTATCTCTGATGTAGGTTTCGTCAACCTGCCAACTGCGCCAGATAGAAGGTAGCTTCCAGTACCAACGCAAACGTTTCTCCATTATTGGAGCAAAGTGCTGAACCCAACGATAAATCGTCGTGTGATCCACATTAACACCGCGTTCTTCCAATATTTCTTCAATTTCTCTATAATTGATCCCGTATTTACAATACCAACGAACGGCCCAAACTTGTGCACGTCAGTGGTTTGCAAGCAAACCATGAGAGTGGGATGATCTCTCATTGGAAATGCCTGTACTTAAAATCATTCATCTTATAAATCCGGAAAAAATACGTGATTTAACAATAATAATGAATAAAGCTATTTCTTTGCAACAGCGCCATCTATTCTCTTATTGAAACTTGCAAACTCAACGATATTAACCCGGAAGCTTACTTCACTGATATTCTTGGGCGGATGCAAAGCTACCCGGTTAACCAGGTGCAAGACCTCTTGCCGTGGAACTGGAGACCAGCTGAGTGAGTAAGCTGGTTAGCCTGTATGGTTATTGGATCTAAGCTATGATTGAAGTGGTACTAACGGACCAACCTATAAATTCTTATTGGTAACCAAAATCAGGAGAAAGCACATGACACGTTGGGTCGTTATATTTAGAGACACACCTAAAATGCTAGATGTCAGAGCAAAGCAGGAACTTCGCAATGCACATGTCGCATATGCGAAGGATCATCCAGAATTATTGATAGGTGGCGGCTTGAAACCAGAAGTTGGCGAGCCGTTCTGCGGAGCGCTCTGGGTGGTAGAGGCAAAATCTATGGAAGAGGTAGAGCAACTCGTATCCGGTGACCCGTTTTATTTCCCTGAGTTTCGAACATTCGAAATATTCACATGGGGTAAACTGCTTGAGGACCAAACAGCGTTGCTCTGAGAATTTTGGGGGTTTTGGACTCATAGCGGCCCATTGCCCTCGGCCGCAAAATTACCTGTTCATGGGATTTGACCGAGGCGGAAAATTGGGTGCCATCGCTTATACCTTGATCGAGACCGCCAAACTCAACGGCGTTTATCCACAAGCCTAGCTATCCGATGTCCTTGCCAGAATTGCCGATCACAAGATTAATCGCATTGATGAACTGCTGCCTTGGCATTACGCTCAAACATGAGCGTAATGTGATACCAACAAGTCGTCGAGGTGTGGTTCACCGAACGCTAACAACTCATCTCCGTTTGTTGGGATGAATTCTACTAAAAACTGGAGGAGTTTGAGGGACTCAAGTCACTTGGTTTAGTAATTCACTTTAGTTCAACGTCGAACGCCGAAAGCGGAGACACCCATTGTGCTCTTACTTAATCTTTGAGCATCCGAGCCACGCTCTCCATACTTTCAGGTGATGATTGAAAGGGAGCAATCGGGTCGAACAAAGGTGCACGCGATTTTGTTTCAGCAAGGCCAAGAATCTCGACATCCAAATTAAGTTGATTCCATGGTGGGGCCTCTTCAGGAGGACGCCATGCATTAGAGAAATCAGCCGTTTCATTATTGGCGGTTTCCCAAAGACCAATACAATCATCAATCCAGCCGTGAAGTTTCCAGAAATAAGAATTTACGTGGCTGGAAAACGGTGCGCCGAGCCAATCATTATCGATACTCTCATCATTGAAGTCAGCGGGCGGATGGTCTGCAAAGCGCATATGCATCCAATTGTGCACGCTGCTTTCAAGCACATCACCATAGACGTCGAGCGATATGTCATCGCGTTGTAAAAACTCTGTGCTGCGAAGAATACGTTCATATTCAAGATTCTGTGCGACAACGGCTTCCGAACGCGCATTTGAAATTGCGGCTAATGAGATCGAAAATTCGGCAGGCCACTGGGTGGGATCGTCCAGGTTTTCGATTTCTGGCTCCGGCCAATCCACATCATTCGCTCCTGATGGTATTTGACTCCATCCAACAACCTTTGGCCATGCAGCATCATTTGCGTTGGCCAGCATAGCATCAATATTCTTAATCATCATTCGGTGCATGAAAAGAAAGTCGAGACCCGAACCTGGTTGTCCAGTTAGCGATGCCGTCCATCCGATATCCGCTAGCGCTAGAACCAGCGAAGCATTTGCAGGATCATTAACAAAATTTGCATTCTTCACGAGGTGCCAATAGCGATGTCGCCACCGCATGTTTGAGGATGCCATCATGGATTTAACCGGCGTTGGGATATCTGAGCACATCATTTCGTCTCCTGCTAGTTCTGTCCGTATTTACACTATCTTGACTTGCTATAAACGCATGAAATTAGGAAAGGTTTTTTTACCTCTCTTTTTTGAATAATTGGCAATATAGAATTATCGAATTTTGAGTAACAACGCACACCAAATAATCAGTTAATGAACTAACTACATATGCTCTCGTGGTATTCTTACATACTCCAATTTATCCAACCCTCTGATTTTCTAATCACTCGCGCCAACGCTACTGCCCACAAGAAAATTCGTCTTCACCAAACTATTATGTACTGAACCAAGCATCGTAACTAAAATTCAGGCGTTTAATATTTTGTTAACCATATATCATTACGAGAATATGTGCCATCATTTTCAATCGTATTGCAAATGATCCAGGCTGTATGAAAACTTATTTTTACAAAATTGAAGGTCTCTTCGCTAATAATGTTAATTGTAATTTCAGGAAAACGACCGTTATTCTGAAATTATTCAGTCATGTCGTATCAATTGCCTGTGACTTTCAGAGATAAATGTCGCTAAATTTCATCGCTAAATGGCGTAGTTGATATCTAGACACCTATTCCACAACCCTTGAATTTTTTACGGTTCTATTGCTGTAGCCTGCTTGCAATCATCCCAGTCCATGCTTGCAAACATCGAGAATTTGAGCTCAGATTATTAGCGGCTATAAATCAACATCAGCTCAGATTAAATGATAATGAGCTCGCTTTATATGCAACTCAGCTTGCAATCATAATTCTCAGCTCACTTTACGTAAGAAAATAATTTTTAATCAGATTAAACTTCTCAGAAAACCTTGTTCAATTGGGTAATCAAAAGCTCGGTGACGTCTTAGTTGTATTTTATGGTCATAATTCAGATTAAATATATAAGATTGATCTGTTTTAAAAAATGTATGAATTCTATCATTCGCGGTCTTTCTTCATTAATATTGTTCAGTTGATGGAAGCTAATCAATTAAAAAAACACCCCCAATAATTAATTGGGGGTGTTTTTCAAGAATATCTTACAATCAAAATAATAACCGTAATCCGGTAACAATAGCTATATCGTCAGCTTCCTCACCATCTTCACGGGCGTAGTCACGGGTTTGACCAAAGCTACGCTCGTAATTTATACCTACATAAGGAGCAATATTTCGGCCTACAAGATCATAACTAAGCCGAAGGCCAGTTTCTATTGTACTAAGCCCCGAACCAACCCCTACTTCAGCATCATTTGAAAAAGCTACATCAATCTCTGCTGTGGGAGTTAAAATCAAACGATTGGTCAGTAGTAATTCATAATCCACTTCCAATCTTGCCGAAACATCACCTTTTTCACTTAGATATACATCACTCTCTATTTCAAACCATTGCGGGGCCATTCCCTGAAAACCAAGTACAGCATATCCACGGTTCTCGCCTTTGGGACTGTCATAACGAAGGCCTCCTTTGGCATCAAAGAAGTCTGAAATTGGCACTTGAAGCAACCCCTGATGTTCCAGAGTATCAAATGTACTGTCATCAAGTGAATAATCTCCACTAGACCGTAAACGTAACTTGACCTCGTCTGTGCCGATGAAGGCATCCCCATCCCATACAAACAAGTCTTGTTCTTCACCTAGGCGATATTCGAATTGTTCAAAATTTATGCCGTAGTAAACATAAGGAGATTCACCTGCAATAGAAGTTCCCGATGTGAGAAGAAGTCCGGTAAGGCTAATAACACCAAGAACAAGGGATGATGTTGTCACTCCTTTAAACTTGTAGCTCATGAATTAACCCTCCGTTTGAGTTTTATTTAAAAGGTTTGCAGTAGGGCCGCCTTCAACAATCACTTTGCGAAACATACCCGCCGCAGCATGATAGGAAAGGTGGCAATGGAAAGCCCACTGACCTGCAGCATCAACTTCAGTTTCTGAATAGACTGTAGTTCCTGGTGCAACAGATATAGTGTGTTTTACGGGATTCCACTTACCATTTCCGTTGTCAAGAATTGACCACATACCATGTAGATGCATCGGATGAGTCATCATGGTTTCATTGACAAATTTAAAACGAACACGCTCTCCATATTGTAGACGAATTGGATCGGCGTCTTCATATTTAATTCCATTTATAGACCAACTATATCGGCCCATATTTCCAGTTAATCTCAATTCAATTTCTCTAGTTGCACTTCGCTCTTTGTAAAGAGGTTTTTGAGCTTTTAAATCAGAATAAGAAAGAAATTTTCCACTGTTTGCAGCTGTAGGCATCAACCCGCTTCCCGGAGCATAAAAAGGATCTGGTCTAATATTTCCTCCTTTCATATTGGACATTTTGGAATGGTCCATAGTCTTCATATTGGACATATCAGTCATTTTAGAATGATCCATGCCTTCCATGCCTTCCATGCCTGCCATATCCGACATATTCATACCAGCATGATCCATCCCCATATCCGACATGGTTAAGAGAGGAACTTCTCTTAGTTGAGGAATATCAGAAACCATGCCTTCACGAGGAGCTAATGTTGCGGCACCAAAACCTGTTCGCCCCATTGATTCTGCAAAAATGGTGTAAGCTTTATCTTCCTTTGGTTGAACAATGACATCATATGTTTCAGCAACAGAGATACGTAACTCATCAACTTTGACTGGCTGCACGTTGTTGCCATCTGCGCTTACAACAGTCATTTCAAGTCCAGGAATACGTATGTCATAATAAGTCATAGCAGACGAATTAATAAACCGCAGACGTACTCTTTCATCTGCTTTAAAAATACCCGTCCAGTTCTGCTCAGAAGTTTTTCCATTTACCAGAGTTGTAAACCCCTGTACATCTTCAATATCAGAAGGGGTCATTCGCATCTCACCCCAACTCAAGCGATCATCTAAAGTTTTTGAAAGACCCTTAGACGAGATGTCTGAGAAGAAATCGCCTAATGTGCGTTGTGACCGATTGTAATAATCATCCATCATTTTTAAATTACGCATTATCGTTGCGCCAGAGTCTTCATGTTCATCGGTAAGTTGAACAACATAATCGCGTTGATATCTAAAGGGATCGCGTTTTTTTGGGGTAATGACGATAGCCCCATAAGCCCCGTCAGGCTCCTGAAAGCTGGAATGGCTGTGATACCAATAAGTACCTGATTGCATGACAGGAAATTGGTACTTAAACGTTTCCCCAGGAGCAATTCCTTCAAAACTAATGCCAGGAACTCCATCCATATCTGTTGGCAAAATTAATCCATGCCAATGGATAGATGTACTTTCTTTAAGATTGTTTGTAACATTAATTGTAACATCTTCTCCTTCACTAAACCGCAATACAGGCCCTGGGGTTGTACCGTTGTAGCCAATACTGCTTTTACTAAAACCATTAGTGTTTTTGATAATATTATCTACGCTTAAGTCATAGACTTCAGCTTTTGCAATTGATGTCCAGAGAAGAGTTAGTGTAACAAAACCGTATATTATTGTGTTAAATCGAATTAGCCACTGTTTCATGAATTTTATCCTCATCAAGTACGATACCCATGATCATCGATTATCTTTTTCAAGACTATCTTAGACATATATATTCGTTATTTTTGAATGCTGTTTTTCATAAATTCTTTAGGCACTGAGTTGCATTAAATCAAAAACACCTCAGTGCCAAATCTCAAGAATTTTTACAGAGAAAACAAAAATTAAGGATGAGAAGTTCCATTTTCTGCATGGTCTTTATCGCCAACATTTATTTCCCCGACCATACCACTCTCATAATGTCCAGGGACATTACAGGCAAATTCAAGCTCGGCAGATTCAGGAAATCTCCAAATAATTTCGGCAGATTCACCAGGCTCTAATAGAACTGAATTTGGATCATCATGGCTCATCGCTTCGCCATCTCCCATTTTCATATCACGGTTAATTTTATCAACTTCCAACATGCCATGATCAATCATCATCATCATTTCTTTCTGATGTTCTTCATGCATTGCAGCCGTACCTATATTAAACTCATGTACGAACTCGCCAGAATTCGAAATTAGAAATCGTACGGTTTGGTTTTTATCTACTGTAATCTTTTCAGGTGTGAAAAAATTATCTTCAAGGTTAACTTCAATTGTCCTAGTTACTTGAGAGACATCCCCAGCTTTTCCAATTGTAGGTTGCTCTGAACTTCCGTGCCCAGCACCAGCCATAGCAAAAGAAGTTAATCCTATTGAAAGAATAAATCCGGTGAGAGAAGAAAGAAAGGCCTGACGGCTTGTTAAAGTATATTTCATCTGCAACTCCAGCAGTAATAGTATGATAAATTGATTTTTTGAGAAGTGGTGGGCGACAACGTCAAAACCTGTGATTTTGATAATTTTGACACTAAATATCGTGTCGAATGAAGCCGACCCGTTGGAGTTACAGGTACCGTGGTGGACGAAGGTCCACTGTTGGAGCTTGAGCAAGTAAAGACAAACTTTCGGTCAAGCTCCAAAGCGTGTACTGAAAGAAATTTACTCTTTTTTGATCTAATATAAGAGGAAATAATGTGTTCGAAGAACTACAATGAAATATCTGTTGGCAATCATCAGTAGAGTTCTGTGTATCAGAATTTTGTGAAATAGTGTTAAGAGTATCTTGAGAAGCCACCTCATGATGACTAGCATCGCCGTCATGATTAAAAGCACCAACTTCCACAACAGAAGCAGATAGTACTAAAATCAACATTATCATGGTGCGAAAAGTTCTAAACATTAATTTTACATAAGGTCAGACATTAAATTGGTCAAGATTTTTTTTCATATACCTATGATTTTCTTAAAATAGTAGATTTTTATATAAATTATATTTGAGTTACCTCCTCATTGAATAGTAAAATTACTATATAAATTACATTAGGTTTGTTAATTTTTTAAGAATTTTTCAATGAAATAAAAAGAATATCTGAAACAAGTAAAACATTTGAAGATCTATAGAACAGGAATGTCAGGTTCCTTTTATCAGTAGAATATGAGTAATGCGGTATGTCTTGCGTAATGAGCTTTTCGCAAATGATTTTGATCTTTGATCTAAATTCAGGCCCTAGATTCCCAGCAATAAATGCCAAAGGAATTGCTTTGTAATAATAACTTTCCGAATTAGATTTATGAAAGCATTCGTCTGATTTTTTTAGGAAAATCTTAAATTTAAGTGTAACAATACAAGGTGAGTTCTTATCTCTATCTTCACTTGAATAAGCAAAATTATTTTTTTCTATAGCTTTGCATGACCCATTGTTTATCCAATGCTCCAACCCAAAATCAGGGAGAGCTTTTAATATATTTATTGGTTCCATCAAATTCGTGATTTTGTCTTTGCTAACCGTTCGCCATATGACTTGAAGATAGGAGTTCATAATACACTTAATCTGTTTTCTTACGTTAAGAAATCATTTATTTTTTAGTTTTTACTGGAAAATACAAAGGACAATAAAATTCTGTGTCTTCAAAGAGAAGACCCCACCCAAAAAGGGCGAGATCTTCTCTAAAATGAGGGCTTTCACACCAAAGTTTTAGGTTACTTTGCAACATCCCCGGAATGTTTCCACAAAGCTCCAGAGGTCCACCCAAGAATAACCCAGAATATGGCGCTCACCACAATCGAAGCTGCAACAAATTGCCCTGCAAGTTCAGGCGGAGCATTCCCACCTATTTCTGTGGGTTGTGGAGCCCCGATAACATGGGGCAGGATAATTAAGAGAAGCCCAAGTAAATAGATCGGAGTCTTACTGCCAAAAATCATTACCCACAACCCCACACCGGTTGCAACAGACGTTGCTATCCACCAAGTTTGGCGAAGTGATAGGTCTGCGGCCATACTGCCAGGGACTTCAGGAGGAAGCCCTAGAGAAGGTGCCAAGGTAAAAACAGCAAAACCAGCCAAACCCCAAATTACACCACGCCGACCGGAAAGTTTCTCCCCGGAAAAGGTGAAACAAGCAACAAGAATAGCGGCAAAGCCAACGCCCGTCAGTATATTAGCCAATGAGGTAAAGAACGTACGCTCAAGCCTATTGTTAGGTCCCCATTCTTCCTGACCATCTTCTGAATCTGTATCGGCCAGATATATCTGGCCTTGAGTATCGCTGTGCACATTGGCCTTTTTTACCCCCCCTTGAGTAGCATCTTGTAAAAGAGTGTGGTGATTTTCTCCACTGTTTTCGTACTCTTCTGCATATAGGATAATTGGTGTTGTGGTGAATTCGTGTACAACAGACACAAGTATTCCTGCCACCAATCCGGCAATGATTGCCGTTGACATTATTCTTTTCAACATATCGATCTCGCTAACGGATATTTCTCCGTTTCAAAATTAATGGCAGGGAAATGCGTAAGAATGGCGAGTGTCATGTGCGGCATTGTGTAGACTTGCTGATTGGGCAAAGCCAACTCCATATACCATAAATATGCCAAACATCATTGCAACAGCAGCAGCCATAACAGCATTAGTGCGAGATTGTGAAACAACAGAAGACGCTGAATTTATTGATAAGTTCATAATTTTCTCCATGTACCGTTAACACCCGTCGGTAAGGTAACGTTGATAAGATCGACTGGTAGGTCTCCTGGCTTCCGGATCTTTATGGCAAGCTCCTTCCCAGCCTTGCGGCCAGTGGGTTTAACTTGCAATTCCCCGTATACAGTTGCGGGCGCAGCTACGGTTAAAAGTTCCCTGATGGGTAAACTCCTCCGTATTCCCTATTAACCCCCAGATATTTAACCTTTATGGGGGACCAGATACATATAAATATATATATCCCAAACTACTCATTTTTTGAAGTATTCGTCTACTTTTTTCTTATTATCACTAAGATAATACGCATTATACTCCGCTTATTTTTGTGTTATTGACAGAAAATAGAGTGATTTGAGCATAAATATAAAATATAGCTTGAGGACTGTACATGGTCACAACGGATCGAGGCGTAAGAATAATATCATTGGTGGTCTCTGTTCAAGCTGCCAGTATGCTGTGCGCAGCATTTATCAGACCCATTTCTCTTTGATATAATGGAATTTCTCTGGACCAAATAGAGACACAAAAGAGTGCTGGAACCACTTAAAGAAGACGTGATAAATCGTTACGTAGAGGCAACTTGCGAGGGGTATACCCAAAACCAAATTTCACCTTGATCCAGCTCAACAACAGGCACCTTTAATCCATGCTACTTTACACTAGAAATTCCCGGCAACAGGTAAAAGAAAACCTAATGTTGATATTTACAGATTACACTTATTAAACGAATACAATGAAATATAAAATTTTTGAAGAGTTTAAGAATATGAAAGTGAAAAACAAATACCAAATTATTTTTGTACTCGGATTTGTGGTACTGGTAGGAGGAGTTTTTGCTAATAACATAATTGAAAATATGTCTGATTCGGAAGGAATAAAAGTTCCTGAATTTTCTGTTATAGCCCAAAAAGGAAAAATTGCTTTCAATAACAGTTGTGCACAGTGTCACGGAAGCAATGGATCGGGAACAAGTAATGGCCCTCCGTTAATCCATAATATTTATAATCCAGGTCATCATGGCGATCAATCGTTCATACTGGCATCAAAGAACGGAGTACGACAGCATCACTGGAAATTTGGTAACATGCCGCCTCAGCGGCAAGTCCAGCTGGTAGACGTCCAAAACATCATCCGCTATATTCGTGAAATTCAAGAAGAGAATGGGATACTCTATCAGAAGCATACCATGTAAGAGAATATTCTAAAGGTAGAAACTTGATTGAAAATTTAGTCAAAATTATACAGGTATTAATGCTTTCGGATTAAAATATATTAAGATCTGAAATTTTTGTGCCCATATAATTTCAGACATTCTTATTCCAATCGAGATCGAAAGACTATCTTATGGCTGATGATACGACCAGTGAAGAAGAATTAGAAGTCGAGGCCCGACCTAAAGGTGGATTATCTGGTAAGAAGCTTGTCTTGTTCGTTGCCTTACCCATTCTAATTCTTGCTGCTGCTGCTGCAGGGGCATATTTCACAGGTATGTTTGCACCAAAAGAAGCTGTGGAAGAAGAAATTGTCGAGGAAGTTGTACCTGTAATTGGCCCTGCTGTATTTTATGAAATTCCTGGATTTTTAATAAATTTGATTCCCTCTGGAAATAGAGATCATTTTTTAAAAATCACGATTAGTTTGGAATTAGAACAACAGACGGATATTCCTTTAGTTGAAGTCGTCATGCCAAGAATAGTTGATAATTTTCAAGTGTATTTAAGAGAACTTCGAATTGATGATTTAAGTGGAACAGCTGGTATCCAACGGCTACGTGAAGAGCTGTTGATAAGGGCGAATTCAGCAACTACACCTATTAAAATCAAAGACGTGCTATTCAAAGAAATGTTAGTTCATTAATTATAAGGGATGCACTCGTAACGCTGTTCACAAGGCTACGAGTGCATCCCTTATCTATAATTTACTGAGGCTGCTTTATTCTAACAAAACAGGTTTCACCCAACGTAGTCGGAGCGCGTTCGAGAGTACAAATATACTGGACAATGCCATCGCTCCTGCAGCCAACGCGGGAGAGAGCATTGTTCCATTGATTGGGTAGAAAACTCCTGCAGCTACTGGTATTAAAATGGTGTTATAACCAAATGCCCAAAAGAGATTTTGACGGATATTTCTCATTGTATGTTTACTAATATCAAATGCGTTGACAACACCTCTCAGATCTCCAGACATTAATACAACATCAGCAGACTCAATGGCGATGTCAGTACCTGTGCCAATGGCAATTCCGACATCTGCAGTTGCAAGAGCAGGAGCGTCGTTGATCCCGTCTCCTACAAAAGCGAGTGTAACTAAATCACTTTTCATGTCTTTTAAAGCAGCAACTTTACCTTCAGGTAGTACCTCAGCAATAACATGATCTATCCCGAGTTCTCTAGCGATTGCTTCGGCGGTACCTTTGTTGTCGCCTGTAATCATGGCAACCTTTAGTCCCAGATTATGTAAAGCCTGAATGGCAGAAGGGGTACTTTCTTTGATAGGGTCAGCAACAGCAAATATGGCAGCCGCTTGACCATCGATTGCAGCATAAAGAGGGGTTTTTGCTTTCTTACCCAAAGCTTGTCCGATTGCTTTAAGATCACCCAAATCAATGCCTTCTCGTAGCATAAACCTATCCGCGCCAATAAGGACTGACTTTCCTTCGACAACGGCTTGAACTCCATAGCCTGTGACTGAAGAAAAGTTTTCCACAGATGGCATGGTAAGTTCTTTTTTCTCTGCAGCACGAACGATTGCTTCTGCTATTGGGTGCTCAGATTTTTTTTCCACTGCTGCGATGAGACGTAAGACTTTTTGTTCCGAAAAACCATTTGCGGTTTCAATATCAGTTAATTCTGGTTTACCTTCTGTTAACGTACCTGTTTTGTCGACAGCAACAATGGTCGTTTTTTGAAGTGTTTGCAAAGCATCACCCTTGCGAAATAAAACGCCCATCTCAGCAGCCCGTCCAGTGCCCACCATGATTGATGTCGGGGTTGCAAGTCCCATCGCGCAAGGGCAAGCAATAATTAGAACAGCAACTCCTGCGACTAAAGCGAAGCTAAGGGCCGGATCAGGCCCCCAAACTAGCCAGGAAAGTACAGTTAGGAATGCTATCGAAATCACAGCAGGTACAAACCAGGATGTAACCTTATCAACCATGCCCTGAATAGGTAGCTTTGTACCTTGCGCTTCTTCAACCATCTTAATTATTTGAGCCAGCATGGTATCTTTACCAACTTTGGTAGCCTTGAAAGTTAAGGCGCCTGTTCCATTTACCGTTCCGCCAACAACAACTGAGCCGCCTTTTTTTTCAACAGGTATAGGTTCCCCAGTTATCATGCTTTCATCAACATAAGAATTTCCGGTTATAACCGCTCCATCAACTGCTATCTTTTCACCAGGACGAACGTGAATAATATCCCCAGTAACAATCTCTTCGATACTTAATTGTAAAGTGTCGCCATTTCGCTCAACGCGCGCTGTTTTGGCTTGTAGATTAATGAGCTTACGAATTGCAGCGCCAGTTCGCCCCTTGGCACGGGCCTCTAAATAACGCCCCAACAGGATGAGTACAACAATGACAGCCGCCGCTTCGTAATAGACATTGGCTGTTCCTTGGGGCAATAGATCAGGGGTAAAAGTCGCAACCAGTGAAAATCCATAAGCAGCAGACGTACCAAGAGCCACAAGTGAATTCATATCAGGAGCACCTTTAAAAAGTGCGGGAAACCCTTTGGTGTAAAAGCGTAACCCAGGGCCGAGAAGAATTATTGTAGTAAGGGTAAATTGGATTAAATGGTTTATAAGTAAATCAATAGACTGGCTAAGCCATTCATGTAAGCCAGGGATGACATGCCCGCCCATTTCAATCAGGAATACTGGGAAAGCCAAACAAGCGGCAAAAAGGGTTATTCGGCCAAGCCGCGAAATCTCTTGGGCTTTGCGCTCTTCATCGCTTTTAGTGTCTGCCAATCCAATTTTTGCTGGATACCCTGACTGAGTTACAATCTTAGCAATATTATCTACAGAAACAATACTTGGTATATATTGCACTTGAGCCGTTTCTGTCGCCAAATTTACCGATGCATTAAGAATACCGTTTTCAGCGCTTAAGGCTTTTTCTATGCGCCCAACGCATGAAGCGCAGCTCATCCCACTAATTTGCAAGGTGATTTGCTTACTTGAGGCAGGATAACCTGAGTGATTAAGTGCAGTAGTGAGGGCATTAATATCGGCTGGAGGCGAGTAAGTCACATGAGCCGTTTCTGTTGCCAAATTAACTGACGCACTGCTAACACCAAGAACTGATGTTAGAGCTTTTTCTGCATTATTTACACAAGAGGCACACGACATACCTTCAATTCGAAATGATATTTTTTGCTGAATACTCAATATTTTTACCCCATTTGGTATGTTGTTAACTTATTTATAGGGTTTCCTGTAACTGGAAGGTCAAGCCATCAATTTTGCGGCATAGGCTTGACCTTCCAGTTACAGTAGCACTTACAATATTGGGGTTTTTACTGTTGGAACGAATTTTTTTGTTTAATAAGGAACAGCAAAGATGAAGAACAGCTTAGATATGAAAATCCTTGATGCGTTCAAATGTTCGTTGCGTCAGGAACGCGAAGACGTCGCTGATTGCTTGTTACAGGCCCTTGAGGTCTTGGCTGCTAACCGGGTCAAGAATACCTGCCTTGGTAAAGCTTATGCTGAAATCTATGCGGTTCGCTATTAACAAGGTTACAAACGGTGCTCTAATAAGCTTTCTTAAGTGGTTTGTTTTCGGCGGAAAATATATATCGCAGAACCTAATTCTGGAGGTAAAAGTAAGTCGCTTAGGGTGCGATTTTCTTCAAAATCAAAAGCTGATTGCGCCTTGTAAGTTTTCCAGTTCCCGGCAGCCGTTTTTAGTCGACTTCCAATCACAATGTAGGTCTGAACACTCGATGTTTTGAAGACATGGGTTTCAAAGTCATTACCGGCAGGCGGCCATGAACAGATTACGACTTCAGGATTGTATGTTTTAAGGGCCGTTTTTGCGTCCAGTTTGTTTATTGAGCCAGAATAATCTATGGAATGATCCCAACTTCCATTATCTGTTGCCGCAACCTTGACGCCTAGATTGTTTAAAAACCTGGATAGAGTTCCATCCCCTGCGGCGATTTCAAGGCAGGATTGAGCGCCTATTATGCCCGCCAACTCATCGATTAATTTTCGTGAATAAAAACAGTAAATTCCCTTGGGTTCAACTAATGGCATAAGAAAATTTTTCTGCCAAACCATCGGCCAAATGAACCGGAACCAAAATAAAGAAACCGGCTTTCGTTCCAAATCATGGGAAAACAGTAACTTCTGAACGATATATCCATTAAGGAAATTAAATTTAATTTTCCCGTGTTTAACTCCAGTTACCTCTGCCAAGCCCCGATTTTTTATGACGAGTTGAAGCATGCGTTGACGGACGTATTGCGCCAATTCAGGAGGAAGTTTTATACACGTCTTATCTTTTGAACTTCGCGCTTTAGTGTTATTATTATGAGGCGGTATTGCTGAATTTATTAAATCCGCAGGATTTTGGTTTTGAGCAGCACTGGAAATAGCTTGTTGTACAGCGCTCCATTCTTCTGGAAATTCATAGCAGAGTTCGTTTAAGGATGGCATTTTTTTGAGCCATTTTTGTATTTTTTTCAGATTTTTTGTTTTCATCCAAAAGCTTCTTCATAAGTAATTTTAATGATTATACCCCTTTAATTGCCAAAGACACGTATGGATTGTATTAAGCCCTTTGAAAAGCTGAATATATAGCGTTTCACGCTTTGGCGTGCAGCAGGTTGCAAACAAAGCACCAATTGATGAGCCCAAAGAAGTTATTACCTCTATCAGGCTATTCAGTTTTTCTGTTTCGTCTGTATGAGATGGTATCTGTGTTGATAACTGGGCATAGTTTTTTTCTAAATCGACTATTCGTTCGCTACGATCAGACATGCAACATGTGCGTCCAAGTCTCTCTAAGGCCTTTGTACTTTCAGATAAAGTTTGATTTATCTTATCCAATATTACCAATTTGTTGTTTGCCTCACTTTTAATCATTATTATTTCCCTCTTTTGACTGATATACTTAAAGCTAAAGGTTCCAGCTCCCATAAGGTCAAGCGGTTTTGACTCAATTTTATTAACAAATCAAAACGATCAATTTTCCCTTTTTCAACAACATTAAAAAAACACTTCGAAAATGTTTTTTAAAGTTCTTTCTATCAGCATAATTTGGTCAATTAACCAACAGTCATCCAAACGAATCTGCCCTTCATTTGCCCGTATCATGTGTTTTACGGTTGTAAATATTCTGGATAACCTGTTATGGCGTTTTTTCCACTTCCTTGTTGATGAATAGCATTTAACGCCTTGTCCCTACCCCTATATAGAGAGCTGTTGTTTTGGAAAATGAACACTTTAAAGCTAACTTAAATATATTTAAGGAAAGCTGAAAAGGTTACGTATATTCACTTTATCCACGACAATTAGAGCTGAATGGATAATGCTATTTACTTTTCAAAGTTATGTTTTAGAAACAAAAACGTGACACATCGATACCGAAGTAAAACAATAAATAGTCATCAATGCCATAATTAGAAAGCAATGTATTGAGCCAAATTTTAAATTTGTTTAAAGATGAACGAATCTCCGGAGTGATTGTGCTTATCGCAGTGTTGTTAGCATTAATCGCTGCTAATTCACCTGCCGCAGAGATTTATGCGCTCATACACCATACTCCAGTTCATTTTCGTTTTGGTCCTTTGATAATTGATGAGCCATTGGTGAAATGGATAAATGAAGGCCTAATGGTGATCTTCTTTCTAATGATCGGATTAGAGATTAAGCAACAACTTCTTGAAGGCCACCTATCTACTCTAAAACAAGCCGCCTTACCAATTTTCGCAGCTTTTGGTGGCATGATGTTACCTGCATCATTATATGTAGGATTAGCTTGGGACGATCCTAATGCACTCCGCGGATGGGCTATTCCTACTGCGACAGATATAGTATTAGCTCTTACAGTTCTTTCGTTACTTGGCTCTCGTATACCAGTCGGTCTACGAATTTTTTTGACCGCACTTGCTATTTTTGATGACCTTGGCGCTATAATAATAATTAGTCTATTTTATGGGCAAACTGTTGCTGCTACACCACTAATAATTGCAGGCTTTGCCCTATTAGGTCTTTTACTAATAAATAGGCTTCAAATTTTTCAACCTGTGATTTATATAGCTATAGGCTTGGTGCTTTGGATAGCAATGCATAAATCTGGAGTTGAGGCTTCACTTACAGGATTTTTTATTGCTTTATCCATTCCTATACACATACCGAAGGCAGGTGCTTCTTCTCCGCTTCGTCGTACAGAAAAAAAATTTCATATATGGAATGTTTTATTTGTCATTCCTTTATTTGCTTTCTTTAATGCAGGTATAAATATAAATCAAACAACCGATTTTTGGCCTCTAAACTCTGTCTCTTTGGGAATCATAGTCGGTTTATGCATTGGGAAACAAGTAGGCGTCTTTATAGCCTCTCGCATTGCTGTTGCAACGGGCCTAGCTCAATTACCAAAAAATGTCACTTGGTTCCAATTATATGGAGTAGCACTCCTTTCTGGTATTGGTTTCACCATGAGTACATTCGTTGCTACTCTAGCATTTCCCAATACAGATCTTATAGTCTCTGCAAAAATTTCAATTCTTTTAGGATCTGTCCTTTCAGCTACTGTTGGAGTGGTCGTTATTTATCTATCAACTACAAAAATCTCATCCAAATAATGTTAAGTTTAAAAAACTATTGTGGATAAAATAAGTATAGAATCTTTCTTAGAAATCTCCTTCTATAACGGGTCTTTCTTATAAAATAACGTTATCTGTGCTTGATAAAAGGCCATAAATTTCGTCTCGTAAAAAAAACAACTTGATGCGACAGGAAGTCGCAAACCGGTTAACTATTTGATATAAATATAATATTTTTATATTTCAAAACGAATTGAAAAAGAGTCGAGTATTTCACTTGCCTTTAATATTTGTAACTTCTAATTCTTAAAGAGAACTAATTTTAAACAAAGGTTGTAGACTCGCCTTGAGAAACACTACTGGTAGAATGAAAGGAATCGCAAAGAATCTCAACGCATTAATTGTGTTGATATTCCTGCTCAACCTTTTGATCGGCATGCCTGTATTAATGCAGTTTCACGATGATGGTGATAGTAATTATATCGCTTCGGTGGAACTTGATCACACTTCCATACCCAAAAAGAATGACCTACATGATAATGTTGAACATTGTGGTATTGCCTCTTGCTCTGTTGCACTAGGCAATGAACAGTCAATTAAAATCACAAATTTAGAACAAAAAGCCTTATACTCCTTTTCTACTTTTGAATTAAAAACCTTATTTATAGCTCCTCCCAAACGCCCTCCTTCAGCTTAGCTTGATATTACACATCTGACTATCGTGCATCTGCACGAAGCCGTCGGTGTATTTTTTCTAATTCTATCGCTTAAATTAGAAATGTTTCTCCCGAGTTAGCACATAGCTAACCCCATCTGTTGTCGATGGAGAGTTGAGGAAATCAAGAAATGCTTTATACACGAGTACCGTTTTTATGCCTTGTTGGCGTGACAATCGCCGTCGTTTCAACGATAGGAATCTCTTTCGCTTCTGATATTAAGAAGACTGCCTCGGACACAATTCAAAAGGAATTTACAGAAGCTTTAGACCTCGAAACAGCCGTAAAATTTGCACAATTTAACGACCCATGGCTGGTGGGAAATGAACATTCCGAGGATGCCATCCTGTCATCAAGTGTTGCGGCAGGATCTTTATCTGATCCAACAATATCTATCAGTATGGCAAATTTGCCTACCGACAGTTTGAATTTTGATCAAGAAGCAATGACGCAAGCCAAAATCGGAATCTCACAGATATTTCCTGCGGGAGACAGCCTCGCAATACGAAAACGACAGCTTCAATTGCAAGGGAGCCAATTTCCACATCAACGTGACAATCGAAAAGCGGAGGTTCGAGTGATTGTGGGACAGCTTTGGCTAAATACATACAAACAGCAAGAAAGTATAGCAATAATACGTAAAAATTGGGCACTTTTTGAACAATTGACGGATATTGCAGAATCCAGTTATTCAACCGCACTCGGTAACAGTCGCCAGCAAGATCTTGTTCGCGCCCAATTGGAATTAACACGGCTTGAAGACCGTTTGACAGTGCTGCATCAAAAACAAGAAATGTACCAACAGCAACTGTCTGAATGGCTAAACGATTATTTTCACGATGAATATTCAGAGGATAACAGGCAAAGAATACAACTTAATACTATCCACTTTTCCCTTTCTAGAAAATTGCCTGATATTAACCTGCTTAATCAAGAGTTTTATAAATCAGTCGAACCTGTTGATACGGAAATTCTCTTCAAAAAATTATCTACACATCCCGCTTTGAAAGCTGTTGACCAGAAAATTAAAACTAGTAATGCAGGTATCAAACTGGCCAAACAAAAGTATAAACCCAAATGGGGTGTAAATGCAGGATACGGGTTTCGAGCAGATGATCCTATGGGAAACGATCGGGCAGATCTTTTTTCAATTGGTATGACTTTCAGCGTCCCGCTTTTTACTGCTAATAGGCAAGACATGGAAGTTCAATCCGCCAAATCAACTGCTTCCGCAGTTAAAACCGAGAAATGGCAACTTCTTAGGAAGCTTATGGCATCATTTGAAGCTTCCAAGGCTCAATTTTTCCGATTAAATCAACGCCAAACACTCTATCAAACTCAACTGCTTCCTCAAATGCACGAGCAAGCTGAGGCGTCTCTAACTGCTTATACGAATGATGACGGAGATTTTGCTGAAGTTGTAAGGGCCCGCATTGCTGAAATAGATGCTGAAATCAGTGCGCTAAGCATTGATGTCGAACGGCAGAAATCCATCATCCAATTAAATTATTTTTTCACAATAAGCACCAGTGAAGCTTCAACGAGTGATCTTCAATTAGGAGACGGTAAATGAACAATAAATCCGCTATAATATTACCTTTATTGGCGGGCCTTGCTTTAGGATCAGGTGCGTCCATAGCAGCTTACACATACATATACCAATCTTCAAAGGATGCCCAACTACAGAGTGCTGATACAGTTATAAAGAAACCATTATACTGGGTCTCACCAATGAATCCTGATTACAAACGGGACAAGCCCGGGAAATCTCCAATGGGGATGGACTTAATTCCGTTTTATGAGGAAACCAACACTGGTAAGGATACAGGTCTTGGAACGATTAGAATTTCATCTGATGTAGTCAATAATTTAGGCGTCAGAACCGCATTAGTTATAAACCAACCCCTTCATACCAAGATTAACACTGTAGGTTACGTGCAGTATGATGAAGATCGGTTAATTATGATTCATCCAAGAGTGGAAGGTTGGATAGAAAAACTTTATGTAAAAGCTGAAGGGGACCCGGTTAAAAAAGGTGAACCTCTCTATGAAATCTACTCCCCCGCACTGGTAAATGCTCAAAAAGAATTGATTATTGCCCTTGATAGGGGAAATACTCGCTTAATACAGGCTGCTGAAGATAGATTGAAAGCTTTAAAGTTGCCAAGGCAAACAATTAAAGCATTAAAGAAATCACGGAAGATAAACCAAACAATTACCCTTTATGCGCCGCAAAGTGGCGTTGTCACCAGCCATAATATTAGAGAAGGTATTTTTGTAAAACCTAGTAATTCCATTATGTCTATAGGGTCATTGGATCAAGTTTGGGTTGAAGCAGAGATTTTCGAACGCCAAGTATTTCAGGTCAGAGAAGGCCTGCCTGTTACTATGTCATTAGAGTACTTGCCTGGCAAAAATTGGTCTGGAAAAGTTGATTATATATACCCAACTTTAAACGCAGAAACTCGGACAGTAAAAGTTCGTCTTCGGTTTGATAACGAAGACAAATATTTAAAACCAAACATGTTTTCTCAAATTACAATCCATGCTCAAGCCAAGGAATCAACCTTACTTGTCCCAAAAGAAGCAGTTATTCGCTCCGGAAGTTTTGATCGCCTGGTTCTTGCTTTAGGCGAAGGTCGATTCAAATCCATTAAAGTTAATGTTGGTCGCATTGATGATCAATCTGCAGAAATCTTATCTGGCGTAAAAGCAGGGGAAAGGGTCGTTGCATCGGCTCAATTTTTACTTGACTCTGAATCCAGTAAAACATCCGACTTCAAACGAATGAACATGCAAAGCGATGAGGAACGAGAGGTATCTACATTATCTGCCACTGTTTTGGTTGATGCGACTATAACCAGTTTGATGAAAGACCATCGAATGATGACCTTTTCCCACCAAGCAATCAAGGAATGGGGCTGGCCAGAAAAGAAAATGACTTTCACAATTCCTGATTCTATAGATATTTCAATACTTAAGCCAGGGATGAACTTAAGTATTGAGATTCATAAAAGCCCCAGTGGTAAATTCAAAATATCCAAAATTCATGCCCCGAACAAAACAAAAATGAACCATGAAACCATGGCCACTGGCCAACTTAGCGAGTAAAGGAAAATATAATGATTGAATCCATTATTCGCTGGTCAGTAGCTAATCGCTTTTTCGTTTTATTGGCCACTTTTATTCTAGTTGGTTCAGGACTGGTCGCTGTAAAGAATACTCCTGTTGACGCACTCCCTGATCTTTCTGATGTACAGGTAATTATTAAAACATCCTACCCAGGGCAAGCGCCCCAAGTGGTCGAAGATCAAGTAACTTATCCATTAACAACTGCTATGTTATCGGTGCCAGGTGCAGTAACTGTTCGTGGTTTTTCTTTCTTTGGGGATTCTTATGTTTATGTAATTTTTGACGAAAAAACGGATTTATACTGGGCGCGAACTCGTGTGCTGGAATATTTAAGTCAAGTAGCGCCGTCACTTCCTATAAGCGCGAAACCACAACTGGGACCCGATGCCACTGGTGTAGGATGGGTGTATTTATATGCTTTAATCGATAAAACCGGAAAACATGATCTAAGCCAATTAAGAAGTTTACAGGATTGGTTTTTAAAATATGAACTCCAAACTGTTCCTGGGGTTTCTGAAGTCAGTGCTCTTGGTGGTATGGTTAAACAATATCAAGTTATGGTAAATCCTGATAAATTAAGAGCTTTTGGTGTCCCCCTTTCTCACATTCAGACGGCAATCAAACGCGGTAACCAAGAAATCGGAGCATCGGTAGTAGAAATGGCCGAAGCTGAATACATGGTCCGAGCTACCGGATATATTAGCAGCGAAGAGGATTTAAAAAATATTCCTTTAGGTGTTAATCAAAACGGAACACCTCTTTTGCTCAAAGATGTCGCAGATATCGGCCTTGGCCCACAAATGCGTCGTGGGATTGCTGAACTTAACGGCGAAGGAGAAACTGTAGGTGGCATTATCGTTATGCGTTTTGGTGAAAATGCTCAACAAGTCATAGACGGTGTGAAAGCCAAAATGAGTCAGTTAAAGAAAGGATTACCAGAAGGTGTAGAGGTTGTAACTGTTTACGACCGGAGTTCTTTGATTGAAAGAGCCGTTAAGAACCTTTGGATAAAACTCTTAGAGGAATTCGGCGTAGTCGCTATGGTCTGTATTGTTTTTCTCTTTCACGTACGCTCTTCGCTCGTTGCAATTATCAGCCTACCTGTTGGAATTCTTACTGCCTTCATCATCATGTATTTTCAAGGATTAAATGCAAATATCATGTCCCTTGGTGGTATAGCCATTGCCATTGGAGCAATGATAGATGGTGCCATTGTGATGATCGAAAATATGCACAAGCATATGGAAAAAACCCCTCTCACCAAAGAAAATCGATGGAGAATTGTCACAGAGTCTGCCACTGAAGTTGGTCCTGCATTGTTTTTCAGTTTACTAATTATCACCGTCAGTTTTGTGCCTGTCTTTACACTTGAAGCGCAGGAAGGTCGAATGTTCTCCCCCCTTGCCTTTACTAAAACATATGCGATGGCCGCATCAGCAGCTTTAGCAATAACTTTAGTGCCTGTCTTGATGGGTTACTTCATTCGTGGGAAAATCCTCCCTGAACATAAAAATCCGATTAACCGACTTTTAACCGCAATCTATCTACCCGTTCTTACAAAGGTTTTAAGGTTTCCAAAAATTACACTTTTGGCAGCTCTTATTACGCTCTCCGTTGGTGCATGGCCATTAGACAAAATTGGAAGTGAATTCATCCCACCTTTGGATGAAGGGAGTCTTATGTACATGCCGACTACATATCCCGGAATTTCTATCGGTAAGGCTCGGCAGCTTCTCCAACAAACAGATAAACTGATCTATACAGTACCTGAGGTTGAAACTGTATTTGGTAAAGTCGGACGGGCAGACACTGCGACAGATTCAGCGCCACTAACAATGGTAGAGACTTTTATTAAACTGAAACCACATGATCAATGGCGTGAGGGTGTTACCATTGGTAGTCTCAAAAAGGAGTTAGATACTCTTGTAAAATTTCCTGGCGTTACTAATGCTTGGGTTATGCCTATTAAAACCCGTATTGACATGTTAGCAACCGGCATTAAAACCCCTGTTGGTATCAAAATTTCTGGGCCAGAATTATCTGAAATTCAAAGAATAGGAAAAGAGCTGGAAAATCTCCTTAAAGATGTACCTGGAACAGCGTCAGTTTATTCAGAACGGGTCGCGGGGGGGCGTTACGTTATAGTCGATATCAACCGGGCAAAAGCAGCACGATACGGGCTTAACATAGCTGATGTACAACAGGTCGTTGCAACAGCAATTGGCGGTATGAATGTGACACAAACGATTGAGGGCCTTGAACGTTATCCCGTTAATATAAGGTACCCTCAAGATTATAGAAGTTCACCAGAACAATTGTCCTTACTCCCCATTGTTACCCGTTCTGGGCAACGCATTGCACTATCAGATGTAGCAGATATTCGCGTAGAAAATGGCCCTCCAGCCATCAAAAGCGAAAATGCTCGATTGAACGGATGGTCTTTCATTGATATTGAAAACATTGATGTTGGGAGTTATGTCGTCAAAGCCCAAAATATAGTTAACGATAAACTTTCTTTGCCAGCAGGGTATTCTATTCAATGGTCAGGACAATATGAATATATGCTTCGGGCAAAGGAAAAGCTTACTTATGTAATCCCGCTAACCCTAGCAATTATTGTAATATTGTTATTTATCAATTTCCGCAATCTTGTGGAAGTGGCCATAATTATTGGAACTTTACCACTCGCAATGGTAGGTAGCATCTGGTTAATGTATTTACAGGGCTTTAATTTCTCAATTGCTGTTGGAGTTGGGTTTATTGCTCTTGCTGGTGTCGCTGTAGAAATTGGTGTCATCATGCTGGTTTATCTCAACCAAGCCTACGTCAAAATGTTGGATGATTGCATAATCCAAGGTGTCGAACCAAAGGAAGAATTACTAATCCATGCCGTTTTGCATGGTGCTGTCATACGTGTTCGGCCAGTGATGATGACTGCTTCTGCTATTATTGCTGGATTATTACCAATTCTTTATGGAACAGGGACAGGTTCAGAAGTCATGAGCCGAATTGCAGCACCAATGGTTGGCGGTATGGTTAGTGCCGTTCTTCTCACCTTACTTGTTGTGCCAGCGTTGTATTTTTTGTGGCGTAGAAAATACTTACCAAAGGCCCTCAAACTAAATTCTGATTTATCAACATAATCACAATTAGTAGAGGATCGCCATTTATACCAGCAAATCATGGTAAGAATTTTTTCATCATGATTTGTTGGGTTTAGGTTATTACCCAAGCATTGCTAGCAACAACGATTAAACCGCTCTAAGGAGTTGTAATGTATAATTATTATGAAGATATAGTTCATTGGCTTGCAATGTCCTTAGGTCACAGTTTAACGGCCCAAGTCCCTATTTGGTTACACTCTTTCCTACATTTAACACTTTTTTGGGCCCCTTTGGCCATGCTTGTCCTCGCCATAACGATAGTTGTAATAAGATTGCGAGGAGTATTTACATACAAAAAGCCCCTCAACTTAATTAAGGAGATAAAGGAAGAATCTGAGTTTGGTGCAAATGCTTATGCGTTCATCATACAGTATACGTTAAAGCAACAGGTATTTTTGGCTGGATTAGGATTACTTGCAATGCCTGTTTTATATCTAACGTTAGAACTCCCAAAGATCATTATTAATGATGTAATAAGTTCAGAAAATTTTCCAATCATTTTTATGAATGTCGAGTTTTCACAATCTAAGGCTCTATTTGCATTGAGTGCTGTTTTCCTTTGTGCAATTTCTTTAGGAGGAATTCTTAAATACTGTATCAACGTATATAAAGGTAAAGTTGGTGAACGTATTTTAAGACGTTTTCGGTTACTTATATATCGTTGCTGGAGAGAAGGTCGAGGTCCTTCCCGGAGGTCAGAAATTATACCGTTGATAGCATTAGAAGCAGAGCCAATCGGAGGTTTCGCATCCGATGCTTTTTCTCTCCCGGTCTTTCAAGGAGGAACTTTTGTTACCATTTTAGTCTTTATGTTTGTCCAAGATCCTGTACTTGGAGCAGCTGCTATTACTCTTTTACCTCTCCAATTATACTTAATACCTAAACTACAACGCCGTGTTAATGTATTAGCGCGTCACCGTGTTAAAGAAATTCGTATATTAGGAGGAGAATTAGGGGATCAATCATCCCGGCAGGATCGTGATAGAAAAGAAATTCAATACATAGGAGCTTCATTAAAGAATGTTGAGACAATTAGGCGAAATATCCACAAAGTGAAATTTTTAATGAAAGCGCTTAATAATTTTCTGACTGCGCTAACACCCTTTTTTTTCTATTCAATCGGTGGTTTTTTGGTAATCGAAAATAGCCTTACGATTGGAGCTTTAATAGCTGTCATCGCTGCCCAAAAAGAATTCTCATCACCATTAAAAGAACTTTTCAAATACTACCAAGAAGCCGCAAATGTAAGTATTCGATTTCAAGAGGTTATAAAATTTTTAGACGAAAAAACAACAAATTTAAACAAGAACACAGTGTAATTTATCAAACCTGGAAATTCAATTTATCGTGGATTACTACATTCACTTGGTTAAAAACAAGATTTTAGGAGTTTAGATAAACGACCGTTAATCTGAACTTATTCAACCATATCGCTACGATTGCCAATACCGATGGTTAAGTGTATAAAAAACTGGTTTACATAAACAACGTCTACTTTTCTATAATTCATATGAGTTGTCTTAACTAAATCATGAAATTTGGCTACGCACGCATTTCCACCAATGAGCAAAATCTGGATTTACAGATTGATGCATTAAAAAAAGCTGGCTGTGAGGAAATATTCTCGGAAATTGTCAGCGGTACCAAAACAGAGCGAAAGGAACTTGATAAGCTTTTAGATTTGGTTCGTGCAGATGATGTTATTGTTATCTGGAAATTGGATCGACTTGGGCGCTCCTTAAAACACCTGGTTATGTTGGTAAATAAACTAGTGGGTGAAGGAGTGGGTATTAAAAGCCTGAATGATCCGATTGATACAACAAACCCGCAAGGCAGACTTGTTTTCAATATCTTTGCTTCACTTGCCGAGTTTGAACGGGATCTCATTAGTGAGCGAACTCAAGCTGGACTTAAAGCAGCTCGCGCAAGAGGCCGTAGAGGTGGACGTCCAAAAGGCTTGTCAGATGAAGCCAAGCTAAAAGCTATTGCAGCAGAAACACTCTACAAAGAAGGCGAGTTGTCTGTAATTAGTATCGCGGAAAATCTAGGTATCAGTAAAGCCACGCTTTATAGTTACTTAAGACATAGAGGCATTACGTTTTGAATTTGATTAAATATGCCGTTATGGGATTCCAGAGCGTAGAGCCACGTGATATATTAGAGCATGACACATATATCAGGAAACTCTCGTTCTCAGTTACTCTTGTTACCGGAAAGGGTTGATGATTATGTTGGCCCCGATAATACGGTTCGGTTCATTGACGCTTTTGTAGATGGGTTGGATTTAAAAGAGGTAGGCTTTACGAGAGTACAATCAAAATCAACTGGCCGCCCAGGTTATGATCCTGCTGATCTGTTGAAACTTTACATTTATGGATATCTGAACAGAATACGCTCCAGCAGGAAACTTGAGGTAGAAACTCACCGTAACATAGAGGTCATATGGCTATTGCGACACTTGAAGCCTGATTTCAAGACAATCGCTGATTTCCGCCGCGACAACCGTTCTTGTTTTAAAAAGGTGTTTCGAGAGTTTGTCCTTTTATGTCGCCAGCTTGATCTTTTCGGACGAAAGCTACTCGCGGTCGATGGCACAAAAATTAAGGCCGTCAACAGTAAGGCAAACAATTTTACACGTGTATCTCTATCCAAAATGATCAAGGAAGCTGACGAACGGCTTGATACTTATTTAAAGCGTCTTGATGAAGGTGATAAGGGGGATGTTGAGGTAATACATTCTGCAACTGATCAAAATCTTGCTGAAAAAATCAACCATATTAAAACCAGACAAAATCAACACAAAGCACTTCTTGAACAATTGGAAGAGACTGGAGAAAGTCAAATTTCTCTATCTGATCCCGACAGTCGCCGCATGATGGGAGGGAGTACAGGTCATCGTGTTAGCTATAACGCGCAGATAGCCGTTGATTGCAAACATAACCTGATTGTCGAACAAGAAGTCTGCAATCAGGGTTTTGACCTTGGCTTATTAGCGAAGACAGCGGGTCCTGCTCGATCTATTCTTGGTGTTGAGGAAATTGAAGTCGTTGCCGACAAGGGATACTACAAAATTGAAGATATTGAAGCCTGTGAAAAAGATAACCTTATAGCTTATGTATCTAAACCACAGAGAGGATCTTCTGTGGCAGCAGGTTATTTTTCAAAAGAAGTATTCCGCTTTGATGAAAGGGGTGATTTTTATATCTGTCCGGCAGGTAAGCAACTGTCCACCCGTTATATAAGTAAACTACGAGATAATACACGATACACATACTGTAATCGGGCAGCTTGTAGAGTTTGTCCCTTACGTTCTCGATGTACGAATAAAGGATTTCGTAAAGTATCACGGTTTGAGAACGAAGTCGTTCTTACACGTATGGCCGAAAGACTAAAAAAGCGCCCTGAAATGATGAACCTACGGCGGTGTTCCGTTGAACATCCCTTTGGCTCAATTAAACAATGGATGAACCAAGGAGCGTTTTTAACATGCAGATTAGAAAATGTTCGTGGTGAATTCAGCTTGACCGCTTTGGCTTACAATATGAGGCGGGCGATAAACCTTGTCGGCGTTAAAGGTTTGATGGCGGCTTTAGAAACCTAGAGCCCCTAAACACGTTCAATTTTCCAGAATTTTGCATTATCACTTAAAATAACGCCTCTTATACGGTAAAAATACAAGATCTCATGATGATTTCTGATCGAGGCCTATATAAAGAAGTCTTTGTTGATCGATTGCGTACATCTTAATTTTAGAAATTTACGGACCTGAAGCGACCATTTTCACTGCGCAGGGCGTTTTCACACGGTCTGGATCGCAATCGGGAACATCCACATCGGTACCATGGCTGGGAAGTTAAAAGGCGTGATTCCAGCACAGACACCAACGGGTTGACGCGCTGAATGACTATCAACACCAGTGCCAACGTTTTCACTGTGCTCGCCTTTAAGAAGATGTGGGATACCACAGGCAAACTCGACGACTTCAAGACCGCGTGTAATAGAGCCCTTCGCATCACTAATCACTTTCCCATGTTCTGCACTGACCATGGCAGCCAATTCATCCATGTTCTTTTCGATTAGCTCTTTAAACTTAAACATCACACGCGCACGTCTAAGAGGCGGCGTTGCCGCCCAAGAAGGCAGAGCCGCTTCTGCATTAGTAATCGCCGCACGCATTTCGTCTGCAGATGCTAAAGCAACTTTACCCGTAGCTTGCCCCAAAGCTGGGTTGTGAATTTTAGCCGTTCTGCCACTTTGGCCAGGGACTGTTTTGCCGTTAATGAAATGTCCAATGGTCTGGCTCATAAGCCCGCTCCTTAATTAACGTGATCCAATATTGAATTGCTGAGTATTTAATTGGAACATCATCAAATAAGTTATAGCCAGTTCTACCTATTATCTATATCCAGTGATTGTGATTGGCTATAAATCATGGCTTAATATTTTTTATGACAGACAACCTATTCATTTTAAACAGAGCAAGCACAGAATCTCTTCAACTCCAGATCCGGCGTCAATTTGTAAGTGCTATCTTGGGCGGAAGCCTTCCTTCTGGCGCAGCAGTACCTTCTAGTCGAAAGTTAGCGATACAATTAGGTGTCTCCCGGATTACCGTTACCCAAGCTTATCAGTCCTTAATTGATGATGGATTTTTATCTTCCAAAGAACGTAGTGGTCTTTTTGTGAGCGATCGATTGCCTCTTCCCTTAGAAGAACAAAAACCAGAAGACGATAAAGCCACATCGAAATCTATAAATGCAACGTTACGTATTAAACATACTCCGAGCCACCAGCAAAATATTGAAAAACCTGAAAACTGGCGAGATCATCCATATCCTTTTGTAACAGCCCAAGTCGATAAATCTCTTTTCCCCATAGCAGCATGGCGAGAATGTTCCAGACAAGCGCTTAGCCTTAATGCCATGGCAGACTGGACTGAAGATCGATTGGGGACAGATGACCCTTTTCTGGTCGAACAAATAAGAACCAGGTTACTACCAACTCGGGGAATTCATGCTCGCGAAGATGAAATACTCGTCACCGCAGGCGCTCAAAATAGCCTCTATATGCTTGCACGGCTCTTTTTAAACAACAACACGCTTTTTGGCGTTGAAAACCCTGGTTATCCGGACTTACGTAACATCATACAAATGATTGGGTCACGTATCAGATATCTGGAACTTGATGAACACGGATTAATTCCAGATCAGCAACTTGATGATTGTAACATGATTACCGTCACCCCCAGTCATCAATTCCCGACAACAGTCACCATGCCTTTGGAACGCCGTAAAGAAATTTTGGAGAAAGCCGAACAAAACAACATAGTAATTATCGAAGACGATTATGAACCGGAGTTGAATTTCAAAGGGTCTCCCGCTCCCGCTATCAAGTCACTAGATCGCACAGGAAGGGTTATTTATGTTGGCAGTCTATCAAAGTCATTTTTCCCTGGGCTACGCCTCGGATACCTCGTTGGACCAGCGCATGTTATTCGTGAAGCACGAGCCCTCGGACGTCTAATACATCGTCACACGCCAACGAATAATCAAAGAACCATGGCACTTTTTCTCGCCTTGGGTCATCACGATGCCCTACGGAAAAGGTTGCGAAAAATATATAAAAACCGTTGGTTGGAAATGAAGGATGCACTTACAGAAGTTGGCCTTAGTTTTCAAAATGCCACCGGAGGAACTAGTTTTTGGGTAAAAGGACCGGATGGTCTGGACAGCAAAGAGCTTTCACGTCATGCCCTTAACTTAGGTGTCGTTCTGGAGCCTGGAAGTATTTATTATTTTGATGCCCTCCCAAAAAAGCAATACTTTAGGCTGGGTTATACTGCCATTGAAAAAATCCATATTGCAGAAGGAATACAAAAGTTGAAACAATCTCTAGAACTCACCTTAAGACCTTAAACAGCCTGCCAGTAGAAAGAATACGCCCAACTCAATATTTAATATCGACTCACTAGTGCAATACTGCTCCAATTGGAACAAGCGTCAATTCTTCCTCTTGAATGAGTTCTGACATCGGAAAGCTTGGAACGCTCGAATCATTATCATCGACATGCATGTAAAAAGACAACATACCCTTGTCCAAAAACGGCATAGGGCGATATTTATGATCGATATTGCTTTCAACTTCGAACTCTAGATCGTTCGTTATATTTGAATGTTCTGTGCTGCTATCTTCACTAAATAAATCCGCCATACGAAGTGAAGGATTTTCTAGCGCTCTAAGACCCAGATTTAAATCAGTAGAGATGTGTCTATTAGAGTTTTCGTGTAAAATTGAGTTGGCAAGCATCTCCTGCAAGGCATGAACTCCTTGGTCAGAATCTCTCGGTATAATCAAGAAGTCCTCTTCGACTTCTGTTAAAAATTCTTCACCAATATCCTTGGTAAAAAATCCCCCCGTTTCGGCGGCAGCAAGCATGACAATCTCCTATAACCTGTTCTAGTTTAGGAAATTAAATCTAAAATTTAAGTTAAATATTTCTTGCTAAAAAATTAACTATAAATAGCCCAGTAAAGCTGCGCACTTCTATTACAGTTATTTTAAATACTTCCTTTAAAATTATCAAAATTTATAAATTTTTGTGCTTTTACATAAAAAAACACTCGATCCAAACAATAAACCTCATTACAGAAGACAAGCATTTATGACGTCAATTTATACAAAAACAAACGACTAGAGATAAGCGAAATTTATCGCTATTTGTTATCGTCTTTTCATTCACAGCTTAATTGCTTAAACTTTCATTAAATGCAGTCAGTTACCATTTACGTCATATTTATAAATCAGAAGAGAATACGTTGATGACAAAGTCAGGCGAAGAACGCAGAATTTTCCCCCGTGCAGAGGTAACCTTAATCGGTAGGATGAAAGGTGAGCCCCTAAAAAAAGACTGTGCTGTAATGGATATTTCCCTAACTGGCGCCAAACTTGAACTCGACGAAGAACTGAACGATAGAACAATTGAATCTGTTCGTTTTTCGCAAACATCTGGTTTAAACGTTTCTATTGCTTGGCAAAAAGGGTGTAGTGTCGGCGTTCACTTTACAGATGACCCACACGACATAGCGAACGTTTTAGAAACACTCATTCCAGAAAGCTGTTTCGAACCTTTTTCAAAAAAATGATCGCAACAGTTTAAAGGTATTAACTGACGTAGTTATCAAACAATTTTTCAACTACTTACAGACTTTCTATATCCGATAATATCTCTAACATTTCATCTTCAGCACTTTTAGTTAGAGGTCTTGTTTCTAGAGCTATATTCGCCTCATTTTGAGGAGCCATTACTTTTTTACCATTAAAAACTTCAACGTTACTGGAAAATTCTTGTGTCGACAGCCCTTTGTTTGGACTTACACAAGATAAGATCTTTGAAAAAAGCTCCTCAGGATTTATTGGTTTTGAAAGATATTCATTCATTCCTGCTTCAAGACACAAGTCGCGGTCCGTATCCATTGCATTAGCTGTCATTGCGATAATAGGGATCAAAGCAACTTCAGTATTATCAAGCTGACGAATTTTCCGTGTTGCTTCAAGACCATCCATAACAGGCATTTGCATATCCATAAGAACAAGATCAAATACCTGCCCAGATGATAAGATCTCGATTGCCAGTTGGCCGTTAGCAACGATAAACGCTTCATGCCCGCCTTTTACTAACATCGACATAGCTAACTTTTGATTTATCTTGTTATCTTCAACAATCAGTATTTTCAGTTTTTTTGTTTTGAGCGCAATATCTTTAAAGGAAAAACGACTATCTCTTTCCTCAACCTCATTCGTACTAAAACCTGTATGTAGGAAAAAGCTGAGAGAAGAATGACTTATTGGTTGAGGAAGTGTCCCAGAGAAACCCAGTTCTTTAGCCCAAAGACGTGCCTCATTAGATTTATTTTGAACAACAATAGCAGAGAGCACTCCCTTCTCTTCTATCATTTTTTTACTCGTCGTTCCCAACATCTCTAAATCAGCATTATTCCAACTGTCATCCGCAAGAAACAAGGAGACTTGATTATTTTGTAAAAGGTATAATGCTTGGCTACAATCACGGGTCATAATGACATTCGTACCCGCGTCTTCGAGATATTGCCTGATAACTTGAGAACTGAATGTGTCTTCCATAAACAATACAGCGTTTTCACAGATAAATCGATCATCGCCTTTAATCGATCCAATACGCTGGTCTTCACCTTTGATTACATCCAACTCGACCGTGAACCAGAAATTACTTCCCTTACCTAACGCACTTTCTACCCCAATATCACCGTTCATCAAGTGGACAAGTTGTCGACAAATAGCAAGTCCAAGCCCTGTACCCCCAAATTCTCTTGTCGTAGAAGCATCTGCTTGTGTGAATTTTTCAAATAACTTTCGTTGTATTTCTTGCTTAATACCGATACCGGTATCACTGACATCGAAACGAAGTCTTAGTTTGTTTTCTGCGGTTTGATCTTCATACTTTCCCTCTTCATGCGTGATTACTTCATTATCTGTAAGCTTGCTGACTTGAATTGAAACACCGCCTTCTTCCGTAAACTTCAAAGCATTTCCAAGTAAATTCAAAAGGATTTGACGAAGCCGTCCACCATCCGCAATCGCGTGCCGATGAAGATCTGGCGGCAGGTAAATTGCAATAGATAACTCTTTGTCATTTGCACGAGTAATAAGGAGGTTCGCACTAGATTCAACAATAGAGACCAAATCAACTTCAGATACTGATAGATCCATACGACCCGCTTCGATTTTTGAAAAATCCAACACGTCGTTGATAATACTCAAAAGAGCATCACCAGATTCATTGATCATAGATGCAAACTCATATTGCTCGTCATTCAACTCGGTCTCGAGCAACATCGTTGCCATCCCCATGACACCGTTCATTGGCGTTCGGATTTCATGACTCATAGTGGCAAGAAATTCCGATTTTGCCTTATTGGCTGCCTCTGAAAGATCACGAGCCACTGAAAGTTGTTCAGCCATACTAACGAGTTCTTCGCTCTGCTTCTCCAATGCTTCATGAGCCAGTTGTAAGTCCATCAAGTTTTGCTCAAGTGCGTGCTCCGCTTTTTTATGATCAGTAACGTCAAGAAGTATCCCATCCCAATGATATTCTCCACTATCACCAAAGCTAAGTTGAGCGATTGACCGTATCCATTTAGGTTGTTGGCCGGCTTCATGCTTGAGGCGCATCTCATAATCCAGCCGTGGCATAGTATCCTGATCTTGTTCCATGGATGCCATCCACTCTTCATAGTCCACAGGGTTAATAATCGTAGCAAGCAAGCTTGGATTAACTTTGATCGACATTGCACTCAGCCCTGTGATCTCCATAACACCATCACTAATGTAAGGGACGCTGATCTTACCATACTTATCCCTATTAAACCGATAAACAGCACCGGGTAAATTTGAAGTCACAGCTTGTTGAAATTCCTTTGCGGCCATACGGTCGCTGACATCACTAAAAGTGAGGACCATACCACCGTCGATAACCGAACTAGCTGAAATTTCTAGATGTTTACCGTTACGTAAATTCAAAGATAACGAAAAGGGTTCTCCTTTGATCAAAAGATCCAATAAACTTAAATTTAAACGGCTCTTCTCCGTGTTGCCAAAATCGCGCCTTGCCTCAATTAAATTAAAAAGCTCGTCAATTTTCGTACCAACAGGAAAAACTTCAAAAGGGATGTCTAAAATTCTATAAAATAGCGGATTGTTGACCGCAATAATCCGGTGACGATCAACCATACAAACACCCTGCTCAATCGTATTCAGGGTTGTCTTTAAAATAGAATAATGATGGGTAATTTCATCTGAACGTTGCTTCAACTTTGAAATATCACGCCAAGAAATTAACTGACCTTCCTCGTTCATCGTCTTGATTTTTGTTATTGTGATTTCAACAAAATATTCTTCGCCAAATGATGGCTTTAACAACCATTCAAACCGACTGATGCCTTCGGACATGGCTTTATCAATCATAGTAAGAAATTTAAATGATGATCGTTCTCCATCTGGTTGGTATTCAGATGCTAGCTCTGACATTTGAAGACCAAGAAGCTCAGTTTTAGTCTTACGCCCACTCATACGAACGGCGGTTTGATTGCAGTCGATAAAACCTGATTTATCACGAATAAGAAGACCGTCAGAAGAGTGCTCAAAAAGAGTTTTAAACCGTTCCTCGGTCAAAATTTTATTAGTAACTTCACTCGCACTACCTTGATAACCTTGGAACTTTTTGTCTCCGTTAAACAGAGGAACACCACTAATATTAATCCAAATGAAACGACCATCCCTATCACGGGTTTTACATAAAATATTTTTAAAGGATTCAAGGCGATCCATTACATGGGTTATTTCAGTAGTGCCATTATCCTTGTCTTCAATGAAAAGGTTAGAAACAGGGTTGCCAAGATATTCCTTATCAGTACGTCCTGTGACTTTTGATACTTGAGAGCTAACAAAACTTATAGTTTGGTACTCATCGCATTCCCAAAGCCAGTCAGAAGCAATTTCTGAGAATGTTTGAAATCGCTGCTTATTTTCTTCCAATACATCTTTTATAACCTGAAACTCTTCCAAGCGGCATTCAGATAATCGCACCAGATATAATAATCCGGTTAGTAACAACGTGATAATCAGACCTCCAACCAGCCACCAAATAGCGTAATTTTGATTATAACTTTCAAGGAGTGCTTCGTTAGGCCAAACTTCCAGTGTCCAGTTCGGATTGCCAGGAAACGGTAAAACTACACTTTCTATGTACGAAAGCCCTGCTTCACTTCCTCTTGCATGCCTATAATAAAGCGTATTTTCACCATCATATACAGAAAAGGAATAACCCTTCTCTCCAAAACTGCCCATATTAGTTTCAAAGAAACTCGATATCTCTAAAATTCCTGTGATGAACCCTGTATATTTGCCTTCCAATAACAAAGGAAAATCAATTGTTATTGCCGTTCCAGATTGCACAAGTTTGAAGGGCCTCGATACATGTTCTCTTCCCTTACGTAAAAAGTGTGTAATTTCGTACTGCCGCCATTCGATATTACTAAGGTCCAAACCGAGAGCAGGTTCATTTTTCTTAAGCGGAACAACCCATTGAACCACATTATTATGGTCAACCCATTCAATCGCACGAAAACCAGGAAAATTTGCGACAATAGATTCAACATCATGTGCCCATCTAAGTTGGACAAGTTCACCCGTACTACGAGTTCTATCAGTTAATCGACCAAGGACATCAACATAACTATCGATTTTTGTGAGTAAATGCTGGCGGAAACCCGTTAATTCAGTACGCACATTCTGACGATTGCTCTCAACATTGAGCATCGTAAGAAAAGACCACAGTAACACACTGACACAAATGCCAGTTATCGCCACCGTAATGGTTGCGGCCTTTGATACCCTCATAAAGTCAACACTCTTTGATCGCACGAAAACGAAGTATTTTCTCCCCAAAGGAGAGTGAATTACAGTGTACTAAAGACTTGATGAACGCTTCTTTAACAAACACATACATTCAAGCTCAATTAAGCTGAAATTCTCACAATAAAAGAGTGATTTAAGAGAAATTATTCTTCTGTTTCACCGTCAGAGAGAGCTGGTAAACCGCGCTCTTTCCGAGGGGTTCGGCCAAAGAAGTCGCGATAACATTTGGAAAAGTGAGACGCAGAAACGAACCCGCATGCCAAAGCGACATCGATAACTGACATATTGGTTTGAAGAAGAAGCAATCTTGCTTTGTTAAGACGAAGCTCGAGATAATACCGTGCGGGAGAACGGCTGAGGTATTTACGAAACAGCCTTTCAAGTTGACGCGTAGATAGTCCAGCATCTCTGGCAAGTTGTATCCGAGTTAGAGGCTCTTCCAAATTATCTTCCATCAGCTTAATAACGGCAAGAAGTTTTGGATGACGGACGCCAAGCCGTACTGGCATGGACATCCGCTGTTGATCATGTTGGTCACGAATACGGTCATGCATGAACTGGTTCGCAACTTCAGCGGCAAGCTCGTGTCCGTGTTGTGAAGAGATCACATTGAGCATCATATCCAAAGAGGCCGTACCACCTGCACAGGTGAAACGATTTCGATCAATTTCAAAAAGCTCAGGTGTTACTTCTATCTCTGGAAAATCTTCAATGAACCCCTCAAGGTTTTCCCAATGAATAGTACAGCTATAATCATCAAGTAAGCCCGCCTTCGCCAATATATGAGCCCCTGTACATAAGGCACCGATATCTGTACCCATACGCTCGACCCGACGTAACCAGGAATGAATTCTTTTATCAGTGTTTTTATGCGCATCCTCGCCGCTACAAATAATAGCAGTATGGAAACTATGTGGATCATCAAAATTCATTGTTGGTGAAATTGGAATGCCACAAGATGACATCACTGGTTGGTCATCTGCACTGACTAAATTCCAGCTATATAGTTTTTTTCCAGACTCACGATTAGCCAGGCGCAAAGGTTCAATCGCAGAAGTAAAAGCGATTAGCGAAAACTTAGGGACAAGAAAAAAAACAACGCGTTGAGGTAATTCTTGGGGAGCTTTTCTAATCATTTTTTTCGACCTGATACGCATGATTTATTATGTGAATACAACTCTTTTGTAATCAACCTATTCACCATAAATCAGGTGAATGAATGAAAGCATAACACCATTTGTTAATGCCTGTTCAAAAGCGCCAATTCATTAAATTTTGGGTTCATTCCAATATTTAAACGCCCAATATCAGAAAGAATAAGGCGTAACAAGAAAGGAAATCAACTTTTCTATTACTTAGGTAAAAAAAGAGACCACGGAATGCGGTCTCTTTTCCATTTTACTGCCTGATCAACGATCCACTAAAGGTTCGTTGCTTTTAGCCTTTAAGTAAAAGCATCCGGCATAGATTCTTTTTTCTTAGACATAAATTCGTTTAGAGCTTCATCAATCGACAGATCCAAAGCAGGTGCCACATACTCTTCCAAAGTCTTTTTGACCAATAGATTTGCACGTTGATAAGCGTCCTTTGAGCCCTCTGACTCCCACTGCTCGAACGAGTTATTATCAGCAATAGTCGAACGGAAAAAAGCCGTTTCAAAGTTGGCTTGGGTGTGAGCACAACCAAGGAAATGATTTCCTGGACCCACTTCACGAAGCGCATCCATTGCCTGACCATTTTCAGAAAGGTCATATCCCTCAAGCATACGTTGCATCATACCAAGCTGATCAGCATCCATCACAAGTTTCTCATAAGAAGAAATCAAACCACCCTCTAGCCACCCTGCAGCATGAAGAGTGAAGTTAACACCAGCAAGTGCGGTCGGTAGGATTGTGTTTGCAGACTCGTAAGCTGCTTGAGCATCAGGAAGCTTAGACCCACAAAGAGACCCACCTGAACGGAAAGGGACCCCAAGACGTCGTGCCAACTGAGCCATTCCATAAAGAACCAATGCAGGTTCTGGCGTACCAAAAGTTGGCGCACCTGATTGCATGGAAATTGAGCTGGCAAAAGACCCCAATACAACGGGAGCACCCTTACGAACCATCTGTGCAAACGCGATACCTGCCATGCCTTCAGCCAATGACTGTGCCATCACACCAGCAGCTGTTACGGGGGCCATAGCACCTGCCAGAATAAATGGCGTAACGATACAAGCCTGCATATTTCGTGCATAAACTTTCAGGGCACCAAGCATGGTGTCGTCAAAAGTCATCGGTGAGTTGGCGTTGATCAAGCTGATCATAACCGTGTTGTTATCAACAAACTCATCCCCGAAAACCAGTTTGGACATAGCAATAGAATCTTCAGCCCGCTCTGGTGCCGTTACGGACCCCATATAAGGCTTGTCTGAAAGGCTGATATGAGAATAGAGCATATCCAGATGACGCTTGTTCACCGGTATATCCACAGGCTCACAAACGGTACCACCGGAGTGATGCAGCGCAGGCATAGAGTATGTCAGTTTCACAAAGTTACGAAAATCTTCGATAGTCGCATAGCGACGGCCACCGTCAATATCCCGGACAAAGGGAGGGCCATATACAGGAGCAAAGACGGTATTGTTGCCGCCAATTATTACATTCCGATCACTGTTACGTGCATGTTGAGTAAACTGGCTCGGCGCATGTGCACACCACTGACGGGCTAAACCCCGAGGAAAACGAACGCGCTCCCCTTGAACATCACAACCGTTATCTTTTAGAATTTGTAGAGCTTCAGCATCGTCCCGAAATTCAATTCCGATTTCTTCAAGAACAGTTTCAGCATTATTTTCGATAATTTGAAGCGCTTCTTCATTAAGCGTTTCAAAATATGGAATGTTCCGCGTTATGAACTTTAGTTGTTCACTAGAACTGGCAGAGCGAATTGCACGACGCGATGCCGCACCGCCACCGCCACGACCTCTGCCACCACGACTTGCGCGACCCGCGCGACCTTCTGTATCACTCATTATATGCCCTCCGAAATAATCTTCGATTTATTCCTCTCAGCACGTTTTACCTCTGTCTGGTTTGCGACAGCCTAAAAACTAAAAGCGGCAAGCAGAGATATCAGCCTCACTTATTGGAATAAAAATCCATAAACAGGCAACTCTTTGCAGATAATAGTACAAGATAATTGTTAATTTTAGAACATTTTAATCAGCGGACAAAATGAAACCATGATTAGGAGTCGCTTTAATTTCGAAAATTCTAAGCCCCAAATTTTAAATTTTTCTCTCCTCTTTATCCATCTGATCTATCTTGCTCATAATAAATAATTCCGTATATGAGGCCGCCATCTATCCATAAAAATTGTCGCAATAAATCACTTATGTCGTAAACTGCAAGTGTGATGACGCAAACCGATAGGACGATTACAAGACAGTTCATCATCATTATAGATGAAAGCTTTCAATGGCATCGTTTCCCTAAGGCAACTGGAAAAGCCTTTCTGGTATTCACGCTATTTAAAGCAAGAAACAACTTGTATCCGTGCATAAGCACGTTTAGCCGTATTTTTTTGGAGACTGGCGATGAAATCTCACTACAAAGCCGTTGTTATCGGTGGTGGTGCTGTTGGTGTTGGTACACTATACCACTTGGCTAAAAAAGGTTGGTCAGATGTAGCTCTCCTAGAGCGCCACGACTTAACTTCAGGCTCGACCTGGCACGCTGCAGGCCTACTGCCTTTATTCAACATGAGCTACTCTGTTGGTAAAATTCACCAGTACTCTGTCGATCTTTACGCCCGACTAGAAGAAGAAACCGGTCTTCACTCTGGGCTAAAACAAGTATCCAATATCCGCTTAGCTCGTACCGAAGACCGTATGGACGAATACAGATACTATGTTGGTGTTGCGAAAACTCTTGGTGTAAATGTTCGTTGGCTTTCAATCGAAGAATTGAAAGAAATTTGGCCCCTTTGTAACACTGACGGCGTGCTTGGTGCGATCCAACACATTGATGATGGCTATGTTCAACCTGCCGAACTTACAACAGCCCTTGCAAAAGGTGCACGTAACTGTGGCGCTGAAATCCATCAACACACAGCAGTGATTGGCCTAGAACAACAACCTGATGATAGCTGGCTAGTTAAAACCGACAAAGGCGACATCACTTGTGAACACGTGATTTCCTGTACTGGTAATTTCGCCCGTAAAACCGGTGAAATGGTTGGACTCGATATCCCGGTTATCCCGGTTGAGCACCAGTTCATTGTCACCGAAGCGCACCCAGAAATCAAAGCTCGCCACGCTGCTGGTCTCCCTGAAATGGGTGTTCTGCGCGAATCAGATTCTTCTTGGTACATGCGTGAAGAAGCTGGCGGCCTTTTGCTCGGCCCATACGAAGTAGGCGCTCCTTGTTGTTACGTTGATGGCCCTGCACCTGATGCTAAGTATGAATTGTTCAACGAAGAACTCGAACGTTTGATGCCCTATATCGAAACCGCCTTCGAACGCGTACCCGCGTTTGCTGAAGTAGGTATCAAGGAAGTCTATAACGGTGCGATTGCTTACACCCCGGATGGTTCCCCAATTATTGGCCCGGCTTGGGGCCTTAAGAACTTTTGGCTGAACGAAGGTCACTCCTTCGGTATCACAGCTACTGGTGGTGCTGGTTGGCAGTTGGCTGAATGGATCGTTGATGGCGAACCTACGATAGACATGTCTGGTGTAGACCCGCGTCGTTTTGGTCCTTATGCAAGCCTTGGTTTCTTGAAAGAGAAAAACGAAGAAGCCTACGCAAACGTCTTCACGGTTCACTATCCAGACGAATCTCGTCCTGCAGCACGTGGGCTCAAACGCTCGCCCTCTTATGATCGCATGAAAGCACACGGCGCGGTTATGGGAACAATCTTTGGCTGGGAACGTCCAAACTGGTTTGCTCCAGAAGGCTACGGGCTAACCGAAGAAGATCTGAACCAAGACGATACAATCACCCGCGAAAACCACGCCCCTGCAGATCAAGGTAAATTACCTGTAGAAAAATGGTCATTCCGTCGCTCTAACTACTTCGAGCACATCGGCAACGAATGTAAGAACGTTAAAGAAAACGTTGGTCTGCTTGACATGTCAGCGTTCTCAAAGTTCATCGTTAAAGGTCGTGGTGCAGAAGCCTGGTTGAGCAGCTTGGTTGCCAACAAGATCCCTCAAAAGATCGGCCGCATGGCGTTGACACACATGTTGACCCTGCACGGTGGTGTTCGCGCTGAATTCACGATCCTTAAAACGGGTAAACAGAGCTACTACCTTGTGTCGGCTGGTGCTCAAGAGCGTCACGATTGGGATTACCTAACCAAACTCAGACCAACTGATGGTTCTGTCGATATTGAGAAAATTACCACTCAACAGGGTGTTTTCATTATCGCGGGTCCAAAATCCCGTCTGCTGATGGAAAAACTATCTGACGCTGACTTCTCTAACAAAGCCTTCCCGTGGTTGACAGCACAACAAATCTCAGTGGGCATTGCCCCTGTGACTGCTGCGCGTGTTAACTTTGTCGGCGAATATGGTTGGGAGCTTCATCACCCAATCGAAATGCAGAACTATCTTTTTGATGTTCTTATGGAAGCTGGTGCGGAATTCGGTCTCAAACCATTTGGTATCCGTGCTATGGATTCCATGCGTTTAGAAAAATCCTATCGCTTGATTCCAACAGAAATGTCAATCGAGTATTCTGCTCTTGAAACAGGTCTTGATCGTTTTGTTCGTCTGGACAAAGAAGACGATTTCATCGGCAAACAAGCCTTGGCTGCTTGGAAAGAACGCGGTTTTGATAACCAGTTCGTTACTATGGAAGTCCATGGTACTACTGACCGTGATGCTCGTGGTTCTGAACCAATTTATCTCAACAATGAAATGATTGGTCGTGTAACATCAGGTGGCTTTGGTTTCCGTACAGGTAAATCTATTGCACTCGCAATGGTTCGTCCTGATCTGGCAGAAATCGGTACTGAATTGGATATTTATATCCTGGGAGATCTCTTCAAAGCGACTATTATTGAAGAATCACCATACGATCCTGAAAATAAAATCCTGCGTAACGTCGAGTAATTTCATAGTACGCATAAAACAAAAAGGCGCTGGAATTCATTAAATTCCAGCGCCTTTTTTTGTGAAATAATTCTATTTCACTGATCTTCTTTTTATACTCTATAACCTCAAAGACTTAACGCCCAATCGCATACCCCTGCATAAAACGAGGGTTGGCAGCCGCTTTAAGTAAACCGTCTTCTTTTGAAGCAGCAGCCATTCGACCCAGGCTCCAATCAGGTTCCACTACGACCTTGTGTCCTCTACGTTTAAGCTCATCAATAGTTGATTGTGGGAACCGCCCTTCCAGCGCTAGGTTCCCGGGGTCACATTCTCTTGGATAGAAAGAGCTTGGGAAATGTGCCGTTTGAAATCCTGGGGCATCAATAGCCTCTTGTAAGTTTAATCCGAAGTGTACATGACGGAGGAAAAAGTGCAGGGACCACTGATCTTGCTGATCTCCGCCAGGAGTACCAAAAGCCATATAAGGCACTCCATTTTTCAAGGCCAAAGAAGGCGTAAGTGTTGTCCGTGGGCGCTTACCCGGTGCGATACAGGCTGGGGATTTTTCATCAAGCCAGAACATCTGTGCGCGATTTGAAAGACAGAAACCAAGCCCCGGTATAACCGGAGAAGATTGCAACCACCCTCCGCTTGGTGTGGCAGACACCATATTACCCCATTTATCAATGATATCGAGATGGCAAGTATCTCCTTTAGCTCCCCCTTTATCATCAGGCGTAGGTTCATCATCAAATCGAGCAACGGTTGGCTCACCGAGGTCTGTATTATTTTTGCCTTCTTCCGTAGTTCCCTTCAGGCGAACAACAACATCGCCGCCTTTTCCAGGAATAACACCAGGACGAATTTCCAATGAAGCAGTCTCGTTTATAAGCGCCCGGCGAGCAGTATTGTAAGTTTCTGAAAGCAAGATATCCATTGGGACATCAACAAAGTCAGGGTCCCCATAAAAAGCTTCCCTATCAGCAAAAGCCAGCTTGGCACTTTCGGTAACGAGATGTACAAAATCTGGTGATTTTTCATCTAATGCTTCGAGATTAAACCCTTTTAACAATGCCAATTGCTGGAGGAAAACTGGGCCTTGCCCCCAAGGTCCGGTTTTACACACTGTATAACCGTGATAGTCGAAAGTGAGCGGCTCCTCATAAGTTGCCGACCATTCGGCCATGTCTTTACCATTCAAAAGGGCCTTATTACGTCTTCCTGAAGTATCCATAACTTCTGCTTTACGACAGAAGTCATCAATTGCCTGGGCAACAAAACCTTCAGACCATATGCTCCTTGCAGCTTCAATCTGTCCTTCTCGACTATCCGAAACGGCCTCTGCTTCTTGAATAATACGGCGATACATTTTTGCCATTTCAGGATTTTTAAACAACTGTCCTGCTTTAGGAGTTTCACCATCTTTTATGTAAACTTTCGCAGAAGTGGGCCATTCTTCAATAAAGAGAGATTTAACACTCGTAATAGTATGTGCGATGTTCGGCACAATCGGATATCCATCTTCCGCAAACCCGATACAGTATTCCAACACATCTCTGAGCTTCATAGTCCCGTAATCAAGAAGCATAAGCATCCAGGCATCAAAAGCCCCAGGAACAACTGCAGATAAAAGCCCCGAGCCAGGAACCACAGCCAAATCTAATGCCTGATAAGTTGCCAGAGTTGCTTTTTCTGGTGCAGGACCCTGCCCGTTAATTACTTTTACTGGACCACCTGCGGGAGCTACGATAATGGGCACTTCCCCACCGGGTCCATTAAGATGAGGTTCCACCACTTGTAACGCGAATCCTGTTGCCACGGCGGCATCATAAGCATTGCCTCCACGTTCAAGAATTCCCATCCCCGCAGCCGTTGCTAGCCAATGGGTTGATGTCACAACCCCAAAAGTACCAACAATTTCAGGGCGTGTGGTAAATCCACTCATCTCTTTTTCTCCATAAATTCATCACAAAAATCTTCATAACAAGCGTACTTTGCCAAAGGATTGCAGAGGACCCGAGCCTGAAGACCAGATGTTAGTACAACATATCTTGACACAGAACTTAGATCATGTAGATAATTGGTTCAACCAATATAATTTGGCTATACCAATTTTTATCTTCTCACTTAAGAGAAGAAAATTCTCTGGGGAGGAGATTTCATGTCAAAATTATCGATTAATGTGGTTAGTAAACTAGGAGCCGCAGGTTTATTAACTGCGATAACACTTGGATTAACATCACAGGCACAAGCCGTTGATATTTCATGCGACACAGCAAAACTTATCGTACCATGGAAAGCAGGCGGAGGAACGGATGTCGTTTTCCGGAAATTTGCTGATGCCGCCAACAAATCCGGCGCCCGCCCTCAACTACAAATCATTAACATTCCCGGACAAGGTGGTAACAAAGGCGCCAAAGAAGCAAAACGCGCTAAACCTGATGGATGTACTCTGGTTGCCATTCACCAATCCGCCATTACCAGTTACTTTACTGGGCGCGTGGATTTCACCTGGGATGCTTTTGAACCTGTAAGCTTGCTCAGCCGGACTTCTTCTTTTGTTGGAGCTTCATCCGAGGCTCCGTATAACAACTTGGAAGAACTTATTGTTGAGGCAAAAAAACGTCCCGGAGAGATCACTGCTGGTGGTACTTTTGGTTCAGTAAGTCAGTTTTTGTTTCTTTTGATTGAAGATTCTACAGGCATAAAATTTCGCCATGTATCATACGATGGCACGAAAGAACGAGTTACCGCCCTTCTCGCTAATAATATAGATATTGGTGAGATCAACTTGACAGCCGCAACCAAATATATCGCAGCTGGTGACATGAAAGCCTTAGCGGTAATGGGTGAAGTATCAGAGACACCAGATGTTAAAACAGCCAAGGAACAAGGTGTTAATGTCGTTTTCGGTGTAGAACGCGGGATCATGTTACCTAAAGGCACCTCTCCAGAAATAATTGCCCACTATGAAACAATTTTTAAAAAAGCATCTCAAGATCAAGCCCTTCAGACATCTCTGAAAAAAACCGGCACAGACGTGGTCTATAAGAACGCTGCAGATTACACCTCACACATGCAGTCAACTTATGACAAATGGTTGAGTATTGCCAAAAAAATTGGGGCATACAAACGCTAAAACCCTGTTGTTTTAAAGCCATTGAGTTTCTTCATTTGGCTCCCTGACTTTAATCAACTTACTCACGCGCAGACCTCTTTACTCAGATTTCAGAGGTCTGCGTGTTTTTTCCAGGAGCTTTACTTATGGTTCGAGCAAAACAGGATGTCATAGTTGCCGCCTTATTATTACTATTTTGCGGCGTAATGATTTCAGCAAGTTATGATATCAGAGACCTTGGCTATCCTGGTCTCAAACCAGAAACATGGCCACGATTTCTATTAATCCTGTTGAGCGCCCTCAGTGCCCTCTACTTTATCCGTTCAATCAAAGAGAGCAGCACAACCAAAGTCCTTGAGAAGGACGAACCACAAAACAATAAGCCTTTCATTCAAAAGTATTGGTTTAAATATAAAAATGCTTTTTGGTGTTTCCTATTCTTTTCCATCTTTTTATCAAGCTTGGATTATCTAGGTATGTTGTTTGGAGGGATGCTTTTTGTCTTCGCTCTCTTAACTGCCCTCGGCGAACGCACGGTAAAAAACTTAATCCTACATATTATTATCGCCGTAATCTCGGTTGGAGCAATGTGGTTACTTTTCACTTATAGTCTTCGGGTGAATTTGCCCGAAGGTGCACTTCTCTCAATCTGGTAGGTAAATATGTGGGACATAATCCTTCAAGCGGGAAGCGCTATTCTGCTCGACCCCAATACACTTCTTCTTATGGCAATCGGTGTCATTGCGGGGCTATTAACTGGTGCCATTCCGGGTTTTACTATAGCGATGGGCGTTGTACTTACCCTTCCCTTTACCTTTGGCATGTCCCCGATCCAAGGTATAGCAACCATGATAGGTGTCTTTGTTGGCGGCCTTTCAGGTGGGCTAATGTCAGGTATGCTGACGGGAATACCGGGAACACCATCCTCTGTCGCCACGACCTTTGATGGTTTCCCAATGGCCAGAAATGGCAAACCTGGGCTTGCGCTCGGACTTGGGGTCTGGTCTTCGTTCTTTGGTGGCATTATCAGTGCGATCTTTCTTGTAGCTCTCGCACCACAACTTGCTGCTTTAGGTTTGGAATTTGGACCATGGGATTATTTCTCCCTCATTCTTTTTTCCCTCACAATCACCGCCAGTCTATCTGGTAAAGCCTTACTAAAAGGAATGATTGCTGGCGTTTTGGGGCTGTTATTTGCCACAGCAGGAGAAGATCCAATCAACGGTATGGCACGTTTTGATTTTGGGTGGGATCCTCTATTACAAGGTTTCGCCTTTCTTCCTGTACTGATTGGCCTTTTTGCCTTTAGCCAACTTCTAAATGACATCGAAGACAGCGAACAGGCCAGAAAACCCTTGCTGGAAAAAGCTATGTCCGCAGCACGGATTGAACACTGGCTCGCAATCAAGATGATTTTTACACGTTGGGGCAACCTATTGCGGTCCAGTTTAATAGGAGTATTTACAGGAGTACTCCCGGCTGCGGGGAGCTCTATCTCAAATATCCTAGCATACGATCAAGCAAAAAAAGCCGCGCCCGATGATAAAACCTTTGGCACCGGAGATCCGGATGGCATCATCGCGCCAGAAGCCGCAAACAATGCAACAGCAGGTGGTTCCTTAATCACTATGATGGCACTTGGGATACCTGGTGATGTCGTCACTGCTGTGATGATTGGCGCCTTAATGATCCATGATATCGTTCCTGGGCCGTCATTTATTAGCGATGAGCCCGTTCTCGCTTACGGGGTATTTATCGCATTTTTTCTTGCACACTTCATGATGGTCGGAACCCAGGCTTTAACACTTCGTTTATTTTTATTTGCAACCCGATCCCCTATGTACATCCTCACTGCTATTATTTTAGCATACTGCTCTATCGGTGTATTCTCTCTTCATAACGTACAATTTGATATGTGGGTGATGCTTGGATTTGGCTTCGTCGGCTATACTCTACGTAAGCTCGGATTTCCTCTTGCTCCCATGATTCTTGGTGTCGTTTTAGGGCAAATTGCAGAACTTAATTTATCTCGCGCTCTATCCATCAGCGACGACATAACATTATTTCTCTCCAGGCCTTGGTCTTTGTTTTTCCTAGTCTTAGCTGCTTTTTCCTTTAGCTTTCCTTGGTATCAGGAAGCCACTAATAAAGGTCGAAAATGGGCTTTATTTTTCACACCTGTTGCAACTCTAAGCTTGTCTGGACCAGTCCTAATGATGGAAGGCACCGTCCGTCCGGTACTCGGTGGAATTATGATCATTGCAGCAATCTTTATGACTTGGAAAGTTGTAAAATCCGGTTACAAGAGGCAACGAGAATAGTGAAACCATAATCTTCATAAAAACCATTCCCCTAAGGTAACAGGGGTATTACAATCCAACCTTATTCGTTAACCTCGTCGAATAAACGCATATCAGGCCTTATTACATGGATGTTTTTCTCTCTGCAGATTTTTTATTACTCGCAAGCGTTTTGCTTGCAACGGGTGTTGTTGCTGGGCTTATTGCAGGCCTTCTCGGCGTTGGTGGCGGAATTGTAATTGTTCCGGTTCTCTACCATCTTTTTAGTCTTATCGGCGTGGATGAATCTGTCCGAATGCACACAGCTGTTGGCACTTCACTCGCCACGATCCTTATTACGGGCTTTGCCTCGGCCAGATCACATTACAACAAGGGCGCCATAGACATAGAGCTCTTAAAAACTTGGGGTCCAGCCATCGCGATCGGTGTTATTATCGGAGTTGTGGTCGGTGGTAACATCGGGAGTACAGCCTTGATTGCCGTATTCGCGATTGTCGCTTTATTGGTTGCCATAAACATGGCTTTTCGCCCAGAAGGAGCCCATATTGCAGACCAGTTACCGGGCTCCCCTTTTAAACAATTGATGGGTGTTTTTATTGGGGGTTTCTCTGTTCTTATGGGAATTGGTGGCGGCACATTATCTGTTCCAATCCTTACACTTTTCAATTACCCTATTCGAAAGGCTGTTGCGACAGCGGCCGCTATCGGTTTGATCATCGCTGTGCCCGGTTTCCTTGGCTACATCTACTATGGTTTAGATTTACCCGGTCGGCCTGATTTCTCACTTGGTTACGTTAACTTAGTCGGCTTTGCTTTGATTATCCCGACATCAGGTTTTTTTGCTCCCATAGGTGCAAGAATTGCCCACACTATTTCGCCACGACTACTTCGTTTATCTTTTGCTCTCTTTCTGTTCATCACAAGCTTGCGCATGATGTATGACTTGCTAACATAAGCAGGTTACCAACTGTGGTAGTCAGCAGGAGAAGTAAGTATGGTAGAGCAAGCCCAAACAGTTGGCCTTGAGGAAGATATAAAAAAAGACCTGTCTCTTTCCGAGCAAGCCTCAAATGGGAGAGCTTATGAGGATGTTATCGCCAAGATCAGAAAACTGATCAACGATGACGAAATGGGACCTGGTGATGCACTTCCCTCAGAACGTCGATTATCGGAACTCTTTACCGTTTCCCGCCATTCAGTAAGAGAAGCCATACGCGTTCTCCAGGAACAAGGTGTTCTTGCCCCCCGCCGCGGGAGTGGTAACTATATACGCTCGTCCTCCAGAGAAGAACTCACACGCGCGTTATCTTCTCTCGTCTCCGGAGATTCTCGCCGCCTGTTCGAGGTCTTTCAGCTACGCGAACTCATGGAACCTCAAATTGCGGCCCTTGCTGCTGAAATGATCCTTCCAGAGCAACTCGCTGAAATGGATCAGTTGGTCCGAACGCAAATGACAACAGAAGATCTCGGTGAGCTGAGGAAAATAGACAGAAGTTTCCACGCACTTATTGCCAAGGCTACAGGCAACACCTTACTTGCAGATCTGATGGATAAAATCAGTGAGTCTATCGATCCATCAAGAACAGAAGGGCACCAAAGTGACGAACGTCGGGTCGCGTCAATATCCGGTCATTGCCGGATATTATCTGCCCTACAATCCCACGACCCAGTCGCTGCCGCTGCCGCAATGCGCGAACATATCAAGGATATAAAACAGGCTGTCACTCCTGAATGAGGTAGAAAACATTATTTCTAAAACTCATTACCTCATTCTGCAGCCGTTTCGAGAGCTGGTTCAGGATATAGTTCATCCATAGAAACACTACGCCCCGTATTTAGAACAATACGGGCGTGAAACCTTTTCAGAGTTCGTGCTTCAGAGGCGCCACAACTGTGGGCAATAGTCCCGACTTCTTTACGCATGTTCTTTGCATAACTTGCGACGCGTTCCGACTTGGTTTGTGGATCAAGTCCAAATTGTAATTTTTTGTTGTGGGTTGTTACGCCGGTGGGACAAGTATTCTTATTGCATTGCAGTGCTTGAATACACCCCAGAGCAAACATAAACCCCCGTGCAGAATTGACAAAATCAGCTCCCGCACAATAGGCCCAGGCTACATCAGAAGGATTAATCATCTTTCCGCTGGCGCAAACTTTTATCCGCTCTCTAAGGCCGTGTTTTTTCAAAGTATCCACGACAAGAGGCAAACTTTCTCGCAAAGGAACCCCCATATTATCAATCAAACTCATCGGCGCAGCGCCTGTCCCGCCATCTGCACTGTCGATCGTAATAAAATCTGGGGCCGTTTCAATTCCACGCTGATTGATTTCTTTGCATAAATCTTCAAAAAAACCATAAGCACCAACAACCATTTTAAATCCCACAGGCTTACCTGTGGTTTCTCGAATATAATCCAGCATATCCAGTAAATCGCCGACACATTTGACTTCCGGGTGACGGTTAGGACTGATTGCATCTTGCCCGATCGAGATTCCTCTGATCTTCGAAATCTCTTCAGTGACTTTTGCCCCAGGTAATATGCCCCCTTTTCCCGGTTTTGCACCCTGGCTTAGCTTAAGCTCAAACATTTTGACTTGATCGTGAGCCGCAACCTCGCGGAGCTTTGCTTCGTCAAAGCCCCCTTCAGGTTTACGTACCCCAAATTTAGCGGTTCCTATCTGAAAAACAATATCCGCCCCGCCCTCAAGGTGATAAGGCGACAATCCTCCTTCGCCCGTATTCAGCCAAATACCAGCTTTTTTTGCCCCCATGGACAGAGCACGAACAGCCGGAATAGAAATCGCACCATAACTCATTCCAGAAATATTAAAGATACTGTCTGTTTCATAAGATTGTCGACAATATGGACCAATCGACACACGCCCTGGCTCAACCATATCTTCTGCTAAATTTGGAAAAGCACAATTAACAAAAAATACGGTCCCGGCTGGTCTAAGATCTCGGGTCGATCCAAACGCTACTGTTGAATCAACATTCTTTGCTGAACGATAAACCCAAGAACGCTCAGCCCTGTTAAAGGGCATTTCCTCCCGGTCTAAAGCAAAAAAATACTGACGGAAAAACTCGCCAAGGTGCTCAAACAAATATCGGAACCGTGCAATGACAGGATAATTACGCCGTAAGGTGCTTTCTGTCTGAGTGACATCTTTGATATAGGCAACGATAAACCAGAGAACAGCGAGCCCAATAGCCGTGATAAACACAAAGGATAATAACTCCAATATCGTAACGACAATTTCCGATAACTGCCCCATTATGTTCATCTCCCTGTCTGTTCACTTTTATTTTCCTAAACTATAAGATAAAACAAACAACAAAAGCCAGACACAAGCGCACACGCTTTAGATATAGAGCTAATCCACCTAAGTACGATCGAGCACACGAATCACTCAAAAACATTAAACACTTGATAACAATTCATAATTTTTAAAACCCTCAACTCAATCCTGAAACCTACAAAAGTACCGACTTCAATTTATTCAAATTTGTTCGCCTATAAATAAGTTGCTAAAAAAATTGGATTATGTAATAGGACAAGCCTTTTTAAGTTGTTTGAAAAATTTAAAATAAGAGGTAAATTTCGGTATGAAGCGCGGAAAAATTCATAAAACTCCCCTGACCGAAACAATGACCGTTCATCGCCCCTACCCGATTAACATTTCTTCTGATGATGAGTTTCTCTTCCATGAGGCAATAGAACAAATTGTTCCTAAAAGTAATCTTTTAGAAATTGATGATGCGATTATCCTCGGCAATGGTTGGGTGTGGTCCAACAAGCAACCAATAAGAAACGCTTTTAATCCTCACCGAATGCCCGATGCAAAGAAAAAGAAACTAAAAGGAACAATACGATTAGCTCTCTCCAGTCTATATAGAAAAAGCTCCGAAAGCGGCCTTTGGGTCACAGATTCCTGGAGCTTTAATTACTATCACTGGCTTACCGATACCATTCCAAGATTGTATCTGGCGAGAAACCACGGTGTTCGCGCGCAACTCTATTTACCAAAAATCTGCATCACCCCTAAATTCATTACTGCGTCTTTGGAGTTATTGAATGAAAAACAACCCATATACATTAAACGAAATATAGAATCCTTGCGGGTGAAAAAATTATTTTTACCCACCTATGCCGGTGAGATAGGTAACAATCATGCCCCGACAATAAGGGCTGTCGCTAAAAAATTCAGAAGTCACTGGAATAAATCAGCAGACATTAAACGTCGGGTGTATATTAGTCGAAAACTAGCACCCAACAGGATAATCAAGAATGAAGATGAAATATTACCTATTCTTGAGAAATTTGGGTTTGAAGCAATCTCTTTCGAAACTCTTTCATTTACAGAACAGGTTGAACTTGCTGCATCATGTGAGATGATCGTTGGTCCCCACGGGGCGGGTTTAACCAATATCATGTTCATGCCAGAAGGTGGAAAAGTAGTTGAGTTTCACCCTCAACGAACAGAGATTAACCAATGTTATTTTAACTTATCTCACGCAATGCATCATACTTATCAATACTTAATCGCAGATAACATCGACGATAAAAACAATATGACACTAAATCCATCTTCACTCGAAAAATGCTTAGCCAATGTGCTTAGTCTTCCTTAGACCCTTACAAAAGGGCTATCGCCCGAGGTAAACAAAAAAATGAACAGAAGAATATTGGTTACTGGCGGAGCAGGATTTCTTGGTTCGCACTTATGTGAACGCCTTTTACAGCGGGGCGATGAAGTACTTTGTGTTGATAACTACTTCACAGGCACAAGACGGAATGTAGAACGCCTCATTGGCCATCCTCGTTTTGAGTTGATGCGCCATGATGTTTGTTTTCCGTTATACGTAGAAGTCGATGAAATTTATAATTTGGCATGCCCAGCTTCGCCAATTCACTATCAGCATGACCCAGTACAGACGACAAAAACATCCGTTCACGGCGCCATAAACATGCTTGGACTTGCAAAAAGAACAAATGCAAAAATTCTTCAAGCCTCGACATCTGAAGTTTACGGAGACCCAGAAGTCCATCCTCAGACAGAGGGGTATTGGGGAAATGTAAACCCAATCGGCATACGATCATGTTACGATGAAGGTAAGCGGTGTGCAGAAACACTTTTTTTTGATTACTGGCGACAGCATCAACTACGTATAAAAGTGCTAAGAATATTTAATACTTACGGACCAAGTATGCACCCAAATGATGGACGGGTTGTTTCTAACTTCGTCATGCAGGCTCTCCAAAATCAAGACATTACTATTTATGGGAACGGCTCTCAAACGAGATCATTCTGTTATCGCGACGATTTGATCGATGCAATGATTTTGATGATGGATACAAGTGATGATGTGACCGGACCAATCAACGTAGGAAACCCGAACGAATTCACTATTCGAGAGCTTGCAGAAATCGTAATTGAGCTAACTGGATCTAGTTCAAAGATAATCAACGTAGCCTTGCCACAAGATGATCCTACTCAGAGAAAGCCTGATATTTCAAAAGCAACTAGCGAATTATCCTGGGCCCCTAAAGTACAAATTAAAGAAGGTCTAGTTAAAACAATCGAGTATTTTCAAACAATGTTGTAAAGCGACATTTTAAAAGACACCGTATAACTTTGTAAATATCGTTACGACACAGAAAGTAAGTTTTATTTTTATTAATAAGCCCGCCCACAACACGAACAAAAAAAGACGTCGGTAAATCCAACGTCTTTTTTTAAGTATATGTTATGATTCCTACCACTCAGTAAACTTAAATATGCAATGCGTGTCCAAGTGTCTTAAGCGCTGCTTCGTGCAGGGCTTCGCTTTGGGTTGGATGCGCATGGATCGTTGCCGCTATATCTTCGAGCCTCGCCCCCATCTCAAGAGCCAAGGCAAACCCTGCTGACAATTCAGAAACACCAACACCCACAGCCTGTATTCCCAAGACCAGATGATTATCAACACGCGCGACAATCCGGACAAAACCCTCTTCGCGTTCTGCAGACATTGCGCGCCCATTGGCCTGAAACGGAAAACTGTTTGTAATTATATCATGCCCAAGGTCTTTGGCTTCTTGGGGAGATAGTCCTGCTGTCACAATCTCTGGGTCCGTAAAACAAACCGCAGGGATACAAATCTTATCCCAGGTCCGTTTTTCACCCGCAATAATTTCTGCCACTATTTCACCTTGCGCCATAGCACGGTGTGCAAGCATCGGTTCTCCCGTGACATCCCCAATGGCGTAGGTTCCGCGCATGGAAGTCTGGCACTTATCATTGATCTGGATAAAAGCACCATCCATACGTAGATCAATCTCTTCCAAACCCCAGCCCTGTGTTACAGGTTTACGGCCAACCGTTACCAAAATTTTATCAGCAGAGATTTTTTTGTCTGTATCGCCGCTATTACCGACAAGAAGCGCATCTCTCTTAGTAGACAAGCCTTTAGCTTTTGCGCTTGTTAGCACCTTAACCTTCAAGCTTTCCAGACGTTTTAAGATTGGGCGTACCAAGTCTTTATCATATTGAGGCAAAATAGATTTCGCAGCTTCAACAATGGTTACAGCAGAACCGAGTTTTGCATAAGCAATACCTAATTCAAGACCAATATAACCTCCGCCAACAACAACCAATTTCTTTGGAACTTCATGCAGAGCAAGTGCTTGTGTTGATGAGATCACTTTATCACCAAAAGGAAGGAACGGAAGCTCTACTGGAGCAGATCCCGTTGCAATAACCACATACTCGGCACGAATAATCTGAGAACCTGTTGGGGTAGCGACTTCGACAGTTTTACCATCGCGAAACTTTGCCCACCCCTCAACGGTCTTCACACCATGTTTTTTCAAAAGGCCTGCAACACCAGAGTTTAGACGGCTTACAATACCGTCCTTCCACTCCATTGTTTTTAACAAATCAATCGTCGGTTTCGATGTTGAAATCCCCAAGGCATTTTTACCTGAAAGATGAGATACCTTTTCAAATTCGTCTGCGGCATGAATTAAGGATTTGGAAGGGATACAGCCAACATTCAAGCAGGTTCCACCCGGCTTACCAGCCTCGATTACAACCGTATCAATACCCAATTGCCCCGCGCGAATGGCACAAATATAACCGCCCGGGCCAGCGCCAATGATGAGAAGTTTAGTTTTAATCTCTTTCACAGCTTAGCCCTCCATAAAGATCATTGCAGGAGTTTCGAGAAGACCTTTGATCCGCTGAACAAAAACAGCGGCATCCCAGCCATCGATAACCCGGTGGTCAAAACTTGAAGAAATATTCATCATCTTCCTTGGCACAAAATCTGTTCCGTCCCACATCGGGCGAATAGCCATTTTATTCACGCCCAAAATAGCCACTTCCGGATGATTGATCACAGGTGTCGTTGCAATCGCCCCCAGAGGCCCAAGAGACGTAATGGTAATAGTTGAGCCACTAAGCTCTTCACGTGTCGCTGTCCCCGCTTTCGCGGCTGTAGCTAAGCGATTTACTTCTGCAGCACACCCCCAGACATCTCGAGCTTCGGCATGTTTAATAACAGGCACCACAAGACCGTTTGGGGTTTGCGCCGCCATACCTATATGAACACCACCATATTGGTGAACCACCCCGTTCTCATCATCAAAGATCGCGTTTAAATTTGGCTGTTCACTCACAGCCTTAACCAAAGCGCGCATTAAAAAAGGTAAAAGAGTTAACTTTGATTGTTCCTCAGTCTTTTTCTTATTTAACATTCCCCGTAGCTCTTCAAGCGCGGTCATATCAACTTCTTCAACTATTGTAATGTGTGGGATACGGGATTTAGAAATCGACATTTTTTCGGCAATTTTTCGCCGGAGGCCAACGATTTTTACATCCGTTACCGAAGTATTAGCAATATGACCGTTACCTGAGTGTACCTTAACCGCACTGCCATCAAAGTACACATCGAGGTCTTCGTGGGAAATACGACCAGCAGGCCCCGTTCCCGTTACTTGTCGAAGATCTACTCCGGCATCCATAGCACGTTTTCGCACCGCAGGCGATGCGATAGGCTTTTCTCCTTCAGCCCGAATAGGACCAATGGTTGCCTGACGTGCAGGCGCAGCACTGGGCTTCTCAATTGTAATTTTCTTTTTTGGAGGTTCCACGACAAATGCAGAATCTTGAACGGCCTGAACCACGTCAACGGGTTCCGCTTTCTCGAATTTTGCTTCCCCTTGATCAACAACATTGCCTTCGCCATCAACTTCCAGTTTAATAATAGGAGAGCCTACAGCCATCACATCACCAGGTTCAGCACCCAGCCAGATAACACGACCATCTACAGGTGATGGAATTTCGACAGTTGCCTTATCCGTCATCACTGCCGCAAGTACAGCATCTTCCTGGACAACATCACCAATGGCAACTTCCCACTCCACAATTTCGGCTTCAGCTACACCTTCACCCACATCGGGAAGCTTAATAACAAATGTACCCATAAATCAGGCCTCCATTACTTGTTTAAGTGCACGTCCTACGCGGGCAGGGCCTGGGAAGTAGTCCCACTCTTGAGCATGCGGGTATGGTGTATCCCAACCAGTAACACGTTGGATGGGCGCTTCAAGATGATAGAAACAAGTTTCCTGTACACGCGAGAGCAGCTCTGCGCCAAAGCCAGAAGTAAAGGTGGCTTCATGAACCACAACACAGCGTCCGGTTTTCTTAACCGAAGCAATAATAGTCTCTTCGTCCAAAGGTAAGAGGCTTCGCAGGTCAATAATTTCTGCGTCAATACCAGTTTCTTTTGCTGCAGCTTCGGCAACATAAACCATCGTGCCATAAGCCAGTATTGTTACGTCTGTGCCTTCTTGAACGACCTTCGCTTGACCAAAAGGAATACTGTAATACCCTTCTGGAACCTCGCCCAATTCATGTTTGGACCACGGTGTGACAGGTTGGTCATGATGACCATCAAAGGGACCATTATAAAGGCGTTTGGGTTCCAGAAAAATTACAGGGTCATCATCTTCAATAGCTGTAATTAAAAGACCTTTCGCATCCGCAGGATTTGACGGCACCACAACTTTTAGGCCTGAAACTTGAGTAAAGGTCGCTTCTGGGCTTTGACTGTGGGTTTGTCCTCCAAAAATGCCCCCACCCGTCGGCATACGGATCGTAATCGGTGCCGTAAAATCCCCTGCAGAGCGATACCGTAAACGGGCAGCTTCGGATACAATCTGGTCATAAGCCGGATAAACATAGTCAGCAAATTGAATTTCAACACAAGGCCGTAGACCGTAGGCCCCCATACCAATTGCTGCTCCAACAATTCCCGACTCATTTATAGGCGCGTCAAAACAACGGTTCTTACCGTACTTTTCCTGTAAACCGTGAGTACAACGGAAAACACCGCCAAAATAGCCAACATCTTCTCCAAAAACGACCACGTTGTCGTCTTTTTCCATCATCACATCCATCGCATCACGGATGGCTTCAATCATCGTCATTCTGCTCATGATTAGAATCCCGCTTCCTGACGTTGTCGCCTCAAATGAGGAGGCATTTCTTTATAAACATCTTCAAACATATCTTTGGCAGATGGAGATCCACCCGAATGGAGTGTTCCGTGGCTTTCTGCTTCTTTTTGAGCCGCAAGAACAGTATCTCTAATTTCAGCTCCGACCTGTTTATGCCGCTCTTCTGACCAGGCTCCAATTGCAATCAAATGTAATTTCAAGCGCTCAATAGGATCCCCTAAAGGCCAGACATCTGACTCTTTCTTTGGACGATAAGCCGCCGGATCATCAGAGGTTGAATGTCCCCCTGCTCGGTAAGTTACATACTCAATCATCGTAGGACCAAGGTTGCGGCGTGCCCGTTCAGTTGCCCACTTTGCAACGGCATAAACGGCAAGGTAATCGTTACCATCCACCCTTAATGCCGGAATACCAAAACCGTGTCCGCGTGCCGCAAAAGTTCCCGAACCGCCTTTAGCTATGCCTTGAAAAGTAGAGATCGCCCATTGATTATTTACTACGTTGAGGATTACCGGCGCTTTGTAAGTAGAGGCAAAAACAAGGGCAGAGTGAAAGTCGGACTCTGCGGTTGAACCATCCCCGATCCAGCCTGCAGCAATCTTAGTATCATGTTTGATGGCCGATGCCATAGCCCAACCAACGGCTTGAATATATTGAGTGCCAAGGTTTCCTGAAATGGAAAAGAAACCATATTCTTTTTCGGAATACATGATGGGCAGCTGACGACCTTTGAGCGGATCTTCCTCATTAGAGTAGATCTGGTTCATCATCTTGACCATCGGGTAGTCTTGAGCCAGCAACAGGCCCGCCTGACGATAGGTCGGGAAATTCATATCCCCCTTTTCCAGCGCACACTGAAAGGCCGTGGCCACAGCTTCCTCACCCAGGTGCTGCATGTAAAAGGATGTCTTTCCTTGTCGTTGTGCCATTGTCATACGGGCATCAAACGCCCGTAGTGTCATCATGTGACGAAGGCCTTTGATAAGCTCATCATCACTGAGAAGCCCTGCCCAAGGACCGACGGCTTCACCTTCACGATCTAGCACCCGAATAATGGAATAGGCCAAGTCCCTAATATCTTCCGGGGAAACATCCACCTCTGGCCGGCGGACACTTCCAGCCTTGGGAATACTTACATTAGAGAAATCAGGTGTATCTCCCGGACGGAATTCTGGCTCTGGTACATGTAAATGCAGCCGTTGTTTTTCCGACATATATCACTCCCTAGGGTTAAGGCCGTTGCATAGGCCTTCTTTTTTATCTCTGTCAGCAATTATGACATATTAGCTCTGGTGATTATTACTAAAGTTGGTAGTCTTAATCTAAATTTAAGCGTTTTATCACTAACAAACATCACACAAGTAGAGATTTATGGAACTCGATAGTATTGATATAAAGATATTGCGAATCCTTCAAACCGAAGGTCGTATCCGCTCTATTGAATTGGCCGAACGCGTCGGCCTGTCGCCAACGCCCTGCGCCCGCCGTGTAAAAATGCTGGAAGATGAAGGTGTTATCACGGGATATGCGGCCAGAGTTGATCAAACCAAGCTTGGGTATATGATCAACATCTTTGTGTCTGTAGAGCTTGAAAAACAGGCCTCCGAAAACCTCAAACAATTTGAAGAAGAAATCGATAAATTTGAAGAAGTTGTTGAGTGTTATCTGATGACTGGAAGCCAAGACTTCCTTCTCAAAGTCGTTGCTACCGACCTTATGGCATTTGAAAAGTTCCTTCAGGAGAAATTGACACGCATACCAACCATACGGGCCGTCAGATCCCGTTTCGCCCTTCGTAGCATCGTCGAAAGGAACGCCTTGCCTAGCCCACAGCGTCCCTAACACGAACCGCGTATTTTGAAAACTTTGGATACATTTGATCACTTAGGCACTCCTTAAAAAGTTCTTCGCCTTAGATCAGACTCCTATATAATCGCACTAGTTGTCTTATAAAATATTATACTAGGAAATTTTAAATACAATCGAACACAAAAAAACTGTACTCTGTTTGAGTACAGTTTTTTTTAATTTCAATGTTATTTTGTTCGGCTTATCTATTCAGTCACAACTGGTAACGGTAATCGGTGACGAACCAGAAGGTCTCCAATGCTGTTGGCCTTATACTCAATCAATGTATCAGGACCGCCCCAGATAGGGACAGCACGGCCAAGACGGGCCATAAGATCGTAAATAATGAACTTGGCGACCGCATTCCCCCCACGTGTTCCCTCATAGAGCAATTGCAGTGGATAGGCCGCATTACCAATTACAGGAATAAATCCGAGCAAAAGAGCCAGCCAAGGTCGACGGCCTCCACGAGCCGTGGCGGCTATGATCCTACATGACGTATAAATCGTCCGAACGATAACGCCCGCACTGAGATAACCAATTACCCCCCCAGCCACACCGATAACGCCCGTAGCACCCAAGGTGAAAATGGTGGTTAACGTAATAACTTTCACAAAAGGTTTAAGCGCCATCAATACCCCAAAATCGGTGATATAAAGGCTGCTCTCGCTGTTTTCCATTTCGTGCTTAAGGGTATCAGCTTCATGATCTGTGAGCTGGCGACGTTTGCGCCAGTTTTCAATACCTCTGGCAACGACCAAACGGCTCAATTGTGAGCGGTAGGACGGCATAAACATAAAAGCACGAACCATTGGCAACAAATGGCTTAATTGTTTAAGTAACTTACTTTCTTGCACCATCCGGCCAAGTTTCGCAAAGCCGCGAGAAAGGCCACTTTTAATCAGGCGGCCATACCAGCGTAACGGTCGTGTTTTGTAATGTTCGGCTTCTTCTTCTGTTATCTTACTACGGGCAAGCCTCGATTGAATACTACGTTGCAAACGAGACATAAAACGCCAGTCATCATCCTTGTGAACCAGACCTTCGGCATCAACACATAGCTCGTCAAATTCTTGCGAGCTCAGTACATTAAGCAAAGCATCACTATTATCGTCGATATAACGGCGTAATTTTGGCACATCGACATCATCATAAAGCGGACGACCATTAGCTAAAGTACGTTGGAGATAAAAACTGAAAAGAAGAATAGGATTAGCTGGGAAAAGAGCCGGCACACCAGATTCCAAATCAACCCATACCCACCGGGTCTCACCAGTTTCCGTTGTTTCTAGTAAAAAATTACTGGTCGCAACCGGATTACCATAACCTGCTTGCCAAGCAAGGCCGTCAAAACCAGAATCAAGTAGCAAAACTTGAAGAGGTTTCATAACGTTATCGACAAGATCTTTGATCTCGTTTTCTTTCATCGAGGAATAAGGGTGGTGTAAAGAAGGCGCACGGCCGTCAATAAATTCCATCGTGATTTCGTTTGCACGAAACTCATCATTCCAAGAAGTCGAAATTATTTCTGCAATTCGAAGCTTTCCAGGAAGCCATAGTTTCATCAAAGCAGATAACACCCGACGTCGACAAGCCGCCTCAGCGATTGAGCCTTTATGCCAAATATAAGGGTTATTCGCGCCAAAGATCACAGTGTGAACCAAGCCAGCCAAACTGGAACCAACAAAAATTTTCCGCGCAGTAGCACGACCATCTGGCAGATGATCCAAATAAACCGTTGCCGAACGACCTGCGCCGATCTTTCTGTCTTTTAAACTCGACATAAACTTTTATCCAACCCTTGTATGATGCTCATAGGCCCCTTTAGAGACTTGATAGAAAGTCCGATTTTGTTAGTCAGCGCTAGGGGGAAACCTTATGAGCTGCACATATCTATACCTATTTAGCATAAATGAACAGCCACCTAGAGACATAAATGTCACTTTTATGACCCAAATAGTTCACGTATTAGAAATTACAAGGCATGTTAACCATACCAGCGACCAAAACCATATAAAGAAAACCTGATATAGCTTGCGTATCTCGAAAAAAGAGCCTAATTTCTGATAATAGATCAATTTCAATATTATCTGGTAGCTGAACCATGGCGAATAAATTTCTAGAACTCCTTAAAACACGCGACTGGTTGCTTGCAGATGGCGCGACAGGGACTAATCTTTTCGAAGTTGGTCTCCAGACAGGTGATGCTCCTGAGCTCTGGAATGTTGATGAGCCAGAAAAAATTTATAACCTTCAAAAGTCATTTGTTGATGCGGGTTCTGATATCATCCTAACAAATACGTTTGGTGGTACGCGCAACAGAATGAAGCTCCATAAAGCTCAAGATCGTGTGGCAGAAATTAATGCTGCAGCTGTAAAAATTACAAAAAGGGTCGCTGATCAAGCTGACCGTCCCGTAATTGTTGCAGGCTCTATGGGCCCAACAGGAGACATCTTTGAACCAGTGGGAAGCTTAAGCCGCGAAGATGGAATAGCTGCGTTTCGCGAACAGGCCTTTGCTCTTGCAGAGGCTGGTGCCGATGTTCTATGGCTGGAAACCATTTCAGCCCCGGAAGAGCTTGAGGCAGCCGTCACGGCATGTAGCGAAACTGGCCTACCAATTGTTACGACCCTAAGTTTCGATACCAACGGTCGTACAATGATGGGATTAACCCCTGCTGATTTTGCTCGACGGGTTAAAGAGCTTTCCCCTGTACCTGTTGCTTATGGCGCAAATTGTGGTGTAGGTGCATCCGAAATGGTAACAGCATTGCAAAATATGGCAATGTGCTCCGAAGAAGGCGACGTGCTGGTATCAAAAAGCAATTGCGGTATTCCAGAATATGTTGATGGTGCTATTCGCTATACTGGCACTCCGGAACTGATGGCTGAATATGCACGTATTGCCGTTGATTCTGGTATTAAAATTATCGGCGGATGCTGCGGAACAACACCTAATCACGTAAGACACATGCGTGAAGCACTTGATAACCATACCCGGGGCGCCAAGCCAAGCCTCGATGAGATTGTCTCTCGTTTAGGAGAAATATCCAATGGCGCGAGAGCAATGAACGAAGCTGGTCCCCTAGGGGCAAAACCTACAGAGCCCGTTACGGGTGGCGGCAAAAAACGTCGGGGGCGTGATCCTAAACGCAAAGCCGCCGATGATGGAAAATTCCCCGGCGAAGTTTAACCGAAACATAATGTATAAAAAAGGACCTCAAAGTTGAGGTCCTTTTTTATACGACTTGGATCAGAAGATTTAAATCATAGTTAGTGCTTAACTAGCCCAATAAGCTTTCGATCTCTTCGATTGAGGAGAGAACATGATCAGCAACACGTGCCAACTCTTCTCGCTCAGATGTTCCAGTTAGCACACCAACTTTCATTCCCACCTTGGCATTCACGCCCATTTCCATATCGTGTAAGTTATCCCCAACAACCATAACACTGCTTGGGTCCAACGCTATGGCAGAACAGAAACCAGCGACCATTCCTGCTGTTGGTTTCAAACCATGTCCAGAATCATAACCCGCAACAAAATCCAATTTTTCCAAAACATTAAAACGTCCCAAAGAACGACGGGCACCCTGCTCGCTATCACTGGTCGCAACACCAAGCGTCAAACCACGCGCCTTTAAACGATCAAATAAAACTGCCAATTCAGTAACAGGTACTGCAGCGGCCTCGCCATCTTCTTGAAAAATTGCTTCGACTTTAAGTATCAAGTCATCGTAATCCGCATCAGATAAAAACTCACACCACTTGGCGACAATCTCGCCATTACTACTCGCAGCCAACATAGATCCAGGAAGCACACGTCCAAGATTATGGTCGTACCCTGTTTCAGCGAGTAGTTTGGCGGCAAGATCTTCATCCCCTCGTGCTGCCATTAAAGCAGCCTTCCGGTTCAAAGGCATCCAGCTCTGTTCATAGTCCAACAGAGTACCGTCCTTATCAAAAAGGATTGCTTTTATTGTCATAACTATAGCTTTCTTCGATTATTGAGCGGCGTCAGCGATAGAACTTTGACGCAGGATGCCCTGATAAATCTCTTCATCCCCGACAACACCTACCAGACGATTATCTTCCACCAACAAGATAGGATTACCTGTCGCCTGTCGGAGTTCAATCGCCCGCTTCATCGTGATATCCGGGGACGCCATAACAATATTATCTTCACCAATATCTGAAAGCAGGTTCTCTTCGCCGAAATTAAAGAGTTTCAAGTCCTGCTTATCATCAAAGATAACTTTACTAACCGCACCATCGTTACCAAGAGAAACCTTAAAGGCGTTATATTTGTCGAGTATCAGAAGATCATTCGCTTTCTTTAAATCTTCCGTTAGCGTCATAAGAGAAGCACAACGAAGAACGTTCAACGGGTTCATATGAGCAACAAATTCTGCAACGTATTCATTTGCAGGATTAAGTACGATCTCTTCCGGTTCACCGTATTGGACGATACGTCCGCCTTCCATAATAGCAATATGAGTACCAATTTTCAGGGCCTCATCGAGATCATGGCTCACAAAGATGATCGTCTTTTTGAGGTTACGCTGCAGCTCAAGAAGTTCATCTTGGAGATGATCACGAATGAGAGGATCGAGCGCTGAAAAAGGCTCATCCATCAGTAAGATATCCGCATCTGTGGCAAAGGCACGGGCAAGCCCTACGCGTTGTTGCATGCCTCCGGAAAGCTCGTGCGCGTACTTGTCTTTCCACTGGTCCAGACTAACCATTTTGAGCTTCTCTTCAACGATTGCCTCGCGCTCGGCTTTTGGCATGCCCTTTAACTCAAGACCAAGACCAACGTTCTCGGATACTGTTCGCCACGGCAGAAGAGCAAACTGCTGGAATACCATTGAGACGCGCTCCATACGCATATGACGCAAAGTTTTCGCATCACAAGAAGCAACATCCACCATCGTGTCACCATCTTTAACCAGCACCTCACCCCGGGTTACAGGGTTCAAGCCATTTACCGCACGTAACAAGGTTGACTTCCCAGAGCCTGAAAGCCCCATAAGAACACAGATTTCACCTTCTTCAATTTTGATGGTTCCATCGGCAACTCCAAGGACACACCCCGTAGCCGCAAGGATTTCATCGCGGGTCTTACCTGCATCAACCATCGGAATGGCATCTTTTTGGTTATCACCAAAGACAATATCGACGTTTTTAAATTCTACAGCTGACATGATTATGCTCCATCCCTACCTTAAGCGCCATCAACGGGGGCATTGCGCTGTTTACACAACCGATCAAGCAAGATCGCGACAATAACAATAGCCAAGCCAGCTTCTATACCCATATCAATCTGGCGTGAGTTTAGCGCGCGGACAACAGGTTTACCCAAGCCACTGGCACCGACAAGTGCCCCGATAACAACCATAGACAATGACAACATAATACACTGTGTCACACCTGCCATAATAGTTGGAAGCGCATAGGGAATTTCGACTTTCCAGAGCAACTGTTTTTTGGTTGCACCAAAAGATTCTGCGGCTTCGATCAATGGTTTTGGAACAGAAGACACACCGAGATGAGTGAGGCGTACTGGCGCCGCAAGTGCAAAGATAACTGTCGCGACAAGAGCAGGAACCATTCCCAGTCCAAAGAGTGTCATTGCAGGAATGAGATACACAAAGGTTGGAATTGTCTGCAGTAAATCAAGAACAGGCCGTAAGGCAGAAAAGAGCCACGGTCGGTGAGCTGCTGCGATCCCCAAGGGAACACCAATAACCATACAGACCACAGTTGCATAAACGACAAGAACAAGAGATTCTATTGTTTCTTCCCAATAACCCTGATTAATAATAAACAATAAAGAAAGAACGACAAACAGAGATAGCTTCCAAGAACGTTGTAAATATTGAGCAACCGCAGTTACTAATACAATCAAAATCACAGATGGTACCAGCAGAAGCAATTCAACTGATCCATCGATCAAAAAGCTACCACCATCTGTAATTGCGTCAAAAAATCCTGCAAAATTATCGATGAGGAAATCGAAGAAAGCTTCGCCCCATTTTCCTACAGGAATTTTATGGCCAACCAACCATTGTTCAATACCCGACATCGTCAATCCCTCTGTTCTAAAAGCAAACTCGACGTTTTTCGAGCCTTTGCCTATTTTTATTCCAGCCAATACCCACTTAACTATTATTTAAATGCGCGAGTACCGTCACTGGTTTTATTTTCATTAAACATACAAGAGGGCTGACAAAATGCCAGCCCTCTGTAACATATTTACTTATCGATCAGATTAGAGTCCGAGATGTGCTTTTACAGCAGCAAGACCATCACCGCCGTCAAAAGTAGTCACACCAGCAAGCCAAGCATCCAGTGCTCCTGGGTTAGCTTTTAGCCACTCAGTTGCCGCAACAGGACCTTCTTTACCGTCATCAAGGATAGCGCCCATTACTTCATTTTCCATTGCGAGGGAGAACTGAAGATTATTAAGAAGCTTGCCTACGTTTGGACAATCAGTTGCATAGCCTTTACGAACGTTCGTATAAACATTCGCACCACCGAAATTTTCACCAAAGATCGCATCACCACCAGATAGGTAGGTCAACTCAAAGTTGGAATTCATTGGGTGTGGTGCCCATCCGAGGAACACAACTCCTTTGTCCCGACGCGTTGAACGTGCAACTTGAGACAACATACCAGCTTCGGAAGATTCAACGACTTCGAAACCTTTGAGACCAAAGGTGTCGGCGTCAATCATATCTTGTATCAAACGGTTACCATCGTTACCCGGCTCAATACCATAAATTTTGCCATCGAGTTCATCTTTGAACTTTGCGATATCTGCAAAATCTTTCAGGCCTTTGTCAGCCAGGTACTTTGGAACAGCAAGAGTGTATTTTGCGCCTTCCAGATTGACGCGCACAGTCTCAACAGAACCTTCATCACGATAAGGTGCGATATCTGCTTCCATTGTCGGCATCCAGTTGCCTAGGAAAATATCGATATCTGCGTTTTTAAGACCCGCATAGGTAACTGGTACCGATAGAATCTGAGTTTCAGGCTTGTACCCAAGACCTTCGAGAACAACTGAAGTCGTTGCTGTTGTTGCGGTAATATCTGTCCATCCAACGTCAGAAAAGGTAATATCTTGACAGCTTGCTGGGTCGGCGGCTTGCGCACCTGTTGAAAGTGCAGCGGCAGCAATAGCGAGAGTGCTAGCCGAAACCAAGTGTTTGAGGTTCATTCACTTGTCTCCATTTTATTTGCGCTCGGGATAAGTCCTGAGGCTTGAATTAGGTTTATAGCAAAATCCCTGCGGTTTTGTTCTTTTTTTTGCAAGATTATCGCCTGATTAACTCCCTTGAACGACACCTTAAGTGCGTCGTTACCTTACTATCAGTAATTTATTTTGATTGAACGTTCAATCAAAATAAATTACTGATAGGTTTAACATCAGCGTTTGATTCCATAGAAAATTCACATTTTTCACAACGAAATCAAATAATAACGCCAAGCAAAAACGACGATAACTAGTTATTTATTTCTATCGTTATGACTCCAAGAAATGGAAACAGAGCACTATAAGGGAATCTAAGAACTTGCCAAAAGTCGGAATGGAAGAAATCAGGAAAGCACAGTTGATTGAGGCAACAATTGCCGTGATCCACGAAGAAGGCTTTACCAATGCCAGCATTTCGAAAATTAGCAAACGTGCTGGATTGTCTTCTGGTATTGTCGCTCATTACTTTGATGACAAATCCGGTCTCTTAACAGCCACGCTACAGCACTTAATGCGCATGCTGGGTGAAGAAACCAAAAGTCAACTTTTACACGCACGAACACCAATTGAACGGCTCTTGGCAATCGTCAACTCTAACTTTGCGGACGATCAATTCAAACCCGGTGTTGTTGATGCATGGCTTGCCTTTTGGGCTTTAGTACCCACCTCACCCAACTTGGCACGCCTCCACAGAATCAATGAACGGCGGATGCAAAGCAATTTTCAACACGCCCTCAAACCATTGCTTCCTGCAGAAAAGATTACCAGCACAGCAACCGGACTTGCCGCGATGGTTGAAGGGCTTTGGATCAGATGCGCATTGACAAAAGGGGGCGTCACCCCAAAACAGGCAATTGCGATCATGGAAAGCTATATAAACAGCCAAATTATGGCTCACCAAGAATAATCCAACCATCATCATTTTCAACAAAACCAAACAAGATCTATACCAAGGACAAAAGACTATGGCCCAGCTTCCAATTCAAAAGCTTTACATCAATGGTCGTTATGTGGATGCCACATCAGGAGAAACCTTTGAAACAATCAACCCTGCGACAGGGGATGTTATTTGCGATGTCCAAATCGCCTCATCTCAGGACGTAGACAAAGCTGTCGAGGCTGCAAAAACCGGATTCAAAATTTGGTCAAAGATGAGCGGAACCGAGCGTAGTCGTATTCTGTTACGTGCCGTTGCTCTCTTGCGCGAACGCAATGATGAGTTGGCCATTTTGGAAGTGACCGACACCGGAAAACCTATGCAAGAAGCCAACTGCGTTGACATTGAATCTGGCGCAGAGTGCATTGAATATTTCGCAGGCCTTGCAGCCTCCATCAATGGAGAACACATCCAATTAGCAAATGGAAACTTTGCGTATACTCGCAAAGAACCTCTTGGGGTTTGCGCAGCTATTGGAGCTTGGAATTATCCCATACAAATCGCATGTTGGAAATCTGCCCCTGCCCTCGCCTGTGGCAACTCTGTGATCTACAAAGCATCGGAAGTTACGCCGTTAACTGCCTTGAAACTGGCAGAAATCTATACAGAAGCCGGTCTTCCTGCTGGCGTATTCAACGTCGTGTCTGGTCTCGGCCCCGTAGGTCAGATGCTTGCAGAACACGACGGTATCGAAAAAATTTCACTCACTGGGTCCGTGCCAACAGGGAAACGGGTGATGGAATCAGCATCGAAAACGTTAAAACATGTGACCTTGGAACTCGGTGGAAAATCTCCACTAATTGTTTTCAATGATGCCAATATAGACAACGCTGTATCCGCTGCCATGCTTGCAAATTTCTATACACAAGGTGAAATTTGCTCAAACGGTACCCGTGTTTTTGTACACAAAGACATCAAAGATGCTTTCTTGGAAAAGCTGATCGCGCGTACTTCTAAAATGGTCATCGGCAACCCAATGGATTTAGAAACTCATGTTGGTTCTCTCATCCACAAAGACCACATGAAAAAAGTTTTAAATTACATAGAGATCGGTAAAAAAGAAGGCGCAACACTTTCTTACGGCGGCAATCAGGTAACGGTTGAAGGTTTTGAAAATGGCTGTTTTGTCGAACCTGCAATTTTCACTGATGTAAAAGCCGATATGCGTATTGCAAACGAAGAGATTTTCGGAGCCGTGATGTCCGTTATCACTTTCGATAACGAAGATGAAGTTGTCGCTGCAGCCAACGATACACAATTTGGTCTTGCAGCAGGTGTCTTCACACAAGACATCAACAGGGCGCACCGCGTGATAGAAAATCTTGAAGCTGGAACGTGCTGGATCAACAATTACAACATCACACCGATTGAAATGCCTTTTGGCGGTTACAAGCAATCAGGTATTGGCCGGGAAAATGGCACTGTTGCGATTAATCACTTCACTCAAATTAAATCCGTGTATGTAGAAATGGGCGATGTTGACTGCCCATATTAATTATATTCCCTAATTTTTGAAATACAGTTCCTATCGCCCTTAACCGTTACGGAAGCAGTTTAACGATGACTTTTGCTCTTCATGAACGCCTTGAAGCTGACACCCTCTTCATCACAGATCTAGCTCACAGTCGAGTACTTTTGATGAATGACAGCCAATACCCTTGGCTTATCTTGGTGCCGCGTTATCAAGGGTTACGAGATTTACACGACCTATCGCCCAACAAATTGGCGGAAGTTATGGAGGAAGTACGAAAGGTTTCTGAAGTACTGGTTCAGGATTTCAGGGCTTACAAGGTTAACGTTGCTGCGTTGGGGAACATGGTACCCCAACTGCACATACACGTCGTTGCCCGATTTGAAAATGATCCCGCTTGGCCTGGCCCCATTTGGGGTGTGCATCCAGCCATTCCTTACAACAAGGAAGAATGCACAAAACTCAGAGTTTCACTTGAAGCCGCGATCGGGAGTGGGATACATTAACCTGAGAAAAATTGCCTCCCTGAGCTAAGCTCAAGATTATTTCTCTCAGGCTCCTGCCTTACCATATCCCACAAGACCGATTGCGGCTTCCTTTTTCGTCTTATTCATATCTGTTAGCAGGTAGTTCCCATGCCTGCTAACACGAATACACGAATACACGACACGAATAAGGACGAAGCCCCATCTATAGTCATTGATTCAATAAAAAAGATCGCGCAAAGCCCGCGATTCTCCCTCTGAGCGACAATACAACTGTTTTTTCTTCTCTTTAGTCAGATAAACATGTTTCGATAGACAGACTTAAAGCACTCAGCAAACCAGTATAAGCATCTTTACCCATCCCCAAGTGTGAGCCCATTGGGTCAAGTTCCGCTTTTTTAATTGGCAATCCTTCGGCAAGAACGTTCACAATTGCGGGCTTGAATTGCGGCTCGCTAAAGATACAAACAGCTCCACTTTGTTTAATCTGCTCTCTTAAATCTGTAATGCGTTTTGCGCCAGGTTTTCGCTCTGGATTAATGGTCACAGCTCCAATTGAGTTGAGGGAAAATTCTTTCTCAAAATATTGATAAGCATCATGAAAAACTAAATAAGGTTTATCTTTCACTTCGCTTAATTGTGTCGTGATATCCTGTTTTAACATCCCTAAAGAAGCTAACGTCAAATCTACATTGTCTTGATAGGCCTGTGCATTACTGGGATCCATTTTCGAGAGTTCTGCTCCGACTTTTTGAACGATTTTTCTTGAGTTTTCTATAGAGAGCCATACATGTGGATCAAATTTACCATGATCGTGCCCCTCATGCTCATGGGCATTTTCTGAACTATGAGTATCATCATGATCATGATCATGTTCTGGGCCATGGTCATGTTCTGGGCCATGGTCGTCGTGGCTTTCATGATCGTCAGTTGCCCAAGAGCCCTCCGTACGGTTCTCCAACAAAGTCACCCCCTCTAGATCCATCAACTCCAATACTATTGTCTGTTGGGATTTTTGACTGAGAGGTTTTTCAAGAAATGTCTCCAAACTTTCCCCAACCCAAACCACTAAATCCGCCTTATTCAATGCACGCACCTGTGAAGGTCTCAGGCTGTACCCATGTGGGGAAGCGCCCTGATCAACAAGAAGGTCTGCATCACCAACACCATTCATCACCGATTGAACGAGGGAGTGTATCGGCAAAATAGATACAACTACGTTTGGGGTATCAGCACTAGAAGGTGTTGCAAGAAACGCACCTCCGGCTAACACAGAGCAAACACTCAGTATTGTTTTCTTAAACCGATATCTACGCTGATACACACGTGATTTTACGCACAGATTTTTTAGGAGGTTATTCATTGTCTTCACCGGTAATTTATCTTTGAGAATATCACAAGCATTGACCCTCAAAGTAGGGTTATATAGAAATTTCATTATTGTTATGTTATAACATTTACATCTTTGTCAAGGCAAGATATGAATACCGTATGAAAAATTTCGATACAGTCTCACTCTCTTTTTGTGGCGGATCTCATGATCATGGCCGTTGTGTTAAAACTGCACTTAGTGCCGCTGAAGAGCTCTGCCGATCAAAAAGCGTTCGCCTTACCGATGCCCGCAAACGCATATTGGAATTAGTTTGGGATAGTCATCACCCGGTTGGGGCCTATGACATACTATCAAAACTATCCCTTGAGAGTGGTAAAACTGCGCCGCCCACGGTATATCGCGCTTTGGATTTCCTACTTGAACAAGGTTTGATCCACCGTATTGAATCCCTTAACGCTTATGTAGGTTGTGCCCACCCTACAGAAGAGCACGCGGGTCTATTTCTTATTTGCAATAGCTGCGGATGTGCGGCTGAAGTTCATGACCAAACCATTGACCAAACCATTTTGGCAAAAGCATCAAACCTTGGCTTCGCACCCGAACAACGCACTCTTGAGGTCAGAGGTATTTGCCCGGATTGTCAAAGCACGTAATTGCTTTAACAATCAACAATTAGACTTTTGCGAACGAAAGAACCGAAATCTCTGATGGTCACGGAAAAAACAGTTATCTCACACGAAACTCCAAACACTTCCAAAGTGCCTGAATCCATTGAATGCGGATGCGGCCATGATCATTCCGATCCCCCCTCAATGAGTGGGGAACCATTAATACAGGCCTGCGACTTAACCATTAAATTTGGTGGTCGTACTGCCATTCGCGATGTAAATCTTACTGTACATAAAAAAGAAATCGTTACGCTGATTGGTCCGAATGGCGCAGGAAAATCTACTCTTCTCCGTGCATTACTACAGGCGATAAAACCAACATCAGGAGAGGTCTGGCGACGTCACGGACTTATTATTGGCTACGTGCCGCAAAAACTGAACATCGACCCGATTATGCCCATGACAGTTGAGCGGTTTCTTTCCATACCTGAACGTAGGCCGCTTGATGAACGCAAAGAAGCTCTTGCGAACGTCGGCGCATCACACACCCTCAATCAATCTGTACAAAGCCTCTCTGGTGGTGAATTTCAACGCGTTTTACTTGCCCGTGCAATTTTACGAAAACCAGACCTCCTGGTTTTGGACGAACCTGTTCAAGGTGTCGATTTTCAGGGCCAAACAGAACTGTACAAGTTGATATCCAGACTAAAAGATCAAGCAGGATTTGGTATTCTCATGGTCTCTCATGACCTCCATATCGTTATGGCAGAAACCGATCGCGTCGTGTGCATTAACGGCCATGTATGCTGTTCCGGTGCGCCAACCCAAGTGAGTGACAGTCCTGAATATCTAGCTCTATTTGGCGGCCAGACCAAACCTGGCCTCGCAGTTTATCATCACTTGCATGACCATATCCATGACATTGGCCACCAGCATGGCCCCGACTGTGCCCACCCAAACCCATCAAATAGCGATCAAGTATAATGATATTCGAAGATTTTTTCCTCCGCGCGATCGTGGCTGGTGTCGGTGTCGCTATAATTGCGGGCCCCTTGGGTTGCTTTGTCGTTTGGCGAAGAATGGCTTATTTTGGAGACACTCTTGCACACTCAGCCTTGCTTGGCGTGGCCTTGGGGCTCTTACTTGGCTTTAACTTAACCGTTGGAATTATTGCAACGGCAATTATGATTGCCTTGCTGGTAACCTTATTCCAACATCAAAAGCGCCTCGCCAGCGATACACTTTTAGGTATTATGGCACATTCCAGCCTTGCTATAAGTTTAGTTGTTCTTGGCCTGCTACAGGGATTTCGGGTCGATTTACTCTCATACCTCTTTGGGGATGTTCTCGCCGTCACTTTGGAAGATATATACTGGATTTATGGCGGCGGCCTTATCGCCATGATCTTGCTTGCCTGGATTTGGAAAGACTTACTGGCTTTAACCCTACACGAAGAACTTGCACGCGCAGAAGGTATCAATGTCACCCTTGTGCAAACCCTTTTTATGGTAACAGTCGCTATTGTCATCGCCATCGCCATGAAGGTTGTTGGCGTACTCCTGATCACTTCATTATTGATCATACCAGCAGCAGCAGCACGGCGATTTTCAACAACGCCCGAACAAATGGCTGTTATTGCCTCAATAATCGGCAGTCTATCGGTCGCGGGAGGTTTACTGGGCAGTTTACAATGGGATACACCATCCGGACCTTCCATCGTCGTCGCCCAAGTCACACTATTCCTGGGAGGCTTATTGTTCGGGGGCCTCTTGAACAATATAATGAAAAGGACATCCTAACTTGCGGTAAATCCCCCTAAGCAGGATCAAGAATGATTTAAGGTATCGATTAGAGAGGGAAAGTATTTAAAGAATAACATCCCCCCGTTCACGACGCTTCTGTTTTGCAACCTCTTCTCGCGCATAGTGCTCTTTAACTTCCTCTAAAACCCAATCACGAAACTTTCGAATCTTGGGATGATTGCGCCGTGCTTTAGGATAAACCAGCCAATACCCAAAATCATCACAGCAAACCCTTTCAAAGGGCTGAATTAGGCGTCCAGAATTTAGAGCCTCTCGATAAAAAACTGGGGTCAGAACAGCAACACCCTGCCCTGCTTCCGCAGCCTTTGCTTCAAGTATCTGCGTTCCCATCCGGTTTCGTGGTCGACAATTCAGTTCATCAGAGGGCGTTTCCATCGCATCAAACCAAATTTTCCACCACGGATCACCAGGATCGATAAAAGGCAATTTAAAAAGATCGCTCGGTTGCTTAATTCCCCCAACTGAATCCGCCAATTCAGGACTGAGCATGGGAGAAAATTCGGCAGGTATGAGCAAGTGCTTTTCAAGTCCTGGCCAATCACCTTTTCCAGCTCGAATTGCAAGATCAAATTCTTCCCGGGCAAAGTCAATAATGTACGATGCGGTATCAAGACGGACAGCAAGATCTTCGTACTTAATTTGAAACTTTCCTATGCGTTCAGCCAAAAAACACACCGCAAAGGTACTCACCGTTGTAATCGACAACATTCCCTGGGTACTGTCTTCTGCAATAGAAAACGCTTCGCGCAATATCTCGAACGCCTCACTTACCGCTGGCGCCAACCTCTCCCCGGTTTCAGTAAGACTGACTTGACGCGGACGACGCAAAAATAAGGGTGCACCAACCCGCTCTTCCAATATTTTAATTTGATAGCTTACAGCCGCCTGTGTCATGCCCAATTCGTTTGAAGCACGGGTAAAACTGCAATGCCTTGCCGCAGCTTCAAAAACACGCAGCGAAGAAAGTGGGGGTAATTTTTTCGACATAATGCATAAAATCTCCTTATGCATAGTAATCATATTTTAGTTGGAAAACCAAAGTGAAAAATCGCAAATTAGGTTTATCGAACAAACAACCCTATTGAGGGAATATGAAAATGATTATGGCAAACACTTCTTGTAAATCACACTATAACTCAACCACGCGTAAAAATGAATTGAGTTTGAAATTCTTATATTTTTCTTTAAAATCAATAATTAAAAGAAAGCAAAAAAAGCATACAATCAAGTTCCATGACTTACACTATTTACCGGATCATCTAAAAACAGATCTTGGGATATGGGATACACGCACACCCAAATAATTATAAATCGGCTTCACATAAATTATGACTTATGCATCGTATAAAAACGCATCAGCACATCCAATAATTTTATCCAACGCCTGACTTAAAACTGCACAACTTTTTGGTGCCGTTAAACAAATCCTGATCCGACCTGTTTCTTTCCTCCCGGCGGCGAAGAAACTATCTGGAACCACCTCAACGCCGTTGGCTCGTAGCTTTCTCGTTGTCTCGGCCGAAGCTCCTGAGGTCAACAACCAGAGATGTGGACAAGGTGTGCGTTTCCAACACACCGCCCCTAGCCCTCTCAATCTCGATTGGGCCAGGTTCCACCGCCTTTCAACTTCGTGCCTTTGCCAGTCAGCCCTAGCAAAGGCACGCCCTTCTTCTATCCATAAGCAGGCAAGTTCAATCATAAAAGGACTCATTGCCCAATGTGTGGCGTGAACTTCAGCCCGGATAGGAGCAATCCAACGTTCAGCACCACTAACAAAGCCAAACCGTAATCCAGGTGACACTGCTTTAGACAAACTGCTTAAAAGGACCGTATTATTGGGTAAATCAATTGCCAATGGGGGCATCCCGCTCAACGCACCATAAACATCATCCTCAATCACAAGAAGATCATTCTCTTTTATAATTTTGGCAATCGCCTTACGCCTTTGTTCCAACATAACAGTACCCGTTGGGTTTTGAAGATTAGGCACAAGGACAGCAATTTTTGCCCCACTGGCATTGATAGCAGCGTACAAAGCCTCGGGCAGGATCCCTTCTTCATCACAAGATACCCCGTGTAGTCGTAACCTTAGCTGGCGCGCAATAGCTTTCATTCCAGGAAAAGTGTACTCCTCAACTAATACTGTCGCCCCTGGACCACACAAAGCTAATAACGTTGCAAAAAGTGCTTGTTGGGCTCCGGCACAAGGAACAATTTCTCTAGGTTCAACTTCACACCCACGCCAAGACAACCAATGACTGCTCGCCACTTGAGCTCTCATTAACACCTCAGGAGAATGATAGGAAAAGGCATTCAACCCAATTCCCTTTTCCAGACCTTCCCCCAATAGAATTTGAGAGCACTCATCATCAGGGAAATCTGCAGGTAAATTTGTCGAAAGATCAATCATGGTTTTGGGAGATTTTTTCTTTAAAGCAAAAAGCTCTGCTTCTCGGCTGCTTGCAAGAACAAAAGTTCCCCGTCCAACTTCACCACCAATAAGATGTCGCCTTGTTGCTTCTTTATAGGCCTGAGTAACCGTGCTCAGGTTCATTTTCAGATCCCATGCTAAATCTCGATGAGTAGGAAGTTGCTCTCCGGGTCGTAACTCCCCCTTTCGAATTGCCGTAGCTATCGCATCCACTACGGCAAGGTACTTTATTTTGACCTCTGGATTAAGTTCAGGTTTCCACACGGTAATGCCCCTACAAACCGATTACATTGTATCCCACACAATATTATTATTGAGCCATACAATCAAATTGTTAAAGTCATCTAACAAATCAATAGAAACCTCCCTCTTCAAACAAGAAACCTCTCAAAGAGGTATTTGCGAGAGACTTTGAGAAAACGAGATCAAAATGTTTACAAAAGAGCAAATCGAAAGCGCGGCTCAGTATATCTATCAATATATGGCGGCGACACCACAATACAGTTGGCCCCAGATCAACAAACGGGTGGGTTGTTCTGTTATCGTCAAGCATGAAAATCACTCCCCAACTGGAGCTTTTAAAGCCCGAGGTGGTCTAATTTTTGCCAATTGGTTACGTGAAAACCACCCTGATGTTGAAGGGATCATCACTGCAACAAGAGGTAATCACGGCCAAGCCCAAGCCTTTGCAACCACAATGGCAGGAATTAAATCGGTTATCGTCGTTCCCCGGGGAAACTCTATTGAAAAAAATAATGCCATGCGATCATTCGGTGCTGAATTAATTGAACATGGCGATGATTTTAACGAAGCTCTACTCGAAGTATCTAAACTAGCCAAAGAACGGAACCTTTTTGTGGTTCCGCCCTTCCATCCACAAATTATGCTAGGGGTCGCAACTTACGGGCTTGAACTTCTCACTTCAGCACCAGACTTGGATCGGATCTATGTTCCCATCGGATGTGGATCAGGTATTTGTGGGACAATAACAGCACGGAACGCTCTCGGCCTTAAAACTGGGATAATTGGCGTTGTATCCAGACAATTCTCAGCTGTAAAAAAATCGTTTGAATCCGGCACAATCGTCGGAACGGGCCCATCTTATTCCTTTGCAGATGGCATGGCTGTTCGCGTACCTATACCAGAAGCCTATAAAATTTATGCCAAAGGTGCCGAACGCATTATCGATGTAAGTGATGATGAGATTGCCGAAGCAACACGCATATATTTTAAAGACACTCATAATGCTGCCGAAGGAGCAGGAGCTGCTTCGCTTGCAGCGGCCTTAAAAGATCGCGACCAACTTAAGGGAAAAAAAGTAGGCGTTATCTTAACTGGCGGCAATATCGACACCGACATGTTTCAACAAATTCTCGCAGGAAAAACACCAACCGGTTGATGATATCAAAAGAGGCTTCCTATTTAGAAGGAAGCCTCTTTTATTTGAGACTAAATATAATTCACGATCTCAGGCAAACACTGCGGACAATGTTATTTTTCCGTGTCCCACTTGATCTGAAATTCAATCTCTTCTTCACCATCACCGCGTTCATGTTCAATGTTGTAGATTGCCCGCACTGGGACGTAGATGCGCTCGCCTGCGATCTGGATTTCAAAGCTTTTGTTTTGTTCCAAGGAATCAGCAAGGCGACGCAACTTTGCAATGAAATCTTCTATGGGATAGGTTTTTTCAATATCTCTTTCGGGCTTATTTACCATATTCGTAACCTCAGCATTTGTTGTAAAATTGCAGAATAATCTTTACCGTACCAACCATATGAGGCAAGCGCTACGAACAGCTTTACCCAAAAAAACATCTTCAAACTTAGTAAAATCTCTTAATCAGGTAGTCACGGAAAAAACAATATTTTAAGCAGATATTCACGCCTATTGAGAAGTGCAAGAGAGTAATAATATTAAATATAAAGTATTTGTAAATCTCACTTTTCCACCAGTTATTTACGTTTTCTATGTCCAAATATAATTCACGATTTCAAATTGAGTTTTAAATCCCCAATATTCATATAATGGCTTTCCAAGTTCTGAAGCTTGAAGGGTAATGTATTTGATCCTCTTAACCTTGGTGTCGTGTATGATTTTTTGCATCATCTTTCCTGCAACGCCTTGTCGACGAAAATGAGGCTCCACCGTAAACATGTGTACCCCAAGAACCCAACCATCATCATAAAGAAGCGCTGTTCCAACCGCCTGCCCCTCGCGGCTAACCAATAACAACTCCACTCCCGTTTTGCCTATCAGTTTATATATAACCGGATTATAAATATCATATCCAAATGACCTTGATGCAATATCACACCAGATATCGACTTGTTCTGAAGTTGTTATTTTTTCAAAATCCAAATCACTTTCAGGTAGATAATCTCTCTGGGAAACATCGAGAAACATGGCGGATTGGTTAAATTTTTTCTCGAAACCCAAAGTCAAAAGTTCTGAAGAGAAAATATCGTCTGCTTTTGCCCAAAGTGGTATAATAATAGGCTTCATATCAGAATGCACACGAGTGATTAAACTTACAAAACCATCATCCAATAATTTGTTAACCGTGCCAGTATTTTGAACGTCTTCCCATGCCAGCCAAACTCTGTTTGGCCAGTTTAGCGTAAAATTAAGGCCCCTTGTTCCAATAAAAGAATAGCTTTTGCTCTCCATTATTCTCCATAAATTGGTTAAATTATCAATGTTAGCCCTATGTAGATCCATGACTTGCTCACTAAGTTTAAAATATCTTTTACCTGTCGTTTATGGCCTATTAATTAAATAAACTCCGATAAGTAGAGCACATACCCCCAGAGCTTTGTCTCCAGTAATTGACACGACGGGAAGTTGCAACCAACCAAAGTGACTGGCAAGAACCGCAAAAATAAGTTGCCCTGTGAGACCAATAGAAACCATAGGTCCCGCACCCATTTTTGGTATCAACCAATAAAAACAGGCAATCCCGAAAGCACTTAATATTCCACCTGAGAACCAAAGATATACTGGTACACTTCGTACGGCTTCAGCTTCAGGCAATCGACGCACCAATACGACAATAGCTAGGCTGATAAAAATCAAACTGCTAAAAAAAGCCACTGCCGTTGCATAAATAGGGTTTTTTAAAACTTGTCCCAGCTGAGCATTCAAAACCGCTTGAGCAGCTATTGCAATCCCAGAGATAAAAGCAAGAAGAGGTAAAGCTAAATAAGTCATGGCACAGAATTATCGAACCTGTGCAATTTCTTCATTTACATATGTTGATAGAAAGAACTATTTGTATTTTTTAAGCGGAACGCAAAGCTTTGCGAATTCGGCTCAGTTGAGTCGGTGTCACGCCAATATGTGAAGCAACGTGATATTGAGATAGACGCTCCTCTAGTCCAGGGTTTAATCTTTGAAAGGTAAGATACCTTTCCGTAGCATTGTCCTGCACCAAAGCGACCTCACGTTTCTCCTTATCCAAAATCCAATTCTTTTCCAAATAAAGAATATGAAACCACTTTAGATCCTCATGTAATTTCAACAGCTCTCGGTAAGCGCCAAAATCAATTTCAAGAAGGTGACTATCTTCCAACGACTGAATGGAAAAATCAGACGGCTTCTTACTCAACAGGGCAACCATTGAGCCTGGAAAAGAATTCTCGATGAAAAAATTTTTACAATATTCGTTTCCATCGAGATCAAAGACGAAGGCCCTAAACAGCCCCGAACAAACGAAACCAAAAGACGTTGTTACTTCTCCTGCCTTAACAAACGAAGTTCCCCTAGTATAAGACTTAGAGGACGTAATATTTTTCAGTTCAGACCACGTTTGTTCAGATAACTGGCAGTAGCCTTCAATGGCGTTACGCATCAGAGAAAAACCATGCTCAAAACAAACGCTACCTTTTGACCAGTTATCCATGAAAAAATAAAATTCTAATGTCCGTAATTACAGGTAGTGGAAAGGAATAAATTGAAAAATCATTTCCATTTATGGTGATATTCTAATTTATGATATCTTTAAAAACTTTGGATTCACTTAAGGAAAATGGTGTGTTTTTACGAAGATAATCAGAAAATAACTTCATGAAAGGTGAGAACTCAGCGCCCAAATAATGATATAGAGGGGCCCTCATAATACTCTCTCCCTGATCAGGTGCTATTATGAATTTTCCTTCTGAAACATTGTGTAATACAGAAAAATCCGAAGACACAAAAGATCCAATCTCACCCTTATTGTAAGCCTCATACACGTCTTCAACGGTTTTAAAAAGCTTTCCTCTACGTCTTTCCATATACTTTTCATGCCATACAATTCCTAGTGTATAACCCGTTGGCAGACTATCTCGCAGAGTATGATTAGGATGTAACCAAAGAGACCCTGAATGTTGAAAAAGTGGAATTTCCGAACGTACAAAATTACGGGTATACCGTGGTTCAGCAATCGCCAAACGATACATTTCGCCATCGACAGTATGATTATTAAAAGAGGCGATACCTCTGCGCCCAGGTAATCTTTCGATTAAAATATCACACCCCAAGTCACTGTATACAGATTGCAAGGTTTCAAGATTTTGCTCTGCCAAAATACTGTCCCCAATAATCGCAATTGATTTAGGGCACACCACTTCCGCCAGAGATTGACTGGTGAGTAAAAGACTACAAAAAAAGAACACAACCCTGAATAAAGGGTTAAGCAGTTTCATTTATTAAACCTTGATACCCTCATATGCTCGACGATTAAGATGTTATGACAAACGTCCTTAAATATTTGTTATTATTTTTTTCATTGTTCATAAAATAATAGAAAAACAACGATATAAGAATTTAAAAATTTGTGATTTCTTATCTGAATAAAGAAAAATGGGCTGTAGCATTTGCTACAGCCCAAGTTTAGCTAACCTGACACAAACACCTAAAATGTCAAGCCGCCTTCCAATTTCTGTAATACCTCAATTCACCCTATTAAGGCAACGGGTAAGTTATTTATTTGTTAGAATAAGTTCCAGAATAAAAGTTAAAGAATATTTGTCCGTTAACTCTTACTTCACTCTTCAAAATTCAGAGTAATTACAGTCTAATTTTTGAGTTTTACTGAAAACTACTCAATATAAAGCATTTAATTTAACGAAAGCGGTAGTTAAAAATAATATTCTAAAGTAACCACAATATAGTAAATCATAATTAGTTACCAAGTAGGTCAAAAAACAACCCTTCCGTACTTTTAAAAGTATTACAATAATGATTCTCTAAATTGGTTTTGAATATTGGTTATGGAGCTTCAATACGGCGATGAATTTCAATTCCCATAACCTTGTTGATAGCATCAACGAGCTCTACACGATCAATAGGTTTGGCAACACAGGCATCCATTCCCGCATCGCTATATTCACCTTGATGTTCTGTCATTGCATCTGCGGTTAAGGCAATAATAGGAACAGATGATTTCTTCCCTTTAAGTTGCCGAATAGCTCGGGTTGCATCCGGACCACTCATCTCCGGCATCCGAACATCCATCAGGATTAAATCAAAGTCTTTGTTCGTTATCGCCTCCAAGGCTTCACGGCCATTCCACGTAAGTTCAACTTTGTGTCCTAACGCCTCCATCGTAAATTCAATAATACGTTGGTTTATTTTGTTATCTTCAGCAATCAAGACGTTAAGAGGACGTATTGTTTCGTGATCAACAACAGTTTTCTTAGCAGGAGAACTCTGGATAGTCTTTTTCGCGGGAACGTAAGGCAGCGTAAACCAGAAAGTACTTCCTTCACCTAATTTACTTTCAACACCAATTCTTCCGCCCATCAACTCAATTAAACGTTTGCAAATCGCAAGGCCCAATCCCGTCCCTTCATATTTTCTGGAAATCGAAGCATCCGCCTGAGAGAATTCTGTAAATAATTTAGGGACACCCTCCGCACTAATACCAATTCCAGTATCCTCGACTGAGATTTTAAACTCTTGTTGATCTCTGACAGATTTAACTAAACTGCCCTGGACAATCAGGTGCCCCTCTTGCGTAAATTTAAAAGCATTGCCAATCAAATTAAGTAAAACTTGTCTAATTCTGGTGGAATCTGAGTTTACGAATTCAGGAAAATCATCAGAAAGATTAAGCTCAACTTTTAACTGCGTGTCTCGCCCCATTTTTTCATCAAAAAGTGCTAGGACTTCCGTGACAAGCTCTTTCAATGAAAAATCAATGTGCTCCACATCCAATTTTCCAGCATCAAGCTTAGAAATATCCAGAATATCATTAAGCACGCGCAATAAAGACTTCGTGCAATCTTTTATCTTAGATACTTTTTCATGGCTTTCGTCATCCAACTCATCTTCAAGAAGCATATCTGCATAACCAATAACACCTGTCATTGGTGTTCGAATTTCATGGCTCATTGTCGCTAAAAATTCAGACTTGGTCTTATTCGCATTTTCAGCTTCTTTTGTTGCCGTTATGAGAGCTTGTTCGGCCACTTTTCTATCCGCAATTTCAGTAAGAAGCTCCCTGGTGCGCTCGTCAACCGTGGCCTCCAATTCCAAGTGCCTCCCTGTGCCCAAAAGAGCAAGAAATCCAATGAGAGAGGTAATAATTAAGCCTGGCACCAAAACTTCCCAACCGCTTTTTTGTAAGCGCTGCTTTAAGAAGTCGTCCAAAGCATGTACCTGTAATTCCCACTTCCGGCCCGGTACATTAACAACATGAGTCCAATTGGAATCAGCTTGTATTTTAGGAACTGACAGGTTTTTATTTTCTGTATTGTAACTTTTTACTGAAGATCGAAATAACAGTCTCTTGCTCTGTTCCGCTGTCATATCTAGGAGTTGAAGCTCCACTCCCTTGCTCTCCACCGCTGGGAAAAGAGATTTTATTATAACCTCAATATCGATTACCCCTGTATGGTAACCCTGAATAGCCTGTCTTCTATCTTTAACAGTATCAACAGAGCTTCCGGCCAAGTAGTGCGGCCTAAAAATGAGAACACCATACTTGTTCGCATCGTCTTCCTGGACAAGTGTAATACGTCCCGTAGTGACAGCTTCACCCAAGTCCCGTGCAAGGTTAAGAGCCTCCCTTCGTACAGGGTTTGACATGACATCAAATCCGAGAACCTTGAAGTTTTCTCGCAAAGGTTCAATCATCATCACCGAGACATACTCTGCTCGGTTAGACGCAGAGGAAAGCTGCCCTTTGTTATCCCGATCCTTAATTATCAAATTTGGGCCATAAGATTGTTGTAAAGAGGCCTCTCTTGCGGGTCTCTCATCATGAGAAAATCTTGCATTCCAAGAAATTGCTTTCAATGCTGGAAATTCGATCAAAGGAACGTTTGTAAATGTTTTGAACTGTTCTGGCGTAACCTTTCCAATGGCATGGAAAGTCCCTTCTTGAGCAGCCAAAACACTTAAATAGCCTCTTAACGTAAGATTTAGCTCCTTGGCCATGTCGTTGGAAACGGCTTCTAGCTCAAGAAGAACATTGGTTTTATCCAAGGCCCTGACGTACCCATAAGCCGTAATCGTCAGCCCAAATGTTACGATTAATACTGTCGTCACAGGGCCACGTCGATTAACCCACTCTTGTGTGCGATCAAAACGCCACACCAAGATCATTGGGGTAAAAATGAAGACCCCAAGGGTATCCCCTCCCCACCAAGTGACCGCAGTTGACACCCAGCTCTCGACATCCACAACGCCCGTAAAAACAAGAACACTAGAACCAATTATTGCATTCAAAATACAGGCAATTGGCCCCGCCAGTACAAAAAAACGAATAATTTTTCCTGGAGATGTTAATGGATTTGGATAATTACCAAATCGGTGAACCAAGTACCCTCCACCTACAGCTTGGAGTGCGGCTCCACTAGCAATACCAACGGCAACCAAGAAAGAAAGAAAAGATACGTCTGCAAGAAACTCTAGTGAATTTACAGAAAGTATGTTCGCACAGAAGCTTCCAATAAATACACCCGGCCAGACCCGATAACCAAAAATGAGAATCGCGGCAAGAGCGATACCTGAAGGCGGCCAAATTGCTGTGGCATACCCTGTTTCAATGGCCCAACTTAAACCAACCCATCCAGTCACGCCGTAAACGCTGCCCAAGAGGAAAATTAAAAATACGTTGGATATGTTTCCCGTATACAGGCCTTTTCCCTCCGGTGGTAAGTCCGAACCAGAGCTTGTCGCACTGTTTTCTATCGGCATGCGATTGTCAGTGATAACAGCTCCCTTGAGGAAAAGTTGTGCGATTTATTAATTAAGTAAAGAGTATAATATCCAAACAAAACTTAATAAATGATTAGAAATCAGATTTTGAATTTTAAAAAATCAACCAATAATTGAGAATTTTTTGATACTACGTGGTCCTTTCGACTTACTCATTGCCCTAAAAACATAAGATTTAAGGCTATAGTCGAGCAAATCTATTTTAAACCCACAAAAAAAAGGGAGAGCAAATGCTCTCCCCATAGTAAATTTGTCAGACCGTTTATGGTCTTCCATTTATACTTCGGACCACAACCAAACCAAATTCCTGATTATGGGACAAACCTTTCAGCAAGGTACTTCTATTATTTTAAATACTTCAGCTTAAAGCCAAGGTAGAGAGTAGGTTTTGACATTAGTATAACTCTTCATAGCTTCAATAACGCCCTCTTTGTACCCAAGACCGGAATCTTTGATGCCACCAAATGGAGACATCTCAATACGATACCCCGGAACTTCCCAGACATTCACTGTTCCAGTGCGAAGCTCTTTAATGAAACGCTGAATGTACTTAAAGTTGTCAGTACATACACCAGAAGATAAACCAAAGGCCGTCGAGTTAGAAACGCGAATAGCATCGTCAATATCTTTGATCCGGATGATCGGGATAACTGGACCAAATGTTTCTTCTCGAACCAATTCACAATCATATGGCACATGATCGAGAACAGTTGGAGGATACAACGCACCGACACGGTTGTTCCCGTATAGTAGCTGTGCACCAACTTCTTTTGCATCATTAACACGGCGCTCAAACATTTGCGCAGAAGCCTCGTCGATTACACAGCCGAGATCCGTTTCAGGATCCATAGGATCTCCGTACTTGATCTTCTGTGCCTTTTCGAGAACCAGCTTTGTAAAAGCATCAGCAACTTCTTCAACAACCAAAATTCGCTTAACGGCTGTACAGCGTTGCCCTGAGTTTTTGGTTGCACCTGAAACAGCCAACTCAGCAGCCTTATCAAGATCAGCATCTTCCATTACGATAAGCGGAGCATTACCACCTAATTCTAGGACAGTACGGCGATAACCTGCATTTTCAGCAATATACTTTCCAACAGGTACACCACCGGTGAAGGTCACCAGTTCGATGTTTTCATTTCTGATAAACTCATTACCGAGATCTTCTGGCAAGCCTGTGATAATAGACAGCATCTCTTTAGGCAAACCTGCCTCATATATAATGTCAGCCAAAATTAAAGCAGTCAGAGGTGTTTTTTCAGTTGGCTTACAAACGATACAATTGTTTGTCGCAATTGCGGGCGCAATCTTATGGGAAATCATGTTCAAAGGGTGATTGAACGGTGTAATTGCAGAAATTGCTTTGAGAGGCTCACGCTCGGTAAAAATTTTACGGGATTTACCGTGTGGTGTGATATCACAAGAGAAAATCTCACCATCGTCAAGAATACACATCTGGCCAGCCAGTGTGTAAACGTCGTAAGCACGGCCCACTTCGTATAATGAGTCTTTCTTACAGAGACCAGATTCAGCCGTAATAACATCTGAAATCTCGTCTTTACGTTCATTCAGAATTTCTGCCACACGGAAGAGTATTTGTTGACGCTCATAACGTGTCAGTTTTGATTCGTAATTTGCTGCAATTTCAAAAGCTTCTTTGGCATGTGCAGCAGTACCACGAGGAACTGTTCCAACCACTTCATTGGTGTAGGGATAGTGGACTTCGATACGACCTTCGGTATCAACCAGTTTACCGGCGATACGCATTGGCTCATGGCCAACAATCTTTACAGACATTTTGGTTATCCTCTTTAAAGCCAATTACTCAGCGTAGTTTACAGAGCAATAGAAAGCGTCAAAGTTACGAAGACGCATATCGGATGGAATCCCTGGCATTGGACGGTTACTGATGAAAGGTACTTTCTGCTCGGTAATACCACCATGTGTACGCAACGGGCGATCAAGAGCTGAAAGATCATGACGATCTTCAGACGTACCAAGAGCCAAGTGACGCTCAGAGATGATAATAATGTCACCCATACGATCTTCTGGTAGTTCCAGCATGGCACAACCAGCAGGGCCAGATATCGCAAGCTCGACACCATCAACCTGCGAAAGACGCTTAACAGCATCATCAACGCTTTCACCTTTTGGAAGGTAAGCTGTCGCAAAAGAACCCAGGGCACCATGATGTACAACATACGGATCGGTAATTGGAAGAATGACGCGGGCAGCGTCCTTACCGTACCATTCATCGAGAAGATCCTGAAGGTATAGTACGTTTGGCTTACCTTCAGCGTCGTGTTTTGGGTTCATTCCATGGTCAGCTGTCAATGTTAGAACAGCACCCATTTCATCCAGTTGTGCCCAGTATTTATCCATCATTTCGTAGAAGGCCAGTGCGCCTTCTTCTTCTGGTGCATACTTGTGTTGAATAAAGTCCGTCGTCGATAGATACATAATTTCTGGACGAACTGTTTCCATCAACTTCACACCAGCTGCAAAAACAAATTCAGATAGATCGGCGCTATACACGGATGGTACGGGCATCCCAACGAACTCATTGACGTTTTCAATGCCGTTATCTTCCATGTTCGCCAGGTCCGATTTCTCAGCAGAGAAGCAAATTGCATTGCCTTTACTATAATCCAGACCGTGACCAAGAAGAAGGCGGAGTTTGTCTTTCGCAGTTACGACAGCAACCTTGGCACCTGCATCCTGAAAGGAAGAGAAAATAGTTTTAGCGCGATAATAACTTGGCGCATTCATCAATTCTTCTTCACCAGTTTCCTGATTATAGAAATAGTTACCACAAATACCGTGATAACGTGGTGGACACCCACTCACGATAGAAAGGTTATTTGGATTGGTAAAACTCGGAACCACTGATTCAGCAATTAAATTGGTGTTCGTGTTACCACTAAGTAGGCTCTTAAGCCATGGCATACGCCCAGCTTTCATTGCCACTTCCATGTAATCAGGTTCACTACCATCAACACAAACAACGACAATTGGACGATCAGATCTTTTATACAAGCGGCCGTTGGCCTGAACAAGTTTACCAGTACTCATAGGATATCTCCTGAATTCATAATTACCGTTTTAGGCAGCAGCCGAGGCGCAGTTTGTAACGCCCATTTCATTAAGTGTTTCTTTGATCACAACGAGAGCATCACGAATATCATCATTCCCCATCCGGCCAATACAACCAACGCGGAACGAGTCTGCGACTGTAAGTTTTCCTGGATAGATAAGATAACCACGCTCTGCTAGGCGATCATAGAAGTCTTGAAAATCAAACTTTGGATCAGTTGGCTTGTGGAAGGTCACAATGATTGGAGCTTGCAAATGATCAGGCAACAAAGTTTGAAAACCAAGAGCGCGCATGCCATCTACTAAAATTTTACAGTTTGATGCATACCGACCACCACGACCATCAACACCGCCCTCTTCCTCAAACTCACGAATGGCTTGATCGAAAGCGACGATACAATGTGTCGGAGGTGTAAACCGCCACTGATCGGTTTTTTCCATCTGAACCCATTGATCATAAAGATCAAGAACTAAAGAAGGCGCGTTCCCTTCGGCTTTCTCAAGAGCAGAACGACGGATAAGGACAAAGCCCATACCCGGCACGCCTTCCAGACACTTGTTGGAAGAAGCGGCGACTGCATCATACCGAATTTTCGTAGAATCAACAGGTAAAGCACCAAACGCAGACATAGAATCAATCAGTAAAGAACGCCCGTGCTTTTCAACAATTTCAGCAACACCAGCAATTGGATTAAGTACACCAGATGTTGTTTCACAGTGGATCACGGCAACATGCGTGATATCTTTGTCTTCATTTAGCTTTGCATCCAAATCAGAAATGCTGACAGGCTGATCTTCCGGGTATTCCATGATCTCGTTTGCACGATTATAGTACTTACAGATCTTAGCCATACGGTGACCATAGGCGCCATTAACAAGGATCAGTAATTTACCATCCCGTGGAACCAATGTTCCCAGCATTGCTTCAACTGAAAAAGTACCGCTGCCCTGTAGAGGAACACAAACGAAATCATCCTGACCATTGATGATGTTCAACAAACTACTGCGAACTCGGCGGTTAATTTCAATAAACTTCTTATCACGTGATCCGAAATCATGAAGCATAGCTTCTTTTGTCGTTACAGAGGTTGTCAGTGGACCCGGCGTTAAAAGCCATGGATCACCTGACGGGGAAGTAGCGACAGCAGACGTCTTATCAGACATTAAGGATCTCCTCATTTGACCCGAAGACAAAGATCGGAAAAGATAAATACTCAACCGTCTTATTAAAAAAAATCAGTTCGTATTCACAGTCAAACTTAATAATTCATGATTGTGTTTTGAACTACTTGCTCTATATGCCGCGAATCTCTATCATAAATCAAATCGATACTTTATATATTACAAATTGGTTTAATCAATGAATCATGCTCAGATCCGTGCATTCCATGCTGTCGCCAACGAAGGAAGTTTTACCAAAGCAGCTGATGTCCTTAATGTTACGCAACCAACTCTGTCTGGTCAGGTCGCAGCATTAGAGGAAACCTACGGTGTAAAGCTCTTCGAAAGAAGAGGGCGCGGTATAGAAATAACGGAGATTGGGCGACGACTTCATGCTGTTACTCTGCGCCAATTTGCCGTAGAACTCGAAGCAGAACAGGTCTTACTTTCGGCACGAGGCCTGATGTCTGGGCAACTCCGTGTTGCCGCCGACGCTCCCTACCATGTCGTTCCTCTGCTCGCGACATTTAGTCGACTCTATCCAGGAATTAACTTTTCGATGAGTTTTGGGAATTCTCAGCAAGTTCTTCAAGGTTTATTTGAACGTAAGTCTGATGTTGTTGTCATGCCAAACATTCAAGAAGATAGACGTATTCACGCAGCACCTTTGAAACGCGAACCTCTAATTGTCTTTGTCGACCGCAATCACCCTTGGTCTGCAAGAAGAAGCATCAGTATTACGGAACTTCCGCACCACCGCGTCATCTTGAGAGAAAAAGGCTCTGTTACTCGAAAAATTTTTGAAAATGCTTTGGAAAGTGCCGGCGTTAAACTTGGAGAAATTCTTGAAGTTGGGAGCCGGGAAGCCGTACGAGAAGCCGTTGCTTCCGGTCTTGGAATTGGTGTCGTCTTTGAAAGTGAATTTGGGAATGATACAAGGTTACATGGCCTAACAGTGCGCGACGTCCAGCTTGAAGGCCTTGAGTATGTGGCCTGCCTCAAAGACAAGAAAGATTCACCAGTTATTCGAGCTTTCTTTGACCAAATACAGAGCTTAACAGCTACGAGTAACTCATAACGTTTGGTACGATAAGCACAATTGATCAATGATCCACGACTTGGTTATAGAGCCATTATATGTTAATCTATCTGTCTTATTACGCCCCCTTAATTAAGGTGAGAAGGTAATAGCATGACGCACCATATCCAAAAAATAATTACCTTATTCACTCTTATTATTGCCCTATATTTCCTCCCCTTCTCCAGTAGTTATACCGATGATCAATGTAAGGTTTTTTCTGGTAACGGGATCAATAATTGGTACCCTTTTTCTTACCGTGATATCGATGGAAAATTAACAGGGATCGTTGTTGACGGTGCGCATGAGGCCTTAAAACGTATTGGTTTATCAATCGAAATAGCTCCAGACAAACCTTGGAAACGCATCATGTATGACCTGGAGCAAGGCAAAGTTGATATGGTTTTAGGTGCTTATTGGAATAGTGAACGTGCTGAAACATACTACTATTCTGAGCAATTGGGCACAGATGAATTGCGTGTATTCGTTAAAGAAGAGAAGCAGTTCCCTCTAAATTCGAGCGAAGATCTTATCGGTCGATCAGGCATGATAATCCTAGGCGGATCATTAGGTGACGAATTTGACAGCTTTGCGAAAAAGCACCTTAATTTTATAGAGGTTCCTCAAAGTGATACGATTGTCTTGATGCTTCAAAATGGCCGAGCGGATTATGGAATTCTTGGATATGTTGAAGGTCTTCTTCATGTGCAAGACCTTAACTTAAAGGGAAAAATTGTTCCACTTGATCTACCCATTTTATCTAATTCTATGCATGTACTGATAAATAAAAATGCAAAGTGTGCTCATAAAATACAAGCCATGAACCTCGCAATTATCGATATGCAAAATGATGGCACTTTGGATAAAATTATTTCTTATCACCTAAGCCAGATATCTAAACGTCCCAACTAGACATCATCCACTACCCTAATTGGTCAAACCTTTCGTTTTTTTAATAATCTTTGGCCCTTGCGATTATTCTTATTTTACTCGACGTTCTCACCTATTTATAAGAAGCTATATTTGTTTCAAGCTAGTTTGAAGTCGATTCAAAATTCAGCAAACAAAATACGCGATGAGGCACAAAATGAAAAAACACACCCGTTGTTGAATAGACGTTGATCAACAGGCGTTGGAGAGGGAAAATAAACTAATGAGCGAAGACGTTAAAGCAAAACTAATTGAGTACCGTGATAGTATTGATAACATTGATGCTGCACTTATCTATATGCTATCCGAACGCTTTAAGGTCACAGAGAAAGTTGGTTTATTTAAAAAAGAATACGACCTTCCACCCGCTGATCCACGAAGAGAACAAAAACAAATTTCCCGTCTTCGAGATCTCGCCAAGTCAGCAAAGCTCGACCCTGATTTTTCAGAGAAATTCATCAACTTTGTCATAGATGAAGTCATTCGTAATCACGAAAAAATACGCAAGGGCTAGCCCACGCAGACGCGCTCAATTTTGTGACCTACACAATACCAGACAGACTTGGTGCTGTTCGCTTTAGATTGGATCTATCCCTACCAACTCTCTAACAAGTAAACCTTTAGTTTTTCTAATATTAATACAAACTCCCTCAAGGATACTGCACTCCTTGAGGCATTATGTCATATTGCCTACCTACTCTCTTTGCGAAAGGATCAAACATCCAAAAAGAGAACCTAGGCAATCTCATGCATCCACCCGACAAAGATAGTGATTTCTACGAAATATATTTAAAAGAGATCCAAGGCAGCTCCAATCCAGCAAACAGGGAACAGCCACCCCTCACAAATTCCGACCAAATCACTGATCGACAGGAAAGTGATCAAAGTGCCTGGGGCCCTCTGGATGCGCTTCCAGGTAATCCCATGATGTGGATATTGATCATTAGCGAATTGATGGTCTTTGGTCTCTTACTTGCTGGATATTGCGTAAAATTTTTAGAAAATCCAGAGCTTTTCATTAACTCCCAAGCTCAACTCAATCGCCTGATTGGTGGCCTCAACACTCTTACCCTCATCACCAGCGGTTTATTCGCTGCCTTAGCAAACGAGGCAAGCAAGGATAATAAAGCTTTTTTGTCTCGCGTTTTCTTATCACTGACCGCAGCCCTTGGGTTGGTTTTTCTCGTCTTGAAATTTTACGAATACAGCGAAAAGGCCGCTTTGGAAATCTCAATAGAAACCAACAGCTTTTATACCCTATTTTATCTCATGACAGGCTTTCATGCCGCACATGTAATTTTTGGGTTACTACTTCTTGGGTTGGTCAGTTGTTACAACAGGCGAGAAAATATTCAAACAGCCTGTGCCTTTTGGCACATGGTAGATCTCATTTGGTTGATCCTATATCCCATTCTCTATTTGGTAAGGTAATCCATGCAACTCATATTTAACAAAAAACAAACACCCATATTTCGTCTTTTAATTACCTGGGTTCTAATGTCGTGTTTAACGATAATCAGTATGCTCAGTGGCGAGGTATTTGAAACAGGTGAAGTAGTGGTATCAATTGGCTTTATTTCTGTTGCGATACTAATGCTAACAACCCTATTCAAATGCCGTCTGCTTTTACTTGATTTTTTAGAGCTCCGTCACGTTGCCCCACAATGGCGCCGTGGATTTTCTTTCGCAATTCTTCTCATCATCGTAATGGTTTTGGCCACTTATGCTTTAGCATTTGGGGTTTGATTCCATCTCTGCCAAAACATTTCGAAAAGAACAGTTCAAGGTCGAGATTTTCTCTTAAAACAGACACTTTGACGTTTATTCTGGCAAAGCCTTGACGTAATACCATCGTTTAGATTTTTGACGGAAAAGGCTTTTTTCACGCTGCTCATTAACAATTCCACCAATCACAGAACGGGCAATAAAAAGGACGATGCCCTCCTTATCTTTTTTTGTTCCCTGGCATGTTTCCACAATATCAAGCCCTAACCAACGGCTATCTTTTGCGCGTAAAAGAGTACCAAGTTCGTCAAAATCTGTTTGGTATCTTGGCCATAGTGTTTCCTTGAGATACGCAATCTCTTCCTCAACATAGGCGCAGTACCGTGACCGCATAAGCTGTTCAGCCGTTTCTGGATACTCATTACCAACAATAAATATTTCACAACAATTGCTATAAGCTTGCCCAGAATTACACGGGCAAGGTTTGTTATCAGGTGTCATCTTATAAAAACAAATTCACGTTATTTGCCGACTGAGCTGGCTTAAGCTTTGCTGTTGTATCTCACTCATACCATCACCTTCGATTGAAGCGACACGAGTTACCATCGATAAAAATTGTTTTTTCTCCTCAGCGCTTAAGCCACGACGCAGGACACGACTTAATTTTCGAATTGCCTCGTCCAGATTGGCAGATTGCTCCATTATCCAACGGCTTTGCCCTGCTATTTCCACAGCTTCGGTTTCGCTCGCTCCAAAAACCTGCAGGCATTCGTCTTTTATAGAAACAAGTTGTTCACGGGTATAATCCCCATCCATACGCGCAAAAGCCGCCATTATTGCCGCGGCCGCAACTCTGCTGTCTTCGATCGTCTCAAGTGGATTTATTTTTGTTTTGCGGTTGTGTCCAAAACGTCGAGCTGCGGCATGTATATCATCAGCAGCTTCGACAAGATCTTTTGCTGTGTTTACAGTCGCCCTGACCCGCCAGATAAAAATGGCGATCCCCCCGAGAACGGCAAGAATACCCAATAGTATATGCATAGTTTATATCTGAACCCCCATGATCATAGATAAACCATAAACCCGAACATTGTTTATACATAATTTTAGCCAATTATAAGTTAATAAAACAAGTACGTTTAAAAGCGATTTATCTCAAAGCCCTGAGATGTAAAGGTTACGAATGGATCTATGATAAATCACACGCGTTCAAATCGAACCTTTTGGATCAAGCCACCCTCTATCTCATAGATCGCAACGACATACAGAACTTCAAAGTCAGGAAGCCCCGTAACTTCCTCTTCATCAATTACAACCCTTCCCTGCGCAATTCGATTTATGAGCTTGGCGTGTAACCCCGGGTTACTGAAACGCTCAGCATAAGTAGCACGAAAAGCTTCCATGCCCTCAAACAGCAATTCCCCTTCGATCAATAACTCCACCTTCACATCATCACTAAAACACGCACAAAAGGCTTCGATGTCATGATTATTGTAGGCAATCAGTTGATTTTCTACGACTTGGACAGGTGTGAGCATTTTTCCCTCGAGGTTCATTTTTTTAAACGGTATCATCAATTCATATGGGGAACAAAAAAAGAGAGCGAGATCAACTCTCGCTCTCTTCAATTACCAGCCACTTACAAAACCAGTACGTCTTTATAACAGCCGTACCTAATGATCCAACCTAACGTTGACGCCACGCCTGAGTTTTATTTACCAGCACTTTAGAGACAACTGTGTGCAAGATACGCGCGCCCGCATTGGTATAGAAAATCATCATCCCCATTGCTGCTGCTGGCGCAATATCACCAGCATCATCCATATTCAACACAGCCACTGATGCCAGTTGAGTATGATAGGAATAAATAAACACAATCGCAGAAACAGTGGTCATCGCATTCACAAAAAGATAAATCGCGATTTCCAAAATCGCTGGCGTACAAACTGGCACTGTTACCTTCAGGAACATCTTATAAAAGGGCTGCTGAAGAGACTGTGAAACCGATTCAAACTCTTTGTCCATCTGCTTCAAGGCCGTCATCGCGGTTAAATGAGCCACGGTATAAAAGTGCGTTACCGTGGAAACCACCAAAATCGCCATCGTTCCATAAATGAAGTTGAACGGGTTATCCGGGTTGTTAAAGAAGAAGATGTAGGAAAGACCCAACACCATTCCCGGAACAGCCATCGGCATCATCGCCAGGAATTGAAATGCGGTACGTCCAGCACCAAATCCCCGACCCTTTTCAACCATATAGGCACCGGTAAAAACGATACTGGTCCCTACGGCAGCAGTCCATAACGCCAACTGGATGGAATTGTAATAAGCATCCCAGCCGCCGCCATCCATGAGGTCAAAGTTATAGTGCTGAAGACCCAGCTCCAAATTATACGGCCAAAACTTAACCAAAGCAGCAAGCTGACATGTCGCAAGGATCGTCACAATGATCAATACAATCAAACTTGAGTAGGACATCATCAAGATATCGAATGATCTGTCCGGCTTAGGCTCGTAAGGTACAGCGCGCGCAGACAGTTGTGAAACCTGCTTTTTCTGAACCTGACGATCAATATAAAACGCAAAGATCGCCGGAATCAAAAGGACAACAGATACAACCGCCCCCATAGAGAAATTTTGCTGCCCAATAACCTGTTTGTAGATGTCCACAGCCAGAACGTTATACTGCCCGCCGATCACCTTTGGCACACCAAAATCAGTGATCACGAGGGTAAAGACAACGAAAGCTGCGGAGATAAGACCATACCGGGCACCTGGCAAAGTTACCGTCCAGAATATCTTCCATTTCGGGGCCCGAAGAACCGTCGCCGCCTCATAAAGCCTTGCATCTGATATGGCCAGAGCTGTCATAATAATCAAAAGAGCATGCGGGAAAGTAAAAAATACTTCCGCGATCACGATGCCTTTTGGTCCGTAAATATCAATACTAACGAGGAACGTTTTCAATGAATTGAGATAAGGCATCATAAACGCCAGAGCATCAGAACCAAATGCCCATTCAATAAATTCTCCCAGTTTCTTAACGAGTGGCTTCTTCAAGTACCCTTGATTACCAAGCATGTATATTAAACCAAGGCCAGGTAATAGCGACGGCACCAGGATGGGGATCATCGCCATGATCTTAAAGAAGCCCTTGAAGCGCATACAACTTCTGGTCAGGGCATAGGCATAGATAAACGCCAACGTTACTGTAATGACCATTGTCACCACAGAAATAATCACCGAATTTTCAATTGAGTTGAAAAGGGCCGGTGTCGAAAAGTATTTGATATAGTTGTCAAAACCAATGAACACGCCGTCTTTGTTTTCAAAAGATTTCGAGAGCATTGTGTAAAGAGGAAATGCCAGGGCAATAAGTAGATAAGCCCCGATCATTAACATAAAACCACGCATCGTCCAGTCATCACGACTGGCTTTAGCCTTTACCACCCGCATGGAAGAGTTGTTTGTCACATCCGCCATCTTAGTTTACTCCCGGAAATACAGATACTCTGTCCTGAGGAATAGATACTTTAATGGTATCACCAACTTGAACGCCTGTACGACGGACCATGTTAATTGAAAAATCGCCTTTAATATGTGCATTGCCATTCGCCTGCTGACTAACAAGGTCGACCCGGAAAAATGCTCCCATGAATTCCATGTATTTGACTTCGGCCTCAAAAGAGTTCGGCAGATTAATATCGCCTTCTTGAACCAAAAGATTTTCTGGACGAAATGCCACCATAATATCACCCGTTTCGGTAATATTCTCTGGGTCACAATTCAAATCGACGTTACCCATTTTAAGTGTATTACTGCCATTCACTTTTCCGGGGATAAAGTTCATCGTTCCAATAAAATCAGCAACGAAGGCAGATGCCGGATTACGATATATATCTAGGGGCGTACCGACTTGTTCAATAACACCATCATTCATCACCACAATACGATCAGCCATGGTAAGGGCTTCTTCCTGGTCATGGGTCACCATCACCGTTGTCACACCAAGCGTCCGCTGTAGTTCTTTGATCTCATGACGTAAATGTGTCCGAACTTTTGCATCAAGCGCAGAAAGCGGTTCATCAAGTAATAACAAACCGGGATTTGTGGCAATCGCTCGTGCAAGCGCAATCCGCTGTTGTTGGCCACCAGATAACTGTGCTGGGTATTTCGTACCTTGGTCGGTAAGTCCGACAAGCTCCAGAAGTTCTGCAACCCGCTTTTCAATATCTGCTTTTGGTAACTTCCGATTTTCCAATCCGTAGGCAATATTTTTGCGGATAGTCAAGTTTGGAAACAACGCATAGGATTGGAATACAATTCCAAAATCACGCTCACTCGGCGGTAAATTAGAGACATCTTTCCCCGCTTGGGTAACATGACCAAAGGTCTGAATATCAAGCCCGGCAATGGCTCGCAGCAAGGTTGTCTTTCCACAACCTGATGGACCAAGAAAACAGACAAATTCACCTTCGTAAATTTCCAATGTGATGTCTGATAAAGCAGTAAAATCACCAAACATTTTGGTAAGATTAGATGTAGTTAAATAAGGAGTCCGCCCGGTCTCAGTACCGATTTCTTTTGCGCTCATCGCCATTCCTCTCAAGGGGCAAAATGGCACAGTTCACCTGTGCTCTTCTTGCAAACAGCGTCTCTCGTCAAGCAAATAGGATAAAGCCTTAGATCACAAACTCTCAGATCTATGGGCAATAATATTCACAAAACTAGGGGCGCTGATGTTCAAAATAACTAAGAAACATTGCTCTTCCAAACACACGGTTCTTCTGACACTTGTTATCTCAGTGTTGTTCCATGATATTACATTCTGAAATCCCGCTCTCCAACCTGTGTTGCAGAGCGGGTTCAGAATTATGAAATCTTACGATTCAAACTGAGATTTATTTTGGCTCAGATTTTGAATCATAACGATTTGTCCATTCCGCAAGAATCGCATCACGGTTGGTCGCAGACCATTCGAAATCCATCGCAATCATACTATCAGTAATGTTTGCAGGGTAATTTTCGATTGGCTTGGAAACTCCAGGCATCGCCACAACAGCATAACCTTGATTATAGTGTTCCATCGCAGGTTTTGAAACCAAGAAATCCATCAGCTTTTTAGCTGAATCAAGTTTATCTGTGCCTTTAACAATAGCAGCAGCTTCCATTTCCCAACCAACACCCTCTGTTGGAATAACGATTTCTAATGGTGCACCCTGGTTTTTGGATTTGGCAGCACGGAAAGCGAATGAGATACCAATTGACACTTCACCAGCAGCAGCTTGCTTACAAGGCTTAGAGCCGGAATGAGTGTAATGGCTGACATTCTCGTGCAGGTCATCCATAAACGCCCAACCATCTTCTTCACCAAACATTTGCAACCAGCTTGCAACATCTAGGAATCCTGTTCCAGAAGAACCAGGGTTCGGCATTGCAACGTGACCTTTGTACTCTGGTTTGGTCAAATCAGCCCATGAAGTTGGCATTGGAAGATTGTTTGCTTCTGCTTCAACTGTGTTGACACAAACAGCAGCAACCCATGCATCCATACCAGCCCACACAGGATTTGCAGAATTGTCACGGAAACGACTGTCGAGTAAATCAACCCCGACAGGTGCATAAGTTTCAAACATATCTTCTTTTTTCATGAGAAGAAGGCTTGATCCAGCAAGACCCCAGACAACATCCGCTTGTGGATTGTCTTTTTCTGCAAGAAGTTTGGCAGTAACAACACCTGTGGAATCACGAACCCAATTTATTGTGATATCAGGGTGTACTTCGTTAAACGCAGCCGCATAACGCTTAAGATCTTCCGCTTCCACAGCAGTATAGACAGTAAGCTCATCCGCAGAAGCACTACCAGCCAATATGCCAAATGCAGCAATAGTTGTCGCAACACCACCTAGTAGTTTAGTCGAAAATGCTTTCTTCATTACTTTCACGCTCCTCAGTTTGATCGTCCTAAGAGATTTTTCTCTAAGGCACCCTATTCGGTCATTATGTACTGTGCCGTCTATAGCGGCACTTTGTTACATTTATGCTAAGCCTTTGTTACTCAAAAACTTAGTGTTCAATATTTACTCAATTCCGTAATTCTCTAAAACAAAATTACGAACTCTTTCCAAACGAGAAGCCATCCTGCCAACGGCTTCCCTTAACCTCCGGCAAGCCGGATTAATTACTCACCTCTACAGAATGTCGTTCAGCATGAGGCCGGACACGCAGGCGGCTTTCATGAAGTTCTCCGCTCGCATCCAAAATAGGATACGCGACTGAAGTCAGGTGAGAGTTAATTCTTTTCAAATCTCGGATCATATCGATATGGAGAGCTGATGATTCTATTGATTCGATACGACCTTCCCGAAGACGCGCCAAATGTTTATCCCCACCAGCTTGCTCCATTGCCCGGAACTTTTCTTTACCGGCAATCAACTGACGCGCGATATCAACATCACCTGAGACAAATGCTGTCATAGCAAGTTGCATTTGATCCAAAGCCATTTGATGAAGCTCAACCAACTCTTTCCAACCCTGCTCCGAAAACTCTAGTCGCTTTTTGATTTTCTGGTTGGCAATTTCCAAAAGGTTCTTATCGATAATATCACTGATATGTTCAAGATTTGTCGTAAAGGCGATCAACTCAACACACCGCGCTGAATCTTCTTGATTCAGCTTGTTTTTGCTAACTTGTGTCAGGTAGAGCTTGATGGCCTCATGCAATTCATCCACCTGATCGTCTAGCTTGCTTACTTCTGTTAGCAGGTTGGGATCGTTAGTCTCAAAAACCTTGATAACCTTACCAAGCATGCTCTCCACAACGTCAGCAAGCCTCAATAGCTCTCTGGTGGCACAAGCAACAGCAACGGTCGGCGTGTTAATCACAGTTTCATCAAGATATTTTGGCTTGAGATCATTGGCTTCACCCGGTCGGTCAGGCAGTACACGTTCCATCAAACGAGTCATAACACCAATGAAAGGAAGAAACACAAGAGCTAAAACGATATTAAATGCTGTATGGAAGTTGGCTATTTGGCGACCGAGATCACCTCCGCTTATTTCAGAAATATAGGGTGTCACCATACCCATAAACGGTAATATCAAAAGGACACCACATATGCGAAATAATAAATTTCCCAAGGGAATACGGCGCCCAACCGGCGTTTCACCCATCGTTAAAGCGAAGGGAACAATTCCGGCGCCCACATTAGCGCCAAGAACCAACGTAAACCCTAGAGCCATTGGAACAACGCCTGCAACGGTTAAGGACATGATCAAGAGAACCATTGCCACTGAAGAATGCGTAATCCAGGTTATCAAAGCTGCAAGTATCACAGCAATAACAGGCTCTTGAGACAGAGGAACAAGTATATTTTGAAGAGTTTCACTATCACGCATCGGTTCTGATGCAGCCACGACTAATTTCAAAGAGAGCAACATTAATCCAAGGCCGATAAAAACCCGTCCGAGGTGCCTTAATGTCATTGTCGGGCGTGTTGTGAACGCAATAAGGCCGATCAAAATGAGTACGGGCGAGAGCCAAGATACATCGAGAGACAAGACCTGAACAACCAGAGTGGAACCGACATCAGCTCCCAGCATCACAGCCAGAGCAGGTGCAATGGCGATAAGCCCCTTACTTGCAAAGGCAACCGTCAACAGCGCTGTCGCAGTTGAACTTTGTAAGATACCGGCCATACCGATACCCATACCAAAAGAGGATACTGTATTTTTTGTTGCGGATCCAAGAAACCGGCGCAACTGGCTACCATAGGTCCGCATCACCCCTGTACGCACCATTCTTGTCGCCCACAGCAATAGAGCAACGCCACCAGCTATTTTTATTAATAGGTCAAAACCAGACACGCTGTAACTTACCTCATTTTTTATGTGTTATGATGTTTCTACGCTTTTTGCCTCAAGCCTTACCCGTTTCGTAGATTTTGCCTAAAAAAAAACGCTCCGAACTTATAACGTTTTGATATTTTCACCCGCAAGATGTTTTTCACAAAACTGTCATATTACGCAACACACTTTTCCTTTTCACAATTTGTGGTATTTTTATCAAATTATCAACAATTATTTGCAATTACTTGCCAATTTACAACATTTTTCAAACACATCATAGGTTTAAAGGGAATTTTATTACCCACACGATCACACCGTGATATTTTGAATAGTATAAATTTATTAATCAAATCGATAGTTTGTATGCGACCTATAGAAATAACTTATAATAAAACTATTATCATTTATTCACCAAAGAGCCATAAACAGAATTGCGACATACAAAAAATGATCCGTAAGGTTATTCATACCATCCAATAAACTACATTTAATTTCAAAACTATGACGAACAAAATTTGCGAACGCCTAATTCCAAAATACCCGTTAGATCAATTATAGAAAATTCTTTAAAAACGCTACAGGCCTCGCAAAAGCAAGGCCTGTCATAAAGAATCTTATTTTTTGCTACCTCACTAGAGCATCGGGCCGGGTGTCTCCAGAGCGTTTTCGATCAGTCCCTTGGTTACATACTCAAACGCTTCATCCATTGAATCCGTGACAAGATAAAGATCAAGATCCTCCTCACTTATCGTGCCAAATTCACAGAGCGCCTCAAAATTAACAACCTTGTTCCAATAGTCCGCCCCGTAAAGAACTATCGGCATCTTTTTTTCGATTTTTTGAGTTTGGATCAAAGTCAAAAGCTCACAAAACTCATCGAGGGTACCAAACCCGCCAGGCATAACAAGCACTGCCTTTGCCAGATACACGAACCAGAACTTACGCATAAAGAAATAATGGAACTCCAGGGCAAGCTCTCGCGTAATGTAGGGATTTTCGCTTTGCTCGAAAGGCAATGAAATATTCAAGCCAACATTGACCCCTTTTCCCTCAGAGGCCCCTTTATTCGCAGCTTCCATAATACCGGGACCACCGCCAGTACAGACGACAAACCTACGCTCATCATCAGCAAGCGTTTTCGACCATTCCGTAAAACGGCGCGCAAGTTCACAAGTCTCCTCGTAATACCGTGAAAGTCGCATCATTTGTTTGGCTTTTTTTTCGCCTTTGCCGGTTGCTTCGGCTTCAGCCAAAGCTTTTTCGGCATCCTCTCTTGATTTAATACGTGCAGAGCCAAAAAAGACAATTGTATCATCAACATTGAATTCTGCGAACCGTTGTTGCGGCCCAAAATACTCAGATAAAATCCTTAGAGGACGTGCGTCACCAGAATCCATGAAATTAAAATCATGGTAAAATTTTGGAACGTCATTTTTAGAACTGTCCATACAATACCTTTCCTCAATTATATAGCTTAAATTCCTTTGTGCCTTTTAAAGAATCACAGAAGATAAAAGCTTATTTTGAAATTTTTATTTTAGTAAAATGTCACAAACACTCGTGATATAATTACCGTCTATGCCCTAACATAAAGTTATAACAGAAGAATCTATTTTACTTGTCATTCCCTAGCTAGATGTTAATTTTCTCAGTTAACATGAATACAATCAGGAAACATTAGGGTTTATCTTTCAGCCATGCTTCACGTAACTTCAGACCGATTTTACGAAGCGCACTGTTGATTTGGATCTGGTGCGTATCCAACACCGAGCTATAAAGACCACCATTACGCCACAGCTCAACCCGACCGATCTGCTCACTCTGCGTACCAGGACTAAAATACCTCGTATTTGCATAAAGAGTTACTTCAACATTACTCACACAATTTGTATTTTCAAAAATAATTGTCGTGACTTGCATGTGTAACCAATAAGAAGATGAATTTGTAAGGCGTATCTCACCTTCATGGAAACCTCCAAACAGAGCTCTCTCAAAAACTTCCCGTGTCAAACCACATTGCTTACTATAATGCCCCAATCCAGAAACATTCAGTTTAACATCTTGCACGCCCGTTAGTGCGCCAGCATTAACTGAGTTAACACTCACAAACATAAGGCCAACGGCAACAAACAGATATTTTACCCATAAAGATAACGAGCGCATTCTTCTCTCCCCGAATTTAAAGCTAAAAAATTTTATTATTTGAACTCAATTTCCTTTAAATCATGTCTCTCAAATATGTCCTCATCAAGACATCGTCCCACCACGCTCCCTCCATAAGATATCAATGTCATACAAAATTCATAACAGCGTTTTTAAATTTAAGTGTAAAAGTTCGGTTTTTGGAAAGCCAGAAACCAGTAAAGTAATGAAACTTTGATTTATCTGGATTATTTTCACGAAATAAGCCTCATACTTACCTCTCATTAACCATTTCACCTTAATTTTAACACCATCCGTATTTCATTTATACGATAGTATTTATTATGGCGACCACCTATGACATGGGACTGTTCCTATACTTATAGCTCATCAGCCCCCAAGGAGATTTTATGCCCTACGTTTCACGCTCAAATGATGGAAATATCATTGGACTGCACGACGCAGAAACGGAAATTGCTAAAGAGTTTATAGAAACAGATTCTCCTGAGCTTGTTGCCTTCCTTGCACAAATAGGTCAAACCCTCCCCGAAGATGGAGGCATTCATCAAGAACTCGCAGCTTCCGACATGGAAATGATCCGGGTTTTGGAAGATCTCATCACCACGCTGATAGATAAACGCGTATTAATGATGACTGACCTTCCAAAAGCAGCGCAAAGTAAGCTTTCACAACGCTATTCACTGCGTAGTAAATTAACTGATCTTGGTGGAATAGTGGGAGAAAACGACGAGATTCTTCTCCCGTAACGAAACCATACTTCGATAATCATTTAATTCCATTCCCTATAAGAGTATAGACTAAACGAAGGTTTGTGATCTTTAAAAATATGTATTGAGAATTAAACTAAAATAATCAGAGGATTATGCCAAAACCCTTATTGCCGGTTAACTTTGCAGATCAAAGCCCGAAAGCTAGGGTCGTGCAATATAATAAAAAACGTTACTCTATAAGATTGGAGCCGGTTTTTTGGCGCGCCCTTGAACAAGTTGCAAATGATCATGATTTAAAAATCGGAAAATTTATTGGGAAGCTTGAAACTATCTATCAAGGCCCCAATTTCTCTTCTTTTTTAAGAGTATTTTGCATGATATCTGCAGAGCGGCACCTCGCCGCTGCAGAAACAGACACCCATAAAAATACTGTTCTTTCAATTATTGAGGCCAGCCCAAGCCCCGCAGCTTTACTAACATCAGACATGACCATCGCTTCATGCAATAATGCTTTTTACAACTGGTTAGGAGAGACCAGTATAGCCCTTGAAGGATCAAACATAACCAAGCTCTTTCAACTCAGAACAAAAGGATTATTACAAAGCGGTTTAGATGAATTAATGCAGACCGTCGTACAACACCTAGATGCTCGTATTATCAGAGTTGTCCCAGGAAAAGTCATCACCGCTCAAGCCCGCATGGTCAGAGCGAGTTTATTCAATCATAAAAAACAATATATTGTAATTTGGATAGCCAGTAGCCCACGCCTAGCCGCCGCTAAAACGATTTAAAGACAGGTTCAAAATTTATCTAGGATAATATCCAACCATTGCTTCATTTAAAAAGAAGGCAGTATCAGCCAGTAACAACAGTAACCATTGGCTTTTATAAAAATATTAGACTTCTGTCTGAATTATAACTTCGCTCTCACTATAAAGCGTAAGCCCACTTGCAAAATTATATACGTTCAAACCAGTCACATCGACACCTGAAGCTGTAATATGTGTCGTAGAGATACCGCTGGATATAACCATCTCTAACGTCTCAAGATAAACTTGATTTCCTTCGCCCGCAAAAAGGACAACAGCACCAGATTCATCTGGAAGAAGATCATCCAAATGGAGAGCAACCAATTCATTTTCATGTCCAAATGAAGCATCAAAAGATGAACTGTAAAAACTATCCACGGTCTCAAGACCTAGATTGTTTTTACCGACACCAACTGTCGTTATGTTATTATGGTTGGCACTCATCTTAATTCTCTCGACACGGAACTCAGTTGGTCCTGATTAGTCTAATATAAGGTATATATATTGTTTTCGTAGAATAACAACTCCCTTATATCATACAGGAGTATTCTTTTCTATTAACTAGTTTTTTATCATTAAGAAAATTACTTCATAAAGTCGCGAGACCAAAACAACGTCTCACAGCAAACCAAGCTTAACTCTCAATACGAATGGATAGGATACAAAAACAAAAAAGGGCGCTAGAAGCGCCCTTTTGTATAAGTTATCAAAACCAACGGTTTAATTAATTAGACCATCTGCCCATGACTGATGATTTACCACAGCCTGTTCTGGAGCTTCGACACCAACACTTGTCATCAACTGTCCGCTAAGGGCCAGAATACGATATGAAGCAAGTTGCTCGTTGGTCATCGCAGAAACCAATTGTCCACGTGATGTGAATAGTTCGTTTTCAGCATCAAGAACATCAAGCAGAGTACGCTGGGCGACTTCAAACTGATCGCGATAAGCATCACGAGTTTCAGTGTTGTACTGTACAGCAGATGCAAGGTCAGTTACAGACTGACGATTTGATTCTAGCGCAAACCAAGATTGGCGCATTTCACGTTGCGCATCAACAACAGAACTATACCGTTGGTTTTTGCTTTCTGAAAGACGGGAAAGAGCTTCCTGACGTGCTGCACGATCGATACCACCGCGGAACAAATTCCAACGAAGACGAAGCATTACAGAATTATTCTGCTCGTAGCTTCCTGGAGTTGCGTCGAACTCATCACGGTGTTCAGAAGAAGCTTCCAAATTCACAGATGGATAAAAAGGAACTTCAGATAAATCCACTTCTGCTTCTGCAGTGCGAACATCAGCTTCGAAGATACGGATAGTTGGGTTGCTATTTACAGCCAGATCAACAGCATCATCCAAACCACCTGGCAATTCTGTGGAGAAAGCTTCAGGAGTATCTAACTCTTCAGGGAAATGACCTACGATACGTGTATAATTAGCTTCAGCATCACGCAGATCGTTATAAGTCGTTGTCAGCGTGTTCCGAGCACGAGCAGAACGAGCTTCGGCCTGAGAAACATCAGCACGACTACCGCCACCACCAGCCAGACGCTCCTGGAGATTAGCAACAATATCTATATGAATTTGAAGATTATTTTTGGACAAATCAAGCAGCTCACGTTGACGAACGACTTCAAGATAAGCGCCAATTGTATCTAGTGTCAGGAATTCAGCATTTTCCTGTACGCGATTAGCAGCGGATTCGACACGCGCTTTTTCACGATCAACAGTACTTCCTGCTTCAAAACCATCAAACACACGCTGCTGCAATGTGAGGGAAACATCAGTGGGATTAATCACATCATGCTTACCGGTACCACCACCGGCACGTGATGTTGAGTCATCGTTACTCTCGATGCCAGCGCCAGCAGACAAATCGATCTGAGGCAGATAAAGGCCACGTGCTTGACGGAGCTCTTCATCAACAGCCTCACGATTATGTGCAACAACACCGATGTCAGGGTTTGTTGCAAGGGCTTGCGTGATAGCTTCTTGTAGTGTCACAGCCTGAGCTGATGAAATAACTGGCACAGCAAATGCACTTGCAAGAAGTACAGTTTTAAAGCTTGTTGCCAAGGTTTTACCAAACTGGCGCATTGGTATGTTTCCCCCGATGCTTACCTGAGTTTCACAATTGAACTACAGATAAAATAAATGACGATTCTTAACCACCTAATATAATTCTGTGATCTTTCTACAATTTACACGAAGCAAATGTCAAGAATCCAAAAGGAATATCTAGCATTTAAACACTCATGTTGCATAAAAACCACAGTCGTATTTCCCTTAGTTTGCAGCACAATACCTTAATTTGAGTTCCATGGGCATACGCGCAAAACAAGAAAAACACTTTATATTCACGCAAAATTTAACTTAAAGGCTTCAATACCTCAAGTTAAAAACAACTGTTTAGAGAACTTTTTCACAATCTTACAGAATCAATACTCCCGGCAAAAACGCCCAAGAGTTGCATCACGAATGAAGTACATACAAAATCAACCAGCAGCCAACCATACACACTAGTCTAAATGCTAACCATCATCCCTTCAAACTATGCCGAGAGTATTGTTTAGGTAGCAGTACATTCAATGAAAGAAACTATTTAATGTAAAACAGAGAAATAACTTTAAAGATACAGCCAAATTTACATAAAACTTAATTGTATTTTTTGTAATGAAATTGGAAAAAGTGGTGCCCAGGGGCGGATTTGAACCACCGACACGCGGATTTTCAGTCCGCTGCTCTACCAACTGAGCTACCTGGGCACCGTGGGCTTGCCAACTGTGTTGACCGCCGATGAAGGGCTTATAGAAAATGATTGAGGCCGTGTCCAGCCCTATTACAAAGAAAATTCAAAAAAAGAGTATTTTTACTTAAATTCAACCTCTTACTCACATAATTTCATCATCATCAGCCACCCCAATGGGGTGCTCATCTGTTGGAATCCGATATCCCCCTCCAATCCACCTACTCAGATCGACATCAGCACATCGTTTTGAACAAAAGGGGTTATACTTTACAGCTCCTTCACCTTTACAAACAGGACATCTAGGGGGCTTATTTTTCGTCTCATTCATCAATAAAAAATCTCGCGTTAAACTTCAACTCTATAATCAGCACTCTGCATACCATCGTCGAAAAGACACTCTTCAACACAAAGAACAGAATACCCAATCCTATCTTCAACGTAAGCACGAGCAACACTATTTTTTAAAATATTTATTACTGATGGGCTGGCCATTATTCTCGGTGTTTTAGGATTATGGGTTTGAGATAGACTGGATGATGAGATTGCCCAGTATTTTCTCAGAGCTGTAAATACCTGTGTATACGGGTCAGGAACTTGCCCCAAACCCCCGATACCGATTGGTCTCAACAAAAGTTCCTGAAGGCTTCGCCCTGCCCGTTTTCGGGTTAATTCCTGTATTCCGGAATGATAAAGAGGGAAAAGTTTATGCCCTGCATAATCAAGTTTAAGCTCAGCTTTTAAAATAGCTTGCAGGTTTTTACGGTGGTCCATTGACTTCATACTCGTGAAATCAATCAGAATTCTGCCTGCAATATTGCGAAGTCGCAATTGACGCGCAATCTCTCTTGCAGCTTCCAGGTTAAGCTCATAGTGAAGTTTTTCTGCCCCCCCATTATGTTGCATAGATCCTTTATTAACATCGATGGCAGTCAAGGTACGCCCTTGCTCGATAATCAAGCTCCCTCCCGATGGAAGCGGGACATCAACTTGTAACAACACCTCTAAAGCTTCTTCAAATCCGTTTATCTCAAACAGATGCGGCTTATCCGCAACAAGTCTCACATTCTTATATTCACGATCAAGGCCTGCTAGAGCCCCCTTAATACGCCGAGAAATCATCGCGTCAGTCACATATATATCTTCGAGATCAACTGTTGATAATCGGGACAGCCATCTCAATAAAGGATCAGGCGCATCAAGCAGACATACTTTTTTATCCTCAGGGGTTTCTAAAAAAGCACGAAGCTTCACCCCCTTACCATCAGCACCTTCACGCGTTACAATTACACTTAGATACTGACCTTCGGATAAACCTTGATCGCGTATAGATTTAGGAATTTCATTTCTAGGCAAAAAACCAGGGATATCTAAGCCTATCTCAACAAAAGCGGCATCAAGCCCTTTATCGATGGCAACAATCCGGCCAGAATACTTATTACCAATATATACGGGCTTATCATCACGGATAACCAGCAAGTCATGTATGCTATCATCCTCAACACACACAGCTCTCAACTGTCCGGGAAGATAATCGATATAGATAGCTGCGCTCATAACAACCTAAAACCCATTTCCAACCAACATGTTGGCGACTTCAGGCAAAGACAGTCCGACCACATTGGTATACGACCCGTTAATCGCTGGAATAAACGCTGCAGCACCGCCTTGAATGGCATAACCACCGGCCTTACCTTGCCAGTCCATACTTTTGATATAAGATTCAATTTCGCTCTGGTGCAACCGTTTGAACTTAACTGACGTTTGTACCAGCTTTTGCCTCAACACTCCATCAGGAGTAACCAGGATATGACACGTCAATACTTTATGACGTCGACCGGACAAAAGAGCCAAACAATCCCTCGCATCCATTTCATCTTCGGCTTTAGGTAATATTCTTCGGCCCACGGCAACAACAGTGTCTGCAGCCAAAACAAATGCACCTTTATGTCGGTCAGAAACAACCTCTGCCTTTTCACGGGAAATTCTCTTGGCGTAATCTATAGGTAATTCTCTGTTGTTCGGGCTTTCATCTATATCCGCCGGATCAACATGGTCTGGAACAATTCCAATTTGTTTCAACAAATCCCGACGACGCGGCGATGCTGAAGCCAAAATAAAAGGAGCTGAAGATTGACGCATTACAAGCTGCATAAGAAACTGAATATCCTTTTCAATAATCAAGCTCATTGAGATAACAATTAACAAGCTGATTTTACGGGTAAGTACGCGTTTAATAGTTAAGCCTGAAGTACGTGAGCAAGCTACACAAGACGATTTATGGGGTGATAACAAAAAAACTATAAAGAAACAACGTATGCTCGTTTTTCAATAATGCCCAATAAAACACACGATAGTGATGTCTATTTCTTTTGTTATAAAAAGGGAAATGTTAAACGTTTATGCTGACAGTATCTTACGACGCTTATCCACAAGCTCTTGAAAGCTGGAAAAGACCTTTATGATATTTAGAACGTTACTTATTGTAATCGCACTTTGCAGCCTAAGTTTAACCGCCCGGGCTCAATCGCTTGTCTTGGCCTGTAATCCATGGCAACCGCTTGCTGATAACACTCTTCCTAATCAAGGCTTACTCAGCGATATTGTGGTCACGGCAGGCGCGCGCGTTGGTATTGAAATTGAACACAAAATTCTACCATGGAACAGAATAGTCGCTTTAGTTAAAAAGGGTGAAATAGACGGTATTTCCTGTTCAACGTATGCAGATGATGACCTAACTTGGCTATCCTACACCGACCAAGCGTTCTGGGTGACCGAAGTTGGTTTTTTTGTACGTAAAGACAGCAACATAAAACTCAACAAGCTTGAAGATCTAAGCAATTATACCTTTGGCTCGCTACAAGGCGGAAATTATACTGAAGTACTAAGAGGCTTAATAGACAAAGACATACAAATTATTCCCTATCCAAAAGAAATGTATGGCATGAAAATGCTTATCGAGAATCGCTTCGACATACTTTTTACTAGTGAAATTGTTGGTAATGCTATTTTAAATGAGCAAAATCTTGAGCGAGCGGGCGAAGTAAAATATCTAGAAACACTCTTTTTAGAGCACATACACCCAGCCATCAGTCTAAAGAGAAACGACGCAAAGAAAATCGCAGAACGCTTGAGTAAGGGTTATAAGTTAATCAAGGCCGACGGTACTCTTGAGCATTTATTTCAAAAACATAAGCTTTACCCCTCATCTTACAATGTAAAACTAGCAAACTAGCACTTACAAATTTGGTTTAAGATCCATTGTAAAGCGTTCCTCAATCTTCTTTAAAAGAAAATTCCGAACCTGCCTATATGCAGTAAGACGTGTTTCACGACTACCTTCAATTAATGTTGGATCAAACGTGTGCCAAAATTCGACATCACAAGCCATTGTTCTAGTCATTTCAACGGCGGAGTGTTGCGCTTCAGGCGAGAGACTAATAATTAAATCAAAAGAACTATCTTCTAAATCACTAAAATTTTTGGCATTATGACGAGAGATATCGATACCAATTTCATCCATAACCTCAATAACAAAGCCATCAATTTCCTGAGATCTTACTCCCGCAGAATCCACAAAAATTTTATGGCCAAGGAGATGTTTCAAGATCCCCTCAGCCATCGGCGAGCGGATGGCGTTATGAGTACAGGCAAAGAGAACTGCGTCTGGTAAATCGACCAAGTTTAACGGCCCCTTACACTGTGGAGCGCACAGATCAGCGTAAAAAGACGTCGCGCTGTAGTAAAATCAATTTCAATTTTGCCATCAAGGCGTTGTTGAAGAATTTCAGAGCCCTCATTATGCAATCCACGCCGTCCCATATCGATGGCTTCAATCTTGGCCGGACTTGCAGCTTTAATGGCTTCAAAATAAGTCTGGCAAACTGCAAAATAATCGCGAATTACCCGCCGTAAGGGTGTGAGTGACAAAATATGCTCACATAAAAACTGCCCCCCTTCACGTTCGACCCTAAACCGCAATCGGTTTTCGACGATAGCAAGGTCAAGAAGATAGGGACCAGCCTCCGATCCAAAAGGAATAAAGCTGTTTTGTTCCAACAGATCATAAATAGCAATCGCACGTTCTTTTTCGACATCCGGGGTCGAGCGCGCCAAAGATCCCTCATCCAAACCAATATGGATAAGATGATGACTGCTATCATGATCTGTCTGATCGCTCATTAGATTCCTCGAAAGGAGAGTTGTTTCAAAGCACCGTTATTTTGATTTTTTACTATGCCAGCGACCTAAGCCGCTCGTAAAGCCAGGAATTTTATCAAAAAACAATCCCGACCATGCGTTCTTATCAAAAGTACTAAAAAGCACGATAGCAAAGAATAATGGTCGGGATGATTTATTTGCTCACAACGAACTTTAGGGCAACTAACCTTCTAGACGTAAAGAAATTGAAAGCGCATGAGCCGTCAACCCTTCTTCCTTCGCCAAAGTCACTGCAGCCGGACCAATCGCTTTTAAACTTTCTGCATCACAAGCAATCATGGATGTCCGTTTCATAAAGTCCAACACCGAAAGACCAGAGGAAAACCGGGCCGACCTCGCAGTTGGTAAAACATGATTAGGCCCCGCAACATAATCACCAATAACCTCTGCAGTGTGACGCCCCAGAAAGATCGCTCCTGCATTGCGAATTTTGGCAGCTAATGCCTCGGGATTATCAACGGCTATTTCAAGATGTTCAGGCGCCAAACGATCGGTTAACGCCACGGCTTCTTCGAGATCATCAACAAGGATTATTGCCCCATGATCACGCCAACTTTGGCCCGCAATTTCACTACGCGATAGTGTTTGAAGATGAGCATCCACCGCCCGCTTTACTGCTTCCGCAAAGTCTGCATCATCTGTTATCAAAATTGATTGAGCAGCTGTATCATGTTCGGCCTGAGCCAAAAGGTCTGCCGCTGTCCAACGAGGATCATTCTTGCCATCAGCGATAATCAAAATCTCAGAAGGACCAGCGATCATGTCAATTCCAACCGTGCCAAACACTTGTTTCTTTGCAGCAGCTACATAGGCATTACCTGGGCCAACAATGATATCAACGGGCTTGATACTATTGGTTCCATAAGCCAAAGCGCCAACAGCTTGCGCACCACCGACACGGTAAATTTCATCCACACCCGCGATAGAGGCTGCGGCCAAGACTAACGGATTGAGAACTCCATCAGGCGATGGCACCACCATAACAAGACGGTCAACTCCCGCGACCTTGGCAGGCAAAGCATTCATCAGTACCGAGGAAGGATAACTTGCCAACCCGCCAGGAACATACAAGCCCGCAGCCTGTACAGCAGTCCAACGGTGGCCTAGTTGCACACCGACCTCATCCGTATAACGAAGATCTTCCGGCTTTTGCCGAGCGTGATAATCTGTAATGCGGTGGGCCGCAAGCTCAAGCGCTTTTATCGATTCTGGCGCGCATTTAGCGACTGCCTCATCGACTTCGGCCTGAGTAACTCGCAACGATCCCGCCGTTATTTCCAAGCGGTCAAATTTTTGAGTGTACTCAAGTAGCGCAGCATCGCCTCGACTTTTCACTTCAGCCAAAATCTCAGCGACAGTATCGTTTACATCTACCGAAACTTCTCTTTTCGATGACAAAAGATCAAGAAACGCATTTTCAAAATCAGCAGATTGAGCTTTAAGTTCACTTGGCATTTACGGCCTCCTGAAAACTGCGTATCCACTTGTTGACTTCAACAGGTCGAGTTTTCATAGCGGCACGATTGACGATAAACCGTGAAGATACTTCCGATATCTTTTCAATTTCCGTCAAACCATTGGCCTTAAGAGTATCGCCAGAAGAAACCAAATCAACAATTCGACGACATAGCCCCAAGTTAGGCGCAAGCTCCATCGCCCCGTTTAACTTGATGCATTCGGCCTGCACACCACGGGCGGCAAAATGTTTTTGCGTAATTTTTGGATACTTGGTTGCAACCCTAATGTGGCTCCACTGAGAAGGGTCTTCACTTTCCAATAAGGTCGCGGGCGCCGCAACCGACATACGACAATGGCCAATATCCAAATCTACCGGAGAATAAATCTCAGGATAATCAAATTCCATGATCACATCACTTCCCCCCACACCGAGGTGCGCAGCACCAAAGGCAACAAAGGTGGGAACGTCAAAACTGCGTACACGTATAATTTCCAAATAATCTACGTTTGTTGCAAATTTCAGTTGGCGACACTTGTCATCAAAGAATGATTCTTCGGGCTCGACGCCTGCGCTCTTCATTAGAGGCAATAATTCTTTGAGGATACGTCCCTTAGGGACAGCCAGGATCATCGGTTCGATCTTGGGCATAATACTATAATCCGTTTTTATCTCGGCGATGGGTGCTTACACCAAATCTGCCTTAGTAACTTTATACTTTACCTATCACGCTTCTTCCGGGGAGCGTGCACCCTTAGAATGTTCAGTATCTTGAGAATGATCTTTTTTGCTAGAAGTATCATCCTTACCATCGGTGTCAGAAATACCATCCATGTCATGACGCGGTTGGTACAACGTTGGCCAAGGCTCACTGATATCATCCATATGACAACGAATTTGCGAGACAACCAGGCGAATCGCCGCGCCACCTGAAAAATGAAGTGTGATATAGCCCGGAATGGCTGCCACCGTCAGAAGGTTAAGGATCTCATCTTTTTTACTTAAATCCACATCTTTAACCTGGACAGATTTGACTTTATCAAAACAAAGGCCGGTATTTACCCGGTGAAAAGTCGGGAGATCTTCTACGTCGTCAAAGGATACATCATCATTTTCGGCCTGCCCTGCTGGAGTATCAGGCGCGGACAACGCGCGCTCACGAATCTCAGTTGGAAGCATTTCCCAACAAAAGCGATTAACAACTAGGACAAAACGGCTTTGTTCTCGCAAATACGTCACATCACATAACGGAGCTAAAGAATCCTGAAGCAATCCCGATAATGTACGGATATCCTCGGCATCATGTGCGCGGATCTTCAGTCTTTTGCTCTCAGCCATATTTTCAGTTCCCTGTCGTTTATCGACTGTGGCCTATAGTCGACTTAGATCGACTGAGGTCTTTAGTCAACTTTGATACGCTCGATATCTGCACCGCAAGCGGCAAGCTTGTCTTCAACTCTCTCATACCCCCGATCAAGGTGGTAGACACGGTTTAACACAGTTTCCCCGTCTGCGACCAGTCCTGCCATAATAAGAGAGAAACTTGCCCGAAGATCAGTCGCCATAACTTCAGCACCGGTCAATTTAGCTTGTCCTCGTACAAGTGCAGAAGATCCATGAACGGTAATGTTTGCACCCATACGACAAAGTTCAGGTACGTGCATGAAACGATTCTCAAAGATTGTCTCTGTAATCATTGATGCCCCGTCTGCCGTCGACATCAAAGCCATGGTCTGCGCCTGTAAGTCGGTTGGATAACCAGGATAAGGTTCAGTCATGATATCGGCACCTTTAACCCGTTCACCTGCACACCGCGCGATTATTGAGTTATCAAGCTCTTCGATAACAACACCAGCATGAGCCAGTTGATCAATCATTGAACGTAGATGCTCTGGACGAGCGCCAATCAATTCCAATTCCCCACCCGTCATAGCCGCTGCCATCGCATAGGTTCCGGTTTCGATACGATCTGGAACAACAGTATGGGTATAGCTGTGCAACCGATCAACGCCTTCGATGGTAATTGTATCTGTTCCAGCGCCTTTAATTCTTGCCCCCATACCAATCAAACATTCTGCAAGGTCAACCACTTCAGGCTCGCGTGCAGAATTGATCATCCGGGTTGTCCCTTTTGCCAGGACAGCGGCCATCATAATATTTTCAGTCGCCCCAACAGATACTTTAGGGAACATCACTTCCCCGCCAACAAGGCCACCAGGCGCTTTGGCGTGAACGTAACCTTCTTTAAGTTCGATCTCGGCCCCGAGCTGTTGCATTCCCTGAAGATGTAAATCAACTGGACGCGATCCGATTGCGCAACCGCCCGGGAGCGATACTTCCGCATGGCCCTCGCGTGCAAGCAATGGTCCGAGAACAAGAATGGATGCCCGCATCTTACGAACAAGCTCATAAGGTGCTTTCGTCGTTGTGATCGTCTTGGCATGCATTTCCAGAACCCGACCAGCACAACCTTCACTGCCCGCTGCCCCGTTCATGTGCAGATCAACCCCGTGCTGAGCAAGAAGGTTTGCAAGCGTTGTAATATCTGCCAAATGAGGAAGATTACGCAAGGTCAAGACTTCATCAGTTAGAAGAGCTGCGGTCATAAGTGGCAAGGCTGCATTCTTTGCGCCAGAGATCCAAATCTTCCCTTTGAGCGGGTTTCCACCGCGAATTTTAATTTTATCCATTGTATCTTACCGTTTCTGCCTGGTTATCATCTGTCAGACAGGTTTATCCAAGGGCTTTGTTCAAATCGTGACGCTGATCTGTTGAAAGAAAAGCAATTCTTCACTCAGCACTCAAACAATGTTCTTACAATTACAGTGTCAGATAGTGTGCTGTTTTTATTCAAGAAAAATTTAAAGACGCGGCAATGTAACGCCACGCTGTTTCATGTATTTTCCGGCGCGATCTGCATAAGAGACATCACAATCCCCCTCCCCTTTGAGGAACAGGAACTGACAGACACCTTCATTGGCGTAAATTTTCGCAGGCAACGGTGTCGTATTAGAAAACTCCAGGGTAACGTGACCTTCCCACTCAGGCTCAAGCGGGGTAACGTTTACGATGATACCACACCGCGCGTAAGTGGATTTACCAAGACAAATAACCAGCACATCACGCGGAATACGGAAATACTCAACGGTGCGGGCAAGTGCAAAGGAATTAGGTGGAATGATGCAAACATCATCATCTTTTTCCACAAAGCTTTGATCCGAAAAATCTTTAGGATCAACGATGGCATTGTGAACGTTGGTAAAGATTTTAAACTCGGTAGAGACCCGTGCATCATAACCGTATGAGCTGACACCATAAGAGATAACTCCCTCTCGGCGTTGTGCTTCCACGTATGGCTCAATCATACCATGATTTTTGGCCTGATCTCGAATCCATGTGTCCGGCATAACTCCCACGGCATATCCTCCCAAATGTCACCGATTCCATTTTTTTACGCTGTGGACAGCGTAAAACCATATGCCTTCTACTGTCTCTGGCCTGAAAGCTCAAGATTGAAGATGGTTACACCTAAAATATTTATGGAATAAGAGTGCTATATCAGGACAAAAGTTAAGAATGAAGAACTACTTACGCTCTCTTAACTGACCTTTACGTTTGCGTAAATTATCGCGCAAAGCTTTTGCTTCCCGGCTAAGACGTATTGTCGTACGCTCAGCAACAGCTTTTTCAGAGGTTATGCTCTTTTGGCTTCTGTCTTCGGTTTCTTTTAAGCTTTCGCCTGCCGTATGTTCGGACTTTTCTTCTTCGTTCATGGCCGCAGACTGCAAAGTCTTAGTGATAAGGTCAAGTCCCTTCATAGATTCCATAAAAAAATGTAATCGTTTCAGCAATTAAATCAAAGGTCATATTAACAAGTCTTCGTAAATTTAAGTGACAATTATATTAGAAAAGCTAAAATAAGGCTTGCAATAAAATCAGGACAAAGGCATATAACGCCCGTCCAAACGAGGCCGTGGTAGCTCAGGGGTAGAGCACGTCATTGGTAATGACGGGGTCGGCGGTTCAATTCCGCCTCACGGCACCATTTTACCAAAAGAAATTCTTACTTATTACTAAAGATATCGAATTTCAAGGAAACTTAGAGTTTCTCGGTAATTCCAGTAAAACCAAAAAAATACCCCCGTCTCAAAGAACCCAAAAAATTTCTCCCGAGATTTGTCTCTACTGCTCCCTTAAAACGAGAGCCCTTAATCCGTAATGTCGAGCGATAATTTCGGGCTTCAGAGGTCGTCATTCTGGATGCATCATAAGGCGTATCATCGATGCATTATTGAAACATAAACCATTTTCACTGGCACTGAACCACGACAGTAGAGTTTCCGCGAGATCCGATCTCTACACCCTGAGAAACGGGTAACAGTTTAGGTTAACCTGCAGCAATTTAGTTCGACCGCGCAGCACCACGCCGTGCACCACCAAAGTTACCGTGGCTGGCGCTCATACTTGGGCCTTTTATCGAATTTGCTTTTCGATCGAAGTGGCTCTCTTGCTTTTGTTCTTCTGTTTGTTCTGACAGATCCACACTATGATCTTGTTTTTTTGGTTTAGCGGCTCTTGCTTTAGCTCGTTCGCGTGCTCTGGCTTTCGTCATAACATCTCGCCTTCTAATGATGGTTTGAGAAGTGCCGGCAAATCAAATATCCAAAAAGAAATATCATCTCAAGATAAAGATAACTGTATTACGGATCACTGATAAGAGCGTACGTAAACAGTGTTCGTGCCATAGCCTCTTATGAAAAATAATTAAGAGTGACTATTACAGTGGGCACCTTATTCGTTTGTTTGTAAAGGGTTTTTAATAAAATAGTCCCATAGTTCAAAATCCACCTTATACAATTTGGCCCGTAGTTCAAAATTCGTGAACTCGCCTATTACAAGCTATTTTGCACGAGATTATTAAACTCAAATTCCTTGGAATAACACTCAAAGCTCACGCTAAATATTAGCATATTTACTCAACCGTACACATCATTAGCATCACAATCGCGTGGGGTTCGAAATTTCACTGCCAGCATCTCACCATATATACTACCTTTGGTGATCTAAAATTTATGGCTCAAGTTTCTTACTGCTATTTTTGCCCCTAATACAAGATACAAGGTTGATTTTGATGCTACGCAATAGCCAGTTAATTTGCTCAATAAATATAAGAAATTTATATACCCTTCTACGGGCTATCGGATATAGGAGCCTTCATTTACAAAAAGTAAAACCGATTTTCCTTGGCTTTGTGATCGCTCTGTTAGGCACGACAGTGTCAGTTAATGTTGTACTGGCGAAGGACCTAGAGAAGAACACGCATTCCTGTGGCGCTATCGGTGATTCCTGCCACGTTTCTCTTGGTGAATACAACGTTTCTCTTCCGAATAATTCATCCACAACTAAAGAAATCCCCGCTGTATTATTTTTCCATGGAGCCGGGCGTTCAGGGGAAGATACCTTGAAAAACACCCCCATGATCAAAACCATGAACGATCGTGGGTACGCCGTCATTGCGCCGAGTGGTTTGAAACGCCCAAACTCCCGATTTGGCCCAGGATGGTCTTTTATCCCTGGACGTCAGATAATGCGTGATGAACTCGCATTTACCCGGGAGCTTTTAGACGACGCATTTCAACGCTTTGCCATTGATCGCAATCGTGTTCTCATGAGCGGTTTTTCAATTGGCGGGTCACTCGTTTGGTATCTCGCCTGTCAAGATGCCTCTATTGCCACAGCTTATGCCCCAGTTGCGGGGGCATTTTGGCGTCCACATCCAACTGCAGCAGATTGCATGGCTCCGGTGAAACTCATGCATACACACGGTTGGCGTGATAAAACAGTTCCATTGGAAGGACGCCCTCTGGGTGGAGGGGCTATTTATCAGGGCGATGTTTTTCAAGGCATGCAGATTATGCGTAGAGTAAATAATTGCGCAGAATTACGTGCAGATGAATTCGACACCACATCCATAAAAGAGGCAAAAGATCCCTTTTGGCAGCGTTGGTGGACCCGATGTACACCAAACAGTAACCTTCGCCTGGTCCTTCATACTGGAGGACATAGCATCCCTAAAGGCTGGACAACGATGGCTTTAAACTGGTTTGAACGGGTAGCACCGAAAAAGACAGAGCTAAATTAAGCCCTCAGAGATAAAACCCATAAAGCAAAAATCACTCTATTTTTATTCAATAAATCGTTATTACATCTTTTCCAAGAAGCTATTTTTGCTCAGGAGCACGCAAACTCATTCACAACCAAAAATTGAATTATCATAAAAATTGTGTATTAATGGGCGATACAAATTCTAATTAAATACTATTTTTGCAATAGGAATTTTCAAAAAATTAAAACACAGACCTCTGATAAATTGGAGATAAAGCATGTCTCAACGATTTCGTATTGGCACCTATAACGTCGAAAATCTCTTTGACCGCTTTGACGATCCTTACTCTGTAGGAGATGATACTTACGGTCGATTTAAAACCGTCCCAAAATCAAGGGCCCATTCATTCGATGTCGCCCAACGCATAAGAGACAATGGCATTGGAAAAAATTCAGTTGATATCGTTGCACTGCAAGAGATCGAGAATTTTGGCTCGCTTCTAGATTTTGTACAGGGCAGTGTAGGCCCTGACTACGGCCCGAAGACAGGTGTCGTGAGTCTGCCCTCCAATGATCCCAGGGGCATTGACCTCGGACTGATCTGCACAGATCAATTTAGGATTGGGCGGGTTATCAGCCATAGGTTCGATAAATTTAGAAGATCAGACAACAAATTATATCAATTTGGACGTGATTGCCTACAGATTGAAATTCTTGACAAGGATAGAGATAACTTGGTTCTCAAAGCCTTCATCTGTCATTTTAAGTCTAAATATACGGGTATTGATCCCTTTAAAGACCCTGATAAATATGCCAATGCTCAATCACTCAATACTATAAAGCGGATGTCAGAAGCTAATAAAGTCGTCGAGATTGTCAAAAAAGAAGTAGATATTGAAAATGATCGTTTTGTCATCTTAGGTGACTTGAACGATACACCTCAAAGCGAAGCCCTCCGCCCATTGTTAGCTATCGACAATAGCTTGAGGTTGACGAATGCGGTCACGTTACTCGAACAAGATGATGTCTCGGAACACTCGGCAATGCGCAGGCCCCGCGATACTCATATGTGGAAACGCCCGCAAGCAAATGGCACAAGGATAGATGAATGGGCACAGATTGATTACATTCTATGTTCCAAAGCGCTTTGGTCCTTGAACACAGGAAAAGCCAAGGTTTTAAATTCACCCAAAAACCAGGGATCAGATCACTTTTTTTCTTTCGCGGAGTTTGATTACCCTGTTTTTTAACCCCATACCATATCCAATAATTAGCCTAAGCCTTCAATAAAATCCGCTCGGTCACTTTCCTTCAGATTACTGTTTCCGGTCTCTCTGTAAACCCAGTGCGTGATACCTTTACCACACAGCTCGACGCCACCAGCGGTATGTCCTTGCTCAAGATATTCAAGAAGTAAATTACGGGACATATCTATTGCTTCGGCTTGCGTTCTGGTACCAATTAACTCCAGCGAGCGGACTTGTATTTTACCTGGAGCAAAGACCGTTACCCGAAAGGGTTCCGGGACGGAAGACGATGATGATCTTGAATAAACTGTCATAAGAACAAAATAAGAACATTATGTTAACAAAATCTTACTTTTTAAAATTGAACTTATCTTTTTTATTTTCCCAGCATACGCATAACCTTCATAAAATTATCCGTTAGCAATTAATCCTGACCCAATAATCGTCAAAACAGCCCCACCCCAAGCGGGTAGCAATGGACATTTTTTTGTTTTCCACCAAATCATCGGTAAAAGCATCACAGGTGCTGTAGATCCTAAGACCGCAACCACACCGGTTTCATAATTATTAAGCGCATAAAGGAGCATCGATACAGCGCAAACATACCCCATGAAACCAGGAAGAATGGTCCAAACCAACAATTTACTCGACATCTTAACTTGAGGTGTATCTTTACCTTTAAACATCAACAAAGGAGAGATAATCAAAAATACAATTGCTGCGCCACCTGTCCTGATAAAAGAAGCTGCCATTGGATCTGTTCCTGCAAGCATAACAGGCTTGATCGCGATTAATCCAATTGCCTGACAAGAAGCAGATAAAAGTCCAAAGATAATGACCCAGGCAAAAGGTCCCTGAACAGTTTCAAAATTTTCAAACCCAATTTTGTTACTTCTCTCTTGTCCTTGTTCAATCGACGATTCCTTAGACTGGCCTCCATAAAGGATGGCAAGTACAACGCCGAAAAGAGCCAGCAAGCACCCAGAGAACATTTGAAAAGAAAGCGTTTCATCTAAAAAGATATATCCAAGAATTCCTGCAATTGGTGCATTAAGAGCAAACAACAGTTGCATTCGGCGTGGGCCGCCTCTTCTCAAGCAAGCAACCATAAAGAGATTACCGAGGATGACGCTTATCAAAATATTCACCGTTAATTCTGGCCAATAATTCCAAGCTACAGTACCCCAGCTACCTGCAAAACAGACAATTGTCCCAAGCAATAAAGAAGATGCAATAAGTTGAATACGAGTAAAGCTAAACGCCCCTAATTCCCGTGCAGGAAAGTGCGCTATAAGCGCGGCAGCAGCCCAAACCAAAGCAGCTCCCAAAGCAGCTATCAATGCAAGAAAAGGCATGGAGTTTTCCTTCAGAATCTGTATGCTATGTTTTTAGTAGCAATTGAGCTAACATACTTAAAAACAAAATGCTACTATTTTAGTAGCATTAGCATTTATAGGAAATCCATGACTTCTATACCGACACCAGGCACTCCCGTTCGCGGTTCAAAATCTGGCGATCCAATTATGGCTCTTTTCGATCTTCTGGGTCGAAGGTGGGCAATGGGTATTCTTTGGACACTTTGTAAAACAGGACCATGTACATTTAGAGAACTCCAAGCTAATTGTGGTTCCATATCTCCAACTGTCTTGAACACCCGCCTAAAAGAGCTCCGTTTGGCTCAATTGATAAGTCACCAAGGCGACGGTTATCAAGCAACACCAATGGGCAAGGAACTCTACAACTTGCTTTTACCAATTGGTGGTTGGTCTGGCCAATGGGCCCATGTTTTGGCAGAAGACAAGGACAAGCAACCCTAATTCACAAAGGAATAACAGTATGATAAGAAGAGCTCGACCAGATGACGTTCGCAATTTGACCGTTCTTTCAATCCATGTCTGGTTACACACCTATGCTAAAGTCGGCATTATCCCAGCCTATTCAAACTACATACTGCAGCACTTCACTGAAGAAAAATTCTTGGAAGCTATTTCAAACTCTGATCAAGAGATTTGGATTTATGAAACAAACTCAGCTCTACAAGGCTTTCTCATTATGAAAAAAACATCTCCTTGCCCGCAAAGATTGAACTGTATGACCGAGATTGATAACTTTTACGTCCACAGTAACATCACCCGAAATGGTATTGGCACTGCGCTGTTAAATCAGGCTGTTAAATCCTGTCGTGAGAAGAGTATTTCACAGGTTTGGCTCTCGGTTCATCATGAAAACAGCATCGCCATCAACTTTTACAACAAACACGACTTTAATAATATCGGCTCTCTTATGTTTGAACTGGAAGACGGCGAATACAAAAATAATATTTTACTTAAAGATCTGACATCGGCTCTATAGCTATTAAGGGTCACTTTCTTTTTTTTGCACATTATTAAATTTGATCTACCCAACCAGTTCGAAATAAGGTTAGGCTAAAACTCAATGATAAGGCCCCTTTTCAGAATACTTTCCTAGGTGCTTTTCAAAATTCCTTTTCGCAGGTAGCCTCATGATTGTTCGTTCATTTATTCTGCTTCTGGTGGCATTTACATTAGCCGCTTGTACCCAAACCAATCATCGTGGATCATTGAGTAAATATGAAAAATCGGTAGAGTTTGTTGAAAACATCATCACAGACAGCTTTATTAAAAAGGGCCTCCAAGAGGCATTGGCCGAATACAAAGAAGAAAATACAACGGCATCACAGCCTTTATCCGATAAGGCCTTAGATGAAATCAATATCTTATTGACCAGAGAAATGCTCAATAAGCGGGTTCGGTTAATATCAAAAATTGCGATCCTGATAACTGCTGAATTTACCGATGATGAAATAATTACACTCCATAGTATGAAAGACTTTAACGCCTTAAAAACCGCCCAGCAGAAAATTATATCAAATCCAGGTGACCACAATTTATTCTCAAAACTCACACAGACTGAAATCGAAGCGATTACAGATATAAAGAATGCCAAAAACTTGACGCTCTAAGTCCTAAGATAGAAGAAACCAGTAAGGAGATTTATTTGGAAATTATTATCAGGGTTTTCCCCGAACTTATGGAAATCATTACCAAACACGAACCTTTGATAAGTGCTTCTCTATCTCATACTGAACGAGAAATTATCACTGGTTAAACTTCCTCGGAATGAGGTAGGTACTTCTAATAAAGCGTCTAGTATTAAAATAGCTAAGCCACGACGATTGCCTCGAATTGTGGAAACTTATGGTACCAGAGCATAGCTTACCATCCCAGACAGAACCAAACTAGACAAACATAAGAACCCTAGATCCTATCAGATATTTTCTACTTTGTTGGTATATTCATTATGTTGTTCGATCAAGAAACTCACGACAAACTAATCACTTTTCGCCATGAACTACATCAATTTCCAGAAGTGTCCGGGCAAGAGCAAAAAACAAGTGCGCGTGTTCTCTCGTTTCTAGAATATTATTCTCCAGATGAAATCATCCAAGATCTCGGAGGACATGGCCTTGCCGCCGTTTTTAATGGTTTGGAAAAGGGACCGACAGTTTTAGTCCGTTGTGAGCTTGATGGTCTGCCCATCCAGGAAACAAATGATATTCCCTACCAGTCAAAAATTCCCGGCAAAGGCCATCTCTGTGGTCACGATGGTCATATGGTCATGGTCGCAGGTCTTGCCCCACTGCTCACTCGAACGCGCCCGACCAAGGGACGTGTGGTTTTGCTTTTTCAACCGGCTGAAGAAACCGGTGCGGGCGCAAAAGCTGTTATCGAGGCTCCAGCCTTTACAGATATCAAGCCAGATTATGCATTTTCATTACACAATCTCCCCGGACAACCCCTTCATGAAGTCGGGTTAAAATCCGGGCCTTTCAATTGTGCGTCTCAAGGTCTGTGGATCACTCTAGAGGGCAAAACCTCGCACGCATCCCACCCCGAAAATGGGAAGAGCCCCGCGACAGCAATGTGCGAGTTGGTAACAAAATTGGCTGAGCTTCCTAACCTTTCAGAGTTATCTAATGATTTCTCTTTAGTCACCGTTGTCCACGCACGCTTGGGCGAAGAAGCTTTTGGTATAAGCCCGGGTTTTGCAAAGGTCATGGTGACCCTTCGCAGCCAAACTGATGATATCATGACAATACTACGTGAGAGATCTGAGGTCCTAATTAGCGCAATCGCCCAACGCCATCAGCTAAAAATTACTTTTGGTTACGAAGATATATTTGCGGCATCTGTGAACCATCCGGCCGCAACAGATATCTTAAAACAAGCCTTTAATGACGAATCGATAACCCAAACCGAAATGTCGACGCCCATGCGCTGGTCAGAAGACTTTGGGCAATTTGGCCGCGTCAGTAAAAGCGCCATGTTTACTCTTGGGTCTGGTACGAACCAACCACAACTACATAATCCAGACTTCGATTTCCCCGATGAGCTCATAGAAACAGGAACCCAAATATTCTACCGCGTAATCAGAAACGTTTTGGGACCAAGGAATTAACAAAATAACCAATCCCTAAATCCAAACTTGGAACTATTATGCAGGAACATGCCAAATCAATAAGTGTTTGCTTACTGACGGCTCTATTCACCGGTTTCGTAACACAATTGATGTCAATTGGAGGTTTTATTCGTTGGTCTGCCGTCAAAGGAAATGACTATTCCAGTGAGTTCTGGAACCTGGTTATATCCTCTTGGACAGAGGATGGATTAACGACATTTCTGATCTGGAGTGTTGTAAGCCTTGTCGTTTATTTTACCCTTCACCGTCTTACCAAAGAGAGAAAGACTGCCGAGAAAGTCATCGTAAGGCTCTCGATTATCTTGGCAGTACTCTATGGAATATTCATGTATCCAAATTTTAGGGACTATTTATAAAAACATTCATCCAAATGCAGGAATAGTACGTTTTAAATCTGGTTTATTATGCATAAACGTTACCGTTACCTGACCACGTAAATCACTTTCTTTCGTCTGAGGAACATCGCCCTCAACAACGGGATAAAAAGATAACTCCTTCAGTTTCGTGAGAAAGTCTTCAACTTGGATATAAGGAAGTTCAAAGTTAAGTGTAGCTGCGACGTTGGAGAGCAGAGTGTGGTTAACAATCCACCCTCCATTATGACCAATAGCATCACTTATCTTGGTAATAGCTTCATTACGCTCCATAGAGGTCATAACTGAAACACGAAAAAACTTTACAATCTTAGCCTTTGGATAAAGGTAATTCGCGGGACATTTATTTTGACCCATTTCGCTCATTCACCTGTCCTTAACCCCGAAGTGCCTGTTCAATATCTTCAATAAGATCGTCGACATTTTCGATCCCTATTGAAAATCGGAGTAAATCATCCGGGACCGGACTGTTTTCACCCTCAACAAGAGCGCGATGCTCCACAAGACTTTCTACTCCGCCTAGAGATGTCGCACGCACGAAACGTTTCATACGCCCCATAACTTTAGCCGTATTATTCCTACCTCCAACAAAGCGAATGGAGAGCATGCCCCCAAATCCCCCGGACATCTGCTTTACGGCTATTTCGTGATTGGGATGAGAAGTAAGCCCGGGATAAAGAACTTCCACAACACCGGCAAGACCTTCAAAATGTTGAGCAATACGCATCGCGTTTTCACAAGCACGTTCAACTCGGATGTGCATGGTACGCATTCCGCGAAGCAAAAGCCAGCTTTCAAACGTTCCAAGTATGCCGCCTTGTTGCGCACGTACCTTACAAAGGCGTTCCCAACGCATATCTTCTTTGGCTGTAATTACTGCCCCCGCGACAACATCACTGTGGCCATTAATGTATTTGGTCGCGGAATGAAAAACGTAATCCGCGCCAAGCTCAATCGGCTTGGTTAACAAAGGGGTAGAAACTGTAGAATCTACGACAAGCTGTGCCCCAACGGAGTGTGCCAATTCTGCAGCTTTCGCAATATCAACCACCTCCCAGGTAGGGTTTGCCGGGGTTTCAACCCATAACATTTGGGTCGATGCAGATTTCACAACAGAAATCATATCCTCTTCATCGCACGGATCATAAAACGCAAGCTCCACATTCCAGTCCTCACAATAAGTGATCAGCCAAGCGCGTAAAGACCAGTACATGATCTTTGGCGCCACTATGCGCTCTCCAGGTCGTAGAGTTTGTACTAAGGCCGTTGCAGCGGCCATGCCGGATGCAAAGAGCTTGCAAGAAGCACCACCCTCTAATTCATTGAGAATTACTTCGGCCATCTCGGCATTTATGCTATGGTCCCGCGCATAAATCCGATTTTCATCATAGAGGTTACCCTGCTCATCACGGGCAAAGGTCGTGGAAGGTTGGATGGGCGGTACGACCGATCCTGTTTCACGGTCTAAATAGTGTCCTGCTTGCGCAAGGAGCGTTTCCACTTTACCTGCTTTACCCATCTTCGAATCCCTCAAACATATCTATTCATAATAATTTAATCGGGAGTTTAAGAGCCTCAAACAGTTAAGGAAACTCTAGATTCAAAAAAGGACCGCAAAAGCAGTCCTTTTCATAATTTCCACCCAAATACTTAGTGCTTTTCGTATTGAGCATTACCGAAATAGTTTTCCCGCATCTCATCAGTAATCGGTCCAGCAACACGTTTATCCTCCAGCACCTGAAGGCCTCTTTTCACAGCTGGGCGTTGAGAAATTTCTTCTGACCAACGGTTCACGTTTGGATAGTTCGCTATATCCACCCCCTTACGATCAGGGTTTCTGATCCAAGGGAAAGTTGCCATGTCTGCAATACTGTAATCGTCTCCTGCCAAATACTTACTTTCGCTCAGGCGACGATCTAATACCCCATACAGTCGGTTAGCCTCGTTAGTATATCGTTCGATACCATATTCAATTTTTTCTGGTGCATACATCCGAAAGTGATGAGCTTGTCCCAACATTGGTCCTACGCCGCCCATCTGAAACATAAGCCATTTCATGACCTCATATCTTCCCCTTGGATCGACTGGCATAAATTTACCTGTTTTTTCTGCGAGATAAAAAAGAATAGCGCCAGATTCAAATAAATTGATCGGTTGTCCGTCAGGTCCATCAGGGTCAACAAGCGCTGGCATTTTATTGTTTGGACTGATCTTTAAAAACTCTGGCTTGAACTGGTCACCAGCACCAATATTTATTGGGTGGACATGATAATTCAACCCAAGTTCTTCGAGCATAATATGGACTTTGTGCCCATTAGGTGTCGCCCAAGTATAAAGATCTAACATATTACCTCTTTCATATAGGGGATCGTCACAATCATTTTAAATAAATTTCAGCCCAATCAGGCTAAGCTTCATTTGATTTAAGAAGCCCCGTCAACAATCGCAAGCTAAGAATTTTCGTCAACACCCACACCACATAATTTCTATTCAGCATTAAGAGTGAAAATATGATAAGCTCAATTCAACCAAAATAGTTGCGGTACGGTTATATTATTGAGTGTGTCACAGAGTTCCATGAACCAAGAATACATTGAAAATAATCAGGAGGCTTAAATGAATCTGACCCGCCGCCAACTAATGACATCTCTTGCCGCGTTGACCTGTGCGACACAAATTAGTTCTAGCTACGCAAGCCAGGAAAATAAAGGCAACCACTCCGACAGAGATCGAGATAGCAAAGATTTAGGAGATAATTGGAGCAATCCAGGCTTTATCAGACTTCAAACACTTACAACACTCATCCAAATCAACAACATTATTCTGCTCACAACCCTATCAATTTATTTTATTCGCATATTAACGCTTGGCCGCCATTTAAAACGAACAAATGAAAACAGAGTAACCATCCCTAAATCTGTCCCCCTATTGGGAAGTTTATTTAGAGAATCTTACGAGGCAGATGATTTTGCTACGACAAAACAACTGGGCGATGCCTATACATACGATAACTCTCTCATTCTTGACCTCGTTCCCAATCGTCCACAGATAGCTGACGAGCAACATCCAGACCTGGACACAGACTTGGATCTGAACACTATGATCACGAGACTTGATGAGCTAACTCCTTCTATAGGAAGTAACTTTTCCATAAAAATTGGCACGACAACTTATTCAAGCGAACGCTTGGACCTCCTCAATGACGATTTCAGTTACCGTTTACCAACCACGGAGATCAAGGCATTACTAGGGGACAAACACCCGCTCACACCGTTGTACAAAGTACCTTTAGTATCAAGCTTGTTTAAAAACAGGGTGGGTGAAGTTTACGGTGCAAAAAATTTACATGTCCTTATTCGCCCATCAATCATTACAGACGATTAAAGCCATTTTGAAATTCACAATTTAAATTAATCATGTTTCAAGCGCGCCCTGATAGAGCCCCATCGACAAACAATCTATCGCCTTGTTCATCAATAATCTGACGCCCCTTACGAAGAGAAAAATCGACGGCCTCTTCTCGTGAAGGAAACGTATCTGCCCTCAGATAGAAACGTTCCATATCACTTTCAGATTCTTCTTCTGAAGCTTTAACAATATAACCAGAAAGGCGCCACTGACCGTTATCCGCTTTTCCAGGTGCCACACGAATTGCATATCCCTTATAAAAGACTGGTTCCTCCTCTGGTGGAGTATCCGGTTCTTTAGATTTCGAGTTGCCAAACAATTTTGAAAAAAAGGACATTTAAGTTTCCAGTAAAGATATAGTTTATTGAGCATATCTGGGTAACCGCAACAAATACCAAAAACGAATTTGTTTATGATCAGAAAAATCGGTCTCCAAAATTAACTTTTTATTACGTACTTTTAGATTAGATTTAAGATAATAGTGTTCAATAGAAAAAGTCTCAATAGTGTCAAACTATAATTACGAAGTCCTAGAATATTATCCCATAAGATGTGAAGACGACCTCGCAGGAGAAAGCAATCGCGCCCTTCTGAAGTGGTGGCTATCTTTTACCCCAGGAATTCCCCAAAAAGCTGATTTTGACATTATTGATCACATTACTTTGGCTCCAGATATTTTTCTCGTAGAACGCAAAAGTAATACCGCGTTTGAGTTCAAACTCCATGGGGAAACTGCTAATAGTATTTTTGATGACAGCACTGGAAAAATCATTCGAACCGATGGACCTCAAGACACGGAACAAGAACAAGAAGAAGTGAGGCTGGCAAATTATTACAAACAGCTGAGTGAAGATCCCGTTTGTATGAAAAATATTGGAAACTTACACCTGATCGACAAGCAGTATAAAAAGTTCGAATCAATCGATTGTCCCCTCGTTGATCAGGCCGGTAATGTGACACACATTATTGGAACGATTACCGCGCTGGAATAAAAAGTTCTACTCTATCGATTACCTAGTATTGTTTCCGTAACAACCACAAAAAAAAGGGAACCCTTTGGCTCCCTTTTTTTTGGTTGTTAATACCTTATTGTTATTAACCCGCCAATTTCTTCTTAAGAAGCTGATTGACCATGCCTGGGTTAGCCTTACCGCCAGTCGCTTTCATGGTTTGACCGACAAACCAGCCAATCAACTTTTCGTTGCCGCCTCTAAAGGCTTCAACCTGGCTAGGATTAGCGGCCATAATTTCGTCAATCGCGGCTTCAATTGGGCCTGTATCAGAAATTTGTTTGAGGCCTTTTTCTTCAACGATGGTATCAGCATCTTTGCTGGTTTCCCACATCTCTTCGAAGACTTCCTTAGCCGTACGACCAGAAATCGTATTGTCCTTGATCAAGGCAATCAGGCCGCCAAGCTGCTTTGCAGAAACAGGGGTTTCAGCCAAGGCCAGGCCGCTTTTATTCAAGGCACCAAAGAAATCTCCAATGACCCAGTTAGCGGCCACTTTAGGATCGCCACCTTTAGCAACTTCTTCATAAAAATCAGCACGGTCGCGATCAATGACAAGGATACCAGCGTCATAGGACGAAAGACCAAAATCCTTAATAAAGCGTTCTTTCTTCTCGTCAGGCAGTTCTGGAATAGAGGCTTTGATTTCCTCTACCCATTTCGGATCGAGAACAAGAGGCAACAAATCTGGATCAGGGAAGTAGCGATAATCGTGTGCTTCTTCCTTACTGCGCAAAGAGCGAGTTGTCCCGTTACTCGGATCAAACTGACGGGTTTCTTGAACAATCTCACCGCCATCTTCCAGGACTTTCACCTGACGCTTGGATTCAAACTCAATCGCCTGCATGACATAGCGGATGGAGTTAACGTTTTTAGTCTCCGTACGTGTACCAAGTTCTTCACCGGGCTTACGCACAGATACGTTTACATCTGCGCGCATGGAACCCTCGTCCATGTTTCCATCACAAGTGCCAAGATAACGAAGGATCGAGCGCATCTTACGCAAATATGCACCCGCTTCTTCAGGCGAACGAAGATCTGGGTCTGACACAACTTCCATCAACGCAACACCCGTACGGTTCAGATCGATGTAGGACTGGGTCGGGTGTTGATCGTGAATTGATTTACCTGCATCCTGTTCCAGGTGCATACGCTCAATCCCTACGTCGCGAGTTTTCCCACCTTCGAGATCAAGGGTCAGGGTTCCTTTACCTACGATTGGCTCAAGAAACTGAGAAATCTGGTAGCCTTGAGGCAAATCCGCATAGAAATAATTTTTACGCTCAAAAACCGATTTCAGATTGATCTGCGCACGTAAGCCAAAGCCGGTACGAATACCTTGTGCAACGACTTCCTTGTTAAGAACAGGCAACATGCCCGGCATCGCAGCATCGACAAGTGAAACCTGTTCGTTCGGAGCAGCGCCAAATTTGGTAGAGGCTCCGGAAAAAAGCTTTGAATTCGAAATAACCTGAGCGTGGACTTCAAGTCCAATGACAACTTCCCACTCTCCGGTGTTACCTTTAACACGATAACTCATATTACTTACCTCCCGCCATTAGCTGTGGAAGGGCAGAGAAATCTGCGGCTTCTTCCATAACACCAGCGACTTTAAGAACTGTCTCTTCATCAAACGCCTTACCAAGAAGCTGTAAACCAAGGGGCGTACCTTCACTGGAAAGACCTGTTGGAATGGAAATTCCCGGCAATCCTGCCAAACTTGCAGGAACGGTAAAGACATCGTTCAGATACATCGCAATCGGATCATCCATTTTCTCACCAATACCAAACGCAGGACTTGGTGCGGTTGGCGTTAGAATTACATCAACCTTTTCATATGCGTTTTTGAAATCATTGGCGATCAGGGTACGTACGCGACGGGCCTTGTTGTAAAAGGCGTCATAATAGCCCGCAGACAAAACGTACGTTCCAATAAGAATACGGCGCTTAACTTCGTCTCCAAAGCCCTCCGCACGTGTTCTTTCGTACATGTCATCCAGGCTCTCACCTTCAACACGCAGGCCATAACGGACACCGTCATAACGCGCGAGATTAGATGAGCATTCAGCAGGAGCAATGATGTAATAAGCAGGTAGCGCATATTTTGTATGCGGCAGGCTGATCTCGACAGGCTCGGCACCCGCTGCTTTTATCCATTCAATACCGCGTTCCCAGGCTTCATCAATTTCAGCAGGTGTTCCGTCAATACGGTACTCTTTTGGAATACCAACTTTCAGGCCTCTGATATCGCCTGTAAGAGCTTTTTGATAAGAAGGAACACCGATGTTCACGGATGTTGAATCTTTCTCATCGTAACCTGCCATTGCTTCAAGCATAATTGCAGCATCGCGAACAGATCGTGTCATAGGACCAGCTTGATCAAGCGAAGACGCAAACGCGACAACGCCCCAACGAGAACAACGCCCGTAAGTTGGCTTCATACCAACAATACCAGAGAATGCAGCAGGTTGTCGAATGGAACCACCCGTATCTGTTCCTGTTGCGGCCATTGCTGCACGTGCTGCAACGGTTGCGGCAGAACCGCCCGACGAACCACCTGGTGTTAATTGCGCAGTACTGCCTTCACGTTGCCATGGATTGATCACGTTACCAAAGTAGGACGTAATATTGGCCGATCCCATAGCAAACTGGTCAAGGTTGGACTTACCCAGCATAACCGCACCAGCGCTCCAGAGGTTGCCAGACACTGTTGATTCGTATGTCGGAACAAAACCCTCAAGAATATGAGAGGCCGCTGTCGTTTGAGTCCCTTCAGTACAGAAGAGATCCTTCATTGCAATCGGAATCCCCTCCATTAATCCAGCTTCACCGGCAGCACGACGCTTGTCTGAAGCATCCGCCATATCAAGAGCAATTTCAGGGGTCTCAACAATATAGGCATTGAGGTCGCGTGTTTCTTCCATCGCGCTGACGTGAGCTTCTGTCAGTTCTCGGGCAGAAAAATCGCCCTTATTCATGCCCGTAATGGCATCAGAGATTGTTAAATGTGTGAGGTTACTCATTATTCGATCACCTTAGGAACAGCAAAGAAACCGTGGGCAGAATCTGGAGCATTTTTAGTTACCCGACCTACATAATTCCCATCATTCACCACGTCTTCACGTAGAGGTTGGGTCATGGAAACAACAGATGTCATTGGCTCAACACCTTCGGTATCGAGTTCTGAGAGTTGTTCAATCCAGCCAAGGATTTGATTAAGTTCCCCTGACAGTGCTTCTTGTTGCTCTTCATCAACCCGGATGCGTGCCAATTTGGCAATCTTCGCGACCGTTTTTTTGTCGACAGACATACTGCGTTCCAATCTTCTATAAATATCGAAAGTACACACGTACTAATTTCGTGCGGAAAGTAGCATCCAGTCGCCCTTGCTGCAACGCCCGGCAGAACCATTTTTGTATCGAAAAACATCTTTTTTTGAGACTGAATAAAGAATTTGGCCTTATCTCTATAATTTTTACAATAAATTTAGAGCCGATTACGACGTCTTCATAATGAGTTTCTACAAAATTTACTCTGTTGAAACACAAAATTTTGAGTACATTATTCAGGAACTTTATCAGGACGAAGGCTTGGGCACTTGATAATAAAAAAGGCAACACAAGATAGGCTTAATCCAACGAGGATCAAACCCCACAACGGTAAAATCCCTTTATAAGTGACCAATGCAAGGCTCGCACTCATCATCGTGACAGCTAAAATTTTCGCCTTCATCGGAATAACACGAAACTTATTCCAGTCCTGGACCATTGGTCCCAGGTATTTATGTGTATAAAGCCAGTTATGAAACCGGATCGAAGATCGGGAAAAAGCCCAAAGGGCAACTAGCAAAAAGGGTGTCGTAGGTAACAAAGGTAAAACGATACCGATGACACCAAGGAAAATGCAGACCCACCCCAGTCCCATCAAGCAAATACGGCGCAGTCCTGATTTTTCAACCTTTGTTTCGCCTGTGAACTCAGGTTGAGACATAACGTACAAGCACCCATAATTTTTGAATAAGACGACAATAATATAAAGGGTAATTCAATACCCCCTTAACAATCAAATAGTGAACTTATGCCGACATCATAAAAATTCAAGAGACAAGATGTCACCCCAATAAATTTACCCAAGAGTTCAAGAGCCGCAAGCCACCATGTCTCAAAACCTGAAAACCTGAAAACTAAGATTGAGATTTTAGTCCCTAGTAAAAACCAGAAAGAGGACTTACCCCAAACAAAATAGGGTGGAGATATATCGCCACAGCAAAAACCATAAACCCAACAAATAAAGAGTAGCCATCCTTTAACGTTGGCCGACAATTCCCGCCCTTAAAAAGGCCTAGCAGCGGAATATTTGACGTTCCTCTGGAAAGATTTTTCCAAGCCTCCGTACCGAGAACTCGCTTCTTGCGACGGTCAACGATAAGCATTCCCACAAGTGATAAAGCCAACAGACCACCAAAAAAGAGAACTTCTGCCAAATTCCCATTGGCAAAAAGATGTGCTCCAGCCCAAAGAGCAAACCCCCAAAGTGCAGGATGCCGGACAATACCGACAAATCCTTGACGATCTTTATTAAACCCGTGAGTTGATCCAATAGAAAGAGGATTTGGTCGCAAAAAACCTGCAATAAAAATGATACTCGCCAGCGGCATTATATGTGCCGTAGTCCGGGCTGCCCAGGATTCATAAGGCCAAACTTCAACATAAGGAGCAGCCCAAACTTCTTGAATCAACCAAACCAAAACGGCGAGAGAAATAACTGAATACCCAATGTAGTAGCCTTTTTTGCCCAAAGCAGCGATCAAAGAACCTTTCACACTTTCCATTGGAGGTATGGAGTGCAGAAGCAAAAACAACACAAATGCTGCAATTAAATTTCCAAACCCACCAAACATACAAATTCTCGCACTAAATTAGCTATAAAGAGTCACTATTGATGTTATGCCGATCAAATCAACATCTTGCCAGATGACAGACTGTCGCGCATGATCGCGCAACCCAAGGGGAACTACTTGAAAACATCACCTCAGTAGAGATAAACCTTATGAAGTTTAAAACGAAAAGCCTTTAATTTAATAGTGAGCACAAAGTGCACGACATTGACATATATGACCTCCCCGACCTATTGGATCGAACTCAACGCCTTATCGGGTTAGATCCTGGAACAAAAACCATTGGGATGGCTGTATCTGATAGAAATTTCACTGTTGCTTCACCTATTGGTACAATCAAAAGAACTAAGTTCAAAAGAGATGCTGAAGAACTAAAAGCAATCTGCCTAGATAGAAATATCGGTGGAATCATTATGGGCCTCCCCGTCAACATGGATGGAACTGAGGGGCCGCGCTGCCAATCCGTACGGACATTGGCAGATAACTTGCAAACCATTGCTGGCATAGAGTTACCAATAGCTTTTTGGGATGAACGGATGTCAACTTCAGCTGTTGAACGATTTCTAATTGGTGAAGCAGATATGACTAGAAAAAGGAGATCAGAGGTCGTCGACAAAGCTGCTGCAGCCTATATTCTTCAAGGAGCTTTAGATGCAATCCAACGGCACCTTAAAATATAAAGTACCATTTCCTAATCATTCCTCGTCATCACATCTGCCATTCCTTTAATGCGGATAGCGAAACAATATAAACTTTTGCATCCTACCTAAGGATATAAAATTACCCCCTCACCAACAGGTTGTGAAACAACAGACCATGGAGGGTAAAACAGAAAATTAAATTTGCTTATTTTTCTTAATATTTCACCATAAATAATCATTTCTGGGCTCGTTCTCCGTATTAATACGAATGTTTACATTCTCTTTTTCCGTGTAATTATATCCTTCATGGAAGAAATCATTCTTGCTAACATATTGGATGCAAGACAGCTAAGGAATTACGACTATGTTCAGCCTGGAAACCGGCAGCATAATTGGTTTGACTCTATTGGTAATGAACCTATGGGCCATAACTAAAATCCTTCGAAGCCACGAAGCGGTTGCTGTAAAGGTCTTATGGATTGCCACTGTCGCCCTAATACCCGTCTTTGGATTTACCTTTTGGGTTTTCATGGGGCCTCGTAAAGAGAAAATTGGTGAAGAGCAACTAAACCCGCATCTGTAATCCAACCCTTTTATCCGTAATCATACCAATACCCAACTTAATCGAGCTCCTGTATCCTTTATTCAACTTGTTACACAGGAATTAACAATTAAATTTAAAGAGGATTATAAAATGTTTGGTTTAGAATTCGGGGGGATCTTTGGGCTACTCATCCTCATCGCCGACGTTTGGGCAATCGTTAAAATTTTCCAAAGCAACGCCACTACCGGCTCCAAAGTACTTTGGATTGTCATCATATTACTTCTGCCAATCATTGGCTTGATACTTTGGTATCTCATGGGCCCTAAATAATCTGCTTATTAAAAGACAATAGAGTAATGTTGCTGAAAGTGTCTGTTTACAGTAACTATGGCCAAGCTGGCAGCATTACTCATATTATGTCCCGCGAGTTCACGCGCAATACCATTGCTGCCCTAAAACGACGGAACTGCTTTTCATAGCTACACGCTTCAATTCTCAAAATGTAGAAGATAGACAGGTGTCAAACTCAAAAAGTGAGTTCTATTAACATAAAGGACGCCTGCATAATCACGTTGCTTCGGTCGTGAACTATTACCAGATCAGCTCTTTTTCATGATATCAAAGAAATCAATTGATTAAAGCAACCCCCATACCGGCTAAATATTTACAGAGAAATTAAATCTCTGACTTATATAACTTACCCAGAATCTCACAAAGTGCTGATTATCGAGTACCACCAACCTTTTCACTTTGAAGTGATAAATTAAGATTACCAAAAACAGCGTTGCATGAAGTAAGTGTGCTTTCTACACTTCTATCTAATAAAAATCTGTGACTAGCCGCCATCAATACCGATGTAAGGACCTCCTCTCTATGCCCAAAAATACTGAGACCAAGAATACCGGAACTAAAGATACAGGAACCCTACCCACAGGACCTCTATCAGGATTACGGGTATTTGATCTCTCAAGAATTATGGCGGGTCCAAGTTGTACGCAAATGCTCGGTGATATGGGCGCAGATGTCATCAAGGTAGAACGTCCGGGTCAAGGAGACGATACTCGAAAATGGGGCCCCCCCTTTTTAAAAGACAAAACCGGAGAAGATACTGAAGAAAGTGCTTATTACCTTTCTGCAAACCGTAACAAGCGTTCAATAAACTTAGATATATCGAAACCAGATGGACAAAAACTTGCCCGTAAATTAATTGCTAAGTGCGATATTCTGGTTGAAAACTTCAAGGTTGGCGGGTTAGCAAAATATGGCCTTTCTTACCAAGATCTTAAAGACGAATTTCCAAACTTAATCTATTGTTCCATCACAGGTTTCGGACAAACAGGCCCCTATTCTTCCCAAGCCGGATACGACTTCTTAATCCAAGGTATGGGCGGCATCATGAGTTTAACTGGTGAGCCTGAAGGTCAACCTATGAAAGTAGGTGTAGCCATCGTAGATCTGATGTGTGGCATGTATGCCAGTAACGCCATCCTCGCGGCCCTTCATCATCGAAACAATACCGGACAAGGCCAGTTTATTGACGTATCACTTCTAGACACCCAAGTGGCATGGCTCGCCAATCAGGGTCTTTATTATCTTACATCAGGCGATTTGCCTCCACGCCTCGGTAACGGTCATCCTAACATTGTCCCCTACAACGTCTTTCCCTCCTCCGATGGCCACTTCATTCTCGCCATTGGTAATGATGGTCAGTACCGTAAATTTTGCGTGTTCGCCAATTGTATGGAACTGTTTGAAGATCCCCGTTTCAATACGAATCAAAACCGTATTAGAAACCGAGATGAACTTACGCCTTTGATTAGCAGAATCACGGAGACACAAACCTCACCTTACTGGATAGAGCATCTTCCGCCTCTCGGTGTTCCCTGCGGCCCCGTCAATGACATGAAAGGCGTCTTCTCTCACCCTCAAACCGTAGCCCGCGACATGAAAATATCCATGCCACACTCAGATACCAGCAGCGGGTCTGTTGATCTTATAGGCAGCCCAATGAAATTTTCAAAAACCCCAGTCGATTATCGTAACGTCCCCCCAAAAATGGGAGAGCATACTCAAGAGGTATTGGAAGAATTACTTGACCTCAATGATTTTGACATGAGCGACCTCAAAACAAAGGGCATAACTTAATTTTTTTAAGTCACTCGACATTCGACATATCCAGATCAACAAGCTCTTGAATTTCAGCGACAGTAAGATCAAGAGGAGCAAAAGCGTGTTTACCCATCGTTCGAAAATATTTGTCGCTATCTTCCATGCGAATGGAATTCATAAATTTCTCATTACGTGAAATTTCATGAGAGGATGCGTTATCAATCTCATCTGAACCCGGCGCCACCTTCAAAGCGGGCCTTATTCTTGGTTCTGGGTTAACAGACGGTGGAATTGTTAAACTGCTTAAAACGACATCAGAAGGGACAAAAAAGGTTTGCGGAGTGTTATTTAAAAAATCATCTGGAAGATCAAAATCCCGAAGAATAAGCCGGTAATTCTTTGATACGTATAAAAATTGATCTTTGATTTCAGTGGCTAAACTGTCGGTTGATGGTTTGTTAGAAGTCATTAGTATTTTAAGAGCATCCTGATAGTCAATTTTCACTATCGCACCAATTTTTTCTGCCTCTTCAACGTGACGTAAAACATAAGGTTCTTTCCCAACCAGCATATTGACAGGAGAATATATTTTCCTCGCATCTAAACGCGAAATACCTTGGATCGGGGCGTTAACATCTTTTACAACAAAAAGACTTTCAATTTCTTTTCTAATAACTCGATCAGGCTTGCGCCCAAAATAGTCCATAACTTCATCCTCTGAGGGAAGATCCCAAAATAGAGGGCAGATGGCATTTCTGTTACTTTCATACATCGTTACCAGCTTTTCAACACCTTCGGGCACATTCGCAATTGCAGAAGGTAGCAACGATGCAGTAACGACCCCTTCAACAACGACACTATCCGGTATATTCAGGTTCCAAACAACATCGTTGTTGGATTGAAGAAACAGAAAAACAGGCTTATTAAAACGCCCAACACTCACATTAATTAATTTCGTTGTACTAGGCCACACTGCACCATTTTCAATCTGTATAGGAGAAACAAAATCACTAGACATCGTATCAATCCAAATAATTTCAGATTCTTCTGACGGAGAGGATATCTGGCACATAGAAGATTGTTTGGAAGGGGATAAAAATTCAGCATGCATAACTTCTGGAACCAGTCCCAATGCCATGCCCAGAGTATCCCAAAATGTGACCGTCGCAGATCTTCCCGATTTTGAGGGAATATCAACAACCACCTCAATGTTTTCAACACTGTCGTTTGAGAAATGAAAAAAGCTAAAAAAACTAATAAACCCGATTAAAAACACAATGATAACAAACTTAAAATCTTGCACTTACCGAAACCATAAAGAGAAAAACCACCAATCTATACGACTCAAAACAACACGACAAGGTTGAATAAATATTCACATTTAGTACAAATTTGATATATTGCACTCGGACATTATCAATGACATATTGCCGCTTTAATGACTACTTATGCTGAAACGATCGCTGCTGGCCTAACTGGCCACGGGCACCTGCTAGGAATAGAGGGCCTGAGAGCGGACCAGATTTCCGATTTGCTTGACCTAGCCGATGGCTATGTTGACCAAAATAGAGCCGTTAAAAAGACCACTGATTTGCTCGAGGGTCGAACGGTTATCAATCTCTTTTTTGAGAATTCCACCAGAACCCGCACTTCTTTTGAGCTTGCTGCAAAGCGGCTGGGTGCGGATGTTATCAACATGACTGTGGCATCAAGCTCGATCAAAAAAGGGGAAACCCTGGTCGATACGGCCATGACTCTCAACGCCATGCACCCCGACGTCATGGTTGTTCGTCATTCAGATTCCGGGGCCGTAAAACTCCTTTCTGAAAAGGTCAATGGCTCTGTGATAAACGCAGGTGACGGCAGCCATGAACACCCGACACAGGCGTTACTGGACGCGTTGACTATTCGTCGCCGCAAAGGTGATCTTTATGGCCTGCGCGTCGCCATCTGCGGTGATGTCGCCCACAGCCGTGTCGCACGGTCTAACATTCACCTTCTCAACACTATGGGTGCCGAGGTCAGACTTATTGCGCCACCAACCTTGCTGCCAGCAGCTGTTGATCGCATGGGCGTCGAAACATTCCACAACATGAAAGAAGGCTTAGAAGGCTGTGATATCGTCATGATGCTTCGTCTTCAGCTTGAACGTATGCAGGGCAGCTTTGTTCCTTCAATTCGTGAATACTTCCGTTACTTCGGACTTGATCAGGAAAAGCTCGCAATGGCCAAGCCTGACGCACTTGTTATGCACCCTGGTCCAATGAACCGCGGTGTGGAAATTGATAGTGAACTTGCCGACGATTTGGACCGTTCTCTCATTCGTACGCAGGTCGAAATGGGTGTCGCAGTGCGTATGGCCTGCCTTCACGCCCTAACACAAGGTACTCTTACTGGTGGAACAAATTCTGGTACTGGCGGAACTAATTCTGGGGGATCTAAAGAATGAGCCAACGGGATAATAAGACCAAACGCGCTTATATAAATGCACGTATTATCGATCCTGCCAGTGGCCTCGATATCAAAGGGGCGCTACTCAGCGAAGGCATTCACATTGTTGATTTTGGCCCCAAACTTTTCAAAGACGGCGTTCCTGATGACATAGAAGTCATTGATTGCGCTGGTAATTGCCTAGCTCCTGGCCTAGTGGATATGCGCGTTCACCTGCGCGAACCCGGCGACGAACACAAAGAAACCATTCTCACCGCAGGACAAGCTGCTGCGGCTGGTGGAATTACATCTATTGCCGCTCTTCCAGATTCCAGACCTATTCTGGATGATGTCTCAGGCGTAGAATACGTGGCACGTCGTGCGCGTGAAGCTAAAATGGTGAAAATTTTCCCTTATGGCGCCATCACCAGAGGCATGGAAGGCAAAGAGCTCACAGAGTTTGGTCTCTTAACTGAGTTTGGTGCTGTTGCATTTACAGACAGCACTAAAGCCGTCGCCAATGCACAGACCATGCGCCGTGCGCTCAGTTATGCCAAAACTTTCAATGCGCTGATCGTTCAACACCCTGAAGAGCCAACATTGGCCGGCGGTGTCATGAACGGTGGTGAGATTTCTACCCGCATGGGATTATCAGGCGTTCCCAACCATGCCGAGATCATCATGGTCGAGCGCGATATGCGTCTTGTTGAAATGACCGGGAGCCGATATCACGCCGCTCACCTTTCAACAGCAGGTGCCATTGATGTTATCCGCCAAGCTAAAGCTCGTGGTTTACCCGTCACTTGTGATACAGCACCGCATTATTTTTGTTTGAACGAAAACTCTGTACTGGACTACAGAACTTTTGCCAAGGTATCGCCTCCCCTACGCGCCGAAGCCGACAGAGAAGCCGTTTTTGAAGGTCTTGCCGATGGAACAATCGATGCCATAGCAAGCGATCACAGTCCCCATGACCAGGATTCAAAAAGACTGCCCTTTGCTCAAGCTGAATTTGGTATTGTCGGGTTAGAAACTCTGTTTCCCTTGGCTCTCCAGCTCTATCACAAAGAAGCCCTTAGCCTGATTGACGCTTTAGCTTTGGTAACCAATAAACCTGCAGATATCTTGGGCTTGCCCGTCGGCCGAATTGCCAAGGGTGGGGCTGCGGACCTTGTGGTCTTCAACCCGGATAGCCCTTTCTTTATCGACCCCGAAAAATTCCGCAGCAAATCTAAAAATTCCCCCTTCACCGGATTCCCGGCCCAAGGTAAAGTTTTAAGAACTGTTGTGGATGGCCGTACTATTTATGATAGAACACTTGCTTAACACATAAATATAATCAGCCAAGGAACAGTATCTCAATGCCAGACCCGATATCCTGGAGCCATGTGGCGCCCTATTATCTGATCGCATTTTTTAGCAGTTACCTGTTGGGATCTGTTCCTTTTGGCTTAGTTATTACTCGGGTATTCGGGCTTGGCGATATCCGGAAAATTGGATCAGGCAACATCGGTGCGACCAATGTACTGCGTACAGGTCGTAAAGGATTAGCCCTCCTTACTTTAATTTGCGACAGTGGCAAAGGGGCTGTTGCCGTCATGATTGCATTCCTTTGGGGACCCGACACAGCTTTGATTGCCGCTTTAGGCGCTGTTCTGGGTCATCTTTTTCCTATTTGGCTTAAATTTAAAGGTGGAAAAGGCGTTGCAACCACTCTTGGTGTGGTCTTCGCCCTCTCCTGGCAAGTTGGCATTATTGCTTGTTTAACCTGGTTTGTTACAGCTCTCACACTCAGGATTTCTTCCCTGTCAGCTCTCATGGCAATGTTCGCAACACCCATCGCGGTTTGGTTCTTGCACAAAGACCTCCAAATGGTCGAATTAACAGCTCTGCTCGCTATACTGGTTTGGGTTCGGCACCACGAAAACATTCGCCGCCTCATCAAGGGAGAAGAACCTAAAATAGGTAAAAAGAAGTAATTATTCTATTTAATTACAATATCTTAAAGACATACACATCTAGGACTATCAAACTAAATTAAGCCTAAAAACACCGAAGGGTTGACTAATTCATAATTAATCTCCCAAATTAATGGCATGATCAATGTCATTATGCCTCCTGCAAATTTGGATGAAAAACTCGACTGGCTCCAGCTCATTCGATCCCAAAATGTTGGACCGATTACATTTTTTAAACTGCTACAACACTTTGGTTCCGCCAAAGCAGCCCTGATTGCACTCCCGGAAAAGGCACGGAAAAACGGGAAATCCAACCCTGTTTTTTCTCGAAAAAAAGCGGAAGAAGAATTTACCAAAATAGAACGCTTTGGTGCGCAGTTGGTCGCCCTTGGCGAAGAGAATTACCCGCCTCTCCTCGCCCATATCGATGATGCACCACCCTTGTTACAGGTTCTTGGTAATGACAAGTTCCTAAAAAAACGCACTGTCGCGATTGTTGGCGCTCGGAATGCTTCCGCAAACGGACAAGTATTAGCCAAACAGCTCGCCCAAGATCTTGGACAATATGGTTTCCTTATTGCCTCAGGACTGGCTCGTGGCATAGACACTTCCGCCCATGAGGGCGCTTTAGGAACAGGAACGATTGCCGCAATTGCGGGAGGTCTTGATGTCACCTATCCACCAGAAAATCATTCTCTTCAAGAGGCCATAAAAGAAAGAGGCGTCCTAATTTCGGAAATGCCACTTGGCAGTAAACCCCAAGCGCGACATTTCCCGAGGCGCAATCGTTTGGTATCAGGTATCAGCCGGGGCGTTGTCGTCATTGAAGCCTCCTTAAAGTCCGGTTCAATGATCACGGCCCGCCTTGCTCAAGAACAAGGCAGAGAGACAATGGCTCTGCCCGGAAGTCCTCAAGACCCCAGAAGTAAAGGTGGAAATTTACTAATAAAGCAGGGAGCCACGCTTGTAGAGAGTGCAGAAGATATCGTTGAAACATTGGAACGCCCCTTTGATCGACCGTCTCAAAAGAGGACCTTTAGTGCTCCCATCGGCCCTCTATTTGAAAAAGAACCGAAGAAAAAAATTGCTCTAAATGCGGATGATGCTCGACTTTCTGTAAAAGAGTTGTTAGGTCCTAGCGCAGTATATGTTGATGACCTGCTCCGGCAGTGTCAGTTATCGCCTACAGATTTAAACGGTATCCTGCTGGAAATGGAACTGGCAGGGCAGATTGAATGGCAACCAGGAAACAGAGTTGCACTCATCTCTTGAGAGTACTTGTCTTGAGAGGCATCGTTAAAGAAGTCGTAGGCGTTCGTTATTATTGAAACCTTGGGATAATTCCTGACGGTTATTTACTTAAATTAGACGTAGGTAGCACCTGAAGCCATGAACATTGTCGTTGTTGAATCACCTGCCAAGGCCAAAACAATCAACAAATATCTGGGAGACGATTATCATGTTCTCGCCAGTTATGGTCATGTACGCGACCTTCCGCCCAAGGATGGCTCCGTCAACCCCGACGAAGACTTTGCAATGTCCTGGCAAGTCGACAGCGGCTCAGAAAAACGCCTAAAAGAAATCATTGCAGCTCTTAAAGATGCAGATCAACTCATTCTCGCAACCGATCCGGATCGCGAAGGGGAAGCCATTTCATGGCATCTAGCCGAAGAACTCCAAAGACGTAAGAAACTAAAAGGCAAAACGGTTTCACGTGTTGTCTTCAACGAGGTTACCAAGTCAGCCATTCAGCTTGCCTTTTCTCAACCAAGAGAACTCAATATGGAGTTGGTCGAAGCTTATTTGGCGCGGCGTGCTCTTGATTACCTCTTTGGATTTACGCTATCTCCTGTTTTATGGCGCAAACTACCCGGTAGCCGTTCAGCAGGACGTGTACAATCCGTCGCCTTGCGTTTGATTTGTGACAGAGAATCCGAAATAGAAATATTTAAACCACAGGAATACTGGACGGTTGACGCAAAACTCAGCACACCTGATGGTCAAAAGTACCCAGCACGCCTTACCCAGCTAAACGGCAAAAAACTTGAAAAGTTTGATCTTGGCGATGCTAAAGCCGCAGCCGAAGCTGTACGGGTTTTAGAAGACGCCACCAGTTTCACGGTAAAAACGGTCGAGAAAAAACAATCTCGCCGCAATCCTCACCCACCTTTTACGACCTCAACCCTCCAACAAGAAGCTTCACGCAAATTGGGTTTTGGGGCCTCTCGCACCATGCAAGTTGCGCAGAAACTTTATGAGGGTATCGATCTTGGTGGCGAAACTGTGGGTCTGATCACCTATATGCGTACCGATGGGGTCAGTCTATCTGCCGAAGCAATTGAATCCGGCCGCGATCTGATTGCCAAGCAATACGGTAAGGATTATCTGCCTGCCAACCCGCGCGTCTATAAAAGCAAAGCCAAAAATGCGCAAGAAGCGCACGAAGCGATCCGTCCTACAAATCTAAACCTGCTTCCAAAAGATGCTGCAAGTCACCTGAGCGATGAAGCCCGAAAACTTTACGAGCTTATCTGGAACCGAACCGTTGCCAGCCAAATGGAAAGTGCCATTCTGGATCAGGTTGCGGTTGATATTGACGTTGCTCAGGGCAGTGCCGTCCTACGCGCCAATGGATCTGTGCTTCGTTTTGATGGTTTCTTAACACTATATCAAGAAGACAAGGACGATGCCAAAGATGACCAGGATGATGATCGCCGCTTACCAAAATTAACAGAAGGTGACGTCGCCAAGCGTGAAGAAATAAACCAGGAACAACATTTCACTCAACCTCCTCCTCGGTATTCGGAAGCCAGCCTGGTTAAAAAGATGGAAGAACTCGGCATCGGCCGCCCCTCGACCTACGCCTCTATTATACAGGTTCTTCAAGACAGAGACTATGTCGTCCTCGAGAAAAAACGCTTTAAGCCTGAAGATCGTGGCCGCATTGTCGTAACCTTCTTGAGAAATTTCTTTGCCCGCTACGTAGAGTTTAACTTTACTGCTGATCTTGAAACCCAACTCGATGATATTTCTGCAGGAACAGCCGAATGGAAAGTCGTCCTTCGTGGGTTCTGGGATTCTTTCCATACCGCAGTAGACGAAACAAAGGGCTTAACCATTACCGAAGTTATTGAGGCGCTAGATGCGGATCTCAATGACCACTTCTTCCCAACTCCTGAAGATGCAGAAGCCAAACATCCCAGAGAATGCCCAACTTGTGATGATGGACGTCTTGGTATCAAGCTTGGCAAAACAGGTGGGTTTATCGGGTGTTCAAATTACCCTGACTGTCGCTATACACGCCAACTCTCCCTCCCAGACGGGGAAGGCGGAGAGAACGACCTAAGCCAGCCAAGAGAACTGGGCATTGACCCCGCAACAGAACTTGCGATTACGCTCCGCAAAGGGCCTTATGGTGTTTATATTCAGCTTGGTGAACCCGTAGAGAAGAAGAAACCGAAAAGGGTTTCCATTCCCAAAGGAACTGCGATCAGTGACGTTACCTTCGAGCTTGCTCAAGGATTGCTCTCTTTGCCGCGCGACATCGGTGCTCACCCTGATGATGGAGAGATGATCATTGCCGGGATCGGGCGATTTGGACCTTACGTCAAACACAACGCCACCTTTAAATCACTGACAAGTGACGACGACGTTCTCTTTGTTGGCCTTAACCGGGCTGTTGCTCTCATCGCAGAAGCCCCAAAAAGAGGTCCATCAACAGCTCTTCGGACCATCGCTCCTCACCCAGAAGATAGCGTTGATATCACCGTTCATTCTGGACGATACGGTCCTTACTTGAAATGGAACAAAGTGAACGCATCTCTTCCAAAGGATAAGGAAGTCGAAACCGTAACTCTGGAAGAAGCTGTTGAGATATTAAACAAGCAGATTGAAAAGAAGGGGCTTAAGAAAAAAGCCCCTGCGAAAAAGAAAGCTGCCCCTAAAAAGACCGCAGCAAAGAAAACAACTGCAAAAAAAGCTGCACCAAAGAAAACTGCGGCAAAAAAGACCACAACAAAGAAAGCGGCAACAAAAAAAGCGCCTGCTAAAAAAGCCGCTAAAAAAGTTGAAACTGAAGAAAAATAATTGATAGGATAAGGGCGTGAGTTCTGATCGTAATTCCCCGCCCTTTCCAACGAAAGAAGCGGTACTCGACTTTATTCAACAATCTCCTGTTGCTGTAGGCAAAAGAGAGATTGCAAGAGCGTTTAATTTGCGCGGTAACGATAAAATACCGCTCAAACAACTGCTCAAGGAATTAAAGAACGAAGGTCACTTTGGGCGCGAAGCTCGCCAGAAAAAAAACAACCTTGATGGAAGATTACCTCCCGTACAAGTTATTGAGATCACTCATATAGACAGTGATGGGGAGCTCATCGCGGTTCCAGCTTCTTGGGAAGAAGAACAACCCGCGCCCATGATCTACGTTCTCCCCGAGCGGAAAAGCAAATTTGATCTGGTTATTGGCGATCGGGTTCTTGCAAAGCTCAAGCGTTTGGATAACAAAAGCTATCAAGGTATTCCAATACGTAAGCTAGAGGCAGCCCAACTTAAAATCCTCGGTATTTATCAAATCACTGAGGAAGGTGGCTTTGTTAAGCCAGTTGATAAAAAAGCCAAAAAAGACTTTATTCTCAATCCAGAATACGCAAAAGAAGCCAAACAAGGCGAATTGGTGCTATGTGAAATTCGAAAAGGAAGGTCGAGAAAAGGCCTAAAAGAAGTTCGCGTCATCGAGACCTTAGGCGCCATCAACAGTCCTCGAGCACTCAGCTTAGTTGCGATACATGAACGTGGAATACCTAATACTTTCCCAGAAGAAGCTCTTGAAGAAGCCGAGGATGCCAAGAAGACAGAACTAGGCAAACGTACGGATTTAAGAGACCTGCCTCTTGTTACTATAGATGGGGCAGATGCACGCGATTTTGACGATGCCGTCTGGGCACAACCTGATCCAGACAACGATGGCGGATGGCACATTATGGTCGCCATTGCAGATGTTGCTCATTACGTTCGCTCTGGCAGCCCCCTGGATAACGAAGCTCAAACCCGAGGCAATTCAACTTATTTTGCTGATCGTGTTGTCCCCATGCTTCCAGAGAAACTGTCCAATGGATGGTGTTCGCTTAAACCCAACGAAGATCGACCATGTTTGGTTGCTGAAATGTGGGTTGATGCTGATGGAGAACTCGTCAAACACAAGTTTATTCGCGGCCTAATGCGCTCACAGGCGAGATTGACCTACGAACAAGTTCAAGACGCCCTCAATGGATCTCCTGATGCCACTACCGCTGAATTGCTCGATAGCGTTCTCAAGCCCCTTAAAGGCGCTTATGACGCTATGCTCAAGGCGCGCTACAAACGTGGAACCTTGGAATTGGATATCCCAGAATTCCAAGTAAAAATGGATGAACAAGGTGAGGTCACTGATATTGTTAAACGTGACCGCCTCGACAGCCACAAACTTATCGAAGAGTTTATGATCATGGCCAACGTTGCGGCCGCCATCGAACTTGAAAGCCGTCAACTCCCTTGTATGTATCGCGTCCACGAAGCACCCGATCCCGTAAAGATCGAAGGCCTTGCGGATAGTTTGCATGGTATGGGCATTAAATTTGCTAAAGGACAAGTCATTCGTCCCAAAGTACTCACACAAGTCCTTGAACGAATTTCTGACCTCCCCCAGGCCAAGCTGGTAAACGAGCTTATTCTCCGCGCCCAAAGCCAAGCCCGATACGACCCGACCAATCAAGGGCATTTTGGTTTAGCCCTAAGTAGGTACGCCCACTTTACTTCTCCCATTCGCCGTTATTCCGACTTGATGGTTCACCGGGCTTTGATCCGAGGATTGAAGCTAGGCGACGATGGTCTTACAAGCGGAGAAGAAACCAAATTTAACGATATTGCCGAACATATCTCTGCCACTGAAAGACGATCATCCGCTGCCGAGCGTGATACCATCAATCGCTTCACAGCATCTTTCTTGTCGCACAAAATCGGAACGATTTTTCCTGGTAAAATTAATGGGGTTCACCGCGCAGGTCTTTTCATTACCCTGGATGAAACTGGTGCTGACGGTCTGGTTCCCATGAGCCAGCTCCCAGATGATTATTATATTCATGACGAGAAAAACCATACATTAACTGGGCGCAGATGGGGCCGAGAATTTCACCTCGGTGAAAAAGTGATGGTTCGCATTATGGAATCTAATCCAATTTCCGGTGGTGTTGCCCTTCGTATTGTTGAAGGCGATGACGACGGCGAACTTGTCCCTCCCAAAAGAGATAAAAAACGAGGTCGCGGTAATCATACAAGAAGGAAATCGGGTGGAAAAAAACCTGGTACCTCCCCAAACAGATCTAGAAAAAAGTAACCGAGACAAAATCTAAGATTTTTAAACAGCAAGATCTAAGCGAACAAAATTTTGGAAATTTTAGAAAGTAATCTTGCCGTTTGATATAATTAGGAAATATGGTGCTACAATAACTTTTCTGGGCATATTGCTCGTACTATTTATTTGTAAAATTTACGATAGGAGAAAGGGTAGATGCCCTTAAGCTCATCACCGCATCTGCACGACTTTAACCGAGTACTTTTTCGAAAGTTTGGCGTTCTCCTACTGCTGCTTGGTCTTAGTGCCTGTTCCGGCACTTATCATGACCCGAACAAAAGCTATGACTTATCCGCTTCCTATGATCAACAGGTTGCCTCTCGCCTTTTCTCTCAAGGCTTTGAGCACGTTACTGAATTTTATATTGAAGAGATCGATGCATCACGGCTCGCCCTCGCTGCCATGGATAATCTCGCAACAATAGACCCTGAAATTGAAATAATTGATCACGGCGATTCTTTAACTCTAAACTATGCTGGTGAACCTGTATCCCGCCACGGTTACCCCTCAACCCTCAGCAGCTATGCATGGGCCCGGCTAACCGCCTCGGTCATTACAGAGGCCAGGACATTGTCCAGTGATTTCAACCATGCCAGCGGAGAGCAAATATATCAGGCAGCTTTCGATGGGATCGCAGGTGAATTAGATCGATTTTCTCGATATTCTCGACCAGATATTGCGCGTACGGACAGAGACAATAGGAATGGATTTTTTGGACTAGGGATTCGTTATCTAAAAGTACCAAAGGGTGCCAGAGTACTTTCTGTTATGGAAAACACTCCCGCAGAATCAGCCGGCCTAGAAAAAGAAGACATCATAACCCAAGTCAACAACAGAGACATAAGCCAACTTACAGAAACGGTCATTACAGGCCTTATGAAAGGCCCTGAAAATTCAAGAGTTGGCCTTACTGTTCAACGCAATCAAAAGAATCCAATTACACTGCAGTTTGAAATTACACGCAAAAAAATCACCGTTCAAACAGTAAGCAGTTCTATTCATGATAATATCGTTTATCTACATATATCGAGCTTTAATAAGTACACGACCTCAAATATGAGAAGTAAGGTCCGAAAAGCCCAAAAAGAACTCGGTGAGAATCTTAAAGGTTATATTATTGACTTACGAGACAATGGTGGCGGCTTACTGGGTACAGCAATTAAAACGGCTGATTTATTCATCTCTAGCGGTACAATCATTACGACAAGGGGACGACACCCAGATAGTCAAAATGATAGTTCTGCAGATAGTCAGGATATAGCCAAAGGCTTACCCATTATTGTTTTAATCAATTCTAATTCAGCCTCTTCATCAGAAATCCTTACAGCAGGGCTTCAAGATTCAGGACGAGCAATAGTAATTGGCAGTAATTCCTTTGGAAAAGGGACTGTACAAAGGTTAAAGGACCTACCCAATGGCGCTGAGATGCGTGTCACATGGGCTAGGTTCCATGCACCCTCCGGTTATGCCATCCACAAGCGAGGCATCATCCCAGACATCTGCACAACGATGGGAAATGCACAAACCGTTGAGGATATTATCTCTTTGTTAAAATCAGGTATTCTTCCTATTGCAGATGACGTCAGATCTGCCTCTCCTGCTCTTGATGACGAGATTGCCTTAGATAATATCAAGGCAACCTGCCCCCAAAGTAATACCACCTCAGAACTTGAGAAAGATATTGCAGAGTATCTATTGGCATCCCCTGCATTATTTGACCTCGCCAAAGGGCGTACAACACCAACAACATCCCAAGTTACCAATTAAAATTATAGACTTTGTAACCGTACTTTTAGACCCTTGATATTTTTAGAAAAGAAAATGTTATATCAGGGCTTGACTTGGGGTCCTAAAACGTTATGTTTCGGCCCTATAATTATTCAACCTAGCGCGATGAGGATTTCGCAATGGCTAAGCCGGCTACACAACTAATTCGCATGGTAAGCACCGCGGACACTGGCTACTTTTACGTAGCAAAGAAAAACCCGCGCACACTTACTGAAAAACTAGAGCTTCGCAAGTACGACCCAGTCGCACGCAAGCACGTCGTTTTCAAAGAAGCGAAAATGAAATAGTTGCTCATCGAGCAAACAATAAAAAAGGCCGCTTGAAGCGGCCTTTTTTATTGTCAAAATACAACGTTTAACAACACAGAATAATACTCTACATCTCAACCCAAACTGCTGTTATAAACGACCCGTCTCAAACATCGGATCGCAGTTTTTCTTTAAATGAAATTAACTAGGAAAATTACAATCAAATTGTCCCTGTATGGCCGGCATTTTTTGAGCCAGAATGCTCAACACAAACACAGTTTCTCCCCAAAGCTTTAGCTTCGTATAAGGCAGTATCTGCCCGATCTAATAGACTGTCTGCAATCTCCATTGGATCAGATGTCGTCGCAACCCCAACAGAAATCGTAATATTAAGAGGCTCCGCCGATCCAGGGATACCAATTGGCGTGTCAGCTACTCTGGCTCGTAATCTTTCTGCTACGGCAAAAGCCTGCTCTGTGGTCGCGCTGGGCATCACCACAACGAACTCTTCACCACCGTAACGTGCCAGCATATCAAAATCACGGATTGCATCTGTAACACGTCTGGCAAGCACTTTAAGGACCTCATCACCACTCGCATGACCAAAAGTATCATTCACGTTCTTAAAATGATCAATATCCAACATCAAAGTTGAAACAGGTTTTGCGGTTTCGGCAATTTCCATAATTGCCCGATCAAGATGAGCATTCATATAGCGGCGGTTAAAGACACCGGTCAAAGAGTCCGTATAAGCAAGCGCGACACTCTTTTTAAGCATATCAGTCAGACGATCATGATATCTACGGCGTTTTATCTGGGTTTTACACCGTGCTCTTAGCTCATTTGGATCAATCGGCTTTACGAGATAATCTGTAACGCCAATGTCCAAGCCCTTTGCCAACTGAGAAAGGTTTTCTTCTTCTAGAACAAGTAAGATGGGAACGTGTCGAGTTTCTTCGTGCGCCCTTAGTTGAGAACAAAGCCGTAGACCATCTTCTCCCCCAAGGTCTAGGGCGACAATAAACAGGTCATAGCTATTCTCTTGACCTAGGTCTATTACAGTTCGGGTTTCACGTGCATGATCGACCTTGTGATCCAGCTCAGTTAAAAAATTAATGATCTTACTCGCCGTGAGATCATTGCTTTCAGCCAATAAAATATGCGCATTGGCAATTTCATCTTCCTCATCCATCTCATGCGACCCAATAGAGCCAAAACGAGACGATGCTTCTTGCCGAACTCGAAGTTCATCGGTCATCATCTTCAACCGAACAAGGGATCTTACACGAGCGAACAAAGCGACATCATTTAACGGTTTTGTTAAAAAATCATCTGCTCCGACCTCTAGACCACGTACACGATCACTAACTTCGCTAAGCGCAGTGACCATAACAACCGGAATGTGTCGCATTTTAGGGTTGCTCTTGAGGAGACTACAAACCTCATACCCATCCATACCGGGCATCATAACATCCAAAAGAATGATGTCCGGCATTTCTTTTTCTGCGATATCTAGGGCAGATTGACCATCCGAAGCCGTGATAACCTCGAAATACTCCGCCATCAGTTTGGCTTCAAGAAGTCTAACGTTAGCAGGTATGTCGTCTACGACCAGAATCCTAGCTGCCATTGATGCTTTACTCTTTCAAAAAGTTCCCGCAATTCTAGTTTAAGAATCGCTCAACCGTCTCTAGAAATTTCGTTACAGAAATTGGTTTTGGAATATAGGCTTCACACCCACCTTCACGAATTTTTTCTTCATCCCCCTTCATCGCAAAAGCCGTAACAGCAATTACGGGTATAGCGCGAAGATTATCATCTTCCTTCAGCCACTTAGTAACCTCCAGCCCGGACACTTCTGGCAACTGAATGTCCATTAAAATAAGATCAGGCTTATGTGTTCGCGCAATAGAAAGCGCTTCCATACCATCCTTGGATTGAAGGATGTTGTACCCTTGAGCTTCCAATAAATCGTGGAAAAGCTTCATATTTAGCTCATTGTCTTCGACAACGAGAACGGTTTTTTCGCTATTAGCCTTCATAAATGAATCCTGCCGATGCCTTCTGAAAAACGTATGGGGCCCCATACGTTTTGTAAAATGTCTCAGATAGTTAACCATAATACTCTGAAACAATACCCTTGAATGTCACACTACTCAACTTTAGTTAACATAAGGTAACAGAAATATTATTAACATTTTTATCCAAGTCAAAAAACATTATATAACAAAATGCGTTAAAGACCTTCTTCTTATTTTCGGCATTAGAAACCATTCGCTTAATCAGAGCCATTGTTCACTCTCAGCTAAATAAGCTTTTTTAGGAACAATTCATTGCATTAAATGGAACAAAAAGGATATAAAAGGAGAACATTTATTAAACGCGATTTATCATGTCCTTACTTTGCAGAGATTGCTTTCATTGGGAAAAAAATAAGTCCGCCCGAGAACATCCTCCCAAGCGGTGCCCAACTTGTAATTCTCCTCGCATTCTAAGTCACCCGGAGCTTGGTGATTTGACAATGGCCCACATTGATTGCGATGCCTTTTACGCTAGTGTTGAAAAACGTGACAATCCAGATCTTCGGGACAAACCCGTCATTATTGGCGGCGGACAACGCGGTGTTGTTTCCACTTGCTGCTATCTAGCCAGGCTCTATGGTGTTCGATCGGCAATGCCGATGTATAAAGCACTACAGGCTTGCCCTAAAGCAGTCATCGTTCCCCCCAATATGAGTAAATATAAAGAAGCTGGTCACAAAGTAAGATCGATGATGCAAGCACTCACCCCTCTGGTTGAGCCCCTCTCTATTGATGAAGCCTTTCTCGACCTTTCCGGCACGAACCGTCTACATGGACATTGCGTCGCCATTACATTGGCTAAATTAATCAAAAAAATCGAACTCGAAGTTGGCATTACAGCTTCTGTAGGCCTGAGCTATAATAAATCCATGGCCAAGATTGCATCCGATTTGGACAAACCGCGTGGGTTTTCTATTTTAGGAAGAAGCAATACACAGGAGTTTTTGAAAGAACAGCCTGTGCGCCTTATTTGGGGTGTAGGAAAAAGTTTGGAGCAAAGCCTTCACCGTGATGGGTTGCGCCAAATAAAAGACCTTCTCCCCTACAGCGAAGAAGAGTTGATGAAAAAATATGGCGTAATGGGCAATAGGCTCTACCACTTTATCCGTGGAGAAGATAATCGTACCGTCACGCCAAAATCCCCAACAAAAAGCATATCAAACGAAACCACCTTTAATCAGGACATCAGCGACTTTCAAAAACTTTCCGATATTCTTTGGTCATTGAGTGAGAATGTTTCCGCTAGTCTGAAAATAAAAAAGTATGCAGCAGGTACGATAAATCTCAAATTAAAGACCAGCGAATTCAAACTAATTTCACGCAGTCGAAAATCATTTTCACCAACTCAACTTGCAGAAGAAATTTATCGAACCACTCTTCCTCTGCTCAAAGAACAGTGTAATGGGCAACGTTTTCGGTTAATTGGCGTCGGTGGCAGTGATTTGGTATCTGGCGAATTAGCAGATCCCGATGATTTCCTTGATCCACAAAAAGAGAAACGGAAAAAGATTGAAGGCGCCCTTGATGCTGTTCGTAATAAACTTGGGAAAGAAAGCATACTCAAAGGGCGATCTTACAAAGGCCCCCCAAAAAAAATATCCTAAAAGGCCAACCATGACTTACTTACAAACGGGTAATTTTCTTGATTCAAACTCAATCAAATTACCTGCCACAGTAAAATCGCCAAAATCGAGTTCGATATCTGTTACCACACCATTTTCGTACAACAACAATGACTGTTCTTGTACGGGCAATGTACTACCATCTTTTTGGTCATAATAAGCTAAGAAAACACGCCACGCTGCAAGACCTTCCATTTCTGGAAAGTCACTTTTTGCCTCCAGAGGCAGCATAACAGCTGAAACATTAAAGGCCTCAAGCTCAGTAGTTCCGTCAAACACAGGGTAATTTATACTTTGAGTACCCTTTTTAGCTTCTGATATTATTTCAACAAGAAAATCCGTTGGGAAAAGCACCCCATTAAGGACGCTCGTTTTATGATCAGATCCAGTAATATCTACAGTAACCATGTTATCAGCTTCATTGCGAATGGCTCGTCCTATAAAACTTGACGGTCCAGATACATTATCGCCTTGATGGACTGCAAATCGAAATTTTGAACCATCCTGCGCTTCCCAAGTACTAAACCGCGTGGCCATCTGGATAGATTTCCCATTGCTATAAGCAATATCCATGTCTAGATCACTTTTAACAATCCACCCCTTACAGTCACTTGTCCAATCATAAACTATGCGGCCTTTCATACTGTTAATTGCCCCTTCTTGTGAGGTATTAAGTCCCAAACGATAGACAGCATTATGAGGCAGAAGGTCAACTCCAGCAGGCGAAGCCTGAACAGCTTTTGACCCCAGTATAGCAATCGCCAGGATCGCAATATTCAACGCGCATGAGGCGACATAAAAAAAGCTCCGTTGATTTTCACAATTATAAGAAACCATTTATAAAATTTTCCCATCAAAGGTCAAAAATATCCATCAAACCATGACACCATCTCGCCCCATTAAGTAGCGATAATTATGGCATTTAGATGGTTTAGAAAATTATTTTAAACTAAAGTCCCCCTTTTTCCGTTTTACCAAGTTCGCCTTTCTAACGATTAAATTATCAGCCCCCTAAATAAGGGCGCAGTTATTGCCGCCCATTCGTTTACGCCCCATTCTCAGTGAACATTTTGCACACTTGTCATCACCTTCGCGTTTTCAACAACAGGCTTTTCCCTTTAATAACAATGCACTCTTCAAACTGACAACCTTGGCACTTAATTTGCATATTCTCTAAGGTTATAGACAACAGTAATGGTGATGAACGTGACATATACGGACGCATTTGATAGACTTGACACGCTACGCCCTTTGACTTTCGACCAAAATGATGAAGTCAAAGTATCAGCTGACAGAGACAATCTCATGTTTCGTCTCAGACGCATTGCCTATTCACATACAAGTGACAATAAAAAAATATCAAGTAAACAAGTACTAGAGTTACTTGAAGCTGCAGCCCTTGCAGAGCAAACTCTGTCAGAGCAACAAGAACGCATCCGATATCTTGAAACACTTTCCATAACGGATGAGCTCACAGGGTTACTCAATCGAAGAGGTTTTCAGCAGGAGCTTGATCGTACCCTCAGCAGAGCCTCAAGAACTGGAGATCAAGGCGTCCTTCTTATATGTGACATGAATCTTTTTAAGTCAGTCAATGATACTTATGGTCATCTTGCTGGAGATAATGTTCTTAAAGAAGTGGCAAAAACCTTACAAAGCCATTGTCGTAAGAGTGATTATGTTGCTCGATTAAGTGGTGATGAATTTGCGGTGCTTATGCCCAATACCTCTCCCGACAAAGCAACAGCTATTGTCAACAAACTCACCAAAGTACTTAACTTGCTCGTCGTACGCTGGGGGAAACATAAAATCCCAGTATCCGTCAGTGTCGGGCATGAAAAGTACACCTCATCAAGCACGGCAACTCAACTTCTTCATCTTGCAGATAAAGCTATGTATCACAGTAAAGGCAGCGATCTGACATGTGCTGGCTCGAAAAATATTTTCCTCGAAAGAAGGCCATCCTGATTATTTTTTAACACGCCCATTCCCAATTACTGACTTCTACCGATTGGGGATAAGCGCTGTCATTGGCTCCTAACCAGGAATAACCGGGCCCCTTCAACCAAAAAGCAGTCCCTCTTGAGGACTGCTTTTTGGTTTATATTCGAATATGTTACTGGCTGACTGCTGACTTCAATATATCTCTGGAAGCGTTACCCACCAAAGCCAACTGGATTTACCTCATCAGCTAGATACGCTGCATCTTCAAAAAATTCTGCCGTTTGATAATCCAACTCAACGACTTCTATCTCAAGGTGATTCGTTCTGGCATCAATTGCCGCGATTTCCTGTGAGTAAGGCGAGACAGCATTCGGGTCAACAGCACCCAATTGAGCATCTTCGGAAAAGTAGCTGACTGAGCTATCAACATTTGATACCTCAGCAATCTCGATTTCATCGGCTGGAGATAAAGGCTCAAGAACGGCATCAGCCACCTCAAAGTCAGTATACTCTTCACACAACTCGCCTTGCATCACTCTGATTAGAGCGCAATCTTGTTGAGCAACCGCCGATATTCCATGATCAGAAAGGGTTTTACCGCTAAAAAAATAACTCGCGACATCCACAGCAAGAGAGGCAACCCCAATTGCCGGAGGCAGCGCACAACCTGTTAATGTGAAAGCAAGTGAAGCGGCTACAAGAATTTGTCGCATGGTATCCCCCCAAGAATAACCTTTAACCTACGAGAATCATGAGTCATTTTGAATCTCAACGCAAGGAAAAACATGGTTAACCGTAAAATTTTATTAAAATTACGACTCCAAGAGGAAAGAGTGATCCACTTTCCAACTGGGGCGAGTCAAAACCGCACTGTTCTATAAAAACAGTGCGGTTTTAATTTTCAGGCGATATCAGCTCCTATTCTAGAGAGCCTCAATCTGTCACAGCAGAAAACTTACTCTGCGTCTTCCAACGGCAAATCCAATTTTATGTGTAACTCACGAAGTCGAGCTTCATCAACTTCAGCCGGAGCTTTCATCAAAAGATCCTCCGCTTTACCGTTCATTGGGAAAGCAATAACTTCGCGGATATTTGGCTCATCAGCCAGCATCATAACCATACGGTCAACACCTGGGGCAGATCCACCGTGGGGCGGTGCACCAAATTTAAAGGCTGACAACATACCACCAAAGCTCTCTTCAACATCAGTATTGCTGTAACCAGCAACCTCGAAGGCTTTGTACATGATATCAGCGCGGTGGTTACGAATAGCACCAGAGGATAGTTCGATACCATTACAAACAATATCGTACTGGTAAGCGTTGATCGTCAAAGGATCTTCGTTTTCAAGCGCTTCCATTCCACCCTGTGGCATAGAGAATGGGTTGTGGCTGAAGTCAATCTTGCCTGTGGTTTCATCCAATTCAAACATTGGGAAATCAACAATCCAGCAGAACTTGAAGACTTTGTTGTCGAGCAAGTCGAGATCCACACCAAGTTTGTTCCGAACTTGACCCGCGAATTTGGCGGCTGCAAGTTCTTTATCACAGGCAAAGAAAACAGCATCCCCGTTGTTAAGGCCCGCAACTTCTTTAATCTGTGCCAAGCGCTCTTCATCAAGGTTTTTGGCAATTGGTCCTTTTGGAACACCATCTTTATCAAAGATAACGTAGCCAAGACCCGCCGCACCTTCTTTACGTGCCCAGTCATTAAACTTATCAAAGAAGCTACGTGGGTTTGCAGCTGTGCCTGGTGCAGGAATAGCGCGAACAACAGAGCCGCCCTCAATGGCACGGGCAAAGATACCAAAAGTAGAACCACGGAAAACTTCGGTTACATCATTGATGATGATCGGGTTACGAAGGTCGGGTTTGTCAGAACCGTATTTCGCCATAGATTCCGCATAAGGAATACGCTGGAACGGGTAAGAAGAAACCTCACGGCCATCTGCAAATTCTTCAAAAACACCATGCAGAACGGGTTCAATTGCGTTGAAAACATCATCCTGAGTTACATAGCTCATTTCAAAATCAAGCTGATAGAACTCACCAGGGGAGCGATCAGCACGACTATCTTCGTCACGGAAACAAGGCGCAACCTGGAAGTACCGGTCAACACCCCCTACCATCAACAGCTGCTTAAACATCTGAGGTGCTTGTGGCAACGCATAGAATTTACCAGGGTGAATACGACTTGGCACGAGGAAGTCACGGGCACCTTCCGGGCTGGAAGCCGTCAGAATAGGTGTCTGGATTTCCATAAAATCCTGTTCGATCATACGGCGACGAAGAGAAGAGATCACACCAGAACGAAGCTTGAGCTTCTTGACCATTTTTTCACGACGCAGATCGAGATAACGATAGCGCAAACGGGTGTCCTCTCCCGCATCTTCATCAGAGTTCACCTGAAGAGGAAGAACATCGGCACGAGACTGAATTTCGAGATCACGTACCCGAACTTCAATTTCACCAGTCGGCAAAGTCGGGTTGATCGTTTCAGGGCTACGACGAACAACTTCACCAGTTACAGTTATAACTGATTCCACCCGCGTATTTTCCAACTCCTTGAATAGCGGGCTGGAAATATCAACCACACACTGCGTAATACCAAAGCTATCACGTAAATCAACAAAAAGAAGTTGTCCGTGATCACGCTTACGGTGGACCCAACCAGATAGGCGAACCTCCTGACCTTCATCTGAAAGGCGCAGTTCAGCACATTTATGGGAACGAAACGGGTGCATAGTATTTCCTTTGGTATTTTAGCTGTCCAAGTTCAGCAAGAATGCGTGGCTTACAATCATTAACGAGGCCATTCCAAAGCCAGAGCCTTGGTAGAAAACTTTATCGCCAACCAGATTGAATCGTACGCCTTGCCAAAACCATCAAATATTCCGTTGGAAAAAGGCATTCAAACGCCCTTTTGTCAAGGTTTAGAGCCTGAAGTTTGGCTAAAGTGAACGAAAAAAAATGCTTCCCGCATGTTTTACGTTATAATTGTTGGAAATTACAGGTTTTGCACATTGCTCTTTCTAAGCACGGATCTGGCACGTATAGTCCCGCCATGACATTGATTACATCCAGCAAAGAACTATCAGATCTCTGCCACGAGTTGGCCCAATCTGACGTCGTAACGGTTGATACTGAGTTTCTTCGTGAATCGACCTATTGGCCGAAACTCTGCCTTGTCCAGGTTGCAGATGCCAATCGCTTCGCCGCGATTGATGTGCTCGCGCCAGACATTGATCTCAACCCCCTCTTTGATCTGATGAGAAAACCTGATGTTCTCAAGGTTTTCCATTCCGCACGACAGGACTTGGAGATTTTCCACCTGTTGATGGACGAAGTTCCCCACCCGATTTTCGACACCCAAGTCGCCGCCATGGTATGCGGGTTTGGCGATTCCATTGGTTATGACAATTTAGCCCGTCGATTGGTGAATGTTGAGATTGATAAATCTGCCCGTTTTGCAGACTGGTCACGTCGCCCCCTCACACAAAAACAAATATCCTATGCCCTCTCAGATGTAACGTATCTGCGCGACATCTATGCCAAGTTACGTGAACAAATTGATAAAAGCGGTCGGGAACACTGGCTCAATGAAGAGATGGCTATTCTTGAAAACCCAGAAACTTACCGACAAGATCCAGAAACAGCGTGGCTCAGACTAAAAACCCGATCCAATGATCGCCATTACCTGGCAATCCTCAAGGAGTTGGCTGCATGGCGTGAAATAGAAGCCCAGCGCCGAGATACCCCAAGAGGTCGAGTGATCAAGGATGAGCAGCTCTACGACGTTGCTTCTAACCGTCCCACAAATGCGAAAGATCTCTCCAAAACCCGCGGCGTGTCCGTTGATATGGCCGAGGGACGTCTGGGCAAGGAGATTTTAATCGCGGTCCAAAAAGCTTTGGATCTTCCCAGAAAAGACTGTCCTGCGCCCAAAGAACGTACAATCCCGAATAATGGCCTGGGTGCCATAATGGATCTCTTACGCGTACTTCTAAAACAATCGTGTGATGAGTACGACGTTGCTCAAAAACTGATTGCCAATAGCAGCGATTTAGAAAAAATTGCTGCCGATGATAACGCTGATGTAAAAGCGCTCTCTGGATGGCGACGTGAAGTCTTTGGCGAAAAGGCTCTCAGGCTGAAAAAAGGGCTAATCGCCCTCAGTATCAAGAATGGCAAGCTTGTTGTGGAGGATCTCGATTAATTTCCGGCCGATTATTCTCCCCTACATTTTGAGCTTTGCCGCCGGACTATGTCTTCTTTCCGGCTCAATGGCACAGGCTGAACCTGAAGAATTTTCCGCGCCTTTGCTGGCCTTTCCCGTTGTTTGCGACACTTCAACAGATTGTTTTATACAGCACTACTTTGATTACGCACCAGGCCCAGAAGCACTGGATCACACCTGCGGCATACTTACCTATAACGGCCACAAAGGGATCGACATCCGTGTCAGTTCTCCAAAATGGAAAGAAACCGGCTTTCCCGTCATTTCGGCCGCCAAAGGTAAAATCGAAATCATCAAAGATGGCATTGCTGATCGCGCTTTAAATCAAGATGAAGTTAGGGCTGCACGCGGTCTCGCACCCAGACCAAGTAATTCAGTCGTTGTAAATCACGGTAACGGATGGCGGACACACTATGGGCATTTGCGCAAAGGAAGCGTGATAGTCAAACCGGGCCAAGAAGTCGCAAGAGGATCATTACTTGGTTTGGTTGGTTTGTCTGGTTCGACGAGCTTCCCTCATTTACATTTCCATCTCTCGTACAAAGGTCAGAATATTGATCCCTTTACGGGCATGAAGGGTAATGAAGGCTGTGAAGCTGCCGCCACGGGGAGGTCCTATTGGTCAGCAGATGCAAATGCTGAGCTAGGTTACCGTAACGGTGGTGTATTTAAGGTCGGTTTTTCTGACCATTCCCTGAGTTTTGAAGAATTAGACTCTGACCATAGCGAATTCAAAACATATCCCCCTGGTACAACTGAATTCTATTTTTGGGTCAATCTCTGGGGGATCAAGCTAGGGGATCAAGAAGAACTACAAATATTCAAACCAGACGGTACCGTTTTCAAAACGGTTGATACGGCACAATCCAGTCTCGTATTTAGTTTAAAAAACTTTCGCCACACCAGCAGCTTACCTTTTGCCCCGGGTCTATATCGGATCAACTACAAACTGCGAAGGATCGGAAAGAAAAATCTCTCCGAGGTTATCATTAACATTGATAGCACTATGGAAATCCTTCCTCAGAAAGAAATATTCACTTCGCCTGAGAACTAAGTCCAACATCGACTTACAAAAGCAGGTTATCGAAGGCGCTTAAGTCGAGGTGTAGCACGTTTTTCTTTCAGGGTCTTACCGCGTCCGGACAAAGATGGGTTTATCATAAAATAATTATGGGCAGAGAAGTTCTCATCACACAGCTCCTCCCTGTCATAAGTACCATCAGAGCTTAAGTTCCAGGATTGCGCAGTATCATTTAACGTCGCGATCATGACCTGTTCCAGCACCTGCTGATGCACCGTCGTGTTTTCAATCGGCACAAAGCTTTCAACGCGACGATCCAGGTTTCTCGGCATCCAATCCGCAGACGAGATAAAGACTTTGTTGTCACGGGATGGAACAGAGTGTCCATCACCAAAAACAACAATTCGGCCATGTTCCAGATAACGTCCAACAACACTCTTCACACGGATGTTTTCTGACAGTCCGGGCACACCGGGACGCAAACAACAAATACCGCGAACAATCAAATCGATTGAAACACCCGCTTGTGAAGCTTTGTAGAGGTGGTCGATTACTTCGCGATCCACGAGAGCATTCATTTTTGCCCAAATGGTGGCGGACTTGCCCTCCTTCGCGAGTTCGGTTTCTCTATCAATATGATTGAGAAGTTTCTGCCGAAGGGTGATGGGAGCATACTCCAGCTTTTCCATCGGCAGCGGCTTTGCATATCCTGTAATATAATTGAATAGTTTGGCTGTATCCCGGCAAAGGGCTGCGTCTGTACTAAAGAACGAAAGATCGGTGTATACAGTGGCTGTGATAGGGTGATAGTTCCCGGTTCCATAGTGAACATAGGATTTCAGTTTTTTACCTTCACGGCGTACAACCAAAGATATCTTGGCATGGGTTTTTAACTGAATAAAACCATAAATAACTTGTACACCCGCACGCTCCATATTACGCGCCCAGCGAATATTTCGCTCTTCATCAAATCTGGCTTTTAATTCCACAAGAGCCGTAACCGTTTTACCCCGTTCGGCAGCCTCAATTAGCGCCTTAACAATAGGAGAATCTTCACTGGTTCGATAGAGAGTTTGTTTGATAGATACCACGGCCGGATCGCTCGCAGCCTGACGAATAAACTGCACCACCACATCAAAACTTTCGTACGGATGGTGAACCAGTAAATCCTTTTCTCGGATTGCTGCAAAGCAGTCTCCACCAAACTCTCGAATACGCTCTGGAAAACGTGGAGTATAAGGTGAGAAAACAAGATCTTGTCGATCTTTAACCACCAGCTTTTTTGTATCGACAAGGCCGAGTAACCCTTCAAGAACAAAGACTCTTCCCTGGTCAACATCAAGCTCTCTCGTGACAAAGGCACGTAAATTACCAGACATATTGGCATCAATAGAAAGTCGAATACAACTCCCTCTACGTCGCCTTTTTAATGCGCTTTCAAAAACCCGAACCAAATCTTCGGCTTCTTCCTCTACTTCAATATCACTATCGCGTAACACGCGAAAATGCCCCACGCTTCTGACTTTAAATCCAGGGAAAAGCTGCGATATATGAAGGCGAATGATCTGCTCAAGACGGATAAAACGATGATGATCACCTGGGAGCCGGACAAATCTGCTCAATTGATGCGGCATTGCAATCAAGCCATTGATGAACTTGTCCTCTGATTCGTCCTCTAACTCCAAAACCATGCAAAAACCGAGGTTCGGTATAAAAGGAAAAGGGTGTGCGGGATCAATAGCAATTGGCGTAAGTATTGGAAAAATTTGATCCTGAAAATATTCAGAAACCCAAGCATGATCATCTTCACTCAGATCCGTTGTTTTAAGTAAATCAAAGCCAGTTTCACCCAGCTCTCTACTCAAATTCGACCAAATTTTTTGTTGACTGTGCATCAACTTAGCCGCCTTTTCATCAATGGCTTTAAGTTGACGTTCTGGTGATAGACCATCTTGACTTCGGTTGCTGACTCCGGCGTGTACTTGTCCCATCAAACCCGCGACACGAACCATGTAGAACTCATCGAGGTTTCCTGCCGAAATTGACAAGAACCTTATACGCTCCAGCAACGGGTGCGCAGGATTATAAGCTTCCTCAAGGACACGTTCGTTAAATGCAATCCAGGAAAGCTCCCGATTGATAAAACGATTAGGAGAATCTGCGGCAATAGACAAAACTTCAGTTTTCTCTTTGTCCTGTTTTCCTATTGAAATATCCTGAGCAACCTTAGACGGCATAAATTTCTCCACGTTATTGAACTTTAAGACTAATATATCGAAAGAATGAAAATATATATAAGTATGAACACAATCTTATTATTATAGTGCATGCTTAACATAAGACTAGATACAAATATTGATGTGACTTAAAATGAAAACAATTTTTATTGCCCGCCATGCGTCAACAAAACCACCTTTGAAAAACCAACATGATTCAGAACGTCCCTTAACAGTAAAAGGGCACGATGAAGCTCAATGGCTTGGACAGTTTATTAGTAATCAATCTCTGCCTTCTTTGATCCTGACATCCTCTGCCACGCGCGCTAGGCAGACATCGGGCTTGATCCGTGATATACTCTCCTCAGAGCTTTCAATAGATGTCCATCCGGAACTTTACCTTGCCTCTCCTCTACAAGTTTTAAAAAATTTAAAAAGTTTACCTACAACGCTCGAGACTTTGGTGTTGATTGGGCACAACCCCGGACTCAGTCAATTTCTACACGATATTAGTGGACCACGTTCACAAGAAGCAGCCATGAACCGTATTTACGGCGGCCTCCCACCTGCTGGGTTAGCAATAGTAGAGTGCCAAGTTGATAATTGGTCTGAGATATCAAAAGAGAGTACCAAGCTGCTCAATATTATTCACCCTGGAGAATAGGCGATCTCGCGACCTAATCCTATATCCAGATTAATCCTGCACTCCAATGTCTGTTAGACCCTGATTAATTCTGTGAATGGAACTTCTGTAAAATCGCCTTAGCAAAAGGAATGGTAATTTCCCGTTGAGACGCCAGCGAGGCTTGATCCAAATTTGATACGATTTCACGGGCAGCTTCAAAAGATCTATCTAATCTAAGGACTAGAAAGCGCAAGACTTCTTTGCTGATCGTTAGTTGGCGGTCGTAAAAGAGTTTGACCAACAGTGCTTCAAAAAGGAAATCATCAGGAGATCCCATTTCAAACGAAGGGACCGCCGATAACCGGGATGATAAATCAGGTAGAGACACCGCCCATCTTGCCGGGGCTTCCTGCCCCGTAAAGAGCATCGTCCCACCTTCTTCTCTGACAAAGTTAAACAAATGGAAAAGTTTGCGCTGTAACTCTGCAGAAATCTCTAAATCCCGTTCAGGGCAATCCAAAATACAGTTTTTTTGCTTAACCAAAAGTTCATCAGGATCATGAGATAGCAGATCATCCGCCGTGATAGAAATCGCAGCACTTTCAGATTGCCAAACATGGGCAAGATGGGTTTTCCCACAACCAGAAGGACCATAAAAAGCCAAAGCATGGCCCGGCCAATCTGGCCAACGATCAATCCATGCAACAGCCACCTCATTGCAAGGAGCAATAAGGAAATCTTCGCGGCCAAGCGCAGGACGATGACCAAGATCGAGTGGCAGTTGGGAACTATCCATACTTAAAACGACTGTCTTCAATTTGGAGGCTTCGATCATCAGTGTTCTTGATTTAAGAATCTTCGGGATCTGGGCCCTGAGCTTCATTGGGACGATTGATACCATAATAATACCGACTGTCCATATATTCACTCAAAGCAAACCGGACTCCAACCCCAATTACCGCTGCAACAGGAACCGCAAGCAACATTCCGACAAAGCCAAACAACGCGCCGCCAGCCAAAAGGCCAAAAATAACCCAGACAGGATGGAGGCCAATTTTTTCGCCGACAAGCTTCGGCGTAAGAACATTACCTTCCAAGAATTGCCCTGCAAAAAAGATAAGTGCAATAACAATAACAGGCGTCCAACTATCAAACTGGAAAAAGGCCAAACCAACAGAGAGGATGAGACCGATGCCGGATCCCACAAATGGGATAAAAGATAACAGGCCTGCAATCATACCAAGAACGAGTCCGAACTTCAGTCCTGCCAAGCTTAAGCCAACAGCATAAAAACACCCCAGCACCAAACAAACAGTTCCCTGTCCACGGATAAAACCTGCAAGCGTATCGTCAACTTGCTTAGCCAATTTACGGATTGTTTCCAGTTGTGGACGTGGCAACCAGCTATCGACCTGCCCTACAATTTTATCCCAATCTCTCAATAGATAAAACGTAACCACAGGAGTGATCACAAGCAGAGATAATAAATTGGCAAAGGCAACACCACCGTCCACAAGACCTCCGGCCAATTGGGTTAGCCATTTTGCTGTTGTTTTAAGACTATCTCCCAAGGCCTGCTTTAGATTAACCAGGCTTTCTCCGTCAACGCGATTTTCTACGACAGCAAGGAACTTACTAATCTGACCACGCGCAGCTTCCATTAATTTTGGTAAGCTTTCAACAAGATCAAGTACCTGCCCAACAAGGACAGGTACAAGTAAAACCAGCGCCAAAACCAACGTCAGAATGAAGACAACAGTAACAAGTGTTGTTGCCAGGGTTCTCGATATCCCTAGATTCTCAAGCTTGTCACAAACAGGATCCAAGAAATAGGCAATCGCCATACCAGCGACAAAGGGCAGTAAAACCGAGCTTAAAAAATATACACAAACCAAAAAGAAGATTAATCCAATTAACCAAAAGCGTATTTGTCGTTCTGCCGTCATCGTGTTCCCTCAAAACCCCAAACATAAAAATCTAACATTTATTCGGTGGTCATGCTTTCATTATCATTACTAAGGTCAATTTCCTGTGTCGGAACAGCGAGCTCATCGACGACAAAATCTTCAGAAAGAGTCGGGACTTCTTCCTCTAGAGGAAGAGTTAAACTCGAAGAAGCAGCTGGCTTATTTAGCAACCGTAATTCCCAAATACTATTTTCGTTCAACAACATCGCCAGATCTTTTTGAGCCAACGCTAACGTAAGTTGACGTTCATCCCCAGAGAAATAAACATCAAGATTGACCTGAGATCGATTGATTGAACGTGTATTGAGACGGTTAATCGCCGGAACGTCCTGAAGCCTGTTATTAATCAGTACCCAATCCTGTAATCCCTCAATAGGAACCTGAACCAGTATCCAACGTTCAATACCAAATTGGAGTAAATTGGCCTGTTTCCAATCCTGTTGGAGAGAACCATTAAGAGAGTTGGCTCCTCGTTCCAGCATTCCAGCCGTCGATTCTTCCGCTGTTTTCACAACCTTCAAACGATACGTTCTACCATCCCCAAACTTTCCAGTACGAACAGCCGATAGCTCCGCAGAGTTACTATCATTCGCAATATCAGCGATTGAGAGGAAGATATCATTACTTCCATATTTAGATGCCAGCTTCCAAAGACCATCTTTTCCAGCTAGAGCACCTTTGGCATCGACAGTACCTATATCTTGCAAGTCTCCCAACGGCATCGTCAAAGGAACAAGACCATTGGTTTCACCGAGACTACCCCAAGCCGCACGCCATTGATTCGATTCGCCCCATAAAAGAGACTGTTCCCCAGATTTTTGAATCGGTAAAACAAGGACGGGTTTACTGATAAGCTCTGCCAAAGCAACGCCTGTGTTGCGTAAATAGCCCCGAGTCCGCGATTCTTTAAAGCGCACAGTCATTTTTGCAATATATCGCACTGATGACGAACGCTCCGACGACAAAGAAATATCCAGGACATAATTCAAGGCATCTTTAGCACTTAAAAGCGGAACTTTTGCATGATCCTGTTGGGGAACAAGTCGTTCAACCAAAGCTTTAAAAGCTCTTTCATATCCTTGGCTTAAGGCTATTTTCTTTGCCTCAGTTGCCGATCCGGCCGATGCATCTATCTTTATATTTGTCACCGTATACACATGGTTTCCTGACCATGCTGGCGACAACGAATACTGCCCGACCAAAGCAAAAAAAGTGACAAGAAGTGCTGTTCTATTGAAAAAGCGGCGAAACCGCATTGCAAACCATCCCGGATTAAGTATCTTCCAAAGTTATAGAGCCTGACGCCAACGGCGTTAGGTAATGCCTGAACCTGATAATAACCCTGAACTGTGACCTTTATGAGAACCTCTGTTAGGATTCTCCGAAAGCCACCGGGTAGTTAACCGGCTAGAAATGATCCGGGATTATTATCAGGTTCAGACACTTGAGTACATTAATACTCGAAGTTACAGGAGGATACCATAAGTACCATCCCTAATAATCCTGAGTCCTTGAGCTACAAGGATGCTGGAGTTGATATCGATGCAGGAAATGCACTGGTAGAGGCCATCAAGCCCCTAGCAAAATCAACGACTCGCTCAGGCACCATGGCTGGTCTTGGTGGCTTTGGTGCATTTTTTGACCCCAAAGCAGCAGGCTTTACAGATCCTTTACTGATCGCCTGTAACGATGGTGTCGGCACAAAACTCAAAGTCGCCATCGAAGCCAACAAGCACGATACTGTTGGCATTGATTTGGTTGCCATGTGTGTCAACGATCTAGTTGTTCAGGGCGGCGAACCGCTATTCTTCCTCGATTACTATGCAACGGGTAAGCTCAGCGTTGAAGCTGGCCGTGATATTATTGCCGGTATCGCAGAGGGCTGCATTCAATCTTCCTGTGCCCTAATTGGTGGCGAAACCGCTGAAATGCCGGGCATGTACAGCGACAACGACTATGACCTTGCGGGTTTTTCCGTAGGGGCCGTTGAGCGCGGTCAGGCCCTTACAGGTGATCTCGTCAAAGATGGTGACGTTGTCCTTGGCCTTGCTTCCAGTGGTCCTCATTCCAACGGATATTCTCTTATTCGTAAAATCGTAGAACTTTCAGGATTGGCCTATAGCGACCCGGCTCCTTTCCAAGAAGGAGCTACTCTTGGCGAAGCCCTTCTGACGCCGACACGAATTTACGTAAAAAGCTGTCTCGAAGCGATACGCGCTTTTGGCCCACACGGAGAAGGCGTAAAAGCCTTTGCTCATATCACAGGCGGCGGTTTTACAGAAAACCTTCCCCGCGTATTACCGGAAGGTCTAGGCGTGACAATCGATGGCATCACATGGCCTGTTCCGCCCGTATTTAGCTGGATCAGAAAAGTTGGTGGCATTGATCCGCACGAAATGATGCGTACCTTTAACTGCGGAATCGGCATGGCCGTCGTTGTTGCCGCAGATAAAGTTGAAGCCGTTACAGGCATTCTTCAAGCTCAGGGCGAGACAGTTGTTTCTCTTGGGACAGTCCAAGCCCGAGCACAAGGTGAAGAAGCCGTGCAAATCGAAAGGCTCGCTGAAACGTGGCCCGCTTAAAAGTCGGCGTTTTAATTTCTGGCAGGGGAAGTAATCTGCAGGCATTGCTTGATGCCGCATCAGATCCGTCTTTTCCTGCTGAAATCGTTTTGGTTGCCTCTAACGTGCCTGGTGTTACGGGTCTTGAACGCGCTGAAAAAGCAAGTGTTGCCACAGCCACGGTCAACCATCGTGATTATGAAAACCGGGTAAGTTTTGATACGGCAATCACGCAAACGCTGGAAAAAGCTGGCGTTGAGTTCGTCTGTCTCGCCGGTTTCATGCGCCTTGTGACCAAAGAGTTTGTCGAGCACTGGCACAATCGGATGATCAACATCCATCCGGCTCTGCTGCCCCTCTTCCCAGGCCTTGATACCCATCAGCGCGCTCTGGACGAAGGCTGTAAACTCCACGGTTGTACCGTGCACTATGTTCGCCACGAGATGGACAGCGGTCCCATCGTCGGGCAAGCCGCGGTTCCCGTGTTATCAGATGATACAGAAAGTAGTCTCGCCGCCCGTGTACTGACTGCCGAGCATAAACTCTACCCCGAATGCTTAAGACTGATTGCTGAGGGTAAAGTTACAATTGAGGGAAATGAGCTTATCTCACCAGTTATTTTTCCAGAAGTCGGAATGATTTGTAATCCCGATTAATCGTTTGAGCTTATCTTAGAATGTAAGGCAGTCTTCCAAAGGCTGCCTTTTTCTATTTCTCAAAATCGATCGATAACCACCACACCACTTGGGGAGACCTTTGACATCTCCATCAGGACATCAGTGCCCTCTTTCAGGTCCACAGTTCTGTCGATGAGCTTTTCAGGCTCCAATTCGCCCTTGATAATCATATCCAACATCTGTCCATATTTATGTCCCTGCATGCCGTGGCTGCCATAGATATCCAGCTCCCGCCCGATCACGAGGCTCATAGGAATTTTCATGTCTTGGTGATCGCCTGCGGCCAAGCCGATCTGAACGTGGCGACCTCTTTTGGCTAAACAGGCAATAGAGTTATAAGCAGTGATCGGTGATCCCAAGGCATCGAGAGATACCTGTGCCCCGCCACCTGTAAGGGACATAATCGCCGCGACTACATCATCGACTTGACCGGCGTTTACAACATGCTCTGCGCCAAGGGCTTTGGCCTGAGCCAAAGTAGCGTCATTAACATCAATGGCGACTGTTCTAGCCCCAAAGGCCTTGGCAATCATAAGCGCACTTTGACCAACTCCGCCACAACCATGAACCGCGACCCATTGCCCAGGTTTGATCCCCCCTCTGTTCACCACACCCCGAAAGGCCGTCATGAAACGACAGCCTAAACTCGCTGCAACCGTATGACTGATTTGTTCAGGAAGAGCGACCAGATTAACATCCGCATATTCAACAGCCATATATTGCGCAAAAGCACCCCAGCCTGTGAAACCGGGCTGGAAATCATCATCACATATATGTTCGTTACCATTTCTACATGTCGGACAAATTCCGCACCCACAACTAAAAGGAACAATGACTTCATCCCCTTTTTTCCAGTGCAGAACATCTTTGCCCACCGCAACAATCGTCCCGGCACACTCATGACCTGGTACATGAGGGAAATTTGAGATCGCGCCATCATGTCCTACCCATCCATGCCAGTCGCTGCGACATACACCGTTTGCTTTCACTTCGATAACCACCCCACCAGTCGAGGGTACAGGATCTATCAAGTTACCAACTTTGATATCACCATTGAATTTTTCATAATAGGCAGCACGCATAGATATTCATCTTTATCATCAGGAGAGTGAGTCAAATTCCCATGAGCCTAGCCTGTCATTTTTCATTTTAAAAACAAAAAACTGAAATAGTTTTAAGCACGGCCCCCCCATAACATCTTATGCGAACAAGAGAACCCCCTTGAAAAGGTGCTATGGTCTGATAAAGTCACCACAAGATTGGCCTCTGGCCAAGATATATCTAATCGTGGGACAGAGGAATTTACCACCATGACGAATGAAGAACTAACGGTAGAACGTCAGCTTGGCTGGGAAAGATTTACCAAAGTAACAACATATTCCGTCGTAATCATTATGGCTATACTCGGACTTATGGCCATTACACTCGTCTAATAAAAACAGACTTGAGTTATTTGGTGTTATTGACGCAAAAAAGGAGGCTTTTCAGCCTCCTTTTTTTATGAGATCCACTCACAGTAATCCCAAAGCTTAGGACAACAATCTATCCATAACTTCAAAGAACCTCAAAACATCCCTCTCATCATTATAGAGATAAGGTGAAACCCGAATCCCCGCCCCGCGTTCGCTGACAAAGACATTATTTTCTGCAAGATTCTTTTGTAAATTTTCAGGGTGGTCATTTGGGAAAGTCAGGCCAATGATATGGCCAACCCTATTTTCGCCTACAGGTGCTTGCCATCCTCGTTCTAAGGCCATGTCCCCAACAAGATCAGTGAGCGGCCTGAGAGTTTTCTGGATATTCGTCACGCCCCATTGGCTAATTTGACGGGCTGATTCCAATGCCATTGGTAGATGTGTAAAAACATTTCGCCCCCCCATTTCATATCGGTATGCTCCAGATTTTGGAGTATAGATGCCCTTTACAGGGTCAACATCATCGCAGTTAAATTTACTGAGCTCGATAGCTTTACCTTCGTGATGTATAGAGGACGCATAGAGAAAGGCTGAACCAACCGGACTTAATAACCATTTGTACGAAGAGCAGATTAGAAAATCAGGTTGAATTGCCCTCACATCAATCGACATCGCCCCGATGGCTTGTGTCGCATCCACAACAAGTGCAGCACCAAACCTGCGACAATGTTCCCCCACTGCGACAAGATCAATCTTGCTACCATCTGTCCAATGGCATGCGGGAAGTGTGACAATCCCTGTTTTATTCGTAATTGCGTCAAGAATATGAGGCGTCCAGTTATAGTCTGCGGGACGAGATACTATGTTAAGCGATCCGCCGTTTTCTTTTGCTTTTTTCTCCCAGGCAATAACATTTGACGGAAACTGCCCTTCAAGCAAAACGATATCTTGTCCAGATTCTAATTTGAGGTTCTGTGCCGCAGTTGCCACTCCGTAGGCCGTCGAAGGAATAAGAGCGATATCCTTGGCATCCGCAGAGATCATATTTGCCAGCAACCCCCTTAGGTCGTCGGCACATTTACCCCAAAAATCAGGATCCAGCGTCCAGGGATGTAATTTAATATCCAGTCCCTTATCACCAGCTTGCTTGGCAGATTTCAGCATTGGTGATTGGGCCGCGCAATTCAGGTAACAAACATCAGAGGGAATATCGAAAAGAGATTTCACGTTATTAAGCATAAGACCGACCAAACATAAGTATCGCCTCTGTATTATCACTTGAGAGAAAAGGATTAATGTAACCAAAGAGGCTTTTTCAAAATCAGAATGATTGTTTCAATGCAAAGAGTACATTTAAATATTGTCTGCATACAAAATAAATGCAGACAATAAAAAAGGGAAGCCGAAGCTTCCCTTTCAAATTCAGATAGTCCGCATTTAGATTGAGCGAGGACTATTAACCAACGATTTCAGCGTCAGAGAAGAAGAATTTGATTTCTTCTGCAGCTGTTTCTGGAGCGTCTGAACCGTGTACTGAATTTTCACCGATTGAAAGAGCGAACTCTTTACGAATTGTACCTTCAGCAGCTTCGGCAGGATTAGTTGCACCCATAACTTCGCGGTTTTTTGCGACAGCATTTTCGCCTTCAAGAACCTGAACAACAACTGGCTCAGAGATCATAAAGTCGACGAGTTCACCAAAGAAAGGACGTTCGCTGTGTACAGCGTAGAAACCTTCAGCCTGTTCGCGGCTCATGTGGATACGCTTGGAAGCAACAATGCGCAGACCAGCTTCTTCGAACTTGGCGATTACTTTACCAGTCAGGTTACGCTTGGTGGCATCTGGTTTAATGATAGAGAAAGTACGTTCAAGAGCCATGTCAGGCACTCCTACTTTAATAAATGGATTAAAATTCGTTTCGCGGCGTTATACAGCCAGAGCGCTCGTGGGGCAACTCTAATTACATTACATCTTTGCATTGGCAGCCATGCGTTTGAAACACATGTCTTAAAATATTGAAAACAGAGCATAAAACCGTCCTAGAATTGTTCCGGATGCCCTCTTCACAAAATTCAATAAAAAAATACTTAACTCTTCGGCGCTTCAGTGATATTAAGCGCCCATGTTACATATCAAAAATCTTAATTATCGCATCGTAGGTCGCCCAATCTTTGATGGCGCCTCTGCTACTGTCCACAATAACGACAAGGTCGGCTTTGTCGGGCGTAACGGTACGGGTAAAACCACCCTACTAAAAATCATCTCCGGTGAAATTCCATCGGAATCAGGTGATATTAACGTTCCGAACAAAACCAAAATGGGTAAAGTTGCCCAGGAACTGCCTTCTGGAGAGGTCAGCCTCATTGACACTGTCCTGGCTTCTGATGTCGAACGAGAAGCTCTTCTTAAAGAAGCCGAGACAACGACAGATCCAACCCGTATCGCAGAAGTTCACGAACGCCTTGTGGATATCAATGCAGACACGGCACCAAGTCGCGCCGCCCGTATTCTAGCAGGACTGGGCTTTAATGAAGCAGCCCAGCAAGAGCCATGCTCGTCTCTATCTGGTGGGTGGCGTATGCGTGTTGCCCTTGCGAGTTTGTTATTTGCCGAACCTGATTTTCTTTTGCTTGATGAGCCAACCAACCATTTGGATCTAGAAGCAACAATTTGGCTCGAGGGTTATTTAAAGACTTATCCAGGCACTCTGTTACTTGTTTCACACGACAGAGCCCTACTAAATAACGTTGCTAACAAAATCATCCACTTGGAAAATCAACAACTGATTTCCTACACTGGTAACTACGATCAATTTGAACAAGTGCGTCGTGAACGATTAGAGCACCAAGCTTCGCAACATGCTAAACAGCAAGAACAACGAAAGCATATTCAAAGCTTTATCGACAGGTTCAAAGCCAAAGCATCCAAGGCCAAGCAGGCTCAATCCCGCGTAAAAATGCTCGAACGCATGAAACCAATCGCCGCCGTGTCTGAAGACAGTACTCTGGCATTTAATTTTCCATCACCACAAGAGCTTGCGCCACCACTCATCAATCTGGATCGCGTTGATATTGGATATGAGCCCGGCAAACCCATTCTTAAAAACCTTGATCTTCGCATAGATATGGAAGACAGGATTGCGTTACTTGGCGCAAACGGTAACGGTAAATCGACCCTTGTTAAACTACTTGCCGGTCGCCTTGAGCCACAAGATGGGCAGCTTTATAAATCTTCAAAGCTAAAGGTTGGTTATTTTGCACAGGATCAAGCTGAAGAACTAGACCTTGAAGCAACACCATATACCTTGATGGCGCGCCTGATGAAGGTTGGCACACCAGAATCCAAAGTTCGTGCTCAGCTCGGTCGTTTTGGTTTTGGTGTGAACCACGTTGCCACCAAAGTTGGTAAGCTCTCTGGTGGCGAAAAGGCACGCTTGCTCTTTGCTTTATCGACGAGAGATGCGCCACATATTCTCCTGATGGATGAACCGACCAACCACTTGGATGTCGATTCCCGTGAAGCACTCATCCAGGCTATGAATACCTTTGAAGGGGCCATCATTCTTGTATCGCATGATCCTCACTTAATTGAACTCACAGCTGACCGTTTCTGGTTGGTTGCTGATGGTTCAGTTCAACCTTACGAAGGCGATCTGGAAGACTATAAACGTCTCTTGATGGAACAGCGCCGTAAAGAGCGTCAAAAAACGCGAAAACTGAGCAACGATAAAACCACTGACGGAGAAGTTCCCCGTACAAAAGGGGTGAGCAAAAAAGAAAAACGACGTCTAGCTGCCGAAGCACGTGCTTCTGGAGGAGATCACAAAAAAGCTGTCCGACTTGCAGAACAAAAAATGGAAAAATTTCAGGTAAAAAAAGAAAAGCTAGAAGCCGAGCTTGCTGATCCTCTAATTTATCAAGGCGATAACAGCAAGCAACTCGAACTCACAAAAGAAATCGGGAAGATCGAGAAAGATCTAGCGAAAGCAGAAGCTCAGTGGCTTGAAGCTCAGGAAAAACTTGAAATTTCAGGATAACCCGAAAAGCTTTCATAGGCCGTGAAAATTCATTCGTTTAAGGTAATTTCTATAAATTGCCATCGAGAGAATTTGTTAAATATTTTGGGATGAGTTGTTCTGATAACTCATCCCTTTTCTCTGTAATCAATTGCCAGATCTTATCTCGAATATCAGGATGTTCATCAGAGAATAAATGGCTAAAAATCAAAAAATAATCTTTGGAAACGAGAGGGCGAAGAATTTTTTCAACACCAGAAATATTGTTTTTTTGTAAATACGCATCCGCGACGATTTCCTGATCAGCAACACCAGCAATTCGAGAATTACGCATTTTCAAAAAATTGATTGCTGTCGATTTTGTTTCTTCTACAGGAATACCTTTTTTCCTTAAATCATCGACGATAGAATATCCTGTATTAGCACCAATCACCCCCCTAAGGTTTTCAATAAACACTCCATTCCAATTCAAATCTGAACCAACGGGTTTGTAAAGCATGTACGTCAAAACAGCTAAGCGTCGATCTCTATCGGGAACATCTCCAACCATTGGATAAACACCAAACTTTTGGCGCTCCGGCTTAAAAGAAAAAATAAAGGCCGCATCCAGGCGGTTATCTTCGAGATCACGCAAGACTCTTTGACCTGGCATACGTATAAACTCAATCTCAATCGAAAGTTCGTTTGCAATTATTTCAAGAATCTCCACAGATAGTCCTGGTGGATTTGCCGGAAGGGGGCCTTGCCCGAGAAAGTACGGGTAAGACGAATTTTCATTGTACCCTATACGCAATTTCAAATGAGAGGCATTTGCCAGACTCAGGCCAAAGGTAATTGTGGAAATAAAAATCACCCCTCCACGAAAAACTCGATGAAATGTCAAATTATAAACATTGAGTACAAACAATAATGCTAGCAATATAAAACTCCCACAGTGCGAGCATTTCAATACACGACAAAGAAATACCTTTTTCTGATACTACAAAATACGACAAAAGATATTTCACTATTATTAAAGCAAGACAGTTTTTTAGATAAATTTAGACACCTCTCCATCTCGACTTATGAGATAGAGAGGTATTACATAAACTTTTAATTCAACTATAGTTCACAGCACTAGAATCAAGAAGCTGCAGCCCCAATTCGCTTTACGGTTTCTTCCGTGGTCCAAAGTGCGTTTGCGACATAACGGAAGTTAATAAGTGCAGCGTGATAACCATCCCCCTCCGGGAGCTTTGCCGCTGCAGTCGCATCGCGGACGACAGCAACCTCAAACCCTTGTTCAAGAAGGTCATAGAGATGCGCTTGGACACAAAGATTCGCAGACATTCCTGACAGAATAACCTTACTAATACCATTCTTCCTTAGTTGAAGAGCAAGGTCATTGTTTTGAGGACCGTAAATTTTATGTGGGCTTGCGATAATCGTTTTCCCATCCAAAATTTGATCTTTATATTCCGGCATAAAATCTGCGCCAGAATTATCAAAACCATCCAAATTTAAAGACCCCTTACGATTAAACATACCGATTTTGTGCATCAGCTTTTCTAACGGACCTTCAAATTTCCAACCATGATCAGTTGGATAATAATAATGAGGAGATATCGCCACAACCATCCCCGCTTTTTTAGCAGAATTAAGTAAATTTCCTATGTTTTTTACGACGTTATGTTCTGTAACACTTTCGCCGACAACGCCCCAAGTCACACCTTTATCACTTAAAAAATCAATCTGAGGATCAACGACAATTAACGCTGTATCATTCACACTGATCTCGACGTCGACAGGTGGCAGAGCTGGCTTTACCGGATCATCATAATTAGGATTACTTGACGCAGCGTGACTTACATTTCCAACGGAGGTCGCCGCAATACCCGCAGCAGCAAGGGAGACAGCCGCGCCACCAAGCATGGCGCGACGTGTAAAAGCTTTATCGTTATGGTCATGACTTTCGCACATAGAAAAGTTTCCTTATAAATCATCAAAAATAAATCCTTGGAAGTTCAAAAGCAGAACTTCGTGATGATATAAAAATAACCCTTCTCAAGTTCCCTATCGTCTTCAATGTGTTCTCAAACATATGCAGCACATAGGTTAGAAATTTCCTAGCTTGTTATTTCTCCGACTTGCACCAAATCTTAATGCATGACTATTGACCGTATCCTCGAAGCTATTGAAGTTGATCTTCAGCCCTTTGCATTTTGTGAAATCAAAGGAGCAAGCACAACGCTTGCCTTACCTGGGCAGACACAGGCTATTTTGCATTATGTCACAGGTGGTCGAGGCGATATCATCATTGGAAAACATTCCCCACAAAAGATATCACGAGGAACAATAATTCTATTACCTGCGTTTCAGCACCATCAGTTGATAAGTGCAACTGAGACAACAGATCCGCTCCCTCAATGCAGACCTATAGATACAGCTCTAAAACATATATTAGCTGGGCACGGCCCACAAACTCTCGGGGCTGTATGCGGCCTTGTTGACATTTCTTACCAAGGTATCACAGGCATTTTGAATTTAATCCAAGAGCCCTTAATCGAACACCTTGAACCAGGAGACCGAATAAGAAACGCCATGGATGAACTTGTTTTGGAACTCACGAACCCAACCATAGGCACACGCGCCCTCGCTCGATCACTTCTGGAGCAATGCATTATTATGCTCTTACGAAGACACCATAATAAGGGGCACAAATCTATCAATTGGCTCAACGGTGTGGCTGATCAACAGATGTGGACGATCCTTCAACACATTCTCGATACATCAAAAGAGGCTCATACCGTAGAAAGCCTTGCCGACAAAGCAGGTATGAGCCGTGCTCACTTTGCTAAACGATTCAAAGAAATCTATGGGACCGGGCCAATTGACCTTTTGCGCTCAATTCGAATGCGCAGAGCCGCCGAACTACTCTCAGGATCAGACCTCCCAATTAAGACTATTGCGTCAAAGATAGGGTACAAAAGTCGAAGTTATTTCACGCGGACATTCGAAATTGAGTTTGGAAAAACTCCTGACAAATATCGTAAATCAATGAATTCAACCACATAACTTCTATTGATAAAGGGATGATGTTATTGATCTCAATCAATGCAAAACCGTTATTATCGGTCCAAAATATGTTTGAGAATTTCAAATGGTCCGCATTGGCTGCCATCAAAGTTTACATGTTTGGAGATGAAATATGCTAAGAGATATTCAGGTTCAGATCGACAGTACTCTTGCAAGTAAGACCAGATTAGAAGCTGCCTTACAACTCACGCGTAAATTGGACGGCACCCACATTATGGGTGTGCATGCACTCAAAACTCCCGAAGCTATTTTAAGCGGAGCCCCTCATGGAGTTGTTGGATATTTTCCAGAAGAAATTATTGAGAACCAACGTGAACTTATTAAAAATCAAGCTCTTGAGCTAAAAGAATACTTTGAAGCCAATGTTTCAAAAATAGGGTCCTCACACGAATGGCGTCAACACGAAGGTCGGGAAGTTGATATCGTTGCTTTTCATGCCCGCTTTACTGACCTAACTATTATTAGTCAGGTAAAAGGCCGATTTGCTGATGAACTTGAATTTTCAGGGTCTCTTCTTATGGAAAGCAGCCTTCCTATTTTAGCTGTACCAGAAACAAAAATTCCAGAAGATATGATTGAGAATATTCTCATCGCTTGGGATGGATCAGCTGAAGCATCGCGTGCTGTTCAAGGAGCTATACCTTTGTTGAGAATGGCAAAAAAAATCATACTTCTTTCCGTTGGCCTTCCCGATGAAGGAAATATTCCTCAAGAAGATATCGCTGCCCATCTCCTACGTCATGACGTGAGTTGTGATCGGCTGGTCGTCGATAGCCCTTTCCCTGAAGACATTATAATGGCAACGGCAAAGGAACAGAATGTTGGTCTTATTGTAGCTGGGGCTTGGGGTCATAGCAGGATTAGAGAAATGATATTTGGTGGTGTCACTAAGAGTCTGTTCTCTAATCAGAAAATTCCCGTGTTATTATCTCACTAAATGAAAAAATTATATGTCTGATTCTGAGGAAGAGAAAGTCAATCTAGGCTTTCTTTTCCCAAGACCCTCTAACATTCTGTTGCCAATAAGTCAGCTCGTGATCAGCAGCTTTTAACTCTTTCCAAAATTCTCGAGCATCTTGAACCGCTGAAGAGTTGTTTCCATCGAATAGGATTGCACAAAGTTTTATTGTTTCGTTTTCGAGCCTCTCAGGTGATGCTCCATGAACAATAAAAACCACTTCCGCCGTGTCAAGGTCATCAGATTTAGTTGTCAACCAAATTGGATGGCTTTCAATACCGCCATCTCGTTTTGTCCCATGAGGTAAAAACGATTCAGGGCGGTAGCTCCACAAGGACTGGTTCAATTCCTCAAGACGGCGTTCGTCAGCAGAAAAAACTACTGCTTTTTGCCCACGCTCAATAACTTTTTCAAGCATCTTCGGTAAAGCTTCATCAAGAGATGTCTTTGTCAGGTGGTAGAACCGTACTTCAGTCATTTAATTCTTTGCAAAAATCAGGGGGCGGGAAACAGTATTCCCGCCCCCTGGAAATATCAGACTATAATTAAGCTTCGTAATTATCAGCAACAAAACGATCTAATAACCGAACACCAAAACCAGTCGCCCCTTTGGCAGCTGTTGGCTTTTCCTTGGTCGACCAGGCAACACCAGCAATATCAATATGAACCCAGGGCGTTCCATTTTCGATAAACCGTTGTAAAAATTGAGCAGCGGTAATAGAGCCTGCAGCACGACCTCCAATATTTTTCATATCCGCAGCATCACAATCCAATAATTTATCATAACACTCGGCCAGAGGAAGGCGCCATACACGCTCATCAACGGCATTACCAGCTGATGTTAGTTGCTCGGAAATATTATCATCATTGGAAAAAATACCCGCAATATCATTACCCAAAGCAACGATAATAGCTCCTGTTAAAGTTGCGAGATCAATCACAAGCCGTGGCTTGAATTTTTCCTGAGTGTAGGAAAGTACGTCAGCAAGAACCAAACGGCCTTCTGCATCTGTATTCAAAACTTCAATAGTCTTGCCCGAATAGGATGTGACAATGTCACCTGGCCGTTGAGCATTACCAGCAGGCATGTTCTCCGCAAGGCCACAAGCACCAACAACATTGACTTTAGCCTTACGACCAGCCAACACCTTCATCAAGCCAAATACGGTTCCAGCACCACCCATGTCAAACTTCATGTCTTCCATGCCCGCGGCTGGTTTAAGAGAAATCCCGCCTGTGTCGAAGGTCACGCCTTTACCAACAAATGCCAATGGCTTCTCTTCGACTCCGCCTGGAGCACCATTCCATTCCATGATAACAACTTTTGATTCTTTTTCCGACCCCATTCCCACGGCATAAAGGGCATTCATACCAAGATCTATAATTTCCTTCTCATTCAGGATCGTCACCTTTACACCAAGTAATTCGAGCTCTTTCGCTTGAGTAGCAAAGGTTTCAGGGTAAAGTTGATTAGGAGGTTCAGAGACCAACTGGCGGGTTAAGAAAACGCCCTCAGATACTTTTTCCAACTTATCAAAAGACGTTTTAGCAGACCGCGGTTCAGCACAATGCACGATAAAGTTATCGAGCAGTGAAGCGTTATCAGTTTTTTTAAGCGTTTTATAAGTATCGAATTTATAAGTTCGCAATAACGCACCGAAAGACAGGTGTGAAGCTAAAGTAGATTCGTCAAGACGACCAACTTTCAAATCATCTAGAATCACACTGACTTCTTTTTCACCTTTCGACGCCAAATCCCTGAAGAGTTTCCCTCCCAAGTTTTCAATATCTGTAACTTTCAAATTAGTGGTTTTTCCTAATCCAGCTAATACAATCCGGGAATTACTCAAACCACTTGGGGCAAGAATTTCAAGAAAATCCCCGTTTTTACCCTTAAAACGATTACTCTCGATACTACGCCGAAGAGCTCCACCTGTTGATTTGTCCAGAAGTTCTGCTGTCTTAGAAAACTCACCATCTTCGAATATTGTTACAACGAGCGCCCCTGAAGTTGAAATATTACCAGAAACAAAGGAAAAATTCATGCCGTCCTCTTAATAAAATGAATAAATGAAACACAAGACTTTTACACATATGGTGCCCTAAAATGCTGGCGCAATCATAGAACTTTGCGAACCATCATTCAAATCTCTTATACAGTGAAGGAAAAATCCACGAATTAACTGGACGTGGCAAGCCTGTTCTGGCTATTTCTACACAGTAATTTTTGTAAAAAAACAATGGGTTCTATGCAGACGATTTCACGTTATATGTTGGTGCAGCTAATTTTGTTCGCCATTTCTGTCGCAGTTTCACTTGCTGTAGCAGTATGGTTGGCTCAATCTCTACGATTCGTCGACATGATCGTGAATGATGGTTTGCCAGCATCAACATTCTTTTATTTTATTATTTTGTTGATGCCTTATTTTCTCGTCATAGTCATACCCGTTGCTACATTCTGTTCTGTTCTGTTCATCTATAATAAAATGAACACGGATAGCGAACTAGTCGTATTAAAAGCTGCTGGATTCTCGCAATTTCAACTTGCGAAACCTGGTATATTGCTCGGCGCTTTATCAATGCTGACAGTAGTTGCAATCAACTTTTATTTCCTCCCCGTATCGTATCGAGAATTTAGAGAATTACAGCATTTTTTCAGAGATAATCTTTCACCTGTCCTCTTAAAAGCTGGCAAGTTCAACACATTAAACGACGAATATACGATTTATTTCAAAGAAAAAACACCTGCCGGAGAACTTAAAGGCTTACTTGTACATGATAGCAGTACACCCGGCGTAAATGTTACTTACATCGCCGATACTGGAGCACTGCTTAAAGAAGATGATGATTTTCGGGCCGTTCTTTGGGATGCGAGTAGACAAGAAGTAGATCCGCTAACAGGACGGATGTCCATCGCCTATTCTGACAAGTATATTCTTAAGTTTGGTGACATCAATCAAGAAGAAGGCGATCGTTGGTTAAAGCCCAGAGAACGCTTTTTGCACGAGTTACTATTTCCTGATTCTTCAGACTCCCGTGATGTTGCTAATCACGATAAGCTCGTCGCAGCCGGACATTACCGTATAGCAAGTCCGCTATTTACTCTGGCCATGGCCTTCATCGCTCTTGCCTGTCTTCTATCTGGAGAGTTCAGTCGTAGAGGGTATCTCGGACGAATAATGGTTGCGATCACCTTTATGGGGATTATGATGTTGGCTATGTTCTTATTGAAAGACATTGCTGAGAAAAATAAAAACTTTGTTCCCTTACTCTATATTTGGCCGCTTGTTGTCATACTGGCTTCTATCTTCTTTATAAATAAGAGAAAAAAGCGGAAATCAAAAATTAATACCCATACTGACAAACCAAACCAAGATCCAATCTCTTTTGGTAACGCCCCGAATATAAAATCGAAGCGGACGACGTAATGACAGCTATCACAAGAAAAAAGACTGTCAAAGCCTCTTTTATATCTTGGACTCTCTTTCGGTATTTCTCAAAGAACTACCTCATCAGCTTTTTGAGCTTCTTCTTCGTCTTAATGGGGGTCGTGTTTCTTATTTCCCTTGTGGAAGTATCTGATGATCTCGAAGATAAAGCAGTTCCGTTCCTTCAGGTTGTCAAAGTTGTCCTTTTCCGTATGCCTCAGTTAAGCGAGGAGATCATGCCATTCATGGTTCTCTTTGCTGCCATGGCAACGTTTTGGAAACTCACAAGAGCCAACGAGCTCGTCATAATTAGGTCTACAGGTGTATCGATATGGGGAATTATATTTCCCTTTGCCTTTTGCTCGCTGTTGCTTGGTGTGCTCTCTTTTTCAATTATTAATCCAATATCTTCTGCACTTTTTGCAAAAAATAAAGAAATCAGTAGGACCTATAAGAAAAAAGACCAAGCAATTTTTAAAGTTTCAGAAACAGGCCTTTGGCTGAGGCAACCGGATCCGACAGGTTTAACGGTTATTCATGCCGGTTCAGTAAACAAAGACTTGTCGTTAAACGATGTCATTATTTTCAACCTCACTGAGAATAGTGAATTTCTCTCTCGCTACGATTCTAAAACTGCTCATTTAACAAATGGTAACTGGGTTCTAAAAGGATCTTGGCACTCTTATCCAGGCAAAAAACCCACGTACTTTGAAGAGCTTCTGATACCAACAGAACTGACAATGGAAAAAGTACAAGATAGTTTTGCCAGCCCAAAATCAATTTCATTTTGGGAACTCCCTTACTTTATCAACTTGTTAGAGAACGCAGGGTTTTCAGCTGTAAAACTTAAACTCCAATTTCATAAACTTTTATCAAAACCCTTTTTGTTTTTGGCGATGGTATTACTTGCAGCAACATTTTCCATGCAACAACATCGACGTGGAAGAGTTGGCTTGATGATACTTTCTGGTATTCTTACTGGTTTTCTGCTTTATTTTCTTTCAAACTTTGTTTTTGCCTTGGGTCAATCGACTAAAGTTCCAGTTGCTTTGGCAGCCTGGTCACCTGCGGGAGTATCGTTATTGTTAGGGGTTACTATGCTATTACATCTGGAAGACGGGTAAACATATGTCTTTTAGGGGGGTAAAAACATTACTTAAAAATAGCGTATCTATTGCTGCTATATCTATTGCATTGAGTTTTGCTATTAATACAAAAGCGCATGCTCAATCCGTTGAGGGCATCAACAACGAAATTCCTGCTCTGATAACGGCTAACGAAGTTATCTACGACGAAGGTCTTGGAATTGTTACAGCAACAGGAAATGTTGAAATATCACAAGGCGAACGTACAGTTTTAGCTGACAGTATTTCTTATAATATGAATACCAATGTTGTTACAGCAACAGGAAATATAAGTCTCCTAGAACCCAGTGGTGAGATCGTTTTTGCAGAACATGTCGAATTAACAGATAATCTCAAAGAAGGTTTTATTCGTGATATCCGCGTTCTCTTAACTGATCGTAGCAGATTAGCAGCAAGCAACGGGCAACTAACAAGTGGTAATATATCTGTATTCACAAATGGTGTTTTTAGCCCTTGTGAGCTTTGTAAAGACGATCCCAACAAAGCTCCAATCTGGCAGCTTAAAGCCAAGAAGATAACACATAATAAAGAATCACAAACCATCAAGTATGATCATGCATGGATGGAAATTTTCGGTGTCCCTGTGATTTATACTCCTTATCTTGCTCACCCAGACCCCACGGTCAAAAGACGGAGCGGGTTCCTCCTCCCCAGTTACGGGAAATCTACCCAACTAGGTATCACGCTTCAAATACCATATTACTGGGCGATTGATGAATCCTCCGAATTACTCTTTGCGCCAATTGCTACCACGAAACAAGGCATTGTCCTCGCAGGCGAATACGAGAAAAAGTTTAACACCGGAGATTTATCCATAGAAGCAAGCGGGACCATTGCTGATTTAGACGATAACAACGGTAAGACCAAGAAAGATAAATTTCGAGGTCAGATCATAAGTGAAGGACGTTTTGATCTTGATAAAACCTGGCGATGGGGCTTCAATGCGGAGCATGCATCCGACGATACCTATGGTCGCGTCTATGGTTTCAATACAGATTCTGAGCTTGAAACCAGCGCCTTTATAGAAGGATTCCGTGGACGGAATTACGCCAAATTAGATAGTTACAAATTTCAAAGCCTTCGAAATGACGTTGATGATTCTGAAAACCCTTATGTTCTTCCGCGCGTACAATACGGCTTTCAAAGTCAACCAGGCATAACCGGGGCAACCTACCGCCTCGATGCCAATGCTCAGGCATTAGGTCGCTCGGAAGGAAGAGATAGCCGACGCGTATCCCTTATTGGCGGTTGGGATTTACCCTATACTGGGTCATGGGGAGATCAGTACAAATTAACCACTCAAGTTCAAGCCGATGGATATTGGGTTAATGGTGTAAATCAGGACAACGACACCATTCGTAAAGAAGGTGATACTTATAGCGGACTTACTGGCCGCGTCTTCCCTCAACTCGCTCTTGAGTGGCGGTATCCCTTTGCTAGTTACCGAGGAAACTTTACCCAGACGATTGAACCTATTGTCCAGGGTATTCTCGCACCAAATGGATCTAATCCCAGCGAAATACCAAATGATGATAGTCGAGATTTTGAATTTGATGACGCCGCCCTTTTTGATCTAAATCGCTTTGCAGGAACAGACCGCGTTGATTCAGGAAGTCGGGTTAGTTATGGCTTCAAATGGACTGCAAGTACAACAAGTGGAAATCGAGCAGATCTTCTCGTTGGTCAAAGCTATCGCTTTACAGGTAAAAATGACCTTTATGAAGAAAATTCAGGACTTAGAGATGCGGTTTCTGACATCGTTGGTCATATTGGAATTTATACTATCGATGACTTTTCTGCTCTTTATCGTTTCAGGTTTGACCCTGACGATTTAGGATCGAACAGGAATGAGGTTGAGTTAAATGTTGGACCAAAAGCTCTAAACTTAAGTTTGGACTATGTTTACTTGAAAGATGATAATGTCGACGGCACAAATTCTGATCGAGAAGAAGTTAAAATTGGAATAAACAGTGAGATTTCAAAATACTGGAGTCTCAACTCTAATTATACAAGAGACATAGACGCTGGGGAATCTCGAGAAGCTGGCTTGGGACTGATATATCATGATGAATGCATTATAATAGATACTCAATATTCCAGAACTTGGTTCAGTGATAGAGAGATTGAACCAGACGATAGATTTACGCTTGAACTAACATTTAAGCATCTCGGAACGATTCAGCCGCTATAATAGAAATTTTCTGAGTTTAACAGCCATAATCTCTGTTATATCTTATACGAATAAGGAATTAGGTCCTCAAATGAAACACTTGTTTATTGCCCCTCTCTTGAGTATCTCATTGCTTTTCGCAATGCCTATCAAAGCACAAGATATTTTGCGACCAGCCGCAGTTGTGAACGATGATATTATTTCTTTACTGGACGTTAGTCAGCGCACGAAACTTGCCATAATCTCTGCTCAAAGAAAGAACACGCCCGAAGTTAGACAACGGATGTTACGTCAAGTAGTCCGGACTTTAATTGATGAACGATTAAAAATTCAAGAAGCTGAACGCCTCAACATCGACATTTCTGATAAACAAATACAAGCAGCATTGGCTGGCGTTGCAAATCAAAACAAAATGAGCCCCGAAAAATTATTAGACGGCCTGCGAAAGCAAGGTATTCTTCCCACAACACTTTTCGATCAATTTAAAGCTGATTTAGCTTGGCGTGCTGTCGTCAACAGAAGCCTGCGTTCTTCTGTCAACATCTCAGACGCTGAGATAGAAGAGGTTGTAACAAAAATTCAATCCGAGGGATCTAGTACTCAAAAACGGATTTTTGAAATTTTCCTTGGTGTTGATACAGCATCTGAAGATTCTCAAATAAGACAACAAGCTGCTGACATTATAGATACAATTAATAATGGCGGTCGATTTTCTGCCCTTGCAAGGCAAGTATCAGAATCCAATAGCGCGAGCCTGGGTGGGGATCTTGGTTGGCTGCAAGCCGGACAATTATCAGCTGAGCTCCAGTCTTCTGTAGCCAATGCCTCAACAGGGAGTCTGGTTGGCCCAATCAGGACCACACGAGGTTACTACATTCTCCTCATACAAGACGAAAGATCAGCTCAAAGTGAACAAAAAGTTCATTTGAAACAGTTCCTCTTTTCATTGCCCGCAAATCCGAATTATGAACAATCACAAAAAGCGCAGTCAAGGGCCGCTGATGCAAAACGAAAATTTAATGGCTGTAGCACAATGGATCTGCTTGCAGACGAGCTTGGAGATGAAGGTTCAGGCGATCTTGGGACAATAAACACCAATGACTTACCGCAAGCAACTCGAAATGCTGTCAGCGAAGTCAAAGTTGGTGAAACGACACAGGCCATATTGGTTTCTGGTGGTTTAGCCGTTATTGCCATATGCGACCGGCAAGAAAGTGGCGGTGTTGATAAATTGGCAATCGAACAAAAATTAACAGATGATCGTTTGGATACTTTAGCTCGTCGTTATTTACTTGATTTAAGACGTAGTTCAAATGTGGACATCCGTCTGTAATGCAAAATAACGCTCGACCTCTTCCACTTGCTATCACAATGGGAGAACCTGCGGGTATTGGAGGCGAGCTATCTTTAAAAGCATGGCAACAATGCTCTAAAGATACTTTACCCTTTTTTATTGTCGATGATCCAAAACGTTTACAAGATATTTCAGAGCGTTTATCGCTCGATGTACCGATAAAAAAAATTACATCGCCTTCAGAAGCATCCTCCAGTTTCAAACACGCTTTACCTGTCATCGAGCAAGAGCTTTACAAAGCTGTTTCCCCCGGCATTCCTGACAGCTTAAATGGATCCTCTGTCCTTGCATCTATTGAGCGCTCGGTTTCTTTTGTTCAATCTGGTCAAGCCTCTGCAGTTGTAACTAATCCAATCAACAAATCAGTTCTCTATGATGCCGGATTCAAACACCCCGGCCATACGGAGTTCTTGGCAGAACTTGCCAGCAGCGATACCGCTTCTGTAATGATGCTGGCCTGTAAACAATTACGTGTGGTGCCCATAACTATTCATCTCTCGCTCACGGAAGCAATAAAAGCGTTAGATGAAAATTTGATTGTAAACACAATACACACAACCAATACCGCACTAAAACAGGATTTTGGGATAGCTCACCCGAGGATCGCAGTCTCAGGTTTAAACCCTCATGCGGGAGAAAATGGATCAATGGGCCGAGAAGAAATCGACATAATTGCACCCATCCTTGATAAATTACGCAATGAGGGGATCAATGTAACCGAACCTCTGCCCGCAGATACCATGTTTCATGCAAGAGCAAGACAAGAGTATGATGTTGCAGTTTGCATGTACCATGATCAAGCCTTGATCCCAATAAAAACTCTCGATTTTGACGGTGGAGTAAACATTACACTCGGCCTTCCATTCATCAGAACATCCCCTGACCATGGCACCGCTTTTAATATCGCAGGTAAAGGCCTAGCCAATCCCAGTAGCTTACTGGCCGCGATTAATATGGCTTCGAATATGGTAACTAAACGTACTCTGAGATTTTAGAAAATGACAAGATCACCTGACGGTCTCCCGCCCTTACGCGAAGTAATTTCTCTATATGATCTTGCCGCAAAAAAATCACTCGGTCAGAATTTTTTACTCGACTTAAATTTAACGTCACGTATTGCCCGTAATGGTGGCCCCTTAAATCAAGGAACTGTTTTTGAAATCGGCCCCGGCCCAGGTGGTTTAACACGTGGCCTCTTAATGGAAGGTGCCAACAGAGTTATTGCCATAGAAAAAGATCAACGGTGTATCAAGGCCCTTAAAGACGTCACTGCTGCGTATAACGGTAAGTTGGAAGTTATCGATCAAGATGCTCTTAAAACCGATTTGACACAGCTTGGCACAGCACCTCGGCGTGTAGTTGCCAACTTGCCTTACAACATCTCAACTGTCTTGTTATTACACTGGTTAAAACAGCTTGCTGCTGATCCCACAGCCTTCGCCAGCTTGACATTGATGTTTCAAAAAGAAGTTGTCGATAGATTAACGGCGAAACCGCGAACGAAAAATTACGGCAGACTAACAATCATGACCCAATGGCTATGCGATACCACTGCGTTGTTTGACATCCCGCCGCGGGCATTCATCCCTCCACCAAAAGTAACATCGACTGTTGCCCGTTTAGAGCCTCGTTCTCAGCCACTTGCAAAAGCCAATGTTTACGATTTGGAAAAAATAACAGAAGCAGCCTTTGGGCAAAGAAGAAAGATGTTACGCCAAAGTTTAAAGTCACTCGGCGTAGACACACCAAGGCTTATCTTAGAAGCCAACATCAAAGAAACCTCTCGAGCAGAAGAGCTTTCAATTGAAGAGTTCTGTTCACTCGCAAGAGTATACGGAACACTGAAACCCACTTGAATCATGCATGTAGAATCTAATTCAGGCTTGCCTTAAATCCCTAACGAAATCATCCAACCCAGGTCGACGCTCCCGCTTCAGACGTTCAGATCGCAATATCGCCTGAACATCGGCCACTGATTTTTCGACATTTTTATTTATGATGATATAGTCATATTCAGCCCAGTGGCTCATTTCATCTGCCGCTTTAGCCATTCGGCCTTGAACAACTTCTGCGCTATCTTGTGCTCGGGCATAAAGTCGGCGTTCGAGTTCTTGCAAAGAGGGCGGAAGAATAAATACTCTTACAATATCATTAGCAGCCCGAGCAGCGACCTGCTGTGTACCTTGCCAATCAATATCAAACAAAACGTCCTTACCGTTGCTGAGCCCTTCTTCTACGGGTTCTCGTGGCGTTCCGTATTTGTTATCAAAAACTGTGGCATACTCAAGCATATCTCCTCGCTCTACCATTTCATCAAACTCTTTGACGCTTACAAAAAAATAGTCTTTTCCATGCACTTCACCCGGACGTTTTTTTCGTGTGGTCGCGGATACGGACAAGGTCAAGTCTTGTTCTTTTTCCAATAATATTCGCGATATTGTGGTTTTTCCTGCACCAGAAGGAGAAGACAATACCAACATTAAGCCCCGGCGATGAATTGAGGTGTTAGGATGAATTGAGGTGTTAGGAAGCTTTTTCATTTTACTATTCGACATTTTGGATTTGTTCGCGCAATTGTTCAATTGTAGCCTTCAGATCAATGCCTATACTCGTCATTGTCACGTCCGCTGACTTTGAACAGAGCGTATTTGCTTCACGGTTAAACTCCTGACAAAGAAAATCTAATTTGCGTCCACAAGGTCCTCCTTGAGCCAATAGATCACGAGCTGCCGCAACATGAGCGGCCAAACGGTCGAGTTCTTCTCGAATATCAGCTTTGGTTACCAAAATTGCGATTTCTTGTGCCATGCGTTCATCAGATACAGGACTTCCATCTTTTAATAACTCAGCCATCTGCTTTTTAAAACGGTCGTGAAGAGCTGTGGGTTGGGTTGCCGCAAGATCAGAGGCTTTTTTATGTAGCGCTTCGATATCGTTTAATTGACTTTGAGCGATTTCAGCAAGCCTACTACCCTCTTGAAGTCGCATTTCTGCCATCTGGAATATTGCCTCTTCCAGACTAATGTAGATCAAATCTAGCCGCTTTTCTTGATCCATCGGCGTTTCTTCTTCTTCAACAAGCTCCAAAACTCCCCGTAAATTGAGAATCCCATCAATTGAAGGTGCGACAGCATCCAGCTCGTTACCTATGCGCGTTGCTAAAGGAATTACTTGCTGGAGAATCTCTTCGTTGACCTGAAGTTTGATGGTTTTTTGCTTATTATCAATCATTAGGTTGACGTGAAAGTTTCCACGCTTAAAGCTTTTAGCCAGTTCGGACCGAACTTTTGCATCCAGAGCTTCGTATCCATTTGGCACGCGGCATCGTGCATCCAAATTTTTACCATTTACACTTTTGAGCTCCCAAGACCAAGTCGTTCCGACATATTCTCCTTCGGATCGGGAAAAGCCCGTCATACTCGCGATTGCCTTACTCATCAGTGTGTTCCTTAACAAAACGAAAGAAATGTAGGATATCCAACCAAATCGTTTGCTTTCTTCAGAAGCTGGATTATTTTCATAGCTTTATACTCAATACATACGAGACCCTGCAAGAATGACAGACCCGAATACAGTATTAATTACTGGTGCTTCCAGTGGCATCGGCGCTTCCTTAGCTGAATCTTACGCAAGTTCAGGTAAAAGGCTCTTTCTTATAGGTAGAAATCGTACGCGCCTCAATGATGTTGCCATAAAATGTGAGAAACTTGGAGCTGTTGTTCATAAAGTTGTTTTGGATATTAAAGATCCGGTGCTATGCAGCCACGTTATTAAAGAAGCAAATGAGATTTCTTCACTCGATTTAGTCATCGCAAATGCTGGTATTTCTGGTGGTACCGGGAATACAGGAGAAACCGATTCTCAAGTCAGAGAAATCATGGATGTAAACATCTATGGTGTTATTAATACTGTCCTTCCAGCCATTGAGGTTATGAAAGTAACCGGCCGTGGACAAATCGCAATAATGTCCTCTCTTGCATCTTTTAAAGGCCTTCCTAGTGCACCCGCTTATTGCGCGAGCAAAGCTGCCGTAAGAGCTTGGGGAGAAGGATTAAGAGGTGACCTAAAGAAAGATAACATCAAAGTGTCTGTTATAACACCGGGTTTTGTGAAAAGTGGTATTACGGCAGTAAACAAATTCCCCATGCCCTTTTTAATGGATGGCTCAGAAGCCGCAACTATTATCAAAAAAGGGTTACAAAGAAACAAAGCTCGTATTTCTTTTCCAAAGCCAATGTATCTAGCCGTGCTGTTATTCGCTTCTTTACCACTTTATTTCTCAGAATTCATTTCAGACAGACTACCAAAGAAATCCTAGGTCCCTAACAATCAACAAACACAAAATGCGCGTTTCATCCAATGACAAAACGCGCAGCTGTATTTTCTTTTGCTACAAAGTAGAAAGAATTCTTACTTATGACGAAAGGTTATCCGACCCTTAGTCAAATCGTAAGGAGTCATTTCCACGTCAACCTTATCGCCAACCATGGTACGAATGCGGAACTTACGCATTTTCCCACCAGTATGAGCAATAATCTCGTGTCCGTTTTCAAGCTCAACCCGGAACATTGCATTCGGTAGCTTTTCAACAACAGTACCACTAAACTCGAGGAGTTCTTCTTTAGCCATTCATTCTTGCCTTTTTCTACCGCATTCTTGCGTCGCGCAAAACTACCCAACATCTGCAAAAGGTCAAGTAAACATCGTACTTTCAGGCTAAAATTATAAATAAATTGGTATTTATACCGCTATTATCCCATTAATTTGAGATTTGAGACTCTAGATATTAGAAAACACTCTATTTAAATATTATCAAAAAAAATACGGCAAGCCCCTTTTAACAGTTCTATAAGGCGACGAGCCCCCCCTAGGAACTTATAGAGGTATTGTAAATAGCACCATTAAATACAAAAAATTGCGGCATGAAAGTCTATTTCATCTTAACAGAACGCCACAAACGTACGTTCTTGTTATGCTCTTTTAAGTTCGTTGCAAAGGAGTGTCCGCCCGTACCGTCAGCAACGAAATATAAATACCTTGTAGAAGCGGGTTGTGTAACGGCTTCTAAAGCCGACCTTCCAACATTTGTTATCGGCATTGGAGGAAGCCGGTCTATTGTATAAGTATTATACGGTGTTGGCGTCTTAAGATCTTTCCGTGAAAGACTTCGCCCCAAAGGAACTTTTCCCAAGGTCAGACCATAAGAGACCGTCGGGTCTGATTGTAGACGCATTTTTAATCTAAGACGGTTAATAAAAACACCTGCTACTAATGGTCTTTCAGCAGCGATACCTGTCTCTTTCTCTACGATAGATGCCAAAACCAAGGCCTCTTCTTTCGACTTCAATGGCAACCCCTCTTGCCGAGCCGCCCAGAGATCATCCAAACTCTTCACAAGCGCCTGTTCCATCCGCTCGACAATAGACTGGCGCGTCCCTCCCCGGACATACAGATAAGTCTCAGGAAGCAAACTCCCTTCTACAGGAACAACCAAAATATCGCCGGTAAGATTAGGATCTCCGCGTAATATTTCTATTATTTCAACAGAAGTTTTCCCCTCAGGAATCGTGATTGAATAGCTAACAGCTTTTCCCTGTTCAAGGACGTTAATAACCTCATCCATTGATGATTTTGCGGGAAATAAAAACTCACCTGCTTTTAGGTTACGAGCACGTTTAGTATAGCGGGCACCAAGTTGGAAGATAAGAACATCACTGATGATTTTCTTTTTCTTAAGAAGGTTTGCTATTTTTTCCAAGCCTGCGCCGCGAGGGATAACCACGGCGACATCTTTGACCAAGGGGCCTGGGGCCATAAATGTTTGCTGCGCATAATAAACAGTTATTGATATAGCCATGATAACGCAGGCCATAATAAGAGAGGCCCACTTCACGAAAGAGGGCCTCTCAGATTTTTTAGACTCTTTAGTTTCGTCAGTCACAACGCAAAAAATTAGTTAAATGCTTTTAGCACAAGGCTAGCATTTGTACCGCCGAAACCAAATGAGTTGGAAAGAGCAGTATCAATTTTTCTCTCTTGCGCCTCAAGAGGAACAAGGTTAATGCCCTGACAGGATTCTGAAGGATTTTCAAGGTTCAGAGTTGGTGGAACAACCCCTTCTTTAATTGCCTTAACAGAGAAAATGGCTTCAACCGCACCAGCCGCGCCAAGAAGATGTCCAATTGCTGATTTCGTTGATGACATACATAAATTTTCATTATCACCAAACAAACGCTTCACAGCACCAAATTCGATTTCATCGCCAAGCGGCGTAGATGTGCCATGAGCATTGATGTAATCCACATCACCTGCGTTAATACCTGCCCGCTTAAGCGCTGCAGACATGGCACGGAAACCGCCATTACCATCCGCAGGAGGTGCTGTAATATGGTGAGCATCACCTGACAGACCATAACCGATAACTTCGCCATAGATGGTCGCGCCACGGGCTTTTGCGTGTTCAAGTTCTTCAAGAACAACAACCCCAGCACCTTCACCCATAACAAAGCCGTCACGGCCCTCATCCCAAGGGCGTGAGCCTTCTTTAGGCGAGTCGTTATAACCAGTAGAGAGCGCGCGTGAAGCACAGAAACCAGCGATACCGAGACGACATACAGCAGCTTCAGCACCACCAGCAATCATCACGTCAGCATCGTCGAATTGTATCAGTCGGGCCGCATCACCAATTGCATGAGCGCCGGTTGAACAAGCAGTAACAACCGAATGGTTTGGGCCTTTAAATCCATACCGAATAGAAACATGTCCGGAAATGAGATTAATCAGAGATGAAGGTATAAAGAATGGTGATAATTTCCGAGGACCTTTTTCCTCAATCATCAAAGCACCATTTGCAATTGTCTGAAGACCACCAATGCCGGAACCGATCATCACACCAGTACGGAAGAGACTTTCTTCGTCTTCAGGTTTCCATCCGGAATCCTCAATCGCCTGTTGAGCGGCAGTTATCCCATAAATAATAAAAGGGTCAAGCTTACGGCGATCTTTTGCCGCAACATGGTCGTCGGGATTAAAATATCCTTCTGACGTTTCACCCAGAGGAATATGCCCTGCGATCTGACATGGAAGGTCAGACGTTTCGAAACCAGTGATTTTGCTTAAACCTGATTCACCGTTGATAATGCGTGACCAAATGTGATCGACGCCGCAACCAAGCGGGGATACCATACCGAGACCGGTGATTACTACACGACGCATAATAAGAAGATGTCTCTATCTATTAAATACTAAAACGCCGGGAATAATCCCGGCGTTATAATAAGAAAACAATTAGATGTTTTCAGAAATGAAATCGACAGCATTCTGAACTGTAGCAATTTTTTCTGCAGCATCATCAGGAATTTCACAACCGAACTCTTCTTCGAACGCCATAACGAGTTCGACAGTGTCCAGGCTGTCAGCACCAAGATCGTCAATGAAGCTTGCAGCTTCCACAACTTTGGCTTCTTCGACACCGAGGTGTTCAACTACAATTTTCTTTACGCGATCAGCGACATCGTTGCTCATAAAACTTAGCCCTTAACTATTTATCGCCTTTCGGCGGTTTTACTAATGACCCTGCGGCCAGAATTTCTTTCAATACTCTACTTTCGCAGAGAAGCGCCGCCTCTTAACATACTTTTCAGCAGCTTGCCAACGCTCTATATCCATATCTTACATAAAGATTCAAAGCTTCGCGGTCAATTACAGATTATATCATGGCCATTCCGCCGTTCACATGCAAGGTCTGGCCAGTCACGTAAGCAGCTTCATTACTTGAAAGGTATGCAACAGAGGCCCCAATATCTTCCGGAGTTCCTAGTTTACCACATGGAATCCCAGTTAAGAGATTTTCTTTTAGATCATCACTTAATACATCTGTCATAGGTGTAGCAATGAAACCAGGAGCAACACAGTTTACTGTTATTCCTCGAGAAGCAACTTCCTGAGCCAAAGATTTGCTCATTCCAATCAGCCCTGCTTTAGAAGCAGCGTAGTTTGTCTGTCCAGCATTTCCTGTCGTACCAACAACAGAAGTAATTCCAATAATCCGCCCCCAGCGACGTTTCATCATCCCACGGAGACAGGCTTTGGATAAACGAAAGCTCGCGGTCAGATTAACTGCCAAAACAGTATCCCAGTCTTCATCTTTGAGACGCATCGCAAGATTATCCCGCGTCAGCCCGGCATTATTCACCAGAATATCCAACTGGCCCATTGCCTCATCCGCACGTTTAATAAGGTCAGCTGGAGCATCTGGATCAGACAGATTCGCTGGTAAGACATGAACACGTTCACCACCGAGATCTGCAGCAACTTTTTCAAGCGCCTCTACGCGCGTACCAGAAAGACCGACCACTGCTCCTTGGTCATGAAGGGCTTTGGCAATTGCACTACCAATACCGCCAGAAGCACCTGTAACGAGCGCTGTCTTACCGGAAAGATCAAACATGTTTTACTCCTAGAATATATATTATGCGCAAGAGGCTACCTAATTTTGTATCCTAGACCAAGTAGCTTTACGCACATTTAAAACTTAAAGACTTTTCAGGAACTCTTCTATTTCCGCAGGGCTTCCTGCATTTGTAGAGGTGAGTTCTTTATCAATTCTACGCGTCAAACCGCTTAACACTTTACCTGCGCCAAGTTCGACCAACTGTTCAACCTCCTGAGCTTTCATAAACTCAACAGATTCACGCCAACGGACAATGCCCGTAACTTGCTCAACCAAAAGTTTTCGAATCGTTTCAGGATCAGTAACAACATCAGCAGAAACATTGCAAATCACAGGGACGGACGGCGCACGAAAAGTAACTCCGGCAAGAGCTTCAGCCATAGCATCAGCAGCTGGTGCCATCAAAGAGCAATGAAAGGGCGCCGAAACAGGAAGCAATACTGCACGTTTTGCACCTTTTTCCTTAGCGATATCCAATGCACGCTCTACTGCAGCTTTATGTCCACTGATCACAACCTGCCCCGGGGCATTATCATTTGCAGCAGAGCACACGTCACCTTGCGCAGCCTCTTTCGCAACTGCTTCTGCGGCCTCAAAGTCCAGTCCAAGCAATGCCGCCATAGCGCCCTCCCCGACAGGAACAGCCTGTTGCATGGACAACCCACGAAGTTTCAAAAGCCTCGCGGCATCTGAGATTTCCAAAGATCCCACCGCAGTAAGTGCAGAATATTCACCAAGAGAGTGACCAGCAACAAAAGCTGCATGATCACTAAGGGTAAAATTTCCCTCGCTTTGCAACACACGAACAACCGCCATACTCACAGACATCAAAGCAGGTTGTGCGTTTTCTGTAAGTGTCAGATCCTCTAACAACCCTCCAAACATGAGCGTAGAAAGTTTCTGCCCAAGCGCATCATCCACTTCTTCGAAGACCTCGCGGGCAACGGGGAAAGCTTCAGCTAATTCTTTCCCCATACCAACAGCTTGAGACCCCTGACCTGGAAAGACAAATGCACGTTTCATTCTTTTTTCTCCTCCATAACTACCCAACGTCGCAAAGACTAAGCACGGATCTTAATCTCGATGAATACCTTTAAATCAGCATCCAGATAACGTCTGGTTTTATGTCTTCATAATATATTGTTGTCTGGTTTATTATCTGTGCCCAGAGATAGCGCTCTGAAGTTGAATATGCAACGAAACAGAGCCTACAAACAAAAAAATGATAAAAATGACGGTTCCCAAAAAACAATACATGATAAGAATCAGATAGATACCTTTAGTACAACGTAACACACTTGACCCTTGCGCTAGGATCGCTATATTCCGCACGTTAATCCGCAGTAAAACAACTCCTTGCTGGTGACCTCAAGCGGAAAACAAGGACACCAGCTCCGGGTACAGGGTTTACCTGCACCTCCAAAGCCGTGAGGAGTAAATATGGCTTTTTATGAATGCGTATATATCGCTCGTCAGGACATCTCGTCCTCTCAAGTCGATACACTAACAGAGCAGTTCACTGCTATCATCACTGAAAATGGTGGTTCAGTTGCTAAGACCGAGTACTGGGGTCTGCGTAACATGGCCTACCGCGTTAAGAAAAATCGCAAAGGTCACTACGTCCTTCTCAACATCGATGCTCCTTCTGCAGCGGTTCTTGAAATGGAACGTATTATGCGCCTGAACGACGATGTTCTTCGTACGTTGACTGTTAAAGTTGACGCCCTAGAAGAAGAACCTTCAGTCGTCATGCAAAACCGTGGCAGCCGTGACGAACGCGGTGGTCGTGGTGGTCGTGGTGGTCGTGATGACCGCGGCGGACGTGACGGTGGTCGTGGTCGTGATGACCGCGGTGGTCGCCCTCCTCGCGAAGGTGGCGATCGCGCACCTCGTGAAGCAACAGCTAGCTAAGGAAGAGCAACATGGCCATTCAAATCGTTAGCCAGGGCGTTGGTTCTCGTCGCCCGTTTAATCGTCGCCGTAAAAGCTGCCCGTTCTCTGGTTCAAATGCACCAAAGATCGATTATAAAGACACTCGTCTTTTGCAGCGCTTCATTTCAGAGCGCGGTAAAATTGTACCAAGTCGTATAACAGCAGTTTCTGCTAAGAAACAGCGCGAGCTTGCAAAAGCTATCAAACGCGCTCGCTTCCTAGCTCTGTTGCCATACCTGATCGGATAAGAAGGAGATCGTATCATGCAAGTCGTCCTTCTAGAACGCATCGAAAAACTTGGTCAAATGGGTGAAGTAGTTTCGGTTAAGCCGGGCTATGCTCGTAACTTTCTGCTTCCTAAGCAGAAAGCTATGCGCGCCACTAAAGCCAATCTTGAACATTTCGAAAACCAGCGTGTTCAGCTGGAAGCAGATAACCTTAAACGTCGCGATGAAGCCGTAAAAGTTTCTTCTACACTCGAAGGTCTAACTGTTTCCCTGATCCGTCAGGCGGGTGATTCAGGTCAACTTTATGGTTCCGTTAACACTCGTGATATCGCCGAAACTGTTACTAAATCTGGCGTGACCATCGACCGCTCTCAGGTTGTTCTCAACAAAGTCATCAAAACACTCGGTCTGCACGACGTTAAAGTCGTTCTTCACCCTGAAGTTTCTGTTGATATCGTTGTTAACGCTGCTCGTTCAGCCGAAGAAGCAGAACTACAATTACGTTCTGGTGGCAAAGTGACATCATCTCATGAAGATGATGATGTTGTTGATGAAGCTGAAGAAGTAACTGAAGAAGTTGTTGAAACAGCAGCTGAAAGCGAAGAGTAATCTTCACTTTTACACGTTGATAGACTTTATGAAACGGCACCTTTCGGGGTGCCGTTTTCATTTCCAATCTGTACTTCTGTCACCCAACCGGATACATTCCTCTACGCGCTGGATATCCAATTCTTGAATAGGACCACAGCGGTAACAAATACCTCATTGACCAGTAATTAAGATCCGAGGCCATGGAAGATCACGCGATTCCGCATTTCGACTCAGACATCCCCTTTGATGATGGGCCTGCATTACGTTCTCCACCACACAACTACGAGGTGGAACAAGCTTTGTTGGGCGCAGTTTTAGCCAACAATAAAGCCTATGAGCGAATCTCCGATTTTCTACTCCCTATACATTTCGCTGATCCCGCGCACTCAGAAATTTACCTTGCCTGCAAGACGCTGATTGAGCGCGGACAACTTGCAAATGCTACGACCTTAAAGAATTATTTTGCAAGCAGTGGCAACCTTGAAGAGCTTGGTGGAACAAGCTATCTGGCGGAGCTGCAAAGCAACATCGTTACAATTATTAATGCCTCAGAATACGGCAAGATTATCCACGACCTCTATATCCGTAGAGAGTTGATTGATCTTGGCGAAGAGGTTGTAAACAACGCACATACTCATGAGTTAGATTTATCAGCGACCCAACAAATTGAAGGCGCAGAACAAAAACTCTACCAATTGGCGGAAGTTGGCCAGACAGAAGGTGGCTTTACTTCTTTCGCAGATGCGCTTGCTGAATCCATTGATTTCATTAACATCGCAATGAAACAAGGCGACGGCCTCGCCGGCGTATCCAGTGGTCTTCGCGACGTAGATAAGCTTCTTGGCGGGTTTCACCATTCAGATCTGATCATTCTGGCAGCGCGTCCCTCTATGGGAAAAACTGCATTTGTAACCAATATTGCGTTCAATATCGCCCAAACAAAAAAACCTGGTCACAACGCTGAAGGCGATGAAACTGAAATACCAATGTCAGTTGCCTTTTTCTCACTGGAGATGTCTGCAGATCAGCTCGCCAGCAGGATCTTGTCTTCAGCCGCAGAAATGCCATCTCACTTAATGCGTCGAGGTGAACTCTCGGAAGATCAGTTTGAACATGTATTTCAAGTCAGTAGAGCTTTGTCAGAATATAAACTCTTTATTGATGACACTCCCAATTTAACCATTCCAGGTCTTCGTAATCGTGTAAGGCGCTTAAAGAGACAACATGGTCTGGATATGATCATTGTCGATTATCTTCAGCTGATGTCAGGTGCACCAGGAGGAAACAGCGACAGCCGTGTCCAAGAGGTCTCGGAAATTTCTCGTGGTCTCAAAGGGATCGCGAAAGAAATGAATGTTCCTGTTATCGCACTTTCTCAGCTATCTCGACAAACAGAACAACGTGAAGACAAACGGCCACAACTCTCGGATCTTCGCGAATCCGGATCTATTGAGCAAGATGCCGACGTTGTGCTTTTCCTCTACCGTGATGAATACTACATCGCCCGTGAAAAACCAGGCCAAGGCGCAGATGATTCAACGGATAGATTCCATGAGAAACTGGCAAACCACGAAGCACGTCTGGATCAAGCCCGGAACAAAGCAGAAATGATCATCGGTAAGCAGCGTCACGGTCCTATTGGAACGGTTGAGCTCCACTTTAACGGTGAGTTCACCAAATTCTCCGATTTGGCCGAAGAAGAGCATTTACCCGAAAGTTATTAAGCCTAATAAAAACAACCAAGTCCTTACTGCTTAGACACCACCATAGATTGACGCTACTCAAACCCTTGGTTATTGTGCTCACACTCTGCAATCTCCTTCATCCAACCTCAAATATCTAAATGGTAGCCTGTATGCCTTTCCTACAACCCCTCGGTAGCCTTTGCCTTAGTTTCTTTGAGATTGTTGGTCGCCTTTCTATTTTTGCCTCCACGTCAATATCACATTGTTTTCGCCCCCCCTTTTATCCGAGGCTGATCCTCAAACAAATGATAGAGGTCGGATACTATTCTCTTCCCGTAGTCGGACTTACCGCTATCTTTACGGGCATGGTACTCGCGCTCCAAAGTTATACAGGGTTCGCTCGATTTTCCGCTGAAAGCGCGATACCTAATGTTGTCATTGTTTCCATCACTCGTGAACTTGGTCCTGTACTCGCAGGATTAATGGTCGCAGGTCGCGTTGGCGCCGCAATGGCTGCCGAAATTGGAACAATGCGGGTAACAGAACAAATCGACGCTCTCTATACACTCGCAACAAACCCCTTTAAATATTTAATTGCACCTCGAGTTATTGCTGGCGTACTCACTCTTCCACTATTGGTACTTGTCGCAGATACAATCGGTGTTTTCGGGGGCTATCTTGTCTCAGTCCATAAACTCGGCTTCAACCCGGCAACTTATATGAAGAATACCATAGATTTTATGCAATATCTTGATGTGGTTTCAGGGTTGGTTAAAGCTGCAGCCTTTGGCTTCATCATCACCTTGATGGGATGTTACCACGGCTTTCATTCCAAGGGCGGTGCACAGGGTGTCGGTGCGGCAACAACAAATGCAGTTGTTTCAGCTTCCATTCTTATTCTGACTTCCAATTACATCATCACTGAGTTGTTTTTCTCCCGATGAACGATCACAGCCAAGCACCAAACAAGAATGTCCGTATGAAAATTCGAGGGCTAACCAAAGCCTTCGGCAAGAAAATCGTTCTGAACAACCTTGATTTGGATGTGTATGCGGGCGAATCACTTGTTGTAATTGGCGGCTCCGGAACCGGAAAATCCGTTCTCTTGAAATGTATCCTCGGTTTGCTCAAACCTGATTCGGGTAGCATCGAGATTAATGGTCAGGACATCGTCGGCCTCAATGGTGACGCCATGGAAAGTGTTCGTCGCAAATTTGGCATGCTGTTTCAATACGCTGCACTTTTTGACTCTCTCACCATTTGGGAAAACGTTGCATTTGGCCTCATGCAAGCTCATGGCGTCCCCAAAGACAAAGCCTATAAAATAGCCATTGAGAAGTTATCACAAGTCGGTTTGGGTGAAAGCTTTGCAACCAAAAACCCTGCGGAACTATCCAGCGGCATGAAAAAACGGGTTGGTCTGGCCCGCGCCATTGCGACATCCCCTGATACTTTATTCTTTGATGAACCTACGACGGGTCTTGACCCTGTGATGGGCGATGTAATCGACCGATTAATTGTGCAATCAGTTAAAGAGCTTGGCGCCACGGGGCTAACGATTACACACGATATGGATTCTGCTAAACGTATTTCAGATCGTATTGCTATGCTTTATGATGGCAAGATTGCATGGGTCGGCCCTACAAAAGATATCGAAACAACAGATAACCCTTATGTTCATCAGTTCATAAACGGATTATTGGAAGGCCCGATTAAAGTGAGTGTGACCAGCTCTGATCGCGCCGCCGAATAACACCTTTTATAACCTACTCAGATTACACTTCAGGTAGGTCTGCAGCTTATTAATTCCTTTAGGAGAGCTATATTGGCACGCCCTGTTACCCGCTTTGTTTGCCAATCTTGTGGCGCAGATTACGTCAAATGGACTGGAAAGTGCGACGGTTGCGGTGAATGGAATTCTATCACGGAAGAAGCCAGTTCCGCGTCATCTGCTCCTGGTGGTCTTACAAAAAAAAATGTGCGCAAAGGCAAGCAGGTTGAATTCGTCAGCCTAGAAGGTAACAGTAAGCCCGTCCCACGAATGGTCAGCAATAACCTTGAATTTGATCGCGTCTGCGGGGGCGGCCTTGTCCCCGGATCTGCAGTTTTGATTGGGGGAGATCCAGGAATTGGAAAATCCACACTTCTCACCCAAATTCTCGCTGCATTGACCACTAATGCAGGAATAAAATGCGTTTATATTTCAGGTGAAGAAGCGATTGATCAGGTACGCCTTCGCGCCAGACGCTTGGGTCTTAAAGGCGATGACTTTCTCCTGGCTTCAGCGACTTCGGTTCGCGACATTGCAACGACACTAGACGACAACAGCGCCCCCCAAGTGGTGGTAATCGATTCAATCCAAACGATGTTTGTCGACAGTTTGGATTCCGCACCTGGAACAGTCTCCCAAGTCCGTGCTTCTGCGCAGGAATTAATACAGTTGGCAAAAACCAGAGGCTTTAGTCTCCTACTTGTTGGGCACGTAACAAAAGAAGGCATCATTGCCGGTCCCAAAGTCCTCGAACATATGGTCGATACAGTTCTCACCTTTGAGGGTGAGCGAGGGCACCATTTTCGAATTCTCAGAGCCGTGAAAAATCGTTTTGGTCCTACAGACGAAATCGGTGTGTTTGAAATGTCCGAACAGGGTCTTGAACAAGTTTCTAACCCTTCGGCCCTTTTCCTCGCAGAACGACGAGGTAACGTAACAGGTGCTGCCGTTTTTGCAGGTCTAGAAGGCTCTCGCCCGGTTTTAGTGGAGATACAGGCCTTAGTATCCCCTTCTCAACAGGCAAACCCCCGGCGTGCAGTTGTTGGCTGGGATTCTGGCCGCCTTGCCATGATACTTGCCGTGTTGGAAGCACGGTGTGGATTGGTTCTCGCTGGAAACGAGGTATACTTAAACGTCGCAGGTGGGTTGCGTATTAGTGAACCCGCGGCAGATATGGCCGTTGCGGCGGCATTAATATCTGCAGCAATGGATATTCCTGTGCCCGAAGATACTGTTGTATTTGGTGAAATTGGCCTTTCAGGTGAAATTCGCGCCGTGAACCAGTCTGAAAGCCGACTTAAGGAAGCGACAAAGCTTGGATTTAAAAATGCAATAATTCCGCCCATTCGTGCAAAGAAGAATTGTAATCAGATCACTTCGGGGTTAGATACAAGGCAGATTGAACATCTGCAGGACCTCGTTGCATTATTTGCAGCTAAATCCGTTAAAAAAGCTGCAGGTAACTAACCGATAAAAACGTTAGGTATTGATGGAAAACTTACCCATCTCACTCTTGGATGTCGTCGTAATTGGCATCATTGTCGTCTCAGGTCTTTTTGCCCTGTTTCGAGGATTCGTGCATGAGGTTCTCTCTGTTGCCTCATGGATAGGTGCTGGCTTTATTACCTTATGGGGTTTTCACCCCCTTTTGCCCTACGTGCAAAGATTCATTAATATTCCCTTCGTTGCCGAACTCGTCACAGGATTTACTCTCTTTGTCGTAACACTTGGACTTTTAATGGTCTTGATCAGGTCCATTTGTAAACATGTCCGTGAAAGTACTTTCGGCCCTCTTGATAGATCTCTTGGTTTCCTTTTCGGCTTGTTGCGCGGCAGTATTATCGTTTGCATAGCATGGATCGCCTTGTTTGTTTTCTTGATGCCACAAGAAGAAGGCTGGCCGGTTGACGTAGAGCGCGCAAAAACGCGCCCCGCCATTCAACAGGGCTCCGCAATTTTAGTACAGCTTCTCCCTAGGAAATTCCACAACGAGACCATCACCAGAGTACTCTCTCAAGCCCAAATTGCCCGACAGGCTTATGATGCGAGCCAAACATACCAACACTTAATGAACCCCAAATCAGCCGCGCCCGTCGAAGAAGACGGTGATACGGGATACGACAACACTATGCGCACACAAATGCAAAAAACCATCGAAGCCGTAAGCGGTAGCGAATAATGGTCCCTATTCTGAGTTCAGGAGAGCGAAAGCCATGACACTCGACGATCTTCATGATGATGATAAACTCCACGAAGAGTGCGGCGTTTACGCCGTTCACGGCCATAAGGGTGCTGCAGCACTAGTTACACTTGGCCTCCATGCCCTTCAGCATCGCGGCCAGGAAGCAGCAGGTATCGTCAGTTACGATGGTAATGAATTTTATAACCACCGTGCCTTAGGCCTCGTTGGTGATAATTTCTCATCTCAAGCCGTAATTAAACGACTCAAAGGCCACTCATCTATCGGGCACACACGTTATTCCACCACGGGAGAAACTGCGCTTAGAAATGTGCAACCTCTCTTTGCTGATCTTCACGAAGGTGGCTTTGCTCTTTGCCATAACGGGAACTTAACCAATTCACAAAAAATTCGTGACCAACTGGTTATGCGCGGTTCGATCTTCCAATCGACAATGGACACAGAGGTTATTCTCCACCTTGTCGCGACCTCAATACAAGATACCATCGTTGGAAAAGTCATCGACGCAATTCAACGTATTCAAGGAGCTTATGCCCTTCTCTGCATGACAAAAGAAGGCGTCATCGCTGTTCGTGATCCAAACGGCATTCGCCCGTTAGTTTTGGGTAAGTTTGAAGATGGTTATGTTGTCGCGTCTGAAACCTGTGCGCTTGATATCATCGGTGCTGAATTTATTCGTGACGTTGAACCTGGTGAACTGATTGTCATTACGGACAAGGGTGTCGAATCAATGCGCCCCTTCCCGCCGACCCCAAAGCAAACTTGTATTTTTGAATACATTTACTTTGCACGTCCAGACTCAGTCATTGACGGAATCAGTGTTTACGAAGCAAGAAAAAATATTGGTAAAGAGCTCGCTATAGAGAATCACATCGAATCCGATGTCGTCGTTCCGGTGCCAGATTCGGGAGTTCCCGCCGCAATTGGTTATTCACAAGAATCAGGCGTACCATTTGAGCTTGGTATTATTCGAAATCACTATGTCGGCAGGACCTTTATTGAGCCAAGTCAGCAAATTCGTAACCTTGGGGTTAAACTCAAACATAACGCCAACAAGGCGGTTCTCGAAGGAAAGCGTGTCATTCTTGTTGATGATTCACTTGTCCGCGGAACCACCTCTTTGAAAATTGTTGAAATGGTGCGAGCTGCTGGCGCTAAAGAAGTCCATATGCGCATAGCATCCCCTCCCATTGGCTATCCATACTTTTATGGTATTGATATTTCCAAATCCAAAGAACTTCTGGCTGCACAGATGAGCCTGGAAGAAATGACCAAGTACATTGGCGTTGATAGCCTAGCCTTTCTATCGATAGATGGCATGTATCGCGCTATGGGACTTGAAGGACGTGACAATAAGCTACCACAGTACTGTGACTCTCCTTTTACAGGATTTTATCCAACTCGGATCGATGACTACCAAGATGATGTCGGTAACGTTCCTGAGTTTATGAAACCAAAAAAAACCGGGTAGAAAGATTCCTGAAATGACACAGACTAAACCAGGTCGTCTTGAAGGACGTCTTGCTCTTATTACTGGTGCATCACGTGGGATAGGCAGAGCTGTTGCAAAACGCTACGCAAGCGAAGGCGCACAACTATTGCTCATGTCTAGAACAGTCGGTGCACTGGAAGAACTGGATGATGAAATCCGTGTAGAAGGCGGTAAGAATCCTATTCTTATCCCACACGATCTCAAAGAAATGGATGGCCTGGATCAACTAGGGGCTTCCCTTTATGATCGGTACGGGAAGCTGGACATTCTCGTTGGTAACGCAGGCTCTCTTGGGCCGCTTTCCCCCATAGGCCATATCAAACCTAAAATCTGGCAAGAGACCTTTGATATTAACGTCACTGCAAACTATCGGTTAATTCGGAGCCTTGATCCTCTGTTAAAAAAATCCGATGCAGGACGCGCAATTTTTGTAACCACCGGTGAAACAGCAAAAGCTTATTGGAGCCTCTACAAGGCCTCTAAAGCAGCGCTTACCACCATGGTTCAGTGTTACGCTGCAGAGTTAGAAAAAACCAACGTCCGTGCCAACCTGATCTCTCCAGGACCAATCCGATCAACAATGAGAGAAAAAGCCTTTCCGGGCGAAGACCCTCTGACACTCCGATCACCGGAAGAGATCACCGACAGTTTTGTTGAACTCGCCTCTGTTGAGTGTCAGATTAATGGTCAGGTTCTCGATATAAGAGAAAACTAAGGTGATCATTACTCATAAAAAAAAGGCCGCTTAATCGCGGCCTTTTTTATTATTGGTTGCGTTTCTTTTTACCAGCGTAAGGATTATCACCCTTTTTCATATGCATTCTCAACGGCACACCCGGAATATCAAAGGTTTGTCGAAGATTGTTTTCAAGAAACCGCGTATATGATGCCGGGAGATCTTCTGGCAATGAGCATGAAATGGCGAAAGTTGGTGGCCGAGCACGTGCTTGCGTTATGTACTTCAGCTTAATCCTACGTCCCCCCGGAGCCGGAGGAGGATGTCTCTCTAGCAATTCAGCCAACCATCTGTTCAAACCAGCCGTTGGTAGCCTGATGTTCCAGATCCTGTATACCTCTAGAACGGTATCCAACATCTTATTCAACTTGTGCCCTTTGAGCGCAGAGATGGTGACAACAGGAATCCCTTTAACCTGAGGTAAAGAGGTCAATAGGCGATCTTTCAAGCGCTGCATCACTGCGTCTTTATCCGTACAGATATCCCACTTATTGATTACAATAATCAAAGCGCGGCCTTCGTCGATGACGTGCCTGGCAATGGTTAAATCTTGTTTATCCAATATACCATCGGGATCGAGTACCAGCGCGACAACTTGAGCATATTTCAGAGCACGAATGGTATCCGAAGCGGAAAGCTTTTCAACCTTGTCTTCGATTTTTGAACGACGGCGTAATCCAGCAGTATCAACTAGCTTAAGCGCATGTCCCTCATACTCCCACTCAACAGAAATAGCGTCGCGTGTAATGCCGGCTTCGGGTCCGGTCAAAAGTCGATCTTCATTAATAAGTTTATTAATCAAGGTTGATTTACCGACGTTCGGACGTCCAACGATTGCAAGCTGTAATGGCCCACGCTTTTTTACATCTTCTTCCGTTTCCTCGAAATCATCTTCGAAAAAATCATCGTCTTCGAGAAACTCGTCTTCAGAATTTTCGAAATCGTCTTCAATTTCAATCGACTTAGCAAAACCTTTTGTGGTTGTCTCTTTTTCGGCTATTTTTTCGGCAGCACGTTTCATATGTTCACTAATGACATCATAAAGGTCACTACTACCGAGACCATGTTCCGCAGAAAACGGGATTGGTTCGCCAAGGCCAAGCCGATAAGCATCCATTAGCCCCTCGTCTCCAACTTTGCCTTCGCACTTGTTCGCCATTAATGCGATCGGTGTTTTACCACGACGCAAATGCTTGGCAAAGTGCTCATCAATAGGCATGACGCCAACACGAGCATCAATGAGCATAAGCACAAGGTCAGCCTCTTCTACGGCGCGCTCTGTCTGTTGGCGCATTCTCGCTTCAAGGCTACCATCAAAGGCTTCTTCGAGCCCGGCAGTATCAATGATCCGAAAGCGACAATCAAAGAGATAGGCATCACCCTCTCTACGATCCCGGGTAACTCCCGGTTGGTCATCGACCAGCGCCAAACGCTTTCCGACAAGACGGTTGAATAGCGTCGACTTACCCACGTTAGGGCGGCCCACAATAGCTACTGTGAAAGTCATTACTTTAGTCTTTCTCTCGCTGATAAACCTCTAGGGCTTACTGCATCGCGATAATTTCTGCTTCTGCTGTCAAGAAGTATAAGCCATTCCCAACGACAACTGGTGGCATTGCTGCCCCATCTGGTAATTCCAGATATCCCAGAATTTCCCCGGTGTAAGGAGAAACTGAGACTGCTTCGCCATGAGAACCAGCAACAATCAGTCGATCACTAGCAAGGACAGGCCCCTGCCATACGATTAACCCTTTTCGATCTTCTTGATCCATATATCGTGGCAAAGCCTGTACCCAACGGATACGGCCATCCTGACGCCTTACTGCTGCAATTTGGGAATCATTTGTGAGAACATATATGAACTCGCCTGCGACCCAAGGCATTTGCACACCACCGATATCCGTGTCCCACAGTCGCACACCTTCTTTCAAGTCGATGGCGACCATACGGCCCGAGTGACTTACCGCGATAACACGATCCCTGTCAATAACAGGCATAGCGCGGATATGGGCGAGATCCGTAAGAGGATCTGTCTTCTTGACCGAGGAAAGGTCGAGAGTCCAGTCAACATCCCCCTCAATAACATCAATAGCAACAACTTCACCGGAAGAATAAGGAACGATGAGTTTACGACCCGCAATGGCTGCGCTGGCACCACCGAGAAGACTGGTTTCAGATTGGACCCCGATATGGCTCCAGAGACGACGACCATCATCTGCAGCAAGAGCCAGTGTCTGATTATCAAGCGTAATCACGAACACTCGTCCACCATTTACTGTTGGTGCAGCTCTCATTGGGCCCGGTGCGTCTTGTGACCAGATCACATCCCCAGAGCGTACATCTAAAGCAAAAACCCGTGCAAATCCTGTACTTACATAAATACGACCATCAGCGTAAGCGATACCACCACCAAAGAAGCCGTCGTCTTCATCATGTGGGTCGAGATCTTTTTCCCAATACACTTTACCTGAAAGGCGATCATACGCTTTTACAGTTGAGCGGGCATCCATTGTAAAGAGAACAGATTCAACAACCAACGGCTGCGCCAAGATAAGCTCGTCACCGTCACTCTCTTCACCAATATCATCACTCCACATTTCACGCGGTAGATCACCCAGAGAAAGGTGGAACATCGCGTGGGCTGGATTACCACCATTATGTGTCCAATAAGTATTGGTAAAAGGTTGGGGAAGTATTATCCGTTGGTCAGAAATCGTTGGATCAGCAGTAAGCCCCTTGTCCACTGACTGGATAGAGATACGTGCTCCGGGTAAAGGAGGTAGCTCTTCATCTCCAAACCACCCATCAGCCAAGCTACACGCAGAAAGTGTAAACCCAAATCCAATAACAAGGAGGGTTTTCCGTAGATCCAACAACATAAATGTTACTCCGCCAAGCTCTCAAGGATTTGGACTGCACGTCCTCTTATACCGTTAGGTGTCTCTGTATCATCCACAAGCTGTTGAAAAAATGTACGCGCTGCAGCATTATCCCCTTCTCGCAGGGCAACTAAAGCCTGGAGTTCAACCGCACTAGATCGGAAAGGAGCCCCGGCAACAGATAGTTGAGCCAGCCGCTGTTTTACATCAGTAACATCGCCTTCTTCAACCATATGCATTGCCGCTAATAATAAGGCGACGTCTTTCAACCTGTCGATAGGAGGATTACTATTGGCGATATCATCCCAAATTTTAATGGCAGCAGCTTTATCACCTTTTTCAGAGAAAATGCGCGCTTGTTCGAAACGAGCAAGTGTTCCGTAACCATCGTCTTGATCTGCCAGACCAGCTAACGCACTCTGAGCTTCCTCAGCTTTACCGGCATCGCTTAGATCAAAGGCCGTAGCAAAAATTTCTGATTTCTCAGATTGAACTGTTTTTTGATAACTACTCCAACCCTGTACACCAGCCGTTGCGGCAACAACTGCAACGGCGGCACCGATCACCCAATTACCATACTTTTTCCAAAGAACTTCAACGCGTTCACGTTTCAGATCTTCTTCAACTTCCTGAAAAATATCAGCCACGAATTAATTATCCCTCGTTTTACAAATGCGACTATCTGTTTCCATTAGGTTCCCTTGTGGAACATAGCAGAACAGTTTGCACTCGAAATTCGTTGAACTTTATATAGAAACTTTGCCCCTGCAACAATCGCCAATCACTAAATGATCGTTTAACTAATAAAGATTTCTATCATTATCCTAATAATTTATTTACCAAAAACCACTAAGCTAATATTACAGACGTCTTGTCGACGTTATGTTCGGCTGAAATTTGGGCAAAATTATGAACCGTGTACTTAGTATTATTCTTACAAGCTTCGTTACTTTATCCTCTTTTTCCGGATGTAGTATAACTGACCCCGTAACTGCTGCTGCAAGTTTGGGAACTCTTGTACATACAGACAAAACCATTACAGATCACTTTGTCAGCTGGGCCATGGCAAAAGACTGTTCCATTGTCTATTCGTCGAAAGGGGAAGCCTACTGCAGGGATGAAGTGTTTGAAAACGGCCTCGCAAACACCGGGTATGAAAATTTGTACTGCTACAGAAATATCGGGGGGGTTACTTGTTACGAGTCTCCCTACGAAGAAGCCAGTTCGCAAACCACAATCTATCATAGCCCACAAACACCACAACCGGCTGTAGCTAAGGGAAACTAATATTATAAACGAATAACTTAATGTAATTCTTTACTTATAATATTGCTTAACACTATAGACCTTTTATCTAAATTCGACCAATCTGTATCCAGAAGGAGAATAAAGGAGAAAAGATTATATGACAGCGGTCTATTATCTTAACAAAAATAAAAAACCGTCTCTTCACGTCACATTCAATCGTTCGGAACTCGGACTTCTATTATCAGTTTACAGTGAAAAGGTTGCAAAAGGAGAGTGGCGCGATTACGCAATAGACCTTTTGGGAGATTGCGCCGTATTTTCGATTTTCAGACACGCCCATGAAAACCCTTTATTCGCGGTAGTTAAGTCAACGGGACATAAGAACAAATACGAAGAGTTCACCGTATTTAAAGGCCCCAAAAAGCTGCAGAAATCACGTAATCTAAATGAAGTCCTTGAACTTTTTAAAGACATGCTTGCCTCGGGGGGCATTAATTAATTTTCAACTCACAGTTCTATGTTGTAGTTTAAGAAAACAAGTAAAATATTGAGTCTCCATAGACTCAGGATACATATACTCATTTAAGAATCTTCAAGGAATAGCCAAAGATGTTGGTAGCCGATACTTTTGCAAATGCTCAAGAATATGCTGAGAAAGCACATGCAATCATGGCGCAAAGAGGCATCCCGGCAGCGCCATCAAATTATACTATATGGTATGATTATGTGAGTGGAAAAAATCCCTCTTTAACATCTGCTATTGATGAAATTATACAAAAAGATGGTTTATTTTCTGCAGAAATATCAAAAGACCTCTACGAGAAATTTTATCTTGTCGAGCAACAAGATGAACATATCCATGAAGCAGGCATTAAGCTTCAAGAAACTTTAAAGCACGTCGTAGAACAAATCACCGTTGCAGGCAGTGATACAGAGAATTATGGCAACAAAATCACTGACCTCGCAACTGACCTCTCAGACCAAGATGATTCTGAGACATTGAAAAAATTTGTGGCCGAGATTGTCCAAGAAACAGCTTCCATTACCGAAAAGAACAAAGCTCTTCAAAACCAACTCCAGCAGTCATCAAAAGAGATTAACAATCTTCAAGAAAATTTGGAAAAAGTTAAAATTGAATCCCTAACCGATGCTTTGACTGAAATTGGTAACCGAAAGCAGTTTGATTTGAAACTGGTAGAAGAATCCAAAATCGCAACGATTGAAGACACAGAACTCTGCTTACTAATGATGGATATCGACCACTTCAAAAAATTCAATGATACCTATGGCCATCGCGTTGGCGACGAAGTCCTCAAAGTTGTTGCTAGACACCTTAAAAGTGCTGTCAAAGGTCAAGATACACCAGCACGCTATGGCGGCGAAGAATTTATCTGCCTTTTACCAAACACCAGTATCCATGATGCAGAAAGCCTCGCCAACCAAGTCCGTGAAAAAATTTCTAAACAAGTTCTCAAAAACAAAAAAACCGGTCAAGAATTTGGACGGATAACACTTTCCATTGGGGTATCGAAACACGTCAGAGGCGAGTCCCTTGAAGGTTTCGTCCAACGTGCTGATGAAGCTCTCTACAGAGCGAAAGATCAAGGGCGAAATCGAGTTATAAAAGAAATCATCTAAACATATTCCCTTAAATACTCTTCTCTTAAATTAAATACTAAATGAGAAACGTTGATGAAGTTGACTTACAAGTCTGCCGATACAACCGACCTTGAAACTCTTGTTGCAATAAGAGTTACTGCGATGAAAACAAGTCTTGAGAATTTAGGACGCTTTGATCTAGATCGGGCACGCTCCCGATTTACTGAGACATTTGTGCCTGAGCACACAACAAATATAATGACTGGCAAAGATATCATCGGATTCTATGTGTTAAAATATAGAGAAAACCATCTTTGGCTCGATCATCTCTATATAAAACCTGGATTTCAGGGAACAGGTGTCGGAACCGAAGTTTTGTCAGATATTCTTTCCAAAGCAAAAAACCAAGGAGTTTCTGTAAAATTATGCGCCTTGAAAGAAAGCAAGGCGAATGATTTCTATAAATCCCATGGCTTTGTTTTAACTCATTCAGAAGAATGGGATAACTACTATATTTATGATTAATTACGCCCCATTATCTCTCGAAATGCTATCGATTGAGTTATCATATGCTGAAAACAGTCCTATAGACGGCTTAATTAACCCGCCGTGTGTTTTTGTCCGGCCTCATTAGAGGCTTCAATATTTTCCAAGAAACGTTGCACTCGATCGAGACGCTTATTTAAACTTTCAATCGTCCGCCATTGTTCTGCGAGAACGTCACTCAATTCAGTAATCGTTTTCTCTTGCTCGGCAACGTAGGTTTCCAACGTAATAATACGCTCGTGTATTTGCTCAGCCATTAGCTTTATTTCGTTTCTCCATGAAGAGAGACACATCTCCGAACTTTATAACCTTTTGGGTTGAAGGAACGCCAATGATTATTTTGGCAACAGCAATGGCTGAATTAGGTAAAAGCCAATTTTTATAAACGACCATAAACGTTATCCTCTTTTATATCCTCCAGACAATACTAATTCGATATTTATCGAATTAGTATTGACAAGGCGAATTATTCTTTTATATCTTTTATGTATGAAAGTAATTGATGCAGCCTCACAATTAGAAGCCCTCGGCAAACCAACACGTTTGGAAATTTACCGTGCCCTTATACGCGCGGGAGATAGTGGCCTTGCTGTTGGCGCCCTCCAAGAAGACCTCAACATTGCACCTTCCACCCTATCACACCACCTCAAAACCCTAATTACATCCGGGTTAATTTCTCAAGAGCGACAGGCCACAACACTTATATGCCGCGCCAATTATAAGTCCATGCACGATCTTGTTGGATTTTTGGTTTCTGAATGCTGTATTGATACTCCAGACTCAAACTGTACTCCTCTTTACTGTAATAATTAGCTTAAACTCCCCACCCAAATATATGATACTATTTATTATGTATTTCGATAAAACCAGAATTATCGAATTAAAGGAAATATTTATGACTAAGGAAAATAAAATCACTCCAAAGAACGATCTAAACTCGGAGAAAAAAACTAACGAATGTTGTGGTGGATCACCTAAATCACGAGAGGATGCCTGTTGTATCGCTGATGAAAAAGCAAAGGACAAAGGCCAGGAGGGTTGTGGATGTAGCTGTAGTACATCCAATTAAAAGTCCTCGTCAAATTAAAGAAATGACCTGCCAAACTAAATTGATTTGGTCGATTCTGTTATCCAGGACAATCAAGGGGTGAAACCTGCTGGCTTCACCCTTTGAATTTTTAAACGTATTTTCTTGCTCTAATCCACCTATTCCCACTCGATGGTTCCTGGCGGCTTGGACGTGCAGTCATAAACCACGCGGTTGATGCCCCGTACTTCATTAATAATCCGATTGGTAACACGGCCAAGAAACTCATGATCAAAGTGATAATAATCTGCTGTCATACCATCCGTTGATGTCACGGCACGAAGAGCACAAACAAAATCATACGTTCGGGCATCACCCATAACGCCCACAGTTCGAACAGGAAGCAATACTGCAAAAGCCTGCCAAATCTCATCATAAAGGCCCGCCTTACGGATCTCTTCAAGATAGATTGCATCAGCCTTACGCAAAATATCACAGTTCTCAGGTGTTAACGGTTGGCCAGGAATACGGATCGCAAGACCAGGTCCCGGGAACGGGTGGCGGTCAACGAAGCTATCCGGTAACCCAAGTTCACGCCCAAGCCCTCGGACTTCGTCTTTGAACAGCTCACGAAGTGGTTCCACGAGCTTCATGTTCATACGCTCAGGTAAGCCGCCAACATTGTGGTGAGATTTGATCGTAACGCTGGGACCACCCGTGAAAGATACAGATTCAATCACATCAGGATACAAAGTTCCTTGTGCAAGGAAATCTGCACCACCAATTCTGTTCGCTTCTTCTTCGAAAATATCAATGAAGAGACCACCAATAGTTTTACGCTTTTTCTCAGGATCAAATTCATCCCCCAAAGCAGCAAAGAAGCGATCAGAAGCGTTCACATGAACGAGTTCAATGTTGTAGTGATCTTTAAATAAAGAAACCACCTGCTCGGCTTCACCCATACGCATAAAGCCAGTATCAACAAACACACAAGTTAGTTGCTCACCAATGGCTTCGTGAAGAAGTATAGCGACAACAGAACTATCAACACCACCAGAAAGCCCACAAATAACCTTACCATCACCAACCTGTTCGCGGATAACTTCTATCTTCTGATCTTTAAAGGCAGACATTGTCCAGTCGCCGGAACACCCTGCGACACCATGGGTAAAGTTCTTTAAGAGCTGTGCACCATGAGGAGTATGATACACCTCAGGATGAAATTGTACGGCGTAAAAGTTCTTTTCATCATTGGCAACAGCGGCATAAGGCGCGCCTTCGGAAGTCGCGACAACCCGGAAACCTGGAGCAAGTTTACCAACGCGATCGCCGTGGCTCATCCAAACCTGTTCTTGCGTGCCCACCCCCCAAACACCGTGAAATAGTGCACAGTCTTCTGTGATGTCGATCGTCGCACGGCCAAATTCCTGATGGTCAGAAGTTTCTACTTTACCGCCAAGCTGTTCCATCATGGTCTGTTGACCATAACAGATACCTAAAACAGGGACACCCATCTCAAACACTTTTGGTGGCGCAGAAGGGGAATCTTCCCAAGTCACAGAGGCAGGACCGCCGGAAAGAATGATTGCTTTGGGTGCATAAGCATCCAGAAAAGCACCATCGATGGCGTTAAACGGATGGATCTCGGAATAGACACCACTTTCGCGCACACGGCGAGCGATAAGCTGGGTAACCTGAGACCCGAAATCAATAATGAGAATACGATCAGTCATGGATGGAACTCGTGCTCCGCAATAAGCCCGACATCAATATTGGCAATTCCAAATACTGACTATCCAGGGCGCGTTCAGTTTCACGCCCCTTATCTGCCGCAAGCATCAACAAATGTCAAAGGTAGAAACAGTACATTATCTATAATTTTTCAGATAATGTCATGAACCTGAAAGGTGAACTTTCTCTTATAAAGGCTCTCTTAATTATGACGAAAGAAACAAATCCTAAAACGAAACTCCGAACTCTTGCCAAAGCTGACCTAGAATATGGTCCGGGTTTGAATGAATAAGCTTTATCGTCATAAGAATCGACGTCAGAACCAATAGTGGTCGTATAATTCTGGCGCCATGCCTCATGGTTAGCTGCGCTCCCAGAAATCCACCCAAAATCGATCCACATGCCATGATCAGTCCCACAGACCAAACCAGACTGTCACTAAAGATGAAAAACAAAAGAGATGCAAAGTTACTGGTAAAGTTCAAAAGCTTGGCGTGAGCCGTTGCTTTTAGCATGTTGTAGCCAAGCAAGGTCACAATGGCGAGGGTAAAGAAAGACCCTGTGCCCGGCCCGAAAAACCCATCGTAAAAACCAATGCTGGTGCCAAAGAAGAATGCAAAAACATTTCTCGAAATTCTTTGGTGGCGATCATCTTCGCCAAGCTTTCGTTGAAACAGAAAATAGACTGCGATTGCAATCAACAAAAACGGGATCGCATTTACCAGAAAACTACTATCAACTGAGCGTAAAACCAAAACGCCGGAGCCTGCACCAACAAACGTCAAAATGATAGGCAAAACCCAGGCACGTATATCCAAATGGCCTTTTCTCACAAAATTTAGAGTGGCAGAAAAAGTGCCAAACGATCCTTGTAACTTATTGGTCGCAATTGCCTGGATCGGAGAAAGTCCCACCGTCAAAAGAACAGGAAGCGTAATCAAGCCGCCACCGCCAGCAATAGCATCAACGAGACCCGCAAAAAAACCTGCCGCAAACATAAGGGCAAGAAGTTCTGGTGAGAAAAAATCCATTATTTAAAACCTGTCTGATGGTTTTCCTGAGGGATTACACAAAAGGAACGCACACAAAAACCTTCCACGAAACCAAACAAAAAACGACTTTGCAAAGTACCTTCAAAAGAAGATTAGTATTCAGTCATAGCAATCTTCGCCAACAATTACAGTAAGGATATTGTCAGGGCACAAATTGTCATGATGTCAATTGAAAGAAAGGAAACCTAAGCGGTCCTCTCAAGCACAGCACAGAAAAACCCATCTAGTCCGTGTTGCGCAGGCGTCAGTTTCATAACCTCCCCATCAAACGGGCACGGTACATCACTGACTTCTACCCATAACTTGGAGGCATCTCTCAGCGTATAGTTCGCATGTTTTGTCAAAAAGGTATTAATTTGGTCAATGTTTTCCCCATTGAACAAAGAGCAGGTAGCATAGATCAAACGCCCGCCAACTTTGACACATTTGGCAGATTTCTCAAGAACGTCTGCCTGCAGACCTTGATAGTTTCCGTACTTTTCTTTTGTCAGACGCAAACGGGCATCTGGTTGCCTCCGCCAGGTTCCACTACCTGAACAAGGTGCATCAACCAAAACACGATCAAATCCCTTTTTAGCCATCTTGTTGAGATTGTCATTGTTCAAGGTGGCATAACGTACATTCTCAACACCTGCGCGTTCCATACGAGGTTCAGCCCGCTGCAGTCTGCGTGCATCCACATCCATGGCAACAAGATCGCCATCATTTCCAAGACTTGCGGCCAAAGCGAGCGTTTTGCCCCCTGCTCCCGCACAGAGATCTATTATCGACATTCCAGGTTTGGCATCACAAAGAATGGCAATAAGTTGAGAACCTTCATCCTGAACCTCGACTAAACCTTCGCGAAATGCTTTACAGTTGCCAAGAGCCGTTCGCCCCTGTACGCGCAACCCCCAATCCGAATGCGCTGTTTTTTCGCTGATAACATCATCAGCCGCCAAAAATTCTTGCGCCTGTTCACGGTCACCCTTAAGCAAATTCACCCGTAGATCCAGCGTCGCTTCTTGTTGTAGTGCAGCCATTTCAAAAACGGCTTGTTCTTTACCGAATTGTTGTTCGAACAAACCTGAAATCCAATCCGGTAGCTCACCCATAACAGCTTGAGACATATCTGGATGATCGAGTGTTTTACCTTGAAGTGTTGCGAGAGCTTCATTCTCAAAATCACTCAACTTTTCAGGGCTGTATTGCTCCCCATTACAGATCTCGTCCAGTTCCGACGCTTTCATACCTTCCACCAGTATTGTGTAAGCCAGCACAGCCGAGCGATTACCTGCCGTCAATCCGGTCTGAGTTGTCCACCAGTCAAGACGACACCGGGACCTGATCACGCCATAAACCCGCGCATTGATATCACGTCTGTCCTTAGAGCCAATAAATCGACGCGCCCGCAGGTAGGTGTTCACCACCCGGTCCATGGGGAGCGGGCTTTCCTGCACTTCATTAAGCAGTTCAATTGATGTCTGGATACGGCCATTAGGTCTCATAATTGGGTCTCTTGGTTTCTTGTTATGATTTTGGGTACAGAAAGAAAATCGAAATTCTAGGTCCGAACGAAAAAGGGCGGCAAAAGCCGCCCTCTATCAGTACTCTTAAATAGAGTTACATGCCACCACGATAGTTCGGGGCTTCGCGTGTAATTGTAACGTCGTGAACGTGACTTTCTCTCAGACCTGCGTTGGTAATCCGACAGAAGGTGCAATTCTTACGCATATGTTCAATATCAGGAGATCCAGTATAGCCCATGGAAGCCTTAAGCCCTCCCACCAACTGATGCACAATCGCCGAAGCGGCCCCTTTAAAAGGAACACGACCTTCAATACCTTCAGGAACCAGTTTAAGATTATCGGTAACATCTGCTTGGAAGTAACGATCTGCGGATCCTCGTGCCATAGCGCCCATAGAGCCCATGCCACGATAAGATTTATAAGAACGTCCCTGATAAAGGAATACTTCCCCTGGGCTTTCTTCCGTACCGCCCAGAAGCGATCCGACCATCACCGCCCGAGCACCCGCAGCAATCGCCTTGGCAATATCACCAGAGTGCTTGATTCCACCATCGGCAATAATGCCCACGTTGTTTTTCTCTGCAACATCAACCGCGTCCATAATTGCCGTCAACTGAGGTACGCCAACTCCGGCAACAATACGAGTTGTACAGATTGAACCAGGCCCGATACCAACCTTAACCGCGTCAGCCCCAGCATCAATCAACGCCCGTGTCGCATCGCCAGTAGCAACGTTACCAGCGACGATCTGTGCGTTCGGATACAATTTTTTAATCTGTTCAACCGCTGAAAGAACCCCACGAGAATGACCGTGAGCCGTATCAATAACCAATAAATCCACGCCCGCATCGATCAAAGCTTCAGCACGGGCAAAACCTTCTTCACCCACACCTGTCGCAGCAGCAGCACGTAATCTGCCATGTTCGTCTTTACAGGCGATCGGGTGTTGTGCCGCTTTATCGATATCCTTAACCGTAATCAGACCGATACAGCGATAAGCATCATCAACGACAAGAAGTTTTTCAATACGATGTTGATGTAATAAGCGCTTGGCATCATCACCTGTAATGCCTTCTTTCACTGTAATCAGATTTTCGCTGGTCATCAGTTCAGAAATCGGTTGATTTGGATCTTGGGCAAAACGCATGTCCCGGTTGGTCAAAATACCAATCAGTTTACGAGTCTTATCTTCCACGACTGGGAAACACGAGAAATTAACGCTTTCTTGAAGTCTGTTCACATCAGCAAGGGTCGCATTCGGTGGAAAAGTCAAAGGGTCGGCAACCATGCCGGATTCAAACTTTTTCACTTTGCGGACTTCACTTGCCTGTTCTGCAATAGACAGATTTTTATGAATAACGCCGATGCCACCAAATTGCGCCATAGCGATCGCCAAACGGCTTTCGGTTACCGTATCCATCGCCGAAGAAAGCAACGGAATATTCAATTCCAAAGAGGCCGTCAACATAGTACGAGTATTGGCCTGAGCAGGAAGAACAGAGGATTCTGCTGGCAAGAGCAGAACGTCATCAAATGTGAGAGCTTCGCGGATGTGCATGTCAATCTTTCCCTTGAGCGCAGCGGAAACACAAGGTTTCCCGAATGGGTTGCCATCAATAAATGGCCAAATCCGATTGACGCCGCATTCTACACAGAAGCGACCTAAAGCCAAGTGATTAAAATAAGTCTATTTCAATTATTTTAGGTAGCCCAGAAAACAGGCTAAAAACGTCCTCTTTTGGTTACCTAGAACCACAGTTTATCTTAAACGGTCTTCGCAACATAAAGTTAGAGCGATTAAGATTTGAATCCAGTCGCAACCAGAAACATTTCGGAAGAATCTTTTCGACTGGCTTCTGGCTTAAAGTGACGTACGCTTTTAAACTTGGTTTTCACAAGCTTCAACAAATCTGCCTGAGCCCCACCTTGCAAAACCTTACCCACAAAGCTTCCCCCTGGAACGAGAACTTCTTCGGCAAACACTAACGCGGTTTCCATCAACCCCATAATGCGCAAGTGATCCGTTTGAGGGTGCCCTGTGGCAGCAGCAGCCATATCTGATAACACAACATCTGCGGGGCCGTTCATCTCTGCCTTCAAGCGATCTGGGGCATTATCGTCCATAAAGTCACCTTGAAGAAGAATAACACCTCCGATTGGTTCAACTTCCTGAAGATCGATTCCAACAATATGCGCTCCGGGACCACAGCGCTCTACAGCAATCTGACACCAACCTCCAGGCGCACAACCAAGGTCAACAATACGAGAGTTCTTTTTGAATATTTTGAATTTGTCGTCAATTTGCGCAATCTTGAAGGCCGCACGTCCACGATATCCTCTTTTTTTGGCTTCTTGCACATAAGGATCGTTGAGTTGGCGGTTTAACCACCGCGCAGAAGAATTTGACCGTCGAGCTGCCGTTTTGACACGAACTTTCAGTCCCCGTCCCGAAGGATTACTGCTTGGGCGTGAACCGCCTTTTTTAGGTCTATCCGAAGAGCTCATTCTTCTGCTTTCTCATTATTTCTTTGGGCTTTGGTTGAACTTTATTTATGTGGGGCAAATTTGATAAACGCACCAATACCAGCCAAAATCCTTTAAATCTAGATAGTGTCTTAGTGTACCCGGCCCGACTTAACAATCCGAATTACCAAGACATAGATATAAGGATAGCGGTTTAAGCGCTAACTTTCCACCTAAACAACACTCACAAGTAAGGGGCTTAGTTAGCGTTCATCAGCTTATATAGAATACCTTCACGTAAACCTCTGTCCGCCACTCGTAGCTGTGCAACCGGCCATAACTTAGCCAAAGCTTCAAAAATAGCACACCCGGCAACCACCAAATCTGCACGCTGAATTCCAATACAGGGGTTCGCAACCCTTTGATCATAAGACATGTTTGAGATTTTATGACAAAGACCAATTGCTGTATCACAATTGATCAAAGTCCCATCGACCCGATTACGATCATACCGGGGAAGCTTTTTATATACCCCAACAAGCGTTGTGACAGTACCAGAGGTTCCCAACATTTGGATTTGGTTATCCCGTACTCTTTGTGAAAAATCGTGTTTCTTTTCAAATTCGAGAAAATCATCATAAATTTCCTGAACCATCTGCTGATAGATTTGCGGAGTAATGTCACGCCCACCGTATTTTTCAGCCAGTGTAACCACACCTTTAGAAACCGAGAACCAGTCTTCCATCAAAGGTTTGGGTAAATCACGACCGGTGCCTGGCTTATCTAGGCGAATCCAACTCACTTCCGTACTTCCCCCGCCAATATCAAAAATCAGCGCTTCAGGGACCTCAGGATTTAGTAGTGGTGCACAGCCCATAATCGCAAGCGATGCCTCTTCGCTGCTGTCGATAACTTCAAGATCAATCCCGGTTTCGCGCTTAACTTCCGCAATAAAGAGCGCTCCGTTATTCGCCCGTCGACAAGCCTCTGTTGCCACACATCGTAACCGGGTCACGCCTCGTCTCTTTAGCTTTCCCGCGCAAATTTTGAGGGCTGCTATGGTCCGGCTCATGGCTTCGTCAGAAAGCTCACCGTTCAGGCTGAGTCCTTCACCTAAACGCACGATCCGGGAAAAGGTATCCAGAACACGAAAACCCTTACGGCTCGGACGCGCAACAAGCAGGCGACAGTTATTGGTCCCCAGATCTATCGCTGCGTATATATTATTGTCCGCCCGTTGCTGTGTCCTTTTAGGGGCACGTTTGCGGGAGTGCGAAGTAACCGTCAAAAATTCCGCTCCTGAAACCAGCTGAATAAAACATTCAATACTCCTTTATTACGAAGAGCAGAGGGCTGATCAACAACGTAATTGCCTAAAACACACGAAAAACGTTTATCAGGCAAAAAAACAGCAATCGTTTCAAAAAGGTGTTGTAAGATCTTTGGTATGGGACTATACGAAGCCCCGAAAGTTACCGTGAGCTGGTGTCTTGAGACAGAACACACTGATCTGACTTAAACAATTTAGACACAGCCCCCTGATCCGGGATAGTTTAACGGTAGAACTAAAGACTCTGACTCTTTCAGTCCAGGTTCGAATCCTGGTCCCGGATCCAATTTATTTCCATAAATTGCTTACTATGGGTACTTTTGCACTGTCTTCTGCCTATAAAATACCGGGTAAATTTTCAAAGTTTAAATCTTTTCCAGAAATTTAAATTCGCGCCTTAATGGAAGAAGAAAAACAATACTACCCGCGACCACAGCAGATAGGAAGAATACACCTTGAAGACCGATAGATCCCACAAGATTAGCAGTTAGGACGGGTCCAATAAACTGTCCAACAGATAACATCAAAAACGTGAAGCCAAAACCTACGGCAGGAACATCATTAAAGAGTGACAGGCTCCACATTCCCAGAGCTGCTGCCACAAAAACAAAAAATGCCCCAAAGAGAACTGCAGAAAGGATAATGGCTGCGATATGATCCGTACTTGCTAGTAATGCCGTCGCAGTTGTAATCCCAATCTGAAACAGGGCCATAGCAAGTACTATTCCCATTTTGTTTACCACGTACCCGGCAAACATGCCTCCAAACCCCGCGATACCAACAACGATCCAGAATAATTGTGCAACCAATTCTGAATTAAAAACATATCCAAAAATCTCACCTGATTTACCTTCAGATGTACTGATAAGATCGACAGAGAATGTCCAATAAACCGACGTTGCAATTCCTATAACGAAAGCAATGATCAAAAGACGTAGTCTTTCAGGGTGAAGAAAAGTCGAAATCGTTATTGAGACCGTTGAATTTTTCTTTGCCTTTCTGTCTTTAGGAACTTTCGGGATAACCCACGCACACCACAAGGTCGCAAGCAAGGCAAAACCCGAGAAACCAACCCATGACCAACGCCATGCCCCCTCAAACAGTATCGCAACCGGGCCGCTGAGTAAGACGCCAAGACTGGTGCCTGAATTAATTATCGCATAGATAGAGCGTTGTCGATTTGGGCTAACAAACGTAACCACCAACTCAGAAACAGGTGTGTATGCCAATCCGGGTGTTACACCAGCAAGAGCCACGCCTAATACCAACATCGCGGGTGATAACGCCGTGGCAATCAACATCATACCAACAACGGCTGTCATTCCACCCAATAGAAGTGATTTCCGAGGATCGATTTTACTGGAAATATAAATACCAAGAAGTGCCACCAGGAAATAACTGGCATAAGATATACTCGCAATATATGCGAGAGCTTCATCAGACAGATTAAATTCTTCACGAAATATAGGAATAAACAACCCATAGGCATAACGACAGAGGCCATACGATGTTGCCGTAATACAAAGCCCCGGACCGACTAATGCATAGTCTATCTTGCGTATCATTGTGATCACTCACCCTCAATTTAGGAATATAGTATGGCTATATTTCGGGTTAGCAGAGGTCAAAAAACGACCAATTTTACCAGATAAGGAATAAACACTGTTTGCGGTAACTGGGAATTCTCCCCCCCCCCCCCCCCTAAAACCATATCAAAAATCATCTGCTGCGAAGCCATTATAAATTGATCCTGCAAGATGAGACATATTGTCCTCGTCAGTTATTCATCACTCAAAAGATTGAAACTTTTCGGCTCTCCCCTATATGAAAGATAAGAACTGATCCAAAGATCATCGATGTTAAAGATCATCGGTGTTACTGGCTTCCATAAAAATGACGGGACATAATGTTTAACGCATCCAATCTGATCAATGAAGTACTCGGCGCTGGCAGTGGCGCGAATATGCAAAAAGGAAAAGATTATCTTTCTAAAAACGCTGGTGGCCTTGCTGGCGGGGCAGTTGCCGGTGGATTAGCAGGATATATGCTTGGCTCAAAAAAAGGGCGCAAGATGGCGAAGAAAACGGTGCAATATGGTGGCATGGCGCTTGTCGCAGGTCTGGCTTATAAAGCTTACCGTGATTGGCAAGGAAACAAACAACCCGCTGTTGCACAGGCCTCATCTGGTAACGTGGTTCAAGCTCCAACGCCTCAACACAATGCTCCTCAGCCAGCACCCCAAACCGTGCCAAGAACCACATCGAGCATTCCTTCTGTCCCCAGAGGGTCAGCATTTGTAATTGAGGAAGAGAGCGAAAGTTCAGATTGTTTTGGCGCTGCAATAGTAAGCGCCATGATTGCCGCGGCAAAAGCAGATGGGCAAATTGATGGTGCAGAGCAGAATGCTATCTTTGATAAAATCGCTGCGCTCTCGCTCTCAAACGACGAAAAAGCTTTTTTAATGGATCAACTGAGAAGTCCGCTTGATATAGACAGCCTCGTTAATCTGGCTCAAACGAAAGAGCAAGCTGTTGAGCTTTATGTTGCATCACTGATGGCAATCGAAGTCGATAATCTGGCAGAGCAGGGTTACCTCAACATGCTTGCGGCCAGGTTGAAGTTAGAGCCTGAACTCGTTACCCATATTCATAGTGCTATGACAGAAGCCGCTATGACCTAGCGCCTCACCTAGATTAAGTATGCGACAAGAGCCCCACTGGTTAATATAACCAAGTGGGGCTCTTTATTTGGTCATCTTAACCGGTAACTCATATAATTGAGCTCGTAATTACAGAACATTTTTACAAAATCACTTGACACCTAGACCATCGATGCATTAATAAAATTTATGAGCAAACAAACCAAAGCCCCTGATCTACTAAGCCGTACCTACTGGAACAGTACAATCAAGATGAGCTTGTCAAAGTTCTTCATCCTTTGCGTACTGCACGAGCGGTCGATGCACGGCTACGATGTCGCGAGCGAAGTTGAGCGCAAAACGAATGGCGGTTGCTCACCACGAGAAGGTACTGTTTATCCAATATTAAAGCAATTTGCAGATGGTGGATATGTGACTTTCAAAACTGAAATCGTATCTGGTCGTGAACGCAAAATTTACACGATAACTGACAAGGGGAGTCAGGCGTTCAAAGTTGGGCTTGAAGAATGGCTTGAGATTACAAAATGCCTGCAAAACTGCCAGTCTATGCTTGTAAGTGATTGCTGTTAAAAAATTTTAACTTTATATATCGACGATCGATGCATCGATGAAAGAGGTAACTTTATGAAAAATACAAATACTAATAATAGGGTAATTGTAATTGGTGCAGGACCCGTCGGAATATCAGCAGCAGCTCAATTAATAGCACGAGGCCTGGAACCTCTCTTGCTCGAAAAAGGATCCCGCGTGGGCCATGCCATACTTGAGTGGGGACACGTCCGCGTTTTCACCCCATGGCAGTATATCACAGATAAAGCAGTTATGGACTTATTAGAGCCAATGGGCTGGAAACATCCAGACAAAAAACATCTTCCAACAGGCCAAGAAATTGTTGATGAATACCTTGTGCCTGCAGCAGAGATAACGGCACTAAAAAATCACATTCTTTACGATGCTAATGTTGTAGCTGTTTCCAAACTGGGTTTGAGCAAATCATCAACACTTGACCGCAATAGTGTTCCATTTACAGTTCATTACAAGACTTCTGACAGAGAACATAATGTCATTGAAGCAATGGCCGTCATTGACGCATCAGGTACATGGTATAACCCAAATCCAATTGGTGCTGATGGCCTAATGGTTCCAGGTGAGCAAGAGTTCAGTGACCGCATCTCATATGGAATTCCAGAAACACTTACAAGAAACAAAGCTCTATATGAAGGGAAGAAAACCCTTGTCCTAGGCAGCGGTCATTCCGCAATCAATGTCGTTCTCGATGTGCTACAGCTCAAGAAAGAAAATGCAGATACAAAACTTATCTGGGGTCTGCGTCGCAACAAAATTGAAAAACTACTCGGCGGCGGCATAAATGATAAATTGCCTGCCCGAAGTGCACTTGGAACCGCTGCAAAAGAAGCTATCGATGACGGTGCTCTAGAGCTCTACGCCCCAATGAATGTTCGTAAGATCTCTAAAATAGGGTGTCGCATGAACGTTGAAATGGATATCGATGATAAAATTCAAACCATCGAAGTAGATCGTATTATCGTTGCGACAGGATTCCATCCAAATTTAGAAATGCTTCGTGAAATACGCCTTGATCTTGATGTTGTTGTTGAAGCGCCAAACGTTCTGGCCCCCATGATTGATCCAAACTTTCACTCTTGCGGCACTGTTAGGCCTCACGGTATCGACGAACTATCCCATACAGATAAAAACTTCTTCATCGTTGGAATGAAAGCTTATGGCCGTGCGCCAACATTTTTGATGAAAACGGGTTATGAGCAAGTGCGCTCAATCGCGGATGAACTTGCCGGTAATCATGAAGCAGCTCGAAAAATCGAGTTGGATTTGCCTCAAACTGGTGTTTGTAGTTCTCGCCCACAAATAAGCACCTCTACAGAACCCCTTGCGGTTAGCAGCGAGTGTTGTGAAATCGCCCCTGTAGAAAAGCCCCCAAGCAAAGAGTGTTGTGATTCTACTCCTATCACCGAGAAAAAGCCTGAGGTTGCTTCTGGAAAATGTTGTGGTCCGGCCCCTACTCACACAGCAAAATCAAACTGGGATTAGAGAGTGAAAGTCTGAAGAGTGTTCGTTATGCAGCTAATCACCAATACGAAGGACGCGGTTACCACCTCAACTAGAATGAAATGGTACTTCCTCTCAACCTTTGGCTTTGCTCAGATTTGCTCTTGGGGAACTTTATACTACGCCTTTCCACAAATTACGGTCGCCATGACCCTTGAATTTGGGTGGGCAAAAACAGAAATTTATGGCGCATTAACGGTTGGTTTATTGCTATCAGCATTTGCTGCAATTCCTGTTGGAATTTTAATTGATAGAGGACATGGCCGGGATGTCATGACAGGTGGCTCAATACTTGCCGGAATATTCTTCTTTTTATGGTCACAAACTCAATCACTTACATGGTTCTATATCGTATTTTCCGGAATCGGTTTTCTACAGGCAGCCGTCCTCTACAACGCCGCTTTTGCTGTCGTTGCGAAACATTTTGATAAAACCAAAACCCGTGATTATATAACCTCTTTGACTCTGTGGGGCGGGTTCGCCAGTACTATTTTTATTCCTCTCATCGAACTCATGCTGGATTACATGGAGTGGCGTCAGGTATTAATTGCGCTAGGAGCAATCAATATTTTAATCTGTGCAAGTCTCTACCAACTCATCCCAAGACATAAGAATGTTCTAGAAAACCGCACTCCCTTAAAAGCCATTCAACATGGAAAAGAAGGTGTAAGTTGGGCGTTGCTACAACCAATATTCTGGGCATTGTTGATTTGTTTTTCTTTATACACCGCTATTACCTCCTCTTTTCGTTTTCATCTCTACCCAATGTTGATAGAGAACGGTTTAACAGTTGAAAATACAGTTTTAATTCTCGCTCTTCTAGGTCCTGCACAAGTCGCTGGACGGGCATTTATGAAACTTTTTCAAACTAAAAGTATCGCCTATGTTGGGATATTCATCGCCACGTTGTTTCCCTTGACGTTCATTGCCATGATTTTGTTTCCCGCAAATTTTCCCGTACTGATAATTGCTGGAGTTGCTTTTGGCGCTGTTGCAGGCACAATGACGATTATGATGGGATTAGCTGTTCCAGAGTTTATGACGAAGAACTCCTATGGATTGATCAATGGGCTAATCAATACGCCGACCACTATGCTAAAGGCTTTTGCACCGTATATTGCCGCGATTTCATGGAGCATCACTGGCAGCTATAGTGGGTTGATTTACGGATTAGTTGCAATCAGTACGATTATGTTGCTGTCATTTATTGCTGCAGCGATCATCTCTAGAAACAAAATTATAACCAAATAACAACGAGATTGAATGAAGTATCGATATTGGTTTAATAAAAGCGAAGATCGTTGCAGTTTAACTCATGGAAAAGGGCTCTTCACGATGAATAAAGAGCCCTTTTCCTGATCAAATGAACAGCAAGGAATCCTAACTTGCCTCCGCTTGCTCTGCGTCCTTGTTCATCAAGCCTGTGTAACTCGGCATCAGACTGATCAAGTGTTTACTGTACTCATGTTTCGGCGCTTCGAAGAGCGCTTCAGTATCAGCAATCTCAACCATCTTGCCTTTTGACATCACCCCAACCCGGTCACACATCTGACGAATGACGGGAAGATCGTGACTGATAAACATCATGGTCAAGCCAAGTTCGTCCTGGAGATCTTTCAGCAAGTTCAAAATTTGAGCCTGAATAGATACATCAAGTGCAGAAGTCGGCTCATCACAGATCAGAAAGCGGGGCCGTGTGGCCAAAGCACGTGCAATAGAGATCCTTTGGCGTTGCCCCCCGGAGAACTCGTGTGGGTACTTCACAGCCGCTTTGGCACCAAGCCCGACGTGGTCAAGAAGATCATCCACGATCTGACGTGTTTCAGATTCAGAACTTGTCAGTTTATGGAACCGGATCGGCTCTGCAATAATATCACGTACTTTCATACGGGCATTTACCGACGAGAATGGATCCTGAAAGATCATCTGCATCTGGCGACGGTGGACATTCAGCTCTTTACGTCTTTTGATCTTGGTAAGATCTGTACCCGCAAAGTTAATTGACCCGCCAGCTGATTTGTAGATCGAAGTTACCAAACGGGCGATGGTCGATTTACCCGAGCCGGATTCACCAACGATGCCGAAACATTCGCCATTGCGAATATCAAAGCTAACATCATCAACCGCGCGGACAATACTTTTGCTGCTGCCAAACATGCCGCCAGACTTGAACACCATCTCCAGGTTATCAACCTTAAGTAAAGGGCCATCGCTTTTACCAAAGTCACGCGCTTTCCCCAACCAATGTGTTGAAAGATCAAGTTCCTTCCGCTCACCAGCCGCTTCAATGCTTTCCACCATCGGGAACCGATGTAAACGCACGTCAGGCCGTGGCACTGCAGATATCAAGCTGCGAGAATAAGGATGATCCGGGTTCCCAAGGATCTTTTTCGTAGGCCCCGTTTCGACCACTGCCCCGCGATACATTACCGCAACACGGTCAGCAACCTCGGCGATCACCCCCATATCATGGGTGATGATGATCATGCCGACACCTTTTTCTCGAACCAACTTTCTCAGCAGGTCGAGAATTTGTGCCTGAATGGATACATCCAGTGCCGTTGTTGGCTCATCCGCAAGAATGACTTCTGGCTCAGCACACAAGGCCAAAGCGATAACAACGCGTTGACGCATGCCCCCTGAGAACTGGTGCGGATAATGGTCTACCCGTTGCGAAGGATCTGGAATACCAACCTGATCCAGAAGAGAAATCGCCCGTTCACGGGCATCGGCATCAGAAAAACCAAGATGCGTCTGGATCGTGCCGATTAACTGCTTCGCAATGGTTTCCAGTGGATTGAGCGATGTCAGCGGATCCTGAAAGATCATACCAATACGCTTACCGCGGATTTTACGCATTTCTACTTGAGATAACCCACTGATTTTATCCCGCTCGAGAAAAACCTCTCCACCTCCGACACGGCCAGGACGCTCGAGCAGTCCCATAACCGCATTACCAATAGTCGATTTCCCAGCACCAGATTCCCCAACCACACCGAGGATTTCACCGCTGGCAACAGAGAGAGAGACATTCTTGGCTGCGAGAACATCCCCATGACGGGATGGAAACTCAACAATGAGGTTCTTGATATCCAATAACGTTTTACTCATGGCATCATCCTCATCTAGCGCAGTTTGGGGTTCAGGGCATCACGTAGCCAGTCACCCAGAATGTTGACAGAAAGAACCAGAATAACCAATGCAGCACCCGGGAAGATCGTAATCCACCACTCACCAGAGAACAGATAGTCATTACCAATGCGGATCAAGGTACCAAGAGACGGCGATGTTGGTGGTACACCGACACCTAGAAAAGATAATGTCGCCTCTGTAATCACGGCTAACGCCAACTGGATGGTCGCAATAACAAGCACCGGCCCCATCACGTTGGGGAGGATATGACGGACAAGAATAATCCAATCCGGCAGGCCGATAACTTGCCCCGCCTGCACGTATTCCTTGTTCCGTTCCACCATCACAGAACTTCGGACAGTTCTCGCGTACTGAACCCAAAAACTGAGACCAATCGCCACAACCAACACATAAACCGCAAGTTCATCGTGGGTTTCACGAGGCATAATCCCGCGGGCCACACCATCAATAAGCAAAGCGATCAAGATGGCAGGAAAAGATAACTGTACATCCGCAATACGCATCAGGATAGAATCAACCACCCCACCAGCATAACCTGAAATCAGGCCAACAGCGATCCCCAGGATTGCGGCAAGGCCAACAGAGGCAAAACCAACAATCAAAGAAATTCTCGAGCCATAGAGGATCGTTGAAAAGACATCACGGCCTTGATCATCTGTCCCCAAGAGATAAGAGGCATTGCCCTCTCCTTCCCATGCCGGCGGCAATAGTGCGTCGAACAGATCAACAGTCGCGAGGTCAAAAGGATTATGAGGTGCTACAAAATTTGCAAAAGCGGCACCAAATATCATGAGAAATGTCAAAATAGCTGCGATAATCGCACCCGGTGATCCTTTGAAATTCCACCACAGATCACTTTCGCGAAAGCGGGTTATAAAGGAAGGTCTTTCGTTAGATATATCGCTCATTAGCTTTGCACCCGCAAACGTGGATCAACAACAAAGTACAGGATGTCGACGATCAGATTAATTACGACAAAAACGAAAGCAATCAACAGTAGATAAGCAGCCATAACCGGAATATCGACTTCAGATACCGCCTGAATGAACAGCAACCCCATACCCGGCCACTGGAAAACGCTCTCGGTGATAATCGCAAAAGCGATAATCGAACCAACTTGCAAACCAATAATGGTGATCACCGGAACCAATGTATTACGAAGCGCAATTGAAAAGTTAATCAGGCGCGGGCTCAAACCACGCGCATGCGCAAACTTGATATAATCCGTCCGTAAAACTTCAAGCATCTCAGCCCGAACCAAACGAACAATCAAAGTCATTTGGAAAATGGCCAATGTTATTGCTGGTAATATCAGCGACTTTAGGCCACTTGCTGTTAAGAAACCTGTCGTCCACCAACCAAGATCAACAACTTCACCCCGCCCAAACGTAGGCAGCCAGCGAAGTGTTACGCCAAAAAATAGAATAAGCAGAATACCAATTAGGAATGTTGGGAGGGAAACCCCCATCAAAGACAGTGTCATAAATCCACGGGTGAATAGTGACTTGGGCTTTAAGGCCGTATAGATCCCCATGGGAACACCTAAGGCCAAAGCTAGGAAAGCAGAAATAAGGGACAGCTCTAGCGTTGCAGGAAACCGCTCAGCGATGAGGCCACTAACAGGTTGCCGTAACCTGTATGACATTCCAAAATCACCTTGCACTGCCTTTGTAATAAAGCGCCCATACTGAACAAGGAAAGGATCATTTAAACCGAGTGATTCTGTTAGAGCTTCACGTTCGGCCAGAGTAGTATCTTGGCCAACCATATTGTTGATGGGATCGCCAACAAATCGGAATAACCCGAACGCAATCAAACCAACAACCAGCATTACGACAATCGACTGTAACAGCCGCATCGAAACAAACTTGAACATAACGTCCCCTAATAAAACGGGGGCCTCTATAAGAAGAGGCCCCCAGTAGCAATTACAGCAATCTTATTTGCCGACTACAACATAACGCAGATCAAGAACATTATCTGCACGCTGAGCAAGGGTTACACCGTCACGAACACCCCAAGATAGAGGCTGTTGGTGCAGTGGAAGATAACCAACATCTTTCTGCAAGATTGAGAAAGCTTCAGCGACCATGTCTTGGCGTTTGGCCTGATCTGTTTCTTTCTCAACGTTTCCAGCAATCTCATCGATACGTGTATTAGAGTAACGACCATAATTGAATTGGCCAGTATTCTTTTCAACGTCGAAAGAAGACATCAAATTATAAAGAACGTTATGAACGTCCATTGAACTCGGTGTCCATCCTAGCAGATAGAATGATGTGTCGTTACCGTTTTGCGGGCTTACTTTGGCGAAATACTTGGATTTAGGCTGAGCGTTCAGATCAACCTTAATACCAACACGTGCCAAAAGACCAACAACAGCCTGGCAAATTTTCTCGTCATTTACATAACGGTTGTTCGGACAATCCATACCAAGCTCAAATCCATCTGGATAACCAGCTTCAGCGAGAAGTTTTTTAGATTTTTCCGGATCATAGGCGTAAGGAGTATTGAACTTTTCATCAAAGCCATTGATTTGTGGCGCAAGAAGAAGCCCTGCAGGAACAGCAGCACCACGCATAATTTTCTCATCAATAGCGTTCAAGTCAATAGCATGCGCCATCGCAGCCCGAACACGTTGATCTTTAAACGGGTTCTTGCCCTTGATGTTGGAATAGAGAAGCTCATCACGCCACTGATCCATACCAAGGAAAATCGTCCGTGCTTCTGGGCCTGTTAAAGGTTTAACGCCTTCAGCACTTTCTAAACGATTCCAATCCTGTACGGGAACAGGATAAACCATATCAAGTTCACCGGAAATCAGAGCAGCAACACGTGTTGCACCCTGAGAAATAGGGGTGAACTGAACTTCAGTTACATTTGTTGGAATATCTTTCCAGTAATCCGTAAAACGTGTGAATGTTGAACGAACATCAGGCTGGCGTTCTGAAAGAATAAATGGACCAGTACCGTTGGCGTTTTGAGCAGCATAAGTTGCAGTCGCATCGGCAGCTTTAGGGCTCGTTGCTTCAACTGAGTTATGCTTTTCTGACCATTCTTTGTCCATCATGTAATAGAAGGCAAGTTCACGTGGCAGGATCGGATTTGGAGCTGGGGTTTCAACTTCAATGGTATGGTCATCAATTTTTTTGATGCCCGAAATTCTTGCGCCGTAACCCTTCATGTCCGATCCGGAAGTAAGCGTCCGTTTCCATGTAAAGATAACGTCATCTGCGTTAAAATCACCACCGTCGTGGAACTTCACACCTTCACGAAGTTTGAAAACCCAAGTCGTTGGAGCTGTATTTTCCCAGCTAACAGCCAAACCAGGTTCTATTTGTAAATCGCTGCTATACGACGTCAAACCTTCGTATACGTTCCCAAGGAATCCCAAGGTAAAGGTTTCGTTCAAACCGTGCGGATCAAGAGACTGAACATCGCCTTGAAAAGACCATTTGAAAACTTCGGCTTGTGCTGCTCCCGTTCCCAGAGCAAGTACACATGCACTTGCCGCTAGAATATTTTTTATTTTCATTATGATACTCCCTGTGTTTACCACTACGAGCGTAATGGTCAAATTTTAGTACTCGAACTTTTTTATACTTATCTTTTAGCAGGCATAGCTGTTTCAACCAACTTAGCCCAGTATGAACAACCAACGGGAATTATTTCGTCGTTAAAGTTGTATTTAGGGTGGTGCACCGGTGCGGTATCACCGTTCCCCAAGAAGATGAACGATCCTGGACGCGCATTCAACATAAAGGCGAAATCTTCACCGCCCATTGTTGGACTCGCATCCGTATCAACACGATCTTCACCTGAAATCCCAGCAGCAATATCTACTGCAAAGGATGTTTCTTTGACGTGGTTCATAACAACGGGGTAATTCCGCTTATAATCCAGAACTGCTGTCGCACCATACGCTTTGGCAGTGTGCTCAACAACTTCTTGAATACGTTTTTCCGTCAAATCACGAACACCTTCATCAAGGGTACGAACCGTGCCGTTCAAAGAAGCAGTATCCGGTATCACGTTAAAAGCCGTGCCTGCGTTACACGTTGTCACAGATACAACGACAGATTTAATTGGATCAACACTCCGAGAAGCAATTGACTGCAACGCCAAGATGATATGGCTGGCAACAACAATCGGATCAATCGTTTCGTGTGGTTTTGCAGCGTGACCGCCAGAACCTTGAATATCAATGGTAAAGATATCCGTCGCCGCCATCAAAGCACCCGGGCGTGTCCCAAAGTTTCCTACAGGAACCCCTGGCCAGTTGTGCAAGCCATAAACTTCCTGAATGTTAAAGCGGTCCATCATGCCATCTTCAACCATTTCACGACCGCCGCCGCCGCCTTCTTCAGCAGGTTGGAAAATAACAGCCACGGAGCCATCAAAATTCCTCGTTTCAGACAGGTATTTTGCTGCACCTAAAAGCATCGCCGTATGACCATCATGGCCACAAGCATGCATTTTCCCATCAACCTTGGACGCGTAATCCAGTCCGGTTTCTTCGTGAATAGGAAGAGCATCCATATCGGCACGCAGGCCAATAACCTTACCAGAGCTGGTATCATTACCTTTAATGATACCGACAACACCCGTACGGCCAATACCTGTTACAACTTCATCCAGGCCAAATTCTTTAAGTTTCTCTGTAACAAATCCAGCCGTCTGTTCTACATCAAAAAGGAGCTCGGGGTTTGAATGGATTTCGCGTCTCCATCCTGTGATTTCATCGTGTAGCTCGGCAAAACGGTTAATAATCGGCATTATTATTCCCTGACATTATTTGTAGTTAGTTTTTTTTATAGCTCATAGTTAACTTGCCAGACGTTCGATCAACTTACGCTGAAAGGCCTCGCCGGCATTAAGCTGTTCAATAGATAAGAATTCATTGGCGGCATGGGCCTGGGCAATATCTCCAGGGCCACATACAATAGTCGAATAACCCCCATCCTGAAACTGGCCAGCTTCAGTGCCGTAAGAAACAACATGCTCTGCATTATCGCCTGTTAATTGGCGTACCAACCGTTCGGCAGCACCGTCTTTTTCGCGGCGACATCCTGGTACATTTGCAAGCACATCGATGGTAATTCCAGTAGATGGGTCAACAGTCTTCATTTCAGCTTCCAGCTCTGCGACATATGCCCGGTATTCTTCGAGATATGCCAGAGGATCTTCGGCAGGAAGCACCCTGAAATCAGAAGAGAAAGAGCAGTCTTTCGCTGTAATATTATGAGCGGTTCCACCTTGAATCACACCACAATGCAGCGTGGTATATCCCGGTTCAAAAAGGGCATTCTCTGCAAGATGTTCTGTACGTTGTTTGTTTTCTTTAGTCTTTTGTTCATGCCAGACAATCAGCTTTGCAGCGATATGAACGGCTGAAACTCCTGTATGTAAAAGGCTGGAATGAACTTCCAAACCACGGACCTTCGTCATAAGACCAATAACGCCCTTATGACCACTGACGACCTGCATCATCGTCGGCTCACCAACGATAACCGCTTCGGCTTTAACTTTTGGCGCCATATCCTCGACCATTAACGGCGCACCAAGGCAGCCAATTTCCTCGTCATATGATAAAGCTAGATGGATGGGGCGGTTCATATTTGAGCGCAACATTTCGGGAACCAGTGATAAGGCAATAGCAGAAAAAGCCTTCATGTCTGCGGTGCCACGCCCATAAAGCAATCCGTTTTTTTCGACAACTTCGAAAGGATTGGTATTCCAAGGCTGGCCATCAACAGGCACAACATCAGTATGTCCAGAAAGGATAACACCACCGTCCGTATCAGGGCCAATAGTCGCCCATAAATTTGTTTTACTACCGTCTTCATTTGGAACGCGTTGGGAGGATACGCCATGAGAAGACAAATAGTCTTCAACAAACTCGATCAGGGGTAAGTTACTGTTTCGAGAAACAGTATCGAATGCAACAAGCTTTGTTAGCATTTCTTTTGCTGTGTATGTACCAGCCACAGATATCTCCCTAATCAAACTCACCGAACAAACCCGCAGCTGGCATTAAGGTGCGAATCATTCACGCAAGATATGTTATATCGACTGCCTTGTGCTCTTTTGAGTTTTAGGACCCTGAGTTCCCTTGAGGCAGTTCATTTTTAAAGAACAGGTGAATTACTGTTAGCAACAATAGTCGGCCACATGTTGCTTAACAATAACCCCCCCGGTCTTCTCTTTTAGGAACCACGAACTTTAATTTGAATCAATGCATAATGATGTATATAGATATGCAAAAAAAGCATAATGGATTTTTTGTAATGCGAATGCGCCAACTTGAAGCTTTTCGAGCAACGATCGTAAACGGAACAATCTCATCCGCAGCCAAAAGCATGAAAACAACACAACCGACCATAAGCAGGTTGCTTGCCGATCTGGAGTATTCATTAAAGCTAAATTTGCTTCATCGCCGAAAAGGACGGGTCGTTCCAACACCAGAGGGAATGGCTTTTTACCGTAAACTTGATGAAGTCTTTGACGCCTTTTCTAAGTTACAAAATATGGCCGAAGATCTATCTCGTGATAAAAAGCAGGAAATTAGAATAATATCCCTCGGCGCCTTATCCATCAGTATTGTCCCCGAGATACTCGAAGAGTTTTCTTCAAATCACCCTGACGTGTCCATCATCTTAAATACAACAGACGTAAAAAGTTACTTCAATATGATAATGGACGAAGATCTCGATATAGCCTTTGGAAATCAAATGGGTGAGCAGCCCGGTGTCGAGCAAGTTATTCTTGCAAAGGTAGATTATGTTTGTGCTCTCCCCCCAAACCACCCTCTTTGTGAAAAGGATATCATCAACGAAGAGGACTTGATTGGAGAAAAGCTTATTGCATTGGACAGTGATGATGTGTTGGCATTCCATCAACACACCGATCTTTACAAAAGAATAAATCCCATAACCCAGTTCAGCACTCAACACTCCGCAAACGCTTACTCTCTTGTTAAGCAGGGGTTATGCTGTGGCGTCCTGGAGCCATTTTCTGCACCAATCTGGGCTGCATCAGGTGTGAACATACGCCCTTTCCGATCCAAAATCTCCTATAAATACTCAGCTTACTTTAAGGAAAACCGTAAACAGAATTGGGTCATAAGGGAGCTTCTGGAGATAGCCGAGAGGAAATTTAAAAAATACGAGAGTTCCTGAACTACCCTTTAATCACTCAACAGCTATAATAGTTTATGGCATGTAAAGTTACGATTTCAATTTATTAGAATGCTTATAAAGTTCAGCATTAAATTCATAAAAAATTGGCACACTGGCTGCCCCGTGCGCAGGCGCGGAAGTAGCGCTAATACCAACAAGGATACGTTCATCCAGTGGTTTTAGCTGCGTCACAACAGATGGCAAAGGAGGTAACATTTTTTCTACTAAAGCCTGTGCTATTTTTGTGGGTAAGAGACCGCCAATAAAAATGACTTCCGGATCAAATGTACTTTCAAGAGCCTGAACGCCTAACCGTAATTTATCAGCTGCATTACGAAGCCATGCCATAAAAGCAGGGTCCTCTTCGTCATACAACTTCTCTAATTGCTCGGGAGTTCTATGTGCATCGTCTGTCTCGCCGATAGCCTCATAAGCCGCGCGTAAAGACACATAACGCTCAAAACACCCCTTGTTCCCGCACTCACAAGAAATCCCGTCCGTCTCGACAACGATGTGTCCAATCTCGCCCGCAGCCCCTCTTACGCCATGATAAACTTGACCATTAAGAAACAACCCGGCGCCCAGCCCCATTCCTATAAAAACATAGACAAAATTTTCAAATTTTTTCCCAGCACCATGAAGCCGCTCTGCAATCGCTGCAGCATTCGCATCGTTTTCAACAATAACGGGGAGGTCCGTACGTTCACGCAAGCGCTCTTCCAGCGGAAAACCAACCCATCCAGGTCCAATTCCTGTCGGTCCACTGACGTCAAATGGCCCTGGAATTGCAACACCTACACCGAACACACGCTTCTTTTTCACCTTGGCAGATTCAAGTAACTGATCCACCAAATTAGTCAGGATATCTATCCCTTCATCTGGTGAAGGTCGTGATACAGGCTGCTGTATTTGTGCACACTCTTCACCTGCTAAATTCACGAGAATGGCCAAAGCAAGCTGATGGTCCATCTGTATACCAACCGAATACCCCCCATCAGGGTTTAATCTGTAAGGTCGAGCAGGTTGGCCTCGCTTTGCTTTTTCAGCTTCTCCCGCAATTAACAATCCACGCTGCTCAAGCTCAGCCACCAGATTAGAAATTGTCTGTACCGATAAGGCCGTCGTCCGGGTTATTTCAGCACGCGTAAGAGCACCATGACGACGAACAGCATCAATTACGGCTCGCAGGTTATGCTCTTTCGCATGTTCCAGATTCGTCCCCAGCATACCTGTTCTAAAACCACCATTTTTAGGGCTATCGGAATTTTCCGTTGCCATATTTCATTTCCATGATAAATTAATTAAATCAAATTGAGTTAATAAAAAATTCTATCCACACAAACTGCCACAGACAAACAAAAACTACCAAATAAAAACGACTAACTTTAGCGTTAATGTCATCGTGGCTTATAACCTTATAACAGGGAGGTTAATATGAAGAAGTCTAAAATGCTACTTGCTGCAATGGTTGGAACCCTTTTAACGGGCTCACAAGCATATGCAGAAAAAACTCAACTAAGTGCTTTGTTTATGGCTCAAGCAGCCTATAGCGAACAAGATATTGAGAACATGACGGAAGCTTTCGAAAAAGCGAACCCAAATGTCGACGTAAAGATGGAGTTTGTCGCTTACGAAGCCCTTCATGACAAAATCGTTTTGTCTCATAATGCCTCAGATGGCTACGATGTCGTGCTTTTTGACGTTATCTGGCCTGCTGAATTTGCACGGTACGGCCTTTTGACCGATGTCAGTGATAAAATCGACAATTCTACAAAGGCTGACATTCTCGAAGGCGCATGGACAACGGTCGAATACGGCGGGAAATATTATGGTATGCCGTGGATCGTAGACACAAAATACCTCTTCTATAATAAAAAAATGCTCTCAGAAGCCGGGATATCAAAAGCCCCTGTGACTTGGGCCGAACTTGCCAGCCAAGCAAAAATTATTAAAGATAAAGGGATTGTTGAATATCCTCTGGTTTGGAGCTGGTCACAATCTGAAGCCGTTATCTGTGACTACGCCACATTGCTCTCGGCAATGGGTGGGGAGTTTCTTGATGGCAATGAAAAGCCTGTTTTTCAGCAAGGGGGTGGACTTCATGCCCTTGAATATATGGTTGATTCCATAAAGATGGGTCTGACCAATCCGAATTCACGTGAGTATTCAGAAGAAGACGTGCGTCGCACCTTTTCAAGCGGTCAAGCCGCATTCGCAGTAAATTGGACCTACATGTATAATCTGGCCAATGACCCTAAAGAATCTTCTATCGCAGGCCATGTCGGCATTGCTCCAGCACCTGGGGCAGCAAACATTAGCAAGGCTTCTGCAGTCAATGGGTCCATGGGTCTGGGCGTAACATCCAATAGCAAGAATAAAGACATCGCTTGGGATTACATCAAACATCTCACCTCCCAACCAGTACAAGAAGGCTTTGCCAAGTTGAGCTTACCTGTTTGGAAAAGCTCTTACGACAATCCTGAAATTGCGAAGGGACAGGAAGAATTGCTAAAAGCTGCGAAAGTAGGACTGGCAGCAATGTATCCTCGCCCAACGAAAGCTTCCTATCAGGAAATGTCTTCTATACTTCAAGTCGCTATTCAAGAAGCCTTGTTGGGGACAAAAGCCCCGACTGAAGCCTTGAACGAAGCAGCTGATGCTGTGTCCGATTTGGACTAGAGTATCTTAGTTTAATGTTCCGCTTTTCCAAAGCCACAACAGCGTGGCTCCTGCTAACCCCGATGATGACAATCATCATCGGGGTTGTGGGATACCCCCTGATCAAAACAGTCTATTACAGTTTCACTTCGGCACATCTTGCCGCACCAGAAACAACAGACCATTGGGTCGGATTTAAAAATTATTTCAAAGCGTTAGGAAACAACCATTTTCTAGATTCCATTGAGAATACGGCTTATTTTGTCTCAGTCTCTGTTTCGGCCGAAATCATTATTGGTGTATTGGTTGCTCTACTTCTAAATCAAGCTTTTCACGGACGAACCCTGCTACGAGCACTTTTAATTCTGCCTCTCGCCCTCCCAACAGTCGTCAATGCAATGATGTGGCGGTTAATCTATGGACCAGATTTTGGGGCCTTAAACGCCCTGCTCACGCAAATTGGCCTTATTGAACAATACCAGAGCTGGCTTGGAGATCCGGACATTGCTTTGTCCATGGTCGCAATTGCAGATGTATGGAAAAACTTTCCACTCGTTGCCTTGATAACCCTTGCTGCCCTGCAAACCATTTCCAAGGACTTGATTGAAGCTGCCACTCTTGATGGCGCGAATGCTTTTCAAAGATTTCGAACTGTTGTCTTTCCAGCGATTATCGCTCCTGTAAGCGTTGCTCTGGTTCTTAGAACAATAGAAGCCTTCAAGGTATTTGATATTGTTTATGTCATGACCAGAGGTGGACCAGCCAACAGTACCAAGACGGTAAGTTTTCATGTTTATCAAGAGGCTTTTGCTTATATGCGAATTGGCTCAGGAGCATCCTATGCCCTCATCGTTGTGCTCATCAGCGCTGTTCTCATTGCTGCTTATTTGTGGCTTATTAAGAAACAGGGAAATACGGTATGATCCGCCGAAGTAAATCTGAAACCTGTCTCGTATACGGATCTGCCTGCTTACTTGGACTTGTCCTTCTTTGCCCCGTGTTATGGCTCTTTATTATGAGCATTAGCACTACCCGCGACCTGACAACTCTCCCCCTACAATGGTTTCCTGCAGAAATTTCATTCGCTAACTACACAAAACTGCTCAGCGATGTTGACAGTTCTACGGCAGAATCCTTCCTGAGCGCCCTGCGTAATAGCCTTATCGTTGCCATCTCGGCTACGACACTTTCGCTCCTCGTTGCTGTCCCTGCAGCCTATAGCCTTTCACGGCTCCCTGGAAAACGCCGCAAAAGCTTGCTTTTTGTCGCTATCGCCACCTTCATGATGCCACCAGTTGCACTCGTTTTACCTCTCTATTCCACAATGGGGGCGCTGGGCTTACTAAATACACACATCGCCCTCATCGCAGTCTATTGTGGTATTCTTGTCCCCTTCACGACATGGCTTTTAAAAAGTAACTTTGACGCCATACCAATTGATTTAGATGAAGCCCCTTTGATTGATGGAGCCAACCGCCTTCAGATAATATGGCATGTTACTCTGCCCATCGCGAAACCCGCAGTAGGTGCCGCAGCTCTAATGGCAATTTTAATGGCTTGGGACGAGTTTTTTTACGCGTTGCTTTTTACCAATGATATCAGAGCAAAAACTCTCCCGGTCGCAATCGCAGATTTTGCTGCTGGACGGGTTGCGGACTATGGTTTGATTTCTGCGGCAGGTATACTCGCAACGATCCCCCCCGTATCTATGGCTTATTTTCTTCAAAAATCTTTAGTTTCCGGACTGATGAGTGGGAGCGTAAAGGGATGATAGAAACACCTAACATTCATAAAGACATGAGAAATCCAGAAATCGTCACGGTAGGCACCGTAAATGTTGATCTTATTATGGGACCTCAAGCGCCTTGGCCCGTACCGGGAACAGAAGTTATATTACCAACATCAGAAATGCGTGAAGGCGGAGGCGCAGGTATTACCGCCAAGGCATTAACTTCTCTCGGCGCGCAGCATCGTATGATCGTTAATGTCGGAAATGATCTTTTTGGAGAATGGCTTTTAAAGCAATATCCTGGCCTGGATGATGACTGGATTATCGATACTGTAGATACAGCCTTGACAGTCGGCATAACCCACCCGGACGGAGAACGTACATTTTTCAGCACCCCGGGTCATGTTGCCCAATTCCAACCTCTCGAGTTACAAAACAAACTGGCAGGAATGGATCTCAAAAATGTGGTTGTATTATTTGTTGGTACTTCACTAATGCCGACCATCCGCCCGGCCTTGAAAGAGATCTTTCAGTTCGTGCGATCCAAAGGCGGGCGCATCGCGCTTGATACTGCGTGGCCTACAGCAGGTTGGACAGATAATACCCGAAAAGAAGTACTCGGCTGGCTACCATTCGTTGACATTGCCCTGCTCAATGAAGTCGAAACACACGGTCTTTTACACCCACGTAATCATGAAGACGGTGCAAACTACCAGGACGCACTTAAAAGTATGCCAGATGATGCCCTTTTCATCACGAAAATGGGGCCCAGAGGCGCACGGTTGGATACACTCGGAAAACCTCCTCTGATCATTCCATCAAATGAGATCGATGTCGTGGATACCATTGGCGCCGGAGATTCTTTCAACGCAGGATTTCTAACCGCCTTTGCACGTGGTCACGATATACAGTCTTGCCTTGAGATCGCAATCAATACTGCCGCCTTTGCAATTTCATCAAATCCGCGCCGTTATCCAAGCGGCACAGAAGTTGGTCTCGCTGAGCTGAGCAGAAAATTAAAAACTGACAAGGTTTTCAATACAAGGAAACAAGCGGTATGACCGGCTTATCTCTTAAAAGTGTTTGCAAAAAATTTGGCGACCTAAATGTCATTCAAAACATTGATCTTACGATAGAGCCTAATGAATTCGTCGTTTTTGTTGGACCATCAGGTTGTGGTAAATCAACATTATTACGTATGATTGCCGGACTGGAAGAGATCTCATCTGGAGAATTTTGGATTGGTAATAAACGGGCAGACCACTTACCTGTTTCCGATCGAGATATCGCCATGGTTTTCCAATCCTATGCCCTCTACCCTCATATGACTCTTGGCGAAAATATTGGTTTCCCACTCCGTCTTGCCAAAATGCCAAAACAGGAAATTCAACAGAAAGTATCAAAAATTTCCGACGTATTACATCTTACAAAAATTTTAGATCGTAAGCCGGGACAAATTTCCGGCGGCCAACGCCAACGCGTCGCTATTGGCCGAGCACTTGCGCGAGACCCAAAGGTTATCTTACTGGACGAACCTCTATCAAATCTCGATGCCGCCCTTCGGTTGGAAATGCGTGTAGAACTGGCACGTTTACATAAGCAACTCGACGCAACAATGATCTACGTAACTCATGACCAGGTAGAAGCAATGACCTTGGCTGATCGCATTGTAATCTTAAACAATGGCCAAATAGCGCAAGTCGGCACTCCCCTAGATCTGTATAATAAACCTGCAAATACGTTTGTTGCAGAGTTTATTGGCTCTCCAAAAATGAATATCTTCCCTGCAACCATTGAAACATCCGCAACAGACATTCCCAAGATCAACCTGACGAATGAGAGAAATGATTTTGCATTCGAGGCTTCTATAAATATTTCAGGCCCCATTCAAATGGGTATTCGTCCTGAACATATGGTTCCCGTAAATGAAGGAGGCATTAGAGGCCTAGTAAACAGAACAGAGCATTTAGGCTCAGACACTTATGTATATTTCCAGACAGAAAATAAAGCTAATGCTGTTGCCCGTTTGAATGGGATAGCGCCAATCCAAGCTGGTGAAAATATCTCTTTCACCACAATACCCGAACACTACCACCTCTTTGATCAAAAAGGTATTCGGATTGAATGATGGTGTGGTCAAAACTCAATGAATAAACAGCTTACACTTAACGCTTTCATTCCTCAGTTTTGACGGGCACCAATGCCACGATAATTCTCTCTACTTCAGTTCCATCAGAAAGAGGAAGAATTATCCGATCCCATTCTGCCATTTTCAAAGAATGGTGAGGTTCATGGCGAGTATATAATGGCTCTTTACGCAGCACGACTGCCCGATAGGTAATAGCGAAAAAAGCTCGCATGGGTGTCCAGATGTCAGACAATAACTTACCCGTTAGATCTTTGCCTGGCTCTGGCATAATTGCCGATCCATATAGACGATACTTGAACTCCTCCCCAGTATCAATAACTTCGAGAACGGCAATTTTTCCAAGAATTCCCTTGAGTTCAAAAGGATCAACATCAGATGGAGAGGGAGCCATTCTCTCTCCCTTCTTATCTTTCCACCACTTAAAGAGAAACTGTAACTCAGGTTGAGGAAGTTTATCTTCGGGGAGGTTCCAATGAACAGTGGGTACAGGGCTCCCTAATTGCTTCATCAATAAAGATAAAGAAACATAATCTTCGTTTACAAGTTCTTTTGCGCGGGCCCACAAATATTCTGTTGAGTAGGTGATGTCCTTCATACTTGTCGTCCACACCTTCTTAAATGTTATTTTTGCAGCTTATCACAACGCTCCTTAAAATTGATTAACTGAAGCAAAAATCAATTTTCCTGTACTAATTACTTGAAATCACGGCGTGTACAATAAATTTCAGACAAAAATAAACCCGGTCACCCGGGTTTATTTTATAATATAGAAGAGCTAAGGCAACAGGCTAGCTTCTCCCCTCTTCTACGGCATGGCAAGATACCAATGCAGACGAAGTCGAAGACAAAATAGGTCTTTCCGCCTTGCAACGATCGTTTGCAAGAGGGCACCGGGGATGGAAAGAACACCCCGTAGGAGGATTAAGCGGAGAAGGTAATTCCCCAACTAATTTGATCCGTTCTTTTTTCCGATTTGGGTCAGCAACCGGTGTCGCAGACAAAAGAGCTTTGGTGTAAGGGTGCTGGGGATTATTGAAAATTTCATCCCGTGAACCATGTTCGACAGGCTGCCCTAAATACATAACCAAAACATCATCAGCAATATGCTTAACAACGGAAAGATCATGAGAAATGAACAAATAGGCTAAGTTCATTTCTTCTTGAAGTTCTGTAAGTAAGTTCAAAACCTGGGCCTGAATGGACACATCCAATGCAGAAACCGGCTCATCTAATATCACAATCTTCGGACGCAACATAAGTGCCCGGGCAACCGCAATACGCTGACGTTGCCCCCCTGAGAACATATGCGGATAACGATCCGCCTGTTCAGGACGAAGGCCAACCCGAGACATCATAGATAAAACCTCATCACGCCGTTCAGAGGCCGACATGTTGGTATTAATCTTCAATGGCTCTGCAAGTATAGCACTGACTTTTTGGCGTGGATTCAAGGATCCGTATGGATCCTGAAAAACTATCTGCACCATCTGACGGAGCGATACCTTTTCTTCTTTGGTATGTACGGAAGAAATATCCATACCGCCAAGGACGAGTTCGCCTTCTGTTGGTTTTTCAATTAACGTAACCAATCGGGCAAGCGTGGACTTACCACACCCAGACTCGCCGACTACAGCCAGTGTCTTTCCCGCCTCTAACTGAAACGAAGCACCATCCAATGCTTTGACAGTACCACCCTTGGAAAAAAGGCCGCCTTTAACCTCATAATAGCGTTTGAGGTTATTTGCTTTAAGAACTTTTTCAACACCCATTACGCATTTCCTCCAATCACCGACGAGGTAGATGTCCCAGGATGATTATTCGTTGGTTTACCGTCCACAAGCGGGTAATGACAAAGGACTTTATTGTGAAGAGCAGGTGCTTCACTCCGACATTTATCCGTCGCAAATTCGCACCGAGGATTAAACAAACAACCCGTTGGGCGATCCAACAACCCAGGTACGACACCGGGAATTGATGGCAGGCGTTTACCCGTTGCTCGTTCAGGTAAAGCCTTTAGCAAAGCATACGTGTACGGATGTTGAGGGGCATTAAACAGTCCCTTTACATCTTGACGCTCAACTTGCTGACCCGCGTATTGAACATTCACAACTTCGGCAGTTTCAGCGACAACCCCCATATCGTGTGTGATCAGGACAAGTGCCATACCTTGCTTCTTCTGAAGCTCACCAAGAAGTTCCAGAATTTGGGCTTGAATAGTCACATCCAAAGCTGTTGTAGGCTCATCTGCAATCAAAAGGCGCGGATTACATGCAATCATCATCGCAATCATAATACGCTGGTTCATGCCCCCTGACATCTGATGAGGAAAAGCCCGCAAACGTGTTTCAGGAGAAGGAATTCCGACCAAACCCAAAAGCTCGACAGCGCGTTTTTCAAGTTCTTTTTTCGTCCCGCCAAGATGCTCCTTGATCACTTCCATGATCTGGTAACCGACAGTAAAACATGGGTTAAGACTTGTCATAGGTTCTTGGAAAATCATTGATATGTCTTTACCAATAATTTTTCGGCGCTCTCTTTTGGAGATCGTCAGCAAGTCTTGACCATCAAAGTTCATGCGATCAGCTGTAATATTAGCTGTCCAAGGAAGAAGGCCCATCAAGGCAAGCATAGATACAGATTTACCTGAACCAGACTCCCCAACGATTGCCGCCATTTCGCCTTGATCAATTTCCAGATCGACACTGTCGACCGCTCGAAATAAACCGTGAGCCGTCTGAAATTCAACAGAGAGATTTCTAATTTCCAATAAACTCATGGGATCAGGACCTCTTCATCTTGGGATCGAGCGCGTCACGCAGACCATCACCCATCAAGTTAATAGCCAATACTGTCAGTAAAATCGCAATACCAGGGAAGGTAACGACCCACCACGCACTGAGCATAAATTCACGTGCATCCGCAAGCATTGTTCCCCACTCCGAAGCTGGCGCCTGTGCCCCCATACCAAGAAAACCAAGAGCCGCTGTATCCAGGATCGCTGTCGAGAAACTTAGAGAAGCTTGAACAATAAGCGGCGCCATGCAATTGGGAAGAATTGCAATCAGCATCAAACGCATTTTACCTGCACCAGCAACTTTACTCGCCGTCACATAATCACGCGCAGACTCAGCAATAGCAGACGCACGAGCCAAACGAACATAGTGCGGTAAATAAGTAACAGAGATCGCAATCATAGCATTTCTTAGGCCTGGGCCTAAAATAGCCACCAAAACCAAAGCCATCAGCAAACTTGGAATGGATAGAATAACATCCATAATTCGCATAACGATGGTTTCGTAAATCCCGCGGAAAAAACCAGCCGATAGCCCCAGTAACACACCACAAGTCAAACTGATAACAATAACAATGCACCCAGCAAACAAAGAAAACCGTGAGCCATGCATAAGCCGAGAAAGAAGGTCTCTCCCGACAGCATCAGTACCAAGCAGAAATTCGATGTTACCGCCTTCTTGCCAGAATGGTGGTATCAGGATGTAATCGCGATTTTGTATGTTTGGTAAATGTGGCGCTGTAACATTTGCAGTTAGGGCAATTAATACAATAAAAACGAAGAAGAAAAGCCCAACAACAGCGCCTTTGTTTTCTGAAAAATAAAACCAAAACTCTGTAAGCTGCTGTCGCAAAGGACTTATTTCTTTGGGCTCTGCACTACGATCAGCAGTATTTTGAATTTCGCTCATCATTACCTCCGATGCAGAATACGTGGATTGATCAAACCGTACATAAAATCAACCATCAAATTAACAATCATAACAATAGAGGCAATCATGACGATACCACCCTGCACCGCGAAATAATCACGCCGAGAGATTGAATCGATCATCCACTTGCCGATACCCGGCCAAGAGAAAATTGTTTCCGTCAAGATCGCACCAGCAAGCAAAACTCCAACCTGAAGGCCAATTACAGTAACAACTGTAATTAAAGCGTTTCTCAATGCATGAATACCAATTACCCGGAAAGGCGACAGACCTTTAGCGCGGGCTGTACGTACATAGTCTTCGCCTAAAACTTCGAGCATTGCTGAGCGGGTTTGACGTGCAATAATCGCAAGAGGAATAGTTCCAAGAACAATCGTCGGTAATATGAGGTGAGATAGAGCAGATGTGAAAGCACCCTTTTCGTCACTGACAAAAGCATCAATCAACATAAACCCTGTGTCTTGATCGATCCAAAACAGCGCAGATAACCGGCCCGATACAGGTGTCCACCCCAACATGTCCTGACCAGAGAAAACAATGATAAGAAGAAGGCCCCACCAAAAGATTGGCATTGAATAACCTGTCAGGGAAATTCCCATCAAGGTATGATCAAATGCAGAACCACGCTTAACCGCGGCAATGATACCAGCAGGTAAGCCGATCAATGCGGCAAAAATAATAGCGCAACCAGCAAGCTCAACTGTCGCAGGAAACCGCGTTAGGAACTCTTCTAAAACTGGTTGGCGGCTTGTGAAGGAAACGCCTAGATCTCCATGGAGTATCCCCCACAAGAAGGAAAAATACTGTTCCCAAATCGGTCGATCAAAACCGAGAGTAGCCATGAGTTCTGCATGGCGTTCGGGGCTAACCCCACGCTCTCCGGCAAGGAGTTCAATTGGGTCACCCGGCAGCATTCTGATAAAACTGAAAGCTATAAGAGTAACGCCAAGGAATGTGGGAATTAAAACTCCCAACCTGGCCAAAATAAATCGAAACATCGCAATCCTGACTTCTCTTATAAGAAAATCGGGGAAGGCTTACACCCCCCCCGTTTCATATTTAGTTTAAGATTTTAATATCTTATTCTTGAAGATCAACGCCGTAGAATACATGGCCACCTAGTGGATCAATACGGAAATCAACAACTTTGTTGCTCATAGCTTTGTGAACAACAGAGTGAGCCACAGTAACCCAAGGAGCTTCTTCCTTGAATACAGCCTGAGCTTTTTCGTAAATTTCTGTACGTTTCTCAGGATCAGAAACAATCACAGCTTGATTAAAGAGATCATCGAACTCTTTGTTACACCAGCGTGCGCGGTTACCACCAGATTTCGCAGAAGCACAGTTAAGAAGTGAAAGGAAATTATCCGGATCTGGATAATCTGCTGTCCAACCGAGAAGAACGGTATCGTGATCGCCTTTTTGTGAACGGGAAAGGTACTCACCCCATTCCATGGAAACGATCTCAGCGTTCACACCGACAGCCGCCCAGTCAGCCTGAATAAGTTCGGCCATACGACGCGCATTCGGGTTATAAGGACGTTTAACAGGCATTGCCCAGATATCAGTGCTTAAATTGGAAACACCAGCTTCTGCAAGAAGAGCTTTCGCTTTTGCAGGATCATAAGGGTAATCCTGAATTTCTTCATTATAGCCCCAAAGTGTTGGTGGAAGCGGGTTTTTAGCCGCTTTACCAGCGCCCTGGAATACAGCTTCGATGATTGCCTCTTTGTTCATGGCATAGTTAAGTGCCTGGCGAACACGCTTATCATCAAATGGTTTTTTCTCGGTGTTGAACGCAAGATAACCAACGTTCAAGCCTTCTTGACTATCAACAGTCAGATCTTTGTTTGCTTCAATGGAAGTCAAATCAGCCTGATTGGGATAAGGCACCAGATGACACTCACCAGCAGCAAGCTTCTGATAAGCAACCTGGGCATCAGGAGTGATCGCAAACACAAGTTTGTCTAGCGGTGCACGACCTGACCAATAATCGTCATTTGCTTGATAACGAATAAAGGCATCTTTCTGATAGGAAACAAACTGGAAAGGACCCGTGCCGATTGGCTCTTGGTCAAATTTCTCAGGAGTACCAGCATCTAGCATCTGTTGTGCGTATTCAGCAGAATGAATAGAAGCGAAATCAATGGCAATTTTTGAGATAAAAGGTGCATCAGGCTTCTGAAGTGTGAACTTAACTGTATTATCGTCAATTTTTTCAATCGACTCTAAAATATCTGGGAAGCTTACATAACCAGAGAAGTACTCGTAAGTACCACCAGAAACTTTATGATAAGGGTGATCAGCTTTCCACTGGCGATTGAAGCTGAAAAGAACATCATCAGCGTTTAATTCACGTGTAGGCGTGAAATATTTCGTCTTATGGAATTGTACGCCTGAACGAAGATGGAAAGTATAAGAAAGTCCGTCTTCGGAAACTTCCCAGGACTCAGCCAAACCTGGAGTTATAATTGTTGAGCCTCTTTCGAACTCTACAAGGCGATTATAGATGTTGCGTGAGCTGGCATCAAATGATGTACCTGATGTGTACAGAGCAGGTGTAAATCCTTCAGGGCTGCCCTCAGAACAATAAACAAATGTTTTTGCCTGTGCAGATACAGATCCCATAGCAAGCATACTTGCGAAAGCCGCAGTAGCCAAAAGTCCTTTTTTAATCACGATATCCTCCCAAATGTCGTAAATAAGCGCGGAATGCGCCTTTTTTTATTTTTAGTATCTCGTTACCTAATCTAATAAGGATGGTTTTAAGCTATCCATCTCAAGTTGCATAGTCAATTTCCTCGTACGGCCTATATAAAAATTGTATACAAAATTAGTAAGAATTTATCTGAGGCATATTTAGTAAGGTTTTATATATTTTATCTTTTAAATTCTGTTAGTTAAGCTACCCGCCACGACGGAAATTCGACACCCTAATAAGACATTATAAACCGATAAGATGCAAAAAAAAGCAATAAAATTATACGTCATTTTTAAACTTTCAAGAGCATTGAAGGCGAGGACCACCACCCAAAACAACTAAAGAGCGAGAGAAAGCAAAGATTCGAGTTTTGATTAAATCATATTCAGGCAACAAAAATTACTTATACCTTACCTTCACCACGAACGAAAAGGTTACCCTTTAACGGCTCTCCCAGAGAATAAAAAACACTGTTTTAATTGGTATGCTATTTGTTCAAATCACTCTGATAAATTGATTAATCAAGCGTACTCTAAACATTTCATCGGTAAAATTCCTGCCATTATGCTCGCTAATTTATCAGGGCTTTCTTTAAACCGTAAGCCAACGTTTTCTCCTCGAGACCAAACAACTTCTGATACAAGCTGAACTCCTCCGGCAATATTAATCACAAGCCTCGTTCCAATGTCGATCACATGATTAAATTTCGCCTGTACTCCATTGACCGAAACATCATAAATTACGCATTTTTGCTCAATCCCAGCAAAGTCTGAATATTCTCCAGACCAAAGCACAGAAATTCGTTGATAGCGTCGCTGGTCACCTCCATCCAATTCTACAGAAGAATTAGGCAATTGACCTTTAGTTTGCTTTTTTCCAGACATGGCAACCTGAACCTTCATACTTACGACGAAAATAGCCTCAGACATGACATATACGGCAACATACCTTCGGCAAGGCAAGACGAGATATGTAATATACCAAACAATTATCTCTAAATTTAAAATAAAATTCAAGTTAATTAAATAAACAAAATCAATAAACGAACGAAGGCTATGTAATCACTTAATCTTCGTTACTATCAAGAATACTCAAAAGCGTATCATCTAACTCTGAAAATTTCTGAATTACGACGGCGTTGGCCTTATAAGCAGTAGAAGCTATCTTTTGATTAACAAGTTCTTCCTCAATATTGACGTTAGTAGCTGAAAATATTTCGGCAAAACTACTCGTCTGCCCTACTTGCGATAGAGGTGTGCCCGCTGAAACTTGAGAAACAATTCCACCGACACCAGGATTATTGCTTATGGCATCAACTCTGCTTGGTGTGAAAGGTACTCTTGCGGACGAATTTTCAGAACCATTCAATGCTGTAGACTTAGCGTTCACAATATTATTAGCGGACACCGCAACACGGAGCGCCTGCAAATTAAGTCCAGAAAGTGGTATAGAATAGTCCATGTTTTCATCCCTTTCACTATAGTATATCTGAGTTACAACCCCATTTCAATTTTAGGTATTTAGCTAAATTTTTAGATAATTTATGGACAAAGTTTTAATTGTCATAAAAAATTCATTATATCGGGTTGATATATGATGGTTCGATCTATATCTAACATAAATAGGTGAAAATGGCTTCGAAAACCACCTACAAAAATAAAGCAGGTAATTTGAGTATGGATGTTAAAACTTTATGCCTTGGGGTATTATACCAAGGCGAAGCAAGTGGGTATGAAATCAAGAAGGCCTTTGAAGAAGGCCCCTTTAGTCACTTTCAAGATGCCAGTTTTGGCTCTATCTACCCTGCGCTGGGACGCCTATCATCCGAAGGCTTGGTCGACTGTACTCAAATGGCACAAGAAAAACGCCCCGACAAGAAGGTATATAAGCTGACCAGTAAGGGTAATAACGCTTTAATAACAAGTATTCTGGTCCCTCCTGCTCCAGATAAATTTACATCCGACTTTTTCTTCGTCCTTTATTTCGCGGAACTTCTCCCCGTAGCACAGGTCACTCTGCTTATCGATCAGCGTATAGCGTTTTATAAAAATATTCTTGAGCGTATGTCAGAATGTGACATCACGTCCGTAACTGCCGGCAGACAATTATGTCATGGCCTCGGCTTAACTGTTTACCAATCATCGCTCGAGTATCTGCAAAAGCATAGGGACAGTTTCCTTCAAAAGCTTCCTTCTCAGAACATAACCAGTACGACTTCAAACAGGCACGCATCATGAAAGTTTCCTATCTCCTCGCATTCATTTTAGCAGTTGGAACTACTGGCTGGGTTATGTCAGGGCTACTTGCTGATGGCTCTGAAACGGGTAAGTCAGCTCAGCCTGAGGTGAAGAAAGCTCCCGTTAACCTGACAAAGGAAATACGCATACCATCGGTTCGTGTTCACAACTTATCCGCGGAACCCTATACCCGACGGTTAACAATTCGAGGAAGAACAGAGGCACTCAGAACTGTTCAAATCAAAAGTGAAGCCAGTGGTAAAATTATTGAACTCACTGTTGAAAAAGGTCAAAAAATAGAATCAGGCAAGCTGATTGCCAAACTTGACGTTAATGAACGGTCAGCAAGAGTAAAAGAGTACGCGGCCTTAAAAGAACAGCGTGCTATTGAATATGAAGCATCAAAGCGTCTTTCACAGAAAGGCTTCAAGGCGAACACTAAACTCGCGGCGAGCAAAGCGGCCTTAGAATCTGCACAAGCCGAACTCAGCAAAGCTAATGTGAACCTTTCCAATACCCTTATCCCAGCTCCTTTTACGGGCATACTACAAAATCGCATGGTTGAAATTGGTGAATACATCGATATCGGCGATGAGATCGGTACCATAGTCGACCTTTCCACCATACTGATTGTCTCTGAAGTAAGTGAACGTCTGGTTCCCTTTATTACCGTTGGCCATCCGGCCAGCGTCAGGCTAATTACAGGGGCGATTGTTAAAGGAAAAGTACAATACATTTCCTCAATGGCTAACCCAACGACCCGAACTTTCCGTATTGAAGTTGCCGTCCCGAACCAAGATCAAAGTATTGTTGATGGTATTACCGCTGAAACCATTCTCACCTTAAATCACACTCAAGCACATAAAGTATCTCCTGGAATTTTGACCATCGCCGATACAGGGGCGATTGGCGTAAAAACGATTAATCGTAAAAACGAAGTCGTGTTTAAAGAAGCCACAATTTTGGAAAATACGACTGATGGTTTATGGCTCGGAGGTTTGCCAGACAACGTCACCTTCATTGTTGTCGGTCAAGAACTTGTTATCGATGGCCAAACAGTAAAGCCCATCGATGTGAATACCTTGGAAGAATTCAAATCTGAGGTACCTCAGTCATGAATGGGATTATCTCTGCAGCTCTTGGGCGTTCAAGAACGGTTTTGCTTGGTCTTATCCTTATCCTTATTGCTGGGGGTGTTTCTTATGTGACAATCCCCAAAGAAGATAGCCCCGACATCACAATTCCGATTATTTACGTCAGCATGCACCATGAAGGGATTTCCCCCGCAGACGCTGAACGCCTCCTTCTAAAACCCATGGAAAAAGAACTCCGCAGTATTGAGGGCGTCAAAGAGATGCGTTCAACCTCCTATCTTGGAGGCGGAAATGTCGTCATGGAATTTGATGCCGGATCAGATATTGATCTTGCCCTGACAGATGTCCGCGAGAAAGTCGACATTGCCAAGGCTGAACTTCCAGCAGACGCAGATGAGCCAACCGTTCATGAAGTCAACTTAAGCCTTTTTCCCATCATCGTCGTTAATCTATCTGGAGATATCCCTGAACGCGCTCTTCTCTCTATCGCAAATAGGCTTCAGGATAATTTAGAATCTATCCCAACTGTTCTCGAAGCCAAATTAGTCGGGGATAGAGATGAGTTAGTTGAAATTGTTATCGATCCACTCGTTCTCGAAAGCTATAATCTGGATGCCAATGATATTATAACAGCTGTTGGCAAATCAAACCTCGTGGTTGCGGCAGGATCTCTCGACACAGGACAAGGGCGATTTGCCATCCAAGTCCCTGGATTGTTCGAAGACACCAACGACATCCTTAACATGCCACTGAAGGTAAATGGAGATGCTGTTGTCAGGGTTCGAGATATTGGTATTTTGAGAAAAACCTTCAAGGACACATCCGAATACGCAAGGGTCAACAATAAGCCAGCACTCACACTTGAAATATCAAAACGTACCGGTACCAATATTATTGAAACCATCGAACGTGTTCGCGCCGTTATTGCCGAAGAACAAACCCTGTGGCCTGACGCCGTAGAAGTGTCCTTCAGCCAGGATCAATCAACCGGCATTCGTACAATGTTGCAGGATCTTCAAAATAACGTGCTCTCTGCAATCATCCTGGTGATGATTGTTGTTGTTGCGGCTCTTGGTTTTCGCTCATCCATACTTGTAGGGATCGCGATCCCCGGATCTTTCTTAGCCTCTATCATGATGCTTCATGCCGCCGGCCTTACGGTTAATGTCGTGGTCCTTTTTAGTTTAATTCTTTCCGTCGGCATGCTTGTGGATGGAGCGATTGTCGTTACAGAATATGCCGACCGCAAAATGAGTGAAGGTATCCATCGCAAAGAAGCTTACAAACAGGCAAGCTTGCGCATGGCATGGCCAATCATTGCTTCTACAGCAACGACACTTGCAGCTTTTGCCCCCCTAATTTTTTGGCCAGGGATTATGGGTGAGTTTATGAAATTCATGCCCATTACCTTGATCGCGACCCTCAGTGCCTCTCTTGTCATGGCCTTGATCGTTGTCCCAACAATTGGCGCCATTATTGGTAAAGCTGGTGGCGCTGCAGATAAAAAATCCATGGAGAACCTTGCCGCCTCAGAAAATGGTGACCTCAGGAGCGTAACAGGCTTCACCGGGTTTTATATCAAACTTATGCACCGGGTATTAAAGTTTCCAGGAACGGTTGTTTCTTTAACCTTTGTCTTGCTCATTAGCGTTATATTTCTTTATGGCACATACGGAAAAGGCGTTGAGTTCTTTCCAAATATCGAGCCAGACAATGCGGTTCTGCAGGTTAGGGCTCAAGGAAACATGTCTATCGATGAAAGAGATTATCTTGTAAGACAGGTCGAACAAATTGTTATGGATCTGCAAAATGAAAGACAGGAACTCCATAGTATATACGCCAGCACCAATGCGGAAAGTAGCACCAGCAGTAATCAACCCGAAGATGTGATTGGCAATATCCAAATGGAATTTACCGACTGGTTTAATCGCCGACCTGCCGATGAAATTCTTGCTGAAATTCGCGCCAGAACAGCGGTTCTTGGAGGAATATCTGTAGAACCTCGTAAAGAAGAAAAAGGTCCTTCGTCGGGAAAACCTATTGAGATAGAGATCGCTTCTGAAGACCCAACTCTGGTCTATCCAATGGCCAGCATTATCGCCTCCCACCTTCAAACAACAGACGGTTTTGTTGACATTGAAGATGGCCTACCCGTACCCGGGATTGAATGGCGAATTGATGTCGATCGTGCTCAGGCCGCAAAATTTGGTGCGGATATAGCATTAATCGGCAGCTATATCCGCATGGTAACCAATGGTATGAAACTCGGGAGTTACCGACCAGATAACAGCGATGAAGAGATCGACCTCGTCGTTCGACTTCCGAAAAACAATCGGACCATAGAACACCTGGATCAAATCAAAATTCAAACCAACGTGGGCCTCATCCCCATATCAAACTTCATCACACGTACAGCAAAACCAAAGGTTGGCTTGATAAATCGTGTCGACGGTAAACGGGTTGCTGTGATCAAATCAGATATCGCTGAAGGTGTTCTTACAGATACTAAAGTCAAAGAGCTCGAAAGCTGGCTTTCTACACAAAATCTTGATCCAAAAGTAACGATCACCTTTAAAGGAGAGAATCAAGATCAACAAGAATCTCAGGAATTCCTGGTTAAAGCCTTTGGGGTCGCGCTCTTTATGATCGCTATTATTCTCGTGACCCAGTTCAATAGTTTTTACAGTGCGCTTTTGATCCTCTCAGCCGTCATCATGTCAACCATTGGCGTGCTGATCGGGCTTTTGATTACCGATCAACCTTTTGGTATCGTCATGTCCGGGATCGGGGTTATTGCTTTGGCAGGAATAGTCGTCAACAACAACATCGTTCTTATTGATACTTTCGATTACGTATCAACTAAGTTTAAAGACCAAAAAGAAGCTATCATCAGAACCGGAGCTCAGCGTCTGCGCCCCGTACTCCTGACCACAGTCACGACAATTCTTGGATTAATGCCTATGGTGCTCTCCACCAATATTGATTTGATTAATCGTACAGTTCAAATTGGTGGCCCTTCTACCCAATGGTGGACACAACTTGCGACAGCCATTGCTTTTGGTCTTTGCTTTGCAACAATTTTAACGCTGGTCATTACGCCCAGCTCTTTGATGGTTCGGGTGAATTTTAGAACCTTTGTCACCAGGATCAAAAACAGATCCAAAAAACATTCCACAGATCCAAATCAACATGGATCGCCAGTCAAAGAATAACTTCAACCAGCTGAGTGAGATTTTTTTGATCAAACTCCTGCTCGATAACCTGCAAGAGAGAACCCAAGAGAGCCGAACATTTCGGCTCTCTTTTTTATTAGTCTTTAAAGAGGGAAACTGCAGCGTGAACTCTAAAGGATGTCGTTAACCAACAAAGAGAGCCAAACACCCACGCCAATAAAGAAAAGTGTTGTGGCCAAATACAGAGTGCCAAAAACAAAAAAATTGTCTCTGTACCTTCAGTCAGACCACCAAGATAATAAATAGATTTTTGGCCTCGGATATCGGTTGACACCCCCCTTTTCTCCGCAACGATCGCAAAAGAAAGAAAGGAAGCGCCAGTTCCAACAAAAGAAAAGATGAGAAACGCTGCAGCCAAGGCATTCTCTTGCGGGTTAGCTAAGGCAAAGCCAAAGACGACCGCTGAATAAAAAAGGAAATCCAAGGTTATATCAAGATAACCACCAAGGTCTGTTATGCCTTTGACACGCGCGACAGCACCATCCAAACCATCACAAAGGCGGTTAAATATAATACAGGCAAGCGCCGCCTCATAATGTTGAAACCCGAGTGCTGGAATAACCAACATACCAACGCTAAAACCAACCCATGTTATCCGATTGGCAGTTATTCCATTATCTGAAAGAGATCGGCCCAACCGCTCTAAGGGAGGATCAATCTTTCTCCGCATCCAGGCATCAAACATACTAGCAGCTCTTAAGCCGTTCTAGGCCTCTTCTTTATCAGGTTGATCAGGCGAATTTTTGTCTGTCAGGTCGTTATTTTCCAGATCCTTAGCCTCTTGAGCCATCATTTTATTACGGCTATTTCGATAAGAAAACTGGGCAAGAATGATGCTCGCCAAATATCCAATACCAGCAATGCTAAGGGAAACCCAAGGCGTACTAACCAAAAGCATGATGCAGATTGCAACGCCAAGTAAGACAAGTCCGACATATCGTCTTGGTATGCGAATACGTTTAGATGAATACGTCGGGATCGTGCTAACAAACAAGGCGCCAACAAGTACTAACATCACACCATTAACAATAGGTGTCCGAAAAAACTCATCACCAAGTTCAAAACTTAAAGCCAGTGGCAACAAAATGAGACCAGCACCACAAGGCGCAGGTATCCCCGTAAAAAATTTTGAGGCCCAAGGTGGGGGATTTTCATCCAGAAGTCCTGTATTAAAACGAGCTAGACGCATACCACAACATATCGCAAAGAAAAGCGATACAGCCCATGCCAAACCGCCAGAACCATCCATCGCCCATAAATAAATAACTATCGCTGGCGTAACACCGAAGTTGACAAAATCAGCTAAGGAATCAAGCTGAGCACCAAACTCACTTGTGCCCTTCATTAGCCGTGCAACAGGTCCATCAAGGCCATCGAGCACCATGGCAAGAACAATACCAGCCACAGCCAGTTGCCAGTCTTTTTCCAAGGCGAAACGGATTGCCGACAGTCCGGAACACATCGCCATCAAGGTGATGGCATTTGGTATCAACCGGTTGACGGAGAATCCGTGTAAACGACGACGGCGCTTGAGACCTGCCATATTAACGTACCTCTGTTTCGCGTGAGACTTCGTCGGAAAGGAGATCTGCAATAACTGTTTCGCCACCGATCATTTGCTGACCAACAGATACAAGCGGTGAAACACCGTTAGGAAGATAAACGTCTGTACGACTACCAAAGCGGATAAGACCAAAACGTTCACCCGCTTTGACTTCCTGTTCCAAAGTAAGGTTACAGATAATCCGGCGCGCAATCAGTCCCGCAATCTGGACGAAAGCGATTTCCTTGCCGTCTTCCGTTTCCATTTTTATCGACATACGTTCATTCAACTCTGATGCCTTATCCATGGCAGCATTGAGAAAAGCACCATGATGATAAGCCAGCTCAGTGATTTTACCAGCTGTTGGTACGCGATTGACATGAACATCAAACACACTGAGGAACACAGAAATGCGCATCAAAGGTTCACTGCCCATATTGAGCTCAGAAGGCGGCACCGCCGTCTCGACAGCGCTGACATGCCCATCAGCAGGACTAACGACAAGTCCTTCACGAACAGGCGTCTGACGCTCTGGATCCCGAAAGAAATAGGTGCAGAAAGCTGCAAGAATGAGCCCGACAATTGCCAGAGGCTTCCAAATCAACGCGAATACAACGCTAAGCGCAAGTGCGCCGCCAACAAAAGGCCAACCCGCTTTATTAATTGGCACTAAAATGTGCTTCAGCACTGCTGTCTCCATTCAAAATTTCATAATTAACTACGAGAGTTACCTAGTCATATAGGCAATCATCGTAAACATTTTGTGTCTAATACTGTATTCCGACCTCAAATGTAAGGCTTTTTCCTAAAACAACTTATTTAGAGTACCATACCGGAGAGTTAATTCGTCTTTGGAAGAACAAAAATTTGGCCTGGGTAAATCAAGTCGGGGTTTCTGATTTGATCTTGATTTCGATCATAAATCACAGCGTACCTGCCACCTTGGCCATAAATCGCCCGGGAGATCCGCCATAAGCTGTTACCTGGTTGGACAGTCACAATACGTTCATCAGGTAAGGTCTCAATTTTCCCAGAGCGAGAAAAGGGAATCTCAACACGCGCTATAACGCTCCCCCCATCATCAACCTGATCAATACGGAGTTGATGTAACCCTTCATCAATATTTTTTTCAGGTGCAACGGTCCAGCGGCCTTCGCCATCGGCAACACCTTGGCCGACAAATTCGTTATTTAAATAACCAACAACTTTTTGACCGGGTTGAGACGTTCCCCCAATCACCGTCTGTCCATCATCGTTATAATCAACACTGTCCAAAGCCAATTCACCATCACGGATACCTTCATTACCATCACCTTTTGGTAATTGAATAACCTTAGATGCGCTGGTGTTCGCACTCATTGCTTCATCGGGAACCAAAACAGCAAGTGGAGCGTACTCCCCTTTGGGTACATCAATAATAGCTACATCCTTCGACTTAAGTGTCTCGCCCTCACTGTTGTTGATCTGAAGACCTAGTTCATGAGCACCAGGTTCCAGCGGGGTTTTCAGGATATAAACCCACTGCCCATTAGTATCTGATTCAACTGATCCCAATATAGTTGTACCATCCAGGATACGAACATCACTCCCTGCAGGCGCTCGTCCAGCAATAACAGTATCACCTGTTTTTTCAACACGGATGACGTCAAAAGCTAAGAGAGGATCAACCTTTCCTCCTGTATTAACCGTATCACTTTGGTCAACAACACTATCTGTCGATAAGTTCTCATCATCATCAGTATTGGTACCCTTGGATACAACCTCAGTCGGTTGAGTGTTGATTTCTTCGACAACAACGTCTTTTTCGACAAGAGTATCGCCCGTTAATGTTTTTACGACCTTCTTGGGTGCAGCTGTCGTATCTCCACTATTCATCCCAGTACCAGTCGCAACCAGTGGTGTATCTTGATCTCCAGCGACATACCAAACTGTCACTGCAGCACCAGTAATGATCAAGGCAATTAAAATTGCAATTGCTAGGATACGACTCAAAGGAGGCCTCCTCAGGGCTTATAGTATTTGACGTTATGACCTTAACAGAGCGATTTTCAACGAGAAGTTTTTCTCGTACTTTATCACTCCATAATTACCGTTATCAGCTTTCCATGTTTTCTACAGAAAGGTAAGAACTTCTCCAAAAAGAACAAGTCGTCCATGATGTTATAATTTACTATAGCAATATTCAACATCGACACAATAAAGCAAAGTAGCTCCTTTTCATCAGTGCAAATTATCATGCCTCACTATATGATAAATAATTAAGTGTAAGGGGTTGGAATATTTCCCTAGTTCTTTCATGCCGTTTTCTACTTTTGCACGATACTAAAAATAATTTCGAATAAAACCAATTTGGGAATTACACGAATGACAAAAATAAACACCATCTGCATTTATTGCGGTTCTTCCAACGCGGTCAGCGAAGATCACCTCAATAATGCCAGCTTGGTTGGAAAGCTCGCTGCTGATCATAATATTGAAATCGTATATGGTGGTGGCCGTGTTGGCTCCATGGGTCGTGTCGCTGATGGTGCTCTTGCAAATAATGGTAAAGTCACTGGTATCATTCCGGAATATTTGCAAAAATTCGAAGTTGGACATAATGATGTCAGCGAACTTGTTGTTGTTGATTCCATGCACACGCGAAAAATGATGATGTTCGAACGCTCAGATGCTTTCTGTATTCTTCCAGGCGGGCTTGGCACATTGGATGAATTTTTTGAAATGGCGACGTGGAAACAGCTGGGGATGCACGACAAACCTATAATTTTAGTTAATCTTGAAAATTTTTGGACCCCACTACTCGACTTGATAAAACATCAAATTCAAGGAGGATATCTTCGCCAAAATCCTGATGATATATTCAGTGTTGTCAATAGCATAGAAGAAATTTTCAGCAAACTGACCACCTTACCTGAATCCCAGATCAAACCAGATACTTCACTGCTTTAAATGCAATTGTCTAACTCCATTATCTTGCACTGCAGCGAAAGACTGCTATTTTCCACAGTTAGTTCCCCAAATCATATGAAACAAGCCGACAAACAAGGAGGCGAACATGGCCAAAATTAAGGTAAAAAATCCGATCGTAGAACTCGACGGTGATGAGATGACCCGGATCATCTGGGAAAAGATCAAAGAAAAATTCATTCTCCCCTATCTCGATGTGGATTTGAAATACTACGATCTTTCAATCGAAAGCCGCGACGCAACAGACGATCAGATCACTATCGATGCTGCGAATGCGATCAAAGAACACCGTGTCGGTGTTAAGTGTGCCACCATCACCCCTGACGAAGCACGCGTCGAAGAATTCGACCTTAAGAAAATGTGGCGTTCGCCAAACGGAACAATCCGTAACATTCTTGGCGGCACTGTATTCCGTCAACCAATTATTATGGAAAACGTTCCGCGCCTTGTTCCCGGTTGGACCCAACCAATTGTTATCGGCCGTCACGCATTTGGTGACCAATACAAAGCAACCGATTTTCTGGTTCCCGGTGCAGGTAAACTCACCATGACATTCCAACCAGAAGACGGCGGCGAGCCAATTACACGAGAAATTTTTGATTTCCCTGAAGCTGGTGTTGCCATGGGTATGTACAATCTCGACGAATCTATTCGTGGGTTTGCACGTGCCTGCATGAACTATGGTCTCGACCTTGGATGGCCCGTTTATCTTTCAACGAAGAACACTATCCTCAAAGCATATGACGGTCGCTTTAAAGATCTTTTCGAAGAGATTTACCAAGCAGAGTTTGCTGATAAATTTGCTGCGGCCGGAATTTCTTACGAGCACCGCTTAATTGACGACATGGTTGCTGCAGCTATGAAATGGTCTGGGGGCTTTGTTTGGGCGTGTAAAAATTACGACGGCGATGTTCAATCTGATACAGTCGCCCAAGGTTTTGGTTCTCTCGGCCTGATGACATCCGTTCTGATGACGCCCGATGGGCAAACCGTTGAAGCAGAGGCCGCACACGGCACTGTAACACGTCACTACCGCCTGCATCAGCAAGGTAAAGACACCTCAACAAACCCAATCGCATCAATCTTTGCATGGTCACGCGGCCTTAAATTCCGCGGTCAGTTCGATGAGACGCCAGAAGTCGTTAAATTTGCAGAGACTCTTGAAAAAGTTTGTATTGATACGGTTGAATCTGGACATATGACAAAAGACTTGGCTCTTTTGATCAGTCCTAATCAAAATTGGCTTACAACGGACCAGTTCCTTGATGCCATCGACAACAATCTTCAGAAAGTAATGGGCTAATACATATGCATAAAATCCTTCGCAATCTTCTCGTAGGACTTTTTGCCCTAGCAGCTACATCCGTAAATGCTTTGGCAGCCGATCCTGAAAATACACTTGTTATCGAACTAAAAACGGGCAGTGTCGTTATCGAAATGCTCCCAGACCTTGCACCAACGCATGTTGCACGGATTAAAGAGCTGGCACGCGAAGGCTTTTATGACGGGATCGTCTTTCACCGTGTCATAGCTGGATTTATGGCACAGACAGGTGATCCAACGGGAACCGGAACCAGTGGGTCCGGAAAAAAACTCAAAGCCGAGTTTTCCCGTGAGCCCTACACCCGTGGTACCGTTGGTATGGCGCGTTCAAATCAAGTCAACTCTGCCGACAGCCAATTTTTCATTATGTTCAAAAGAACGCCTTCACTCGACGGAAAATACACCGTCTGGGGGCAGGTGATTCAGGGCATGGAACATGTAGACAGCATCAAAAAAGGTGCTGCTGGCTCTGGAAAAGTTGATGGTCCAGACAAAATGCTTTCTGTCAAAGTTCTTGCAGATATGCAGTAAGTTTGCTCTTTCGAGGCAATATTTTAAGTACTGGTAAAAAGCGCCGGGTCTATCGACCTGGCGCTTTTCTTTTAAGATATAAAGAACTTAGAAGAAATACCCACAACCAGAAATCATCACAAACAATATCCCGCCTTGCAAAAACACCATGCGATACTTATTTTGCTGTTAGTTTTTTATACCCTTTTAGATTTTTAAGGCCTCTACCATGACTGAAGCAACCACCCTTGATCCAGAAAATACACTGGTTATCGAATTGGAAACAGGCAACGTAATCATTGAGTTACTACCTGACCTTGCACCAACACACGTCGCCCGTATCAAAGAGTTGGCGCGTGATAACTTCTATGATGGAATCGTCTTTCACCGCGTGATTGATGGCTTCATGGCACAAACAGGTGATCCAACAGGTACAGGCACCAGTGGATCAGGCAAAAAACTTCGCGCTGAATTTACGCAAGAACCTTTTGTACGTGGTATCGTTGGCATGGCTCGTGCCCAAAATCCTCACTCTGGTGACAGCCAATTCTTTATCATGTTTGACAGTGCTCCATCCCTAAACGGTCAATACACTGTATGGGGCCGCGTTAGTGAAGGTATGGATCTTGTGGATGGAATCAAAAAAGGTGCTCCAGGAAGTGGCGCTGTTGATGATGATCCTGATCGTATGGTATCCGTAAAAGTTCAAGCGGACATCGCGGCCTAAATCCGAAGACACTTTAAGACTTTGCCAAAGATTTTACTTGGTAATTTTACTAGGTGTATTTTTCAAGCCCTCACTGTATGATCCGCAGTGAGGGCTTTGTCGTAGAGGACAGCCTGTAACTCAACATTAGAGGAACTTTGGTTGTCATGATTACCGAAGAATACAAAGAACTTATCGAGCAACTAAGCCAAACAGCACTAGATTTCTCACTCGAAATTCTTGCTGCTCTTGCCATTCTTATCATTGGTCGCTTTATCGCCAAACGTATCAGTGGTTATGTTGAAAAAGGGCTTTCAAAATCCGGTAAAGTAGATCGTACTTTACAACCTGTTATTGTAAAAATCACCGGTTACGCGATTATGATATTTGTCGTCGTTGCGGTTCTCGCTCAATTTGGAGTTGAAACCACCAGTGTTATAGCGGTTCTCGGTGCTGCAGGCCTCGCAATTGGCCTTGCGCTCCAAGGCACCATGCAAAACATTGCAGCAGGCTTTATGCTTTTGTTCTTGCGTCCTTTTAAAGTCGGCGAATTTGTTGATGCCGATGGCATATCCGGTACTGTAGATGAAATCAGTCTCTTCATTACCCATATGACCACAGTCGACGGTATCTATCTTTCAGTACCAAATTCCAAGCTTTGGTCAGCCACCGTCAAAAACTTTAGCCGTAATGCCAAGCGCCGCACAGATCTTGCCATTGGTATCGGTTATGGCGACGACATCAAGAAGGCAGAAAAAGTAGCTCTTGCTGTACTCTCTGGCGATGCCCGCCTGCACAAAGATCCGGCACCAATGGTTATCGTGGTTGGCCTCGGAGAAAGTTCAGTAGATCTGAACATACGTTATTGGACAGATAGTGGTGATTATTGGCCTGCTTTAAGCGATAATCGTCGCGCCATTAAAGAAGCGTTTGATAAAGAGGGCATCTCCATTCCCTTCCCACAACGTGATCTGCATATCGTTTCCGATATCAAAGCCAAATCTTGAGAATAAAAGCCTCTTGAACACCCTGATCAAAGGCCGCTTTCTGCGGCCTTTGACTTTTATATTTTACATAAGATCATTTAACGCTTTTCATGTTCAAGGAGCTTCCCTTTTCGCTCTAATCCCCCACCATAACCCGTTAAACTACCATCTTTTCCTATAATACGATGACAGGGAATAATAAGTGAAATCGGGTTTAAAGCATTTGCAGCTGCCATGGCCCTAATCGCCTTTGGTTTCCCTATTTTTGTTGCCATAGAACTATAGGTTTCAGTTGTCCCAAAAGGGATCTTACAAAGAGCATCCCATACTTCTTTTTGAAAGTCCGTTCCACCTGTATCCAATTTAACACCAGTAAAAGCCGTTGTCTCTTTGGCAAAATAAGCCATCAAGCGTTCTTCCATCTCTGAATTTACAGAAACATCAATAAGAGATAATTGAGGGAAACGCCGACGTAACAACTTTTCCCAACGAATTTGACAGTCCGTAAAGTCGAGATGGCACAAAATACCATCCCGGTAGAACGTTACAATTTCACCGATAGGCGAGCGATGCCGAGAAACCAGAAGACTGTCTTCAGCCATTATCAATACCTTGTTACCTAACCAATAGAAGTCGTTTTGACGAGATAGTTACCGTAAAAGTGAGTTCTTAATCGACAAAAACATTTATGCCACATAGATTTATCCAGATCTCAAAATATTATTATTACTAGGACAGCATGGAATATCCGTCACGTAAATGGCTCTCGTTAACCATCCTTGCCCTTTGTCAGGTATCAGCCATGGGATTGTGGTTTTCAGCCTCTGCCGTCATACCTTCACTCATTCAGGAATATGGACTTAGTTCTTTTCAACAGGCGCTCTTTACCAGCACAGTACAAATTGGATTTGTAGTTGGCAGTTTAAGCTCCGCTTTATTAGGGTTAGCTGACCGGCTTCCGCCCAAGAAACTTTTTTTGGGCTCAGCTTTGATAGCAGCCTGTGCGAATGCAATTTTACTGTTGGTCGAGCCAACAGATCTTATGGTTCCCGTTCTCAGATTTATCACTGGAGTTTGTATGGCCGGTATTTACCCCATCGGCATGCGCATGGCCGCGACCTGGGCAAAGGGCGATATGGGGTTGCTCGTGGGGCTATTAGTTGGGGCTTTGACTTTGGGCTCAGCATCCCCGCACCTTTTCAATGCCATTGGAGGGATCGACTGGCGATTTACTATTGCCATGGCCTCTGCCTTCGCAGCCCTTTCTGGATTTGCCATCCTCTTGTTTCAAATGGGTCCAGCCTACGTAAAGTCTCCGCGATTTCACCCAAAACAAATTCTTTACGCTTGGAAAATTAAATCTGTCCGTCTGGCAAATTTTGGATACCTCGGTCACATGTGGGAGCTTTACGCCATGTGGGCATGGATAGGTATTTTCCTAACCGCGAGTTTCTCTGAGAGCATGGGAGTTAGTGAAGCAAATGAAACAGCAAAAATTGCTACTTTTACAACAATGGCTGTTGGCGCTATTGGATGCTTAGGTGCGGGATACATGGCGGATAGAATGGGTAGAACTACCCTAACCATCGCCTCCATGCTGATCAGTGGCACTTGCGCCCTAACTGTCGGTTTTCTCTTTGGTGGCTCCCCGTTACTCCTCACAGTCCTATGCTTGATATGGGGATTAACAATCGTTTCTGATTCTGCTCAATTCTCTGCATCAGTAGCCGAACTTGCTAAACCTGAAATCGTCGGCACCATGTTAACATTACAGACCTCTATAGGATTTACCTTAACCCTTATTACCATTCACCTAATGCCCTATGGCGTCGATTTACTGGGTTGGGATTATGCCTTTGCACCGCTGGCCATTGGCCCCTTCCTTGGTGTTTGGGCTATGGTCAGGTTACGACAGCACCCCGATGCCGTGAAACTTGCTGGCGGAAACAAATAAACCTTCGCCTTCCAAAAACGAAAAAGCTCCGCAAAATATTGCGGAGCTTTTAAGTATTACGGCCTATTAGACAAACATATTAGCCGAGCAAGGCTTCAATAGCTTCAATAGCTTGTGGCGCCTTCGATGCATCCGGCCCGCCAGCTTGCGCCATATCCGGACGACCTCCGCCACCCTTCCCACCCAAAGCAGCTGAACCCGCTCGGACAAGATCAACCGCAGAAATTTTTGACGTTAAATCTTCTGTTACAGCCACAACAATGGATGCTTTACCATCTGTGTTTGCGATTAGTACAATCACACCGCTTCCAATCTGCTTTTTCAGTTCATCAGCAGTAGGCTTAAGATCTTTTGGCAAAACGTCTTCAAGAATACGTGGTGCAAACTTCACCCCGTTGATGTCTTTAAACTCAGTCTCAGCAGATGAGCTTCCACCACTTGCGGCCAACTTACGGCGGGCATCTGTTAGCTCGCGTTCTAAACGCTTACGTTCTTCAAGCAAAGATGTCACTCGGCCTTCTAACTCTGCAGGAGAAGCCTTGATTGCGGCTGCGGCTCCAGAAAGTTGTACTTCTTGTGTAGAAACATATTCAAGCGCAGCCTGGCCAGTGACAGCTTCGATACGACGGACACCCGATGCAAGCGCTGATTCCGAAACGATCTTAAAGAATCCGATATCACCTGTGCGACGTACGTGAGTACCACCGCAAAGTTCGGTAGAATAATAGCCGCTCCCAGTCGAGCTATCTGCTCCCCCCATGGAAACAACACGTACTTCTTCCCCGTACTTTTCACCAAAAAGCGCCATGGCACCTTCTTTGATTGCTTCATCAGGCGTCATCAAGCGAGTCTTAACTTCAGCATTATTACGAATGCGTTCGTTGACCTCTGTCTCAACAACTGTGATGTCTTTAAATTCAATTGGTTTTGGGTGGCTAATATCAAAGCGCAGCCGTTCTTTAGCAACAAGCGAACCTTTTTGAGACACATGATCACCGAGTTGGCGACGCAATGCTTCATGAAGCAGATGAGTTGCAGAGTGATGAGCACGGATAGCTGTCCTGCGTGCCACATCAACTTTCATTTCCAAAGCGTTACCAAGCTTAATTTCACCACGAACAACTTCACCAATATGAACGAACACATTACCGAGTTTCTTTTGCGTATCATGAACAGTAACTTCTGCCCCTTCTGCTGAGAAAAGAAGCCCATGGTCACCTTGCTGACCACCACTTTCACCATAAAACGGGGTTTGATTAGTAATGACCATAACCTCATTACCAACACTTGCAGATTTAACTTCTTCGCCATCTTTTAAGATAGCAAGCATCTGACCTTCTGCTGTCTCCGTGTCATACCCCAAAAACTCAGTACCACCGAGACGTTCTTGTAATTCAAACCAAACCTTTTCCGTCGCCAGATCGCCAGACCCACTCCAGGCTTTACGGGCAGCAGATCGCTGTTGTTCCATCGCAACATTAAAGCCTTCAACATCAACTGATTGTCCCTGCCCACGCAAAACATCCTGCGTAAGGTCAAGCGGGAAGCCATAAGTATCATAAAGTTTAAAGGCTACCTCACCGTTTAGCGTCCCCTTATCCCCAATCTTATCGGTCTCGCCAGAAAGAAGGCGCATACCGCGATCAAGTGTTTGGCCAAAGCGATTTTCTTCAAGCTTTAAGGTTTCTGTGATTAAGGCTTCTGCTCGGGCAAGTTCTGGGAATGCGGTCCCCATCATCTGAACAAGGGAGGGTACAAGCTTGTATACTGTTGGATCTTTGACCCCAATCTTATGCATATGACGCATTGCCCGGCGCATAATCCGGCGTAATACATATCCACGCCCTTCATTAGATGGCAACACGCCATCAGCAATCAAGAAAGCAGTTGAACGGAGATGATCAGCAATAACCCGATGAGATATTGCATCATTTCCATCAGCATCCACCCCTGTTTCATGTGCCGAAGCATCAATGATCGTGCGGAGTAAATCGATATCATAGTTATCATGTTTGCCTTGGAGAATAGCTGTGATCCGCTCCAAGCCCATCCCCGTATCAATAGAAGGTTTAGGTAGATTAACACGTGTCTCACTATCAATTTGCTCATATTGCATAAAGACAAGGTTCCAGATTTCTACAAATCTGTCTCCGTCTTCGTCCGGGCTCCCAGGAGGACCACCAAAAATATCTTCACCGTGATCATAAAAAATCTCAGAGCAGGGACCGCAAGGGCCTGTCGGGCCCATTGACCAGAAATTATCTGTTGTAGGAATTCGAATAATACGATCATCACTAATCCCCGCAATTTTACGCCAAAGGGATGCGGCTTCTTCATCTTCTGAATATACCGTAACCAAAAGTTTTTCTTCGGGAACTCCGTATTCTTTAGTGATCAGGTTCCATGCATGCTCAATAGCAACATCTTTGAAATAGTCCCCAAAAGAAAAATTACCCATCATTTCAAAAAATGTATGGTGCCGCGTAGTATACCCAACATTTTCGAGGTCATTGTGCTTACCACCTGCTCGGACACACTTTTGTGACGTCGCCGCTTTGCTGTAAGGTCTTTTTTCATTACCGGTAAAAACGTTTTTGAACTGAACCATGCCCGCGTTGGTAAACATAAGCGTTGGATCATTCCTTGGAACCAAAGGAGAGGATTCAACAGTTGTGTGACCGTTTTTTGCGAAATAGTCGAGAAAGACCCTACGGATCTCATTGCCGGTAATCATTTTAATCACTTACCTAAAAGCTGAACAGGAAGCTTAACTCATCAATGAGCTAGCAAAATTATCATTCCCGTTTTTAACGCGCTCAATTACAACTGTCTAGGGCTGCTGTAGCTATAACTCGTTCAAACATTACCATATATCAAAAAAGTACTCTTACGTAGCTCATCATAGTCTAGACTGTCTTCATCGTGTACACTTGGTAAGAAAAAGGGTATCTAAATTACGACGTTTGCTCTCTTGCGAACGTTAATCTCTTTTTTAACAAAAGCGCATTTAACAATGAAATCTTTAAAACTTCTTTTGAACTTCAAATACCTTACCTGTTGTTTTGTCCTGCTGATATCCCTGAGCACAAGTGCCTTTTCCCAGCAAGCCTCACAACGTTCTGTTACCAGACATGGTAACTGGGCTTCTCATTGCACCGTCAATGCGCCAGTTTCCTGTTACATTATTCATAACGTTACTCTAGGGGGTAACCCCAAACCTGTATTAACAATGGCAATGGGTAGACCTGTGAATGGCAGCGCAGACGTTACATCATTAATTTTAACCCTACCTCTAGGAGTTCGGTTACCCGAGGGATTTTCTCTCGAAGTTGGCTCTTCCATACGACGAAGCTATCCTTTTGAGCGTTGTATTGTTTCAGGATGCCAAGCAGAAATATCCGTAGATCCACAACTTCTTCAAGAGTTTAAATCTCAAAACGAGGGGCGTGTGGTCTTTTTTGATGCCGTAAAAAAACCAATCGCCGTTCCCTTCTCACTCAAGGGATTTACCAATGCCTTTAGTCGGGTCACAAACCCATAAACCAAGTTAAACATAAATGTACTAAAAAAGGGGCCTCTTACAATAGAAGCCCCTTTTTTTATTCAAACAACTTTTCTTTAGCTTTTCAAGCGTCCTCAGCTTCAGTTATTTCAGGTTTTCCTTCAAGCATTGCATTTGAAACAATACCGGCATTCAGACGCACAGCATGTTCAATTTTTTTAGCTACTTCAGGATTATCAGTCAGGAATTTTTTAGCATTTTCACGTCCCTGTCCGATACGTTGCCCCTCGCAAGAGAACCAGGCCCCCGCCTTCTCAACAATTCCGCACTGAACTCCAAGGTCGAGCATTTCACCTGTTTTCGAAATACCTTCGCCGTACATAATATCAAATTCGATGACACGGAAAGGAGGCGCCATTTTATTTTTAACAACCTTCACACGGGTTTGGTTACCCGTAATATTTTCCCGGTCCTTAATTGCACCGATTCGACGAATATCAAGGCGAACCGATGAGTAAAATTTAAGAGCATTACCACCCGTTGTCGTTTCAGGATTACCAAACATAACCCCGATTTTCATACGAATTTGGTTGATAAAGATAACAAGAGTGCCCGACTTGGAAATTGAGCTGGTCAGCTTCCGCATCGCTTGGCTCATTAATCGCGCTTGAAGGCCTGGAAGAGAATCTCCCATATCGCCTTCTAGCTCTGCCTTCGGTACCAATGCCGCAACAGAATCGATAACAAGAACATCCAGTGCTCCAGAACGAACAAGTGTATCTGTAATTTCTAACGCCTGCTCACCGGCATCGGGTTGAGAAATCAAAAGTTCGCCAACATCGACACCAAGTTTGGTCGCATAAGCAGGGTCAAGCGCATGTTCCGCATCAATAAATGCGCAAGTTCCACCCGCTTTTTGAGCTTCAGCAACAACATGCAAAGCCAAGGTAGTTTTACCGGAACTTTCTGGTCCGTAAATTTCAACAATACGACCACGTGGCAGGCCGCCAATGCCCAACCCTATATCTAAACCAAGAGAGCCTGTGGAAACAACTTCGGTTTCAACTATGGCGCCCTCTCCCAGCTTCATGATTGAGCCTTTACCAAAGGCACGTTCAATCTGCCCCAGTGCCGCATCCAATGCCTTTTGCTTATCCACCGTGCTATTCTCCACTAACTGTAAGACGTTTTGTACCATCGTTGCCTTCCTTATCCCACAGGCATCCACATGCTGCAACGACAACAATGTACCCCTTTTGTTCTTGCCCCACAAGAGAAAAGAACGTTTAGGGAACATTTATGCTTTTGTAAGTACGAACTGAACGGTTCTAAGGCATCATTCAGCCAAAAGACATTTTTTTAAGACTTCTAATTCATTGCCAATACGTCTTTTACCTTTGACGCCAACTGCTTAAGACTAAAAGGCTTCGGTAGAAATTCGATTGTTGAATTAACATCAAGACTTTTTCGAAAAGAGTCCTCCGTATAACCAGAAATGAAAATTACCTTCACATCAGGATGCGTCTCATAAAGCTTTTTGATCAACGTTGGACCATCCATACGCGGCATCACCACATCTGTAATCACCAGATCTACTGTGACTTCATCCTTTTGTAAAATCTCCAAAGCCGCCTCACCTGAATTGGCCTCAAAGACATTATAGCCTTTGTTTTCAAGCGCTCTGGCACTAAAAGAACGTACGGCATCTTCATCTTCAACCAACAGAATATTTCCCCGACCAGTCAAATCCTGGGCTTGAGGAACATCCGCGATAATCTCTTCAATCTCACCCGCTTCTTCTTTGAAGTGTGGTAATAATAACGAGAATACAGTGCCCTCATCTGCAGCTGAATCAACAAAGACAAATCCACCTGACTGTTTAACTATTCCGTATACAGTAGAAAGCCCCAACCCTGTTCCTGCACCTATTTCTTTCGTTGAGAAGAAAGGATCAAAAATTCGATCCATAATTTCAGCAGGTATGCCATGTCCCGAATCCTGAACCTTAACCAATACGTAGTCTCCAGGTGGTATCTCTTCCCCTTTGACTTTATAAAGCTCATCCACCATGACATTCGAGGTGATAATTTCGAGCATACCTCCCTGATCCATTGCGTCACGTGCATTAACCGCCAAGTTAATGATAACCTGTTCCAATTGCCCTTGATCGGCCTTCACATCACCGAGATCTCTGCCGTGAGTGATCCGCAATTCAATCGTTTCACCAATAAGCCGACGAAGAAGGTGTGCCAACTCCGCAATAATATCCGTTACATTAAGGCGTCTTGGCTGAAGTGTTTGTTGTCTGGAAAATGCGAGTAATTGGCGGACAAGATTTGCGGCTCTATTTGCGTTTTGTTTAATCTGCATAATGTCAGCAAAGGACTGATCACCAGGACGATGACGCAATAACAACAAATCGGAAAATCCAATCATCGCCGTCAACAGATTGTTAAAATCATGGGCGATCCCACCAGCCAACTGCCCCACAGCCTGCATTTTTTGCGATTGTGCAAACTGGGCTTCCAAACTCCGCTGCTCAGTAGTGTCTGTAAAATTTAGAATATAGCCGCTCGGTAAACCTGAATTTTCATCGACATGAGTCACGTTCATATTACAAACGACCTCAGAGTTACCTGCTAAATGAACCTCCATAGCCTTGCGCTCATAGGTTGTTGCCGACACTAACGCCTCTCGAACTGTTTCTCGTTCTTCATCCCCGATAAGTGATAACAGAGGCTTGCCTTTGACATCACCACCATCAGATACAAGTTCCTGAAAAGCTCGATTGCACTCGGTAATGACCCCGCGCTCGTTAAGCAATACGATACCAACAGGCGCTTCATTAAAGAACTTGCGAAATCTTTTTTCAGATTGTTCAAGCGCAGTTGCCATCTCACGCTCAAGAGTTAAATTACGCACAACTGACCTAGTTCGAAATCCTTTACCAGTTCCCCCCTCAGCAATGTGCTGACTAATAACAGCCAAGATGCGTTTTTCACCGTCCGCGGTCTTAAGGAAAACCTCTCCTGAACGACTGTCAGTATCCTCAAAAGGATGGTAAGCTGGAACTTCATCTAGGGAGGCTTCCGCGACGATATCATGAAGCTTTATTTGTCCGCTTTCCAACTCGGACGCAGAATAACCTAACCAGTCAGTCAGCGTCTGGTTCGCAAAAAGAAAACACCCGTCAGCATCAACAGAGAAGAAGCCGATTGGTGCATTTTCAAGTAAATCAACAAAGCGCTGCTGTTGATCATTGATCACCTTTTCCATCTGCCGCCGCATGGTGATGTCATCCACAAACCAGAAAACATAGCCAGGACGATTGGGTAAAGGATAGGCTGCGACATGGCGCCATTGTAAATCGTTATCGCTGGCGCCTATGCCTGGGATCTCAATCTCGACATGTCCAGACACCCCATTTCGGGCATTAAGTTGAAGGGTCGCGAGCTTACGACGCACCTCCTCATCTCCATTACTTTCATCGAGAATAAGTTCTGGTACAGCCCGAAGATCACCGCCAAAAAACTCTTCAAATGCTGGGTTCGCAAAAAGACATTTACCTACGGGATCAACAATTTGGCGGGGACGGGGAACTGCAGCAAATGCATATTCACGTAAAGACAACGTTTTGCGCAAACGAAATATCAAGAATGTAAGCGCTGCGACAATAGCAACAAGCAAGCCGCATATTGTGAGCCAAATAATTGATGACATTCCCCTGCTTCCCCCACGAAATGTCTTCTTTTCCATTGAAAAGAAAAAATAATAAAATTGGTAAAGAGAAGATTAACCTTAAAATTCATTTAAAACAAATGAGATAGCATAAAGCACTTATAAATCAGCTTTACGACTTTTATCCTTTCAACTTCATAATGTAACCGATGACCTCTGCAACCGCCTTGTAATGTTCTGGCGGGATTTCCTGATCGATCTCTACACCAGCGTACAGCGCACGGGCCAAGGGCGGATTTTCCATAATTGGAATTTTGTTTTCCTCAGCAACTTTCCGAATTCGAAAAGCAACGGCATCTACGCCTTTCGCCGTTAACTTTGGCGCTTCCATCATCAACCCGTTGTATTCCAAGGCAATAGCAAAATGGGTAGGGTTAGTGATCACCACATCAGCATTGGGAACTGAGGCCATCATCCGTTGTCGTGCCTTTTCCATCCGTAATTGGCGGAGACGTCCCTTAACCATGGGATCCCCTTCGCTTTGCTTTGCCTCATCCTTCACCTCTTGTACTGTCATCTTTAATTTTTTCATGTACTGGAAATACTGAAACAAATAATCCAATCCAGCGATGATCGACATAACGGCAACCACAGATATGACAATTAAAGTTGCCCAATCCAAAAGCATTAAAGCCAGCTGCTCAACCTGAAGTTCTGCAAGTTGGGTTACCACATTACGCTTTGGCCAAAGAACAAACCCAATTATTGACCCAACGATTAATAATTTAGCCATCCCTTTGAACAGCGTCATTACAGATTGAACAGAGAAAATACGTTTAATTCCACCCAGAGGAGAGATTTTGCTAAACTTGGGGGTGATCGACTGAGCTGAAAGAAGAAAGCCGTGTTGTATCAATCCGGATGATACACCAAAAAATATCAACATAATTGCCGGAGCTATAAAGAGAATCCCTAATTCTCCAAACATTTCAACAGTCGCATTATACAAATCGCCCGTATCAAAGCGTATCGTATGCGGCCTTTCAATGAAGATCGTTAATTTCTCTCCGAGTTCACTGCCAATCCAGTAAACAAAAAAACTCAAAAAAAGTAAAAGTCCAAAAAACGAGAACCATGAATCCAGCTCTTGCGACTTTATGACGTCTCCCTTTTCTCGAGCATCCGAAATTTTCTTCGCGGTAGGTTCTTCCGTTTTTTGGGACTCATCACTATCTTCTGACGACACAGCGGAATCTCCTTACTTTGCTCAAAAAAGATACCATTTACTTAACGAAAACCATCCAGTGTTCTTCTAAACTGAGGATAAAAACCTTGATCATAACGGGAACAGATAAAAATAATACTGTAATACCCATTGCGACTTGCAAAGGCATAGCCACAAAAAACACCTGCATCTGTGGAATTAGTTTTGCCAACAGCCCTAGACCAAGAATAAAAACGATCCCAACAACAATAAAAGGTGCTGCCATTCGAGTTGCCAATAGAAAGGTATCGCCAACAATTCTTGACATCATATTTGAGAAGTCGCCCATAGGCAAAGGAGCACCTGGAACAAAAAGTTCATAACTATCGACTAAACCAAGAATAAAAAGGTGATGAATATCTAAAATCATGATCAAAACAACAGCAATAGATGACATAAAAGTCCCCATAATCGATGCTTGTTGAGCTGAAACAGGGTCCTGTACCATTGCATTTGCAAGAGAAGACATATTAGCAGCAATCATTCCCGCTGAGGCCGTCGCACTTAAAAATATCCTAGCAATACTTCCCATGAAAACTCCGATCAAGACCTCGCTAAAGATCAATAATCCTAAGCTGGCAACACTATCAGTGAACGGAGGTATCTTAGGGGACAGTATCGGTGTAATGACAAGACAAACCAGTAATGCGAGAGCAAGTCGTATTCTTGGAGAAATATAAGTTTCACCAAAGCCCGGCAGCAATATCATAGCGCTGCCGACACGTGTAAATACGACTAAAAAAACGTAAATACTTGATGGAAGAAGGTCATATAACATGCCCTACCCCAAGGACACGATACGGTCCATAATCTGCTCGGTAAAAGTACCAAGAGTTTGAGACATATAAGGGGCAGTAGCAATAAGGGTAAGGCTAATAATAATGACTTTAGGAACAAATGTCAGGGTCATTTCCTGCAATTGAGTTACTGCTTGAAATAACGAGATAATCAAGCCAACAAAAAGAGCAACAAAAAGAACAGGCAAGCTCATCTTTAACATTACCCAGACAGCTTCTCGACCAAACTCGACAACTTCAGTTTCGCTCATCCCCCCCCCCTTACACTTATTCTTATCAGATAGGCATCCGAAGTATTTCTTGATATGCCTGAACAACTTTATCACGAACGGCAACAACAGTTTGTAATGTCACTTCAGCTTCAGACATGGCAGTAACAACGTCTGTGACATCTGCTTTACCCGCAGCAGCCAACAGTGTTTTGTTTTCAGCATGTTGCATTGTCGAAAGAGTATCAGTTGCAACACCCTTTAAGGTTGAGGCAAAGTCCTCACCCAAAGGATCATTCTTCGTATCTGAGCCAATTTGGGCTTTTCCAGCAACTTGCTTATACGCGTTAACAGCTTCTGTAAAATTCACAGCCATTTTCTTATAACCCTCTAAAACTCAAACTACTCACTGTAGTATTTCTAAGGTACGTTGCAACATACTCTTAGATGCTTGTATAGCCTGCATATTTGCCTCGAAGCTCCGTTGAGCTTCGCGCATATCAGTCATCTCCACCAAAGTATTTACATTTGGTCGAAGAATATAACCATCCTCATCTGCTGCAGGGTGTCCAGGTAGATACTCTCTTTTAAAATCACTTTTATCAGAGAGCACATCTTTTACGACAACTTTCTCTACACCCAGTTCTTTACTTAGTTCAGCACCGAACGACACCATCTTACGACGATATGGTGCCCCTCCTGGTTCTTGTGAAAGAGAATCAACATTCGCTATATTTTCCGAAATAATCCGCAGTCTCGTCCCCTGAGCTTTCATACCAGAAGCAGAAACCTGCATAGATTTATAAAGATCGGACATAATTAACCTTTCGTTGGTGTCTCAAAGACACCGTATTTTAAGATGGCCCCCTAAGAGCCATTTTAAACATATCCTGATGTTTTTTATAAAGACGTACCATTGCTTGATAATCCAGCTGTGTCTCGGACATCTTAATCATCTGCTCTTCTAATATCACAGAGTTTCCAGAAGGCGACGTCTCATATAAATCCTTTGACTTCGCAGCCTTTACGTTACGATTTTTCAAAGGATCACTCGAAAGGTGCCCCTCACGACTTGCTTTTTGGATCATTACAGGTGCTGACCGGCTGACTAAAGCCTGAAAATGTTTGTCTTTTAGGTCTTTGGGCACATAATTTAATGTATCAGAATTAGCAATGTTTTTTGCCAAAACGGACTGACGTTGTGTCAGCCAATCCATTTTTTTGGCAAGCACATCTGTAATTTTCAACTTATCTGACAATTGAGGCTCCCTTTGCACAAAGCAAGATCCATAAACCCGCTACAACAATACTAACATTGACTTAATAACTTGTTAATGAATTATATATCTAGCAAAAAATGACCCAGAAGAGCAAGTTTGGCTCGACCTAACATAAAAATACAAGTATAAATACTCACAAACAACAAGTAGTTAATATATAATCCTTTAAGTCAGCATTTGGCGTCAGGGACAGGGAGTCCGAAGCCCACGATGTTATATCTAACCCGGAAGATTGGTGAATCTGTAATCATTAACAATGACATTGAAGTCAAAGTTGTTGATATACGTGGCAAATCCGTAAAAATTGGTTTCACCTTTCCCGAGGACGCAACCGTGTTGCGCCAGGAACTCCATGAACGAATTCAAGAAGAAAACAAGGCCGCTGTCGCAGCGACAATGGATCTCCTTGAACTGGAAATAGATACGACTTCACGAGACGAGTAATTTGTATCCGCCCATAAATAATTATTGCGCATATATTGTTTGTAACCTTTCATTAAACACAATCCGTCAAAATTCTTGTAAAGATATTTCCGTATAGGAGAAGGCGAGATGAACATGACGAAAAAATCCTCTCGCAATATGACAACGACAAACACTCCTTCACCCGAACCCGACCAATATGTCTCTCAAGTCACACCCTTAGATAAGGAAACTTCAAAAAACACCAAACTATCAATAGCGCTCAAAAGAAGTATTGCCGGCAAAACAAGCGTAACCGCCAAAGGTTCAGGAGAACTCGCCGAGCAAATTCTTCAAATAGCATTTGAAAAAGGTGTAAAAGTAAGGACCGATGCTGATCTTGCAGCCGTTCTCTCCGCCGTTGATGTTGACAGTGACATACCAATAGAAGCACTTACCGCGGTGGCAACTATTTTAAACTACGTCTATACTGAACAAAAACAACTAAACGAAGAAACGACCCCGGACCATGACATCGTTTAATAAACTTGAGAAAAATCTAGAAGCGCTTTCTCGAAAAATTGCAACTGCCAGTTCTGCTGCGAAAGCTGGTGAACTGGCTGATGTAACAGATTTGCCTGCCACCACGGAATTTCTTTGCCAAGAGATAAGTACATTACCTCTTTTGGAACGATCTAAACTATCCCCCAAACTTCTTGGCTTGATCGAAGAACTGGATAACCTAACGATTACGATAAATTTGAGCCTTGATAGCGTGAGAACCGAAATAAAAGAAACGACATCTCATAATAGAGCGGCAAGGGCTTATACCACCGCGAACACCCCTGGAAAAAAATAATTCATGGACTATGGTAACTATCTTCAATTTTTTCTTACTTTAATATTTATAATTGGCTTGATATTTTCAGCCGCATTTCTTGCAAAAAAATTAGGTTTTTCACATAGCCCGATTTTAACAGGAAACAAGAATAAAAGAATCGAAGTAAAAGAAGTTCGTTCTATAGATGCTAGACGGAAGATGATTTTGGTACAGTGCGACCAAAAAGAACACCTCTTGCTTATAGGTGGATCACAGGATTTGCTCATAGATAGTAATGCGTGCGTGACCTCTCCGGAAAGTGTCTCGAAAAACAATGTTAGCTAACGTATTCATGAGTAAGAAAATGGAAAATTTGTGATCATGCTCCACAAAACCAAGCAGAGTTTCATATGGTCAGGCTTTCTAGCCCTTAGTATCGTCTTGCTACCTGAAACAAGCTGGTCTCAAGCATTAACACTTGATTTAAATAATGAGGTACTCGGTTCAGGCAGCGGTCGTATTCTTCAAATGTTGGCATTGTTGACTGTCCTGAGTCTCGCACCAGCAATCTTGATGATGGTAACTTCTTTCACAAGAATAATTGTCGTACTTTCCTTCATACGTACTGCGATGGGAATACAACAGGCCCCACCGAACACGGTTCTTATCAGTCTAGCACTGTTTTTAACGGCCTTTATTATGACGCCGACAATGGAAAAAATTTACAATGACGCCCTTAAGCCTTTAGTCGAAGAAGAAATTAGTGAAATTGAAGCCTGGGAAAAGGGCACTGCACCAATCAGAGACTTTATGCTTCACCACGTAAGGGAAAAAGATCTCGCCTTATTCCTTGACCTTGCCAATACTGGTGAAATAACCACTCCAGAAGCAACACCTTTACGTGCCTTAATTCCAGCGTTTATGATCAGTGAATTACGGCGAGCTTTTGAGATTGGCTTTCTGGTCTTTTTACCATTTCTCATAATCGATATGGTAGTGGCATCCGTCCTTATGTCTATGGGGATGATGATGTTACCCCCCATTATGCTATCTTTACCGTTTAAATTAATCTTCTTTGTTATGGTCGATGGCTGGTATTTAATAGCAGGTAGCCTTGTTCGAAGCTTTGGTTAAATGCATATCACCCACGCCTCGACAACCTCATCGTCGAACGTACTGCCATTTATAATTCGGAATATTTACACGTACTAATACGGTATTAAAAGGTGGGGGTACCTCCTAATTTATTTCACTTAAGGGCGCCGCTTTTAGGCGATTTTTGTACTGATCCATAAAAGCCTGAACCTGAGCAACCTGCTTCAACTCTTCAGCAATAGATGTTACAGCACCACTATCAAGGCTGTTTGTCAGCAGTTTAAAAGTATCCCCTTGGGGACCTTTACTCATAGTAAGACCATAGTTATCACGTAGAAGCTTCAACCCTTCATTATCCTCAGCCATGGTTTGCGCTATGGCTAAATTGATAATTGCCTGGCTTTCTTCTTCACTTAACGGACGATCTTCTGGTGGTGATGCGGGGACTAATTTCCCCAACATTTTCCCAACATCACTCCACCGACGAAGGTCCCAAAGAATATCGGATTTGAGACGTAACGCATCTAGACTTTCATCTTCGGCTAACAACTTAAGAGCTTGATCTTCCTTACCTTGTTCCGCCAAAGCTCTTGCCCTTAAGTGCAGGCGCTGCTGCTTAAGCTCAACAGGCAAGCCCTCAACATCCGTTTTATCAAGTGCGGCCAAACTACCTTCGGGATCACGTTCTAACAATCGGATCAAAGACAGACGATTACCAACCCTGGCTTTTTCCTCACCCTGTAATCGAAATTCGACCTGCTCTTCTAATAAATCCCCAGCCTGTTCAAGCAAATCTACATCTACAAGCCGATCAGCCAGCTTGGAAATCATAGTATCTCCTTTATCCCCAATAGGAGTTAACTCTTTAAATTCTTGATAAAGAGCAATGGAGGACAATGGAGGAATCTTACGGCCACCATCTTCGACATACATGCTTTCAAATATTTCTTTCATTCGACGCGCAATGCCATCAGCTCGATCTGAGTGCGGAAAATAAGATGCAGCTTGGCGTAAAGAATGTAGACTCTTGCGATAATCAAGCACATCCGCATAGCGATCGCCCAACTCACTTAAAATCGCAAATTCGAACTTGTCTCCCCGCCAAGCAAACCTGAGTTGCTCAAGCTGCTCAATTCCCGCTTCCTGGGTAAGAGATCCTTCTTCAATCCCTAACTTGGTCAAGGCATGTCTGGCTCTGGCGCTTGTTGGCCTGTGCCGGCTATACTTCAGCCCTTTCCAGATAGCTTTAGCTTCTTCAGGCTGCCCATCTTGGAGTAATCTCTGGCCTTCTAAAAAATCGGCCTGAGCCTTCTCAAATTCTGTCATTTCACTACTGGTTACCTTACCAAGGTAAAGGCTTGCGGCTCCCGTATCACCAACGTGTAAACTTGCATCCGCAGCGAGCAGGTATAGTTTATTCCTGATATTCTGTGGTAAATTCTCAATCAAATAAGACGTTTCTGAAAATCCAATTGCAGCAGGGCCCCAATCTTGCCCGGATGCTGAAAGTGCTGCGTGCCACAGATTTGCTTCAGGTTCTCCTGCCAAGGCAGAATTAGAAAGTGTTTTTTGAGAATCAATAAAGTTATCACTTAAAAATTGCCCCGCACCTTGCAAAAGTTTAAAGGCAGGACCTTCACTTAATCGACGATTTTCTTTCTCAATGATGTTAAGCATGCCCAAAGATTCAGCTATTCTTCCATGAGCAAAAAAGAACTTTGCAAGATCAAGTCGAGCAAGTCCCTGTTGTAGTCCCGTCGCGTCGACCACCGCCTTTTGTAAATCCTGTAAATTACCAACGTAAGCTTTAGCATCGCCTCGCCGATCAACTTCTAATTCCAAGAGTTCAACTGGAGGTAAAGCCGCGACTTCAACGCCACGTGGCAATGATCGCGCAGTATCGTCGGAAACAATCAGTTCATCGCGACTTCTTACAACAACAGCTCGAGGGGTTAAAGCCACGACCAGCCCCTCGGAAGTAGGCTGTAACACAACTCCCTGGAAAGAAGGTAGAGCTCTAAATTGTGGAAATTCATCTATCTTGGCAGATCCAAGATTTGCTTCTCCAATTGGCGCCACAATGAGTCTGTCCCCCAGTTCAGGATGAGGCACAGAAAGAAGTCGACTAACAGACTTAACTAAAAAACGAACTTCAGGGCCATCCTTACCTTTTCCAAGAACATTTGAAATAGCCTGTACAGGTAATGGTGAACGACGACGGATATCGACAATCCATGCATTTCCATCTTTGCTTAACCGAGGAACCTGTGTAACAGGTGCGGTCAGGCGTAATACAGTTGCACCATCTACCTCCAAAACGTTTACAGGAGAAAACTGAGGTACCATTGCTTCGACCGCCTTATCCAAATTTGCTGGCCCTTCACGATCAAAAACTAGCCAGAGAAATTCTCCCCGTCTAAAAACAACTGCACCTGTAGGCTGTTTCCAATTAAAGTTTAATATAGTTGGTGGTAATAACTCCGCAGACCGACCAGGCGGTGGTACTAGATTTGGAATTTGTATTGGTTTAATTAAGCTCACTAAATCCTGATTAATATCGTCAGCAGCTGTCGACCCTGCGTTTTCATCATCAACCAACTTAAAGTCAGACAACCGTGTCGGACCCGTCCTTGAGTCAGAAGAATTACTTAACCGTTTCCCCCCCCCTGGCGACCCTCTGTCCTGTGGTGGTTTGATTTCTGTATTGGCCTTTGATTTAGAAGCAAGATCAAGGGGCGTTTTTTTAGTTTCCTCTTCAACTTTTGTACTCGGTACTTGAGTCTTCTCAGTCACCGGTAACAAAGACAAAGGTCCCGGTCCTGCCAACTCTTCTAGTTTGGGTAAATTAGTTCCTGTCGAAACTTCTTCATCTTGTGTTTTGGTCTGCTTAATCGTTCCTTCTTCTGAAACGTCTTTATTCACAGGAGCTGTTACGGGCTCGGGTATTGTTGTCTCTGTCGTAGATACTGGTTTTTCACTAGAGGGTGTTTTCGTAGGGGCGTTACTTACAGCCTTAATATCAATCACAGACTTGGGACCAACGGAGAAAAGGCGTGCGCTTTGTTCCGGCTCAAGAGTAAATTCGACCTTTAGCTTTGGTGATTTCTCTATAACCCGGCCGCTTTTTACAAAGGGTAGAGATTGTTTATTCAATTTCGAAAAATCAACATCAGCGGGCTGATCAAAAATCGCGACTACCTTATTTCCGTTTTGAGACAGGCTCCCTTTAACCCCGTTAGGCCAATCAAAAACCAATCTATTATAATCAGGATGTTCCGCATAACGAAAACCAATCAAAGGCAGTGACGTTTTTGGTTGGGTTATCGTTGCCGCCGTAGATTTTGCAGTTATTTCGGGAGAAGATAGTCCGCCATCAGAAATTATTAAAAGATCGATAATTACTTTAGTTCCAGCGGTAGAACTTTTCACGGAGAAATCATCAAGTAGAGAGAATACAATACGCTTTCGAGATGCGTCTATAACAGGCCGCCCAGTGTAACCCTTCAGACCTTCTTTCAATGTATCAAATTGAAAATTTGAAGTTTCAGTAAATTGTACAATAAGATTTCGTTCTTCAATTTTTGCATCAAAGGAAACTTGTTTGGGCCAATCAAACACAATTCGTCCAAATCCTGGATGAATCCCTGATCGGACAGAAACGTCCTGGGCTTGAAGAGCGAAGGAAAAGGATATCAAAAACGCTCCTGCCAGAAAAATTCGGCATAAAGCTTTAATCAACCATTTTCTCCGGCATAGAGGTGCACAATAATATCAACACGACGAGCTAGGCTATTCTTTAAAGTTTCAGACAATCTATCCGTGATTTTATCATAGCGCGAATCACCATAACCACGCGATAGAATAGTACTTTTATACCCTGATTTTCCTAATAAACCAGCAACATAGTCAGCTCGCGCTAAGGATAAGGACCAGTTTGACGAAAAAGCCCCCTCACTTTTTTGAACAGATGGATCCGCATGCCCCGCAATTTCAATTTTATTATCGATAAATCGCAACACCCGTCCCAGACGCAAAAGCACAGTTTCGGCCTCATCGCGTGGTTTAATTTCCCCCGGCTCGAATAACAAATCACCCGGAAGTGAAATAACTAACCGATCTTCAAGACGGGTAAGAATCGCCTTTGAAAGTTGCGGATCGTCTTTCACTTTTTCAGCGATGAGCGTCGAAAGATAATCTAGGTCTTCGCCAGGAACGAAATCAACGGGGTCCATTGTCAAACTTTTTGATGGCTTTGGCTCGAGAATTCTCTGCTCTATTGTCAGGGAGTTCGAAAGCGATGTTACTAAGTTGCGCCATTTCTTTTCTTCCATTACTGACATTGAGTACAGTAACACAAAAAACGTAAGCATAAGTGCCACCAGATCAGTAAAGGTGACCATCCAGTTTGACCCATAATTTACAGTAACAATGGTTTCTTTTTTGGACTTTCTATTTACTAATCGCTCAAAATAACTTTGATTTCCTAATGCATCACCATGAACATCTTGCTTTTGCTCATCCAACTCGTCATCAAAATCATTTTTTTCATAAAGTTCGTCCGCATTATTTAGCTTCGCATCATTATGAGAAGTCTCATTTGTCCCCAAAGAATTAGTATTCTTATTTCGTTTTTTAGCCATCAGCCTGCACCCTGATAACTCTCGAACGTTATACTTTTAATCTCTGAATCATAAACACGGATTACAAAGTACACGGAACCATCAGATTCAGGCTGCAGCCCAATCGCAAACTTGTCCGCCGGCAGACCCGCATTTTGGATTTCCTCAGCAACAATTCCACTTCTTATTAAAAGCAACTCCAGGTTAGGTATAGTTTTTGTAGATTGCTCCCGAGACACTCCATACAAAAACTCAAACTCAAAAAACCCTCCTCCCGCGGCGTATCCATTTAAAGAAGCCACAATGCGCTTGAGTAAAAGCTCTCGCCCAGAGGCAAGTTCCGTTTCGTCCCCAATGAACATGGATTCAGTTGGTAAACGCAGACGTAAATAACTCTGCGCACTCCCTTGCTCACGTTCAACAGCCGGAATGGTACTCTCGAATAGGCGCTCTATTTCCGCGATGAGTTTGGCTTTATCATCAAGATCACCAAGGGCACTTTCAAATGTGGCATGCCTTTCGAGTTCACTCGCATCACCACTAAAGGTACTGTTTACAGATTGTAATACAGCCCTCGCCTTGTCTTCCTCAAAAGAAGACATCGCATTCAGCATAATGAAAAAAGCCAAAAGCAAGAGCTTAAGGCTTAGTAGAGCAACGTAATTTCTATCGCCCTCATCTTGACGATTCTTAAATAAAGGGCCAAGCATTTCAACTAATCAAAGCCCATGAGAGCATCAATGTCATCTTGGCTAACACCTTTTCCGTCCATTTGAGGACCATTACACAAATCTTCATCAGGTCGATTGACGCCATCTGCACGTTTCGGGGTGGGTTTGCTACCAGTTGTATCTTCTGAAACAACATCATCACCAAAAGCTTGAAGTAGCTTATCGACCTTTTGTTCAACATGTTGGAGAGCATTTACAACGCGCGATATTCTCTGCCCTGTAATGTCCTGAAAGCTACACGCTTCATAAACCTGCGTAACCGCCCCATTTATTTTTTCATTAACAATGGGATCTTCTAAGGTTTCGGCAAGTTCTTCTAGCTGCTCCATAGCAGAGAGGATATTGTGGGTAGCCTGTTCTGTGGCCCCCACAATAGCATCTAGTTCATCAGCCGCTGTCGGGAGATAATCACTCTTAATTTCGTCCGGCCGCAAAGAGGCAAGTTGCCTTTTAGTATCGTGAATGTAACTTGCCACAGAACCAATCTCAGTTAAAATTTTATGGTTTGTTTCTACAACATCATCACCGATATTTTGCATAAGACTATCAACAAGCCCTTCTAAATTAGCATTTTCCTTATTGCTATCAAAAGCTTGAAGTTTTGCGAGTAATTCTTCCCTGACCATATCGGCCATACCACAATCCTTTAGAAGTTACCGAGTACTGCAATCAACTTCTTTTTGAGGGTTGCAGCATTAAATGGCTTAACAATATAATTGTTAACACCGGCCTGTTTTGCAGCAATGACATTCTCAGTCTTACTTTCAGCCGTAACCATAATAAAGGATAAATCCTTAAGGTGAGCATCTGCCCGACACTCTTTTAGAAGCTGAAGACCACTCATAGGCTCCATATTCCAATCAGAGATGATAAGACTGTACTGTTTACCACGTAACTTTTGTAAAGCACTACTTCCATCTGTAGCTTCATCTACATTGTTGAAGCCCAGTTGTTTGAGCAAATTGCGAATAATACGCAACATGGTTTTATAATCATCCACGATGAGGATTGGCATATTCATGTCGACATCCGACATCGGCAACTCCTTAACTATCTCTCTTGTACACACATTCACTTAATTCGTGATTTTAAGCTATCAGCATAGAATTAACGCAGTGTAAACAAACCACAGCTTTTCAAGATCTTAGGTAATTAATTTTAGAAAATTTTATTTATTCAAATAAAAAGCCCCGTTCCTCAATGGGTACAGAGCTAATTACAATACTATATTTTACGGCTTAAGCCATTAACCATAATGTTTAAAAGAGGATTCGCCTACTCTTTAGCTATAGGTAAGTCACGTCTTTGCGCGAGTTCCAGTGTAATTTCTTTCGCGCGTTTTGGATTCATACTTGCTAATATTGGTGCCGTTTTACGTTCTTTCATTCGCTGAACGACATCCAACAAAACAATCATATCCAATTCTTCAAAGATCCGTGCCGCATCTTTTGGCTTCATACTCTCATAAATTTTAACCAGACTGGTCATCTGAGTATCGCTTTGCTCATCATGCTGTACAATGAGCCCTTCGATTGTATTTTGTAGTTTTCCAAGCTCCGCAATCTTCTCATCAATCCGTCGCTCAGCTGCCAGTAACAGGACTTCTCTTTGTTCAAATTCTCTTTCGCGTGCCTCAAGTTGCTCGCGCCTTGCAGATAAAGACTGTAATAGTTCGACTTCTTCATCTGTCATCGAAAAAGGATCAGCTTCCAATCCCTGGATCTTAGGTAATTTAGTTTCTTCTTGATCTGCACTTGCTGTTTGATCTTCTTCTGTACTGGCTGGAGTTTCAACGCTCTCAGCAGTATCCTCGGCTTTGGCTTGATCGTCCTCGACTTGAGGTTCTTCAGCTGCTTGAGCAAAGGCTTCGCCTGACTGATTAAATCCTTCCCAAACACCGCCAACCTTTACAAACAGGGCCATGGAAGAAACAGCAACAAGAACGGGTAATAAACGCATAACTTATCCTCCTTTAGCGCATGCCTTTTAAGGCCTTAAGAAGATCTTCAGCAGCGGGGGATAATTCTTTGCTTTTTTTATTTTTCCCAGCATTCTTCTTTTCAGTCATATTTTCTTTTCCAATACCTCTCCCCTCGTTAGGTGAAACCATCGAGGAGGATTGGGGATCATTTTTTTGGGTCGCTTTTGCCTGAACTCCTTTAGGCAAAAGTGTGTTCGGCGATTGTTTACGCGCCAATCCCAAATCACTCTCCAAGCGATCGGCGACAACTTCAGCTCTATCTACTAGGTAACTCAAATCAGATAGTATACCATCAGCTTTTGTTGTATTTTTCTCTAAGCCAACACCAGTATTAGATGCATGAATTTTGAATTCAGCTAAACTTTGCTCAGCTTTGGCCGTCGTCTCAGCAAAAGAGCGAATAAGCCCTTCCATTTCAGCTTTTGCTTCACGCAACGCATCAAGCTTTTTGTTAAGTATCACCGCATAGACAATCGTAGCGCTTAACAGTATAGCGACCAGTATATTAAAACCGAGTTCGATATTGGACAGATCTAGCATCATCTACTCACCGTCATCACGAATAATTTTGTCTGCAATTTTTACTGCAATATTACCGCTTTTCCGCCCCATATTTCCCTTGAACATGGAGACATCACCACAGCGCAATTCAACAAGAGATTCTGGCGTTACAGTAAGGTCCATAGTATCGCCAACCTTCCAGTCCATCACCTCGCCTAGTGATACATTTACCTGCTCTAATACCGCGAGGATAGACACATCCGTTTGCCATAATTCCGCAGTTAAGTGGCCTTCCCAAATGGAATCACGTCCGAATTTTTCTCCCATGAACATTTGAAGCAGCAGTTCACGAACAGGCTCTAGCGTCGCATAAGGTATCAACAGTTCGATCCGACCTCCCCGATCTTCCATATCGACGCGAAGTGTAATAACAATTGCCGCATTCTCGTGCCGCGCAATTGTCGCAAACCGGGGATTTGTTTCCAGTCGGTCAAAACGAAATGTTACAGGAGATAGAGGATCAAAAGCACTTGAAAGATCGGCAAGAACAACATGCGCAAGGCGCTGAATTAAATTGCGTTCAATAGTCGTATAAGGTCGACCCTCAATCCGCATTGCAGCGGTACCTCGACGTCCCCCCAATAACACATCAACAATTGAATAGATTAAAGCAGAATCAACAGTCATAAGACCGTAGTTATCCCACTCTTCCGCCTTAAACACTGTCAACATTGCTGGTAAAGGAATGGAATTGAGATAATCACCAAATCGAGCTGAGGTAATATTGTCTAGGCTGACTTCAACATTATCGGAAGTAAAGTTACGCAAAGATGTCGACATCATCCTGACCAAGCGGTCAAAGACAATATCCAGCATCGGCAAGCGTTCGTATGAGACCAATGCAGAGTTGAGAATTGCTTGAATTCCCGAATTATCTCCCCCGTCATCATCGCCAGCATCGACACCTAGAAGACTATCAATCTCGTTCTGATCAAGGACACGGGTTCCCCCTGGAGCGTCATCGACAGCGTCGAAAGCATCCTCCCCATCTTCGTCAGCCATGGCCTCCCACTCGGCCATCATGGCTTCCTGGTCGACTTCTTCTTCCGTTTCGTCAGCCATTTTCTACCTTATAGATTATTGCACCAGCATTTCCTGAAACAATACATCTTTTACTTTGACCGGAGCGGCAGCCGCATTTACCCGGAGTAATAATTCTTCCCTCAAACGCTGAATACCTGCGGATCCGCTTAAGTCTTCAATTCGCAACTCTCTGAGGTATACCTGAAAATTATCAACAATGCGTGGCATAACTGCCTCAATTGCGGGTATATCAGTCTGTAATTCAAGTTCCAGACTGATTGTAATCTTCAGGAAGTGATTTTTATTTCCTGATGAGTTCAGGTTTACCAGTAATTCTGGAACATCATAAAAAGCAGCGGGACCGTGAGCAGGTATAACTTCTTCTATAACTTCTTCTTCAACAGGTTGTTCTTTACCAAGTAGAGAGTCCAACATTCCGGTGAAATAAGCCCCTGCGCCTGCAATTATAATAAGAAGAAAAGGCAGTATAAAGAAAATGACGAGCTTTTTACCAGACATCCCCCCTTTCGGGCGAGCTTCAACCTCGAGTTCTTCATCGCCACCGGCAGATTCATCAGCCATAAGTTATTTCACGCCTCCAGTTGGAATATTCCCCTCATAATAAGGGGGCAAGATGGTTAAAAAGTCGTTAAGTAGTAAGCACTGTAAATCAATTACTTAAGAGTAAAAAGATCGAATATGAAATATAATTCCTTTATCAACTGCTTTGTAACGGAAAGGAGTATACTCGAAAAGTGTTAATATCTGCTCAACCTCGCCCAAGGCAACAGCTTGATGCACCCAACTCGATCCCCGAAAGTCAATACAATGATGTCCCCCTAAATCTTGTTCCCGAAACTTCGCACCTTAAATTTGCTATTCCCAGCGCACTTTATCAATTTTGCCCCCCTAAACTCCCACAATAATGAACTCGAGGAAAAAGTTACCTATAGAAGGAAATAGTTTACCACCACCAGAGCAAATTCGGACGCCTGTAAAACCTCTCCCTCCTCAACATCCAGCGATACCAACGCCTTAATGATTGGCACGCATCCTGCATTGATAACGAGGAAACCCAAGATGGTAAGGATGTATCCAGGATGGAAAACCCCAGTTATATAGCTCTTTCAAGACAAATGGCCCTTGGTCGTCAGATGTCGATTATTGCCAACAATGTCGCCAACATGAACACTAATGCCTACAAAAACGAAGGCATGATGTTTGTTGAGCACCTCAACAAAACAAAAACAGGCGAAAGACTTAGCTTCACTCAAGATTTACGACTGGTACGCAACCTTGCCGAGGGGCAATTTCATACGACAAGCAATCCTCTGGATGTTGCAATTTCAGGTGAAGGATACTTTGTCGTCGAGAACGATGGTAATACCCGCTACACCCGTGATGGCTCTTTCAAGCTTAATACTGATAGCGAGCTTGTAACTTCCCAAGGAAGCCTCGTACTCGGCGATGGGGATGCACCCATCTCAATCCCAAGTAATGCTACTGATATTTCAATAACCCGCGACGGCACAGTTACATCGAGTGCCGGTACCGCAGGGAAATTAAAGCTGGTCAGTTTTGAAAATGAACAACTTCTTGTTAAGGAAGCAGGTGGCGTATATAGCCTGGCGGAAAACCAAGAACCCGTTGACGAGGCTTCCGGAGAGATTGTTCAGGGTGCCGTAGAGGGATCCAACGTCCAAGGCATTATTGAAATGACCCGAATGATAAATACTACACGCGGTTACGAATCAATGGCCAAATTTATCAAGCAAGAACATGACCGACAACTTAAGGCAATTCAAAGCCTTGCAAGTACTCGGACTTAAAGGAGCAGTAGGATGAGAGCGTTAAATATTGGTGCAACCGGAATGCTGGCCCAACAGTTAAATGTTGAAGTTATTTCAAATAATATTGCCAACCTAAATACGACAGGTTTTAAACGCCAACGGGCTGAATTCTCAGACCTTCTTTATCAAAATTTGCGTCGGGTTGGGACGAACTCGTCTGATACTGGTACGATTGTACCAACAGGAATTCAAATTGGTCTTGGTGTAAAACCAACCGCGACTTACCGTATCACGGGTCAAGGCGAAATGCAGATCACCGATAATTCTCTTGATGTAGCCATTAATGGTGAAGGTTATTTCAATGTAGAATTACCGAGTGGAGAAACAGGATATACAAGGGCCGGTGCCTTTCAATTATCACCAAACGGCGACATTGTCACACCTGATGGTTACACCGTACAACCTGGAATAAACATCCCAACAAACGCTGTCTCTGTTTCTATCAACGGATCTGGCGAAGTGTATATCAAACTTGACGGACAGGTTAATTCGACCTTGGCTGGCCAATTTGATTTAGCAACTTTCCCGAATGAAGCAGGTCTAGAGGCCATCGGAGACAACTACTTCCTTGAGACTCCCGCTTCCGGATCAGCAACTACAGGTACTCCAACATCAACTGGATTTGGTACCATCCTTCAAGGTGCATTGGAAACATCAAACGTCAATGCTGTATCAGAGATTACAAATTTGATCACAGCTCAGCGTGCATATGAAATGAACTCAAAAATCATTACCGCTGCAGACGAAATGATGCGCTCTGTAACAAATATCAGATAATCGCGAGCCAAGGAGATAAGCAATGCAAATCGTAAAAACTCTTCTACTCGCCGCCAGTCTCACTTTAACAAGTCAGCTCAGTTTGGCCGATACAGAAGTTGCTTCAGTACCGCCAATTGTAAACTTGAATAAAGACATCGTTATAAGAGGTGATATTGTATACCTAAATGATATTTTCTCTGGCTTGAACGAAGAAGATAAAAAACCTATTGCGCGATCTCCCGCACTCGGACAAGACGTCGAGCTTTCAGCAAGATGGCTGTGGGCACTCGCCCAACAGAACGAAGTTAATTGGCAGCCGAACTCTCATTTAGATACCGCATCTGTAACCCGTGAGAGCCAGTTAATCGACGCGGTCACTATCCGTAACTCTGTAGAAAGCGCGCTACTTGAGCGTGACTTAACTGATGGAAAGAAAATTGTTTTTGATCGAAAAGATCGCGACCTTCACATCCCAGCAGAAGTTGACGCAACCATACGTATCGAAAACGTCAGCTACCGCCCAGGCAGAAAGCGCTTTACAGCTCAAATTGTTATCCCGGCAACGGGTAAATCCTACATTACAAAAGCTATATCTGGTAACCTGATAGAGATGGTGAATGTTCCCGTTCTCAGAAACCGGCTCTCTAAAGGCGACATTATCGGACCACAGGATATTCACTGGATCACAATCGAAGAATCAAAATTAAACAAAAATGCCATCACTGATCTGGATGGTCTGATTGGGATGACACCAAAACACTCAATAAAAGACAAAATTATCATCCGTACAAGTGATTTAGATACCCCAAAAGCCGTCAATAAAAATGGCCTCGTCACCATGCTCTTAAACAGCGGCCCTCTTATATTAAGAGCTCAAGGAAGGGCCTTGGAAAGCGGAGCAGTGGGGCAGGTAATCCGCTTAATGAATACCCAATCAAATACCATCGTCAATGGCACGGTTACGGGTTCGGGACTGGTAACAGTTTCCCTTATCAGCCAAACCATCACAGGTAACTAAGGAGTTTCTGAAATGTTGCATATTACAAAATCCTCCATAACAAAGTTCGCCGTTGTCGGTTTACTGGGTTTCTCCCTAACAGCGTGCAATGCAATTTCTCGTCTCTCAGAAATTGGGGAAGCTCCAAAGTTAAGTAAAATTGAAAGCCCTGCACCGCCACAACCCATTTCATTGCCAATGCCGGCTCCACAGGTCGCTTCAAGACAACCAAACTCTCTCTGGAGACCGGGGTCTCGTGCTTTCCTAAAGGACCAAAGGGCTGATGAAATTGGAGATTTGCTCACTGTCGTCATAACAATTGACGATAAAGCTGAAGTCTCAAACACCACAGAAAGAACCAGAGCAAATGCCGAAGGTGCTGGCCTGACTAACTTTCTTGGCTACGAAACCGAACTCGGTCGTATCTTCAATGATAACTTAGACGCGGGCTCTCTTGTTGATGGAGAAAGCACGAGTGCATCCAAAGGTGTTGGCACCGTAGACCGGGAAGAAACGATCAACCTTCGTGTTGCCGCTTTAGTTACTCAGGTTATGCCCAATGGAAATTTGATAATTTCGGGACGTCAGGAAGTTCGTGTCAACTTTGAAGTCAGAGAGCTACTTGTATCAGGTATGATCCGCCCTGAAGACATTACCTCGACAAATACCATTAGCTATGATCAGATTGCAGAAGCACGGATTGCCTATGGTGGTCGCGGTCAACTGAGTGATGTACAGCAACCCCGTTACGGACAGCAATTGTACGATATTATCTTCCCGTTCTAATCCAGGGGAATTCCACAAAAAATAAAGGCCAGCTAAAATAACTTAGCTGGCCTTTATTTTTTTAATCTCTGTCCCAATTTTATAGATCAGGCATTTCTTAGTCGTCTCTGTGGACTTTTTCCATACGTTCGTGTTGCTCTTGAGCTTCCAGTGTCATTGTTGCGATTGGACGCGCCTCAAGTCTTTTAATATTGATTGGATCGCCAGTAATTTCACAAAACCCATACTCGTTTTCGTCTATACGACGAAGAGCCTCATCAATTTTTCCGATCAACTTACGTTCTCTGTCTCGCGTTCTAAGTTCAAGAGAACGTTCTGTTTCAGAGGAAGCCCTATCTGCGAGATCAGGCTCTTGAAACGTTTCGTTTTGAAGCGTCTGTAACGTTGCAGAAGATTCAGCTAGCAGTTCTTCCCTCCAGGCCAAAAGCTTTTGCTTGAAAAACTCCAGCATGACCGGATTCATAAACTCTTCGTCTTCTTTTGGACGATAGTCGAGTGGAAGAGGTATAGTCATGGCAACCCCCATAAATTAGCAATTTCGGCGTGCAGTATATGCGATTTAAGTGCAACGACAAGTTTGTCCTGCAAAATTAATTCAATTATCAATTAATATCATATAAAACAATGAATTAACGACCCAGCTTTGCCAGCTCAACAGCTGCTCGGACCTCAACTTCGTTCAAAACGTCAAGGAGTCGGGGATCATTAATCTGTTCTCGCTTTCTGGCAACAAGCGATTCGATCTTTTCCAAGCGCCAAACAGGGATAGAACCCATTAAAAGACCGATCCTCAATTCTTCCAATTCATCAAGTATGTCCTCCGCGTCCCGCTTTGCTTTCTGTTTTCCAGTCAACGCGTCGGGCACTTCTTGTATAGACAACAAGCCGCCTAATCCAGCTGCCGCAGCTACACCTGATGCATCAGATGACGCTTCACCAGCGCCAGCTTCCAAGGCATCGCTAAAGCTACCTGAAGCACCACTCGCCTTGCGTTTGGAACGCGCACCGGATGCTGGTGTTACGGAAGAACCCGTTCTTATTTTCATTTTGTGTCCATCTTATTTTCCGTTTCTGCAAGAACGACAACTATCTGAAAAATGTAACCATATCTCGGCAAATTTTACCAAGTAAGTACATCCATTGTTACCCAGCAGAGAGACAGAAGCAAAACTATTTCACTTTAAAAGTGGCCGTTCCAAGCCATTCGTCAAGCTCCGCCTATATTGGCACGAAATTCGCATAACGTATAGTGAACAATGGTAATGGCTATGAAAAAAAACTTTTACCGAAGCCAAACATATAAGTGAGTAGTAAAATGCGTTTATTCAACAACCAAAATGTTTTGAGCAGAACAGTCGCTTTAATTGGCGCCCTGTTTATGCTTCATACAGTTGCTGTTGAAGAAGCCTCTGCCCAATCACGCATTAAAGATATTACAAATTTTGAAGGCATAAGAGACAACTTGCTTGTTGGTTATGGCTTGGTTGTTGGCCTTAACGGCACTGGAGATGATATTGATGACGCTGTTTTCACCCGTGAAAGCCTCATCGGTGTTTTACAGAGACTTGGCGTTAATGCCCGTGACGATGATCTAGATACAAACAATGTTGCTGCGGTAATGATCACTGCCAACCTGCCCCCCTTTGCCCGCCAGGGAACACGCATTGACTTAACAGTCTCTGCAATTGGAACTGCCGAAAACCTTCAAGGTGGTACCTTACTCGTCACCCCATTGATGGGTGCTGATGGAGAAGTATATGCCGTGGGGCAAGGGCCTGTCGCCATTAATGGTTTTGCCGCCGCAGGGAACGCTGAAACGATCACCCGCGGGGTTCCGACTGTCGGTCGAATTTCCAACGGGGCAATTGTCGAGAGAGAAATTGATTTCGACTTAAAAGAATTGCAAAGCATCAAAATTGCCTTAAGAAACCCAGACTTAACGACTGCTCGCCGCATCGCACAGGTTATCAATGCAAAGCTAGGTGGCAATCCAGCTGTCAGCACAGACCCATCAACTGTACAGCTAAAAGTACCAGAGCGCTACAAAGGCGACACTGTTGCAATGCTAACGGACATTGAGCAACTACAGGTAAGCGTAGACACTCCAGCCAAAGTCGTCATCGATGAAAAATCTGGCGTCATTGTCATTGGTAATGATGTCCGTATCAGTACTGTTGCCATTGCCCAAGGTAACCTAACAATTCGAATTACAGAAACACCTCAGGTCAGTCAGCCCAATGCCTTCTCAAATACTGGCAATACAGAAGTTGTTGATCGCACTGATATCCAGGTCGAAGACGATAGCGATCGTCGCCTCGCAGTTCTGCCTTCTGGCGTTACCTTACAAGAAGTTGTCAGCGGCTTGAACGCCTTGGGCGTTGGCCCTAGGGATATGATTGCTATTTTACAAAGCATCAAAGCCGCCGGCGCTCTCCAAGCAGATATCGAGTTACTGTAATGAATATAGATTCAAGCACATATATGGATAACGCATTAAGTGGTTCACTTGCCAGTAAAGCAAATGCCCTCGCAAATGTTAATCCAAAAGACGAGAAAGCCGCAATGGCGACAGCAAAAGACTTTGAAGCTGTCTTTATTTCTCAAATGCTTTCCCCAATCTTTGAAAGCCTCCCAACGGACGGTCCAATGGGTGGTGGACAAGGTGAGAGAATGTTTCGCTCTCTCATGGTTCAAGAGTACGGAAAACAGCTCTCAGAATCTGGCGGAATTGGAATTTCCAATGCCGTATATCGCGAAATTATCAAGCTACAGGAGGTTTAAATGTCTACAGGCTTAAAAACGAAAGAATTTCCTGAAACAAACGTTCACAGTGTAATTGCGACTGTGAAAGGTCTTGTCTCTGTCATGACTCGTGAAGTTGAGCTTCTTCGCGCGATGCAGATAAAGGAAATGGGCTTGCTTCAACAAGAGAAACTAACTCTTGTAAATGCTTACGAGCAAGGCACCTCTACGCTAAGAAATGATCCTTCTTTCATGAAACACTTGGATCCTTTGCTTAAAAGCGAATTACGGGATGTCATCCAGCAGCTGAACGTAACCGTCAAAGAAAACGAAACTGCATTACTTGCTGCCAAAACGAGTAATGAGCGTTTGATGCAAGCTGTTGTAGAAGCTGTCCAGCAACAAAAAAGTAAAAATAGCACCAGTTACTCACAAACAGGTGTCTTAGCCGCTCAATCAGCACAATCGGCACAAACCTCTACTCCGATGCATTTGAACCAATGCCTCTAGTTAATGTGTGTTTATAAAAGTTTATAACACTGAATTGAGGACACAATGTCTCTAAATGTCGCGCTAAATAATGCCTTGAGTGGCTTGAGAGTTAACCAAAGTGCTTTGGCAGTCACCTCAACAAATCTTGCAAATGTGAATAATGCAAATTACTCACGCAAGGTCCTTGTTCAGGAAACACAAGTCATTGCGGGTGTTGGTTCCGGGGTAACAGCCGATACAATTCGCCGAAATGTTAACACCTTAATTCAGCGTGACTTTAGAGAAGAAACATCAACACTTTCTTCAATTCAAACTGAAAATAACTACTTGGCCCGTATTCAACAAATGTTCGGTACGGTTGCAAATAAAAACTCCGTCGGCGATATTATTGATAATTTTTCAGCAGCCTTGGAGCGCCTCGGTAGCAGCCCCGAAATATCGTCAAATTTTTTTACAGCAATTAACAGTGCGACCACCCTTACCGACCGCATCCAAAGTATGGCTAACACGGTTCAAGACGAACGTATTCGTGCGGACCAGGAAATCACTAAAGCCGTTGCTGATATGGAACTTCAAATCGCAATAATTGCAGAGATTAACGGCACGATACCTGGACAATCAGCACAGGGACTGCCTATCGGGGATCTTGAAGACAAACGAGATCAAGCCATTAATACGCTCGCCAAGTATGTTGATATCCAATATTTCCAGACCGAAAAAAATCAAATCAACATCCTTACAAAAAGTGGACACACCTTAATTAGTGGTGGATTTAGTGCTGATTTATCCTTTAGGCAGACCACGTTAATAACAGCGAACGAATCATACCCCGCGATACTTGATGGTATCCATCTTAATGCTGGTGGCAATCCATCAACTGCGAACGATGTGACTTCTGGGATGGGCGGGGGAAAGCTCGAAAGTCTATTTAAGGCACGCGATACGATACTTCCAGCTGTAACCAATCAGTTAGATCAAATGGCTGAAAAACTTCGGGATGAAGTAAATCGCGTTCATAACCGTGGTGCAAATACTCCTATGGGTAAAGGTACCGCCGCTTTAGATCCTGCGACAACATTAGGTTCAAGAAGCTTCTCCAATACAGCACAAACTCTTACCATCGGTAGCGACGTCAACATGGTTCTGCTTGATGCAAATGGTGCAATGGTCGGCGGGATGGGAAGCATTACGGCAGGAGCAACAACTCCAGCGGCTGTTCAAGCCCAGATCAACACATTTTTGGGCGCAAATGGGTCTGCAGCTTTTGATGCCAATGGGCAGTTAGAAATCAAACTAAACAGTAATGTCAGGTTAGCTTTTAAAGATACTGGCGCAGCAACAAATGGTGGCGATTCCATCCTGCAATTTGATGCCGATGGAGACACCGTTGACGAGAGTTACAACGGATTTTCAAACTTCTTTGGCCTAAACGATCTTTTTGTAACCCCTCAACTCGGATCAACTGTACCTGCAGTTGCCGGGCAAGGAAGCCAGACAGGTATATCCTCTGGTATTATTGTTCGTGCCGATTTAGTAGATCAACCATCAGGTATCTCTCGAGGGAGTTTATCGGGCACTCCACCCAATTATGCTCTCGGTCCCGGCAACAACGATGTTGCACTCGGTCTCGCAGGAGTATTCGAAAAGAATTTTACTTTTTCAGGTGTAAGTAACGGCCCTGACACTACATCTACAACACTCAGTGGCTATGCAGGGGTGATGCTTTCATATAGCGCGACGGTTACTCAAGCATCTGATAATTCTCTCGCCTTTCAAACATCCTTGACAGGTGACTTGGAAATCAAAATGCAAAACGAGTCAGGCGTAAATATGGATGAAGAGTTAGCAAATTTGGTAATTTTTCAAAACGCTTATAATGCAGCAGCCAGAGTAATAACCGTTACGGGCGAAATGCTCGACACAATTATTGAGCTCGTTTAAGGAGAATATTGATGATCCGCGTTTCAAGTTATGCACAAAATCAGCTCCTGCAAACAAATATGGGTACAACGCAGGCAAAGGTTTCAGACCGAACTGTTCAGATTGCGAGCGGAAAAGTTACCCAACAATATACAAACATATCTTCTCAAGCCCTTGAATTGGCTAGCTTACAACGCTCGAACGTGAGAACAGAACAGTTTGAGAAAAATATACAGACTACAAAGACAAGATTGGAGATCATGGACTCCAATATGTCGACGATAGCTTCAAGGATCACCAATCTGTTAAGCGATGTTGCAAACGGACTGAACGGATCCAATATTGAGGAGATACCGTTTGAACAATTTGCAATCAGCTTCAGACAAGAATTAACAGCCCTCATGAACGCGCAACACGAAGGGCGTTATCTTTTTGCAGGAAGTTTGACAGACACCCCTCCAGTAGACGTTACTGACGCAGCATATACCCCACAAGCAGGGTTACCGGGGACATTTACCGCTGACTTTGATTACTACCAAGGTGACAATGTGACCTTAAGTAATAGAATTGATCAAGATGCCACCCTTTCCTACGGCATAACGGCTGATGCTCCGGCATTTGAACAACTTCTACGTAGCTTAGCATATGTTGAATATGCGGGTGCGAATGATGATAAAACCGTCTTACAAGAAGCCTATAATACCCTGCAAACGTCTTTAGATGGTGTATCAGATTTCCGAAGCCAAATCGGAGCGCAGCTTTCTGTACTAGAAGGATCTGAGAAAAAACATGCCGATTTCAAAACCTATGTTCAGAATACAATTTCTGGAATTGAAGACATTGATGTGGCAGAAGCAACGAGTAGATTGGCATTCGATCAAGTACAGCTTCAGGCCTCTTATATCAGCCTGACAAGGATCAATGAAATAACACTTTTAAATTACCTTAGATAAGCCTTTGTGATTTCACGCTTACTATTCGTTAATCATGGTTGCCTATTGTGACAGGAGAGACCATTATGTTGAACTTAGAACCTAACTTTAAATCTCTGGATTTTGCCGGGATCACAATGCCGAAGACTGAAGAAGTGACAAATAACATAATCACCTTAAAGACGCGCTTTGGTGTGATGGAAATCGATCGCGATAAAACAATCAAAATGCCTCAAGGCATGGTTGGATTTTCAGGGCACAAGGAATTTGGTCTCACGGTATCACCAATCCCCGTACTCGATGGCTTTATGTTATTGCAATCGGTTGACGAAGCAGAACTTACATTTATTTTAAAACCATATGATCTTTCCAGTGGCTTGATATCTGATGAAAACCTTGCCAGCGTAATTCAACAACTTTCAATCTCACCTGAAAACCTCGGTGTTATGCTCGTAACGACATTGCGTCGTATGCCTGGCGAAATTAAAAAATCTGTTAATTTACGTGCACCACTTTTTGTTGATACAGAAAAACGGCAAGCATGGCAGTATATATTTAACACTGAAGACTATAGTGTTCGCCACGAGATTGATTAGACAAAACTGTTAGCCTTATAAATCATGCATACGCACAAAAGATTACTGAATGTCTTCTCAACAGTTCTTGAAATAGACGACGTCTCGATAATCAAAAAACTGGAATACAACACTCTTCCAAAATGGGATTCGGTTGGGCATATGCAATTAGTTGCAGCCATTGAAACCGAGTTTGATATTCTCATGGAAACTGAACAAATTTTAGATTTGAACTGCTTCGAGATGGCTTGCACTATTTTGGGAGACCATGGATTTGACTGCGCTTCTTGAGAACAAGATTGCTCTTGTAACAGGGTCCTCCAGAGGCATCGGCAAAGAAATCGCCCATCTTTTTGCAAAAAATGGCGCTAACGTTATTCTTCATGGAATTATAGAAGATCACTGCCAGGAAACCGCACAAGATATAAAGAAAATAACGGGCATCACTCCTCTTATTATAGCCGCTGATATTTCAGACTACAGCCAAATAGATCAAATGTTTCGAGACATTTTTAAAAAATTTAAGAGACTTGATCTTCTGGTCAATAATGCTGGTGTACTTGAAGATCGTCTAATCGGAATGATCTCCGCCGATAACATCGATAAAATATTTAGTGTTAACACTTTTGGAACCCTGCACTGTTTACAGCTCGCAGCAAGATTGATGAGGAAAAGTACTGCTCCATCGATTATTAATCTTTCTTCTATTATCGGGATTGAAGGAGCTGTTGGCCAAACGGCTTATGCCGCATCTAAAGCTGCCGTAATTGGAATCACAAAATCTGCTGCAAAAGAACTTGGTCCTCAAGGTATTCGCGTGAATGCTTTAGCGCCCGGCTTAATTGAAACTGATATGATAAAGCATCTCAGTGAGAATAAAGTAGCAGCGCATTTGGAAAACACTCCCCTTGGACGTTTGGGATTACCAGAAGAAGTAGCAAAAGCGGCTCTTTTTTTGGCTAGTGATTTATCATCGTTCGTTACAGGTCAAACCATTCAGGTGGATGGGGGGCTAAGAGTTTGAAATGCCTAAACAGGGTTTATCAAGAACATGCCTCCAAGATTGCCATAATTGACGCAGAAACAGAGGATAGAATTTCCTACACTGGTATTGCAGCGCTAAAAGAAGCCCTCCTTAGGTTATTTCCTCAGCCTCATGGCAATTTAATCTTTCTACAAGCAACAAACAGCTGTTTTTCAGCAGCTACGGCCTTAGCTTTACTATCTTCGAACAATACAATATGCCTTCTTGATCCGTCACTTGAATCCGAGATTTTTGAAAAATATCGATCCACATTTTCACCTGATGTTATTATTTCAGACCAGCTAACGAACACACCCATTGTTGGGTATAACCGCAAACCACACCCCAATTCTCAAAAATTATACATCTGTTCCATTAAGGAAAATACTCAACGGAAAATCCCTGCTCAACTACGGGCAATCCTTCCCACTTCCGGATCAACCGGGTCCATGAAATTCGTAAAGCTTAGCGAAGAAAACTTGTCTGTGAACAGTCAGGATATTTGCAACTCGATGCAAATTTCGGCGACAGATCGTGCTTATGCACACCTACCTCTACATTACTCTTATGGCCTTTCGGTTTTAATCAGCCATGCTTTAGCTGGAGCGACATCGGTCGTCACATCATCGAGCATCATTGAAAAGAGATTTTGGCGAGAAATTAAAGATTATAATTGTAATTATTTTCCCGGAGTACCGTTTCATTTTGAAATACTGCTCAAGTTTGGAATCAAACGCCTCAACATCCCTTCCCTAAATCGCTTTTCAGTCGCAGGTGGGGCTTTAGGCGAAAAAGACCAAGAGCAACTTCTTGAACAGCTTTCTGATGACATGGATTTGTATGTTCTCTATGGCCAAACAGAAGCCTCCCCACGGATTACGACATTAAACCTTAAAGACCACGCAAATAAACTTGGCTCAGTGGGGAGACCTATAGGCGCTGGACGCATTACAATTAATTCCGATTATGGCGAGATTATACTAATCGGCTCAAACGTCATGATGGGTTACGCATCAAGGCGTGAAGATCTTTATAAACCAGACGAAATGCAATCTCGCCTAGCCACAGGGGATATCGGATATTTAGATGACGAAGGTTTTCTTTATATTACAGGTCGGTTAAAACGTTTTGCCAAACTCTATGGCCTAAGATTTAACATGGATGATATTCAAACCCGTTTATCTTTTATTTGTCCTTGTATGGTGGTTGAGAAAGAAAATACTCTACACGTAGCAATCGACCGGCATGAGATGATTGATCAACTCAAATTAGAGATAACAGAAGTTTATAAGATACCTGGACAGCAGGTTAAGTTTCACCAACTTAATCAGCTGCCGAGACTCTCCTCTGACAAGCTTGACTATCAGGCTCTTAGTGAGATGATATGAATTTAAGTCATCTTCTAAATCAAAGGACTTCCTCCTTCCCTCACGAAAATCAAGAAGCAATGCTTCTTGACGGGCTTAAACGACTCACGGAGCATCACAGATCATTGTGCTCAGGGTATCGTAACATTCTTCAGGCGACCAACTACACCCAAAGTAAGTGCCATACACTTGAAGAGATACCATTTATTCCAGTAAATCTTTTTAAAAACCTCGAGCTCCATAGCATACGATGCCCAGAAGACATTGTAACTATTCTGGCCTCAAGTAGTACTTCGGGGCAAAAACCCAGCCAAATATTTTTAGATAAAGAAACAAGTAAACGCCAATCTCAAGGCCTGACACAGAGCTTGAAACCTGTCATTGGCGATAAACGATTACCAATGCTGATTATCGATACTCCCTCATCAATTAAAACCAAGCCACTTACAGCAAGAGGCGCAGGTGTACTGGGGTTAATGCGATTTGGACATTCATACTGCTTTGCTCTCGATGACGACCACAATCTTAACCTCGATCTACTAGAACATTTTTTGGAAGAACACGCCAAACAACCATTTCTTATATTTGGGTTCACCTTTATGGCGTGGATGTATTTTTTACAAAAATGTCCTCCACATACCAATTTGAAAAATGGGATACTTATCCACAGTGGCGGCTGGAAAAAAATGCAAGAGCAATCTGTCAGCCCTGATGAGTTTAAATCAGCTTTCTTTAGTAAAACCAATCTCTCTAAATGTTATAATTTTTATGGTATGGTTGAACAAATAGGCAGTATTTACCTAGAAGGCTCAGATGGCATTCTCTATCCGCCGGTTTTCTCAGATGTCATAATTAGAGATCCCTTTACGCTCGTCCCTTTACCACCTGGAGAAGAAGGGCTCATCCAATTGTTATCCTTACTCCCCCTAAGCTATCCAGGACACTCAATTTTGACGAGCGACATGGGTATTCTTCGCCAAGGAGTTCATGGCAGAGGAATTGAAGTCACCCGTCGTGCCCCAAAAGCTGAAGTAAGAGGTTGTAGTGATACACACGTGTTTGGTATTCGCAAATGAACGACATTGTAAGCTACATTCCGACCCATAAAAATTATTCGATTAAAGATTTACGCAAATCTCCACTTTCTTGGAGTAAGCCCCTTACTCCCTTCTCTCAAATCATTATTGAGTTTTTAGAAACTCTATCGTTGAGAATAAAGACAGGACCTAAATTTTCATCCGATCCGGAACTTGCTGCACTCGCTTTCTGGCTTCGAAAAAAAAATATCACTCAATTGGCTATTGATAGTACAGCTAAAAAGAAAAACAAAAAAATAACAAGACCAAAAGGGACTGTGTTTCTAATCCCCCCCACAAACGTAAGCACTCTTTTTTGTTACCACATGGCACTTAGCCTTCTAACCGGCAATCAGACAGTTATTAGAATATCCCCCAATGCCCCAAATATTTCATATTACTTGATAGAAATAATAAGTAGCATCTTAGCTGATAGAAATTTCAGACTAATTACCAATAACTTAAAGATTTTTTCTTATGACCACTCACCTCAAATTACAGAATATTTTTCTCAACAATGTGACTTAAGAATCATTTGGGGCGGCGATGAAACAGTAAGAAGTATTCGCCAAATTTCTCTCGCGACCAATGCCGCAGATATAAGTTTTTCAGACCGATTTTCCTGGGCCGCGATACGTGCTAATTCATTTTTGGAGCTGACAGGCCGCTCCCTTGAGAACTTCATCAATCGGTTTTCGAATGAAGTGTTTCTCTTCGATCAAAAAGCATGTTCATCTCCTAAAATTCTTTGTTGGATTGGGCAAGAAGATGAAATAAAAAAAGCTTCAAAAAAATTATATAAAAACTTAATCCCTACAAAAGAAAAAATTTCTGCAAATATGAGCCTAGGCAATGTTGTAGAGAAACAAAATGACCTATACTCTATGATGGCGACATCACCGACCTGTGTTTTAAAAGAAAATAACCACAATTTATCAGTCTTACACTTAAAAAAAAATACGACAAATATTCTTGAAAATATAAGAAATTTTCATACTGGAAATGGCATTCTTATTGAAATTCACTGCCAAAAATTATCCGAAATTTCCAAGTTATTGACTCGTAAGGATCAAACCCTTTCTTATTACGGGTTTGAAGATACAGAGTTATTATCTTTACTGGAAAAAAAAGTCATCAATAATTTTGATAGAGTAGTTCCAATAGGCCAGGCGCATAATTTTTCTGAAAATTGGGATGGATACAATACTCTTTCACTCTATCAGCGAGAACTTTACTACTCTGCTTAAATGTCAGGTCTTTCATCAGGTAGTCTTCTCTAAAGTGTCTCGTTTTCAAGCTTTACTTTTCAAATAACAATCATAACTTTTTTTCCAAATCGTACTCGAAATTCTCCATGCATATGATCGCGGCCAATACATTGTATTAATACCTAAACTTTGAGGAACAAAAACATCAGAACGCAAATTATCCCCAATATGAAAAAGTTGTCCCGGTACGATGCCAAGCTCTATAAGCATCTCTTTAAACAATGACCCATGACGTTTAGTTTTCTGCCAATCACTACTGACGATTACCTGCCCGTACAAATCATCACCCAAAATTTCCTTTAACAAAAAACCTATACTTTTTGCATCCAAGTACATATCGCTACAATAAACGATCTCTCGCCCACGAGATTGTTGTCGTTTCAAAAATTCACTTAAATACAGACAAGGTGATAACTGTTTTTTCTCCTGCTCCAACTCTAATTTTAAACAACTTTGCAATACTCCTCGGTCTATTTTTTTTAAACAATCTTCCATCGAAAATATCATTTCGAAAATAGCTTTATAGGTGACTTCGAACTCTCCCATTCCTCTACGTGCTTTATCGTATAAGTATTTTCCGGCTTTTAAGCGTGCTATATAAAGATCTTCTGGTTTCACACCCTCATTGAAAAATGACAACTGAGCTTGGCAATGAGAAAAATCCTTAAACCGAAGCAACTCCGGACGAACAGTTCGTAATAACAATGTGTCAAAAACATCTATAGAAATAACTTTGGCCTGCGCTTTTTCAATCGCACCTTCTAGTAATTTGATCCTTTTACGCATGCTTTTGTAGTTTTTCCAAAGCTTGTGGCCAATAAAGTTCTGAGCGTGTCGATTTAACCAGGGAATCACTATCCCGAAGATTTTCAGTAAGGCATCTTAAATTATTTACACCTAAATTATCATCATACAGCCATCGACCAAGTCGTTGGGCCTCTTCAAGAGTTGGATCCCTTATCAGTCGAGTGATCCTACTTCTGGATACCTCGGCCATAGAATGATGATATAGCTTTCCAAGATCATGAGAAGGCTGCACTTTTCTCCAATCTCGAATGAATTCCAAAACTCCTTTTTGAACTTGCTCAATTTCTTGATACTGCTGCGCTCCAAAAGGCGTTTGTTCACAAATAGGATTTCCCATATCATCATACCCCGTAGTCGTTCCGCTTTTTGCTGAGCAACATAATTCAAGGAGCTCTGGTGTCCGAAAATAAAGTGTTGAGAAATCAAAGGGCGCCCCGTTTTGTGAAATGCTTCCCCTTATTTCACACCCTTTACTCTGAGCCCAAAAAGCACCAATGCTTGATAGAAGAAATCGACCACGGCATTCTATCTTCATTTTTTGAAAAGCGAATATTTTACTTAAATTAGCCAATATATTTCCTGCGTACCCCATATCCAATAAATGAAGGTCGGTTATATTATCACCAGTTACTTGAGTGAGGTGTCGCATCAAATTAGTTTGGCATTTTTTTGCTTCAGTAAGCCGCTGCTCCTTCACCTCTTTTTGCTCAAACCATCGAAGAATTTTTGAGATATTTTCAGAGGAAATATGGGTTTGAGGTGGCAACGGGATCTTTTCAATCTGATCAATTCCCAATACCTTTGCCGCAGAAATCAAAGAAATAGGTTCGTTACGTCCTCGAAGTAGAAAGTTCAACAAAGCTTCCTCTTCATTAGGATCAGCCAAAACTGCTTTCACTGAGGTCAACCGACTAACGTATATTTGCCCTCCAATAGTTCCACCAAGAGCACTGACAACATTACTAAGAAATTTTCCCTCGCGCATTAATCCATAATATGGCGCCTTTGAATTTTGTGCTAAAATCCAAAGGCCATAAGTGCAAAATACTGGTCCAAGAGTTACGTAGCCAAATCGTTCGAAAAAGTTTAAATTTCCTGAGATCTTTGGGTTTATCAGAAATAAATTGTTAGTAGAACCTTCTATTGAAATTTTACATTTTTTGACTTCTGGACTGTGACATACTAATCGATGAGGACCTTGCACCCCCTTAATTTTAGGGACAAAGCAGTCAATATTTCCGTCAACGTTATTGGTGTCAGATAATCTCGACGTTTGTAACGTTCCTTTTTCAACCACACTTTTCCAATAGTTTGTTTCTAACTGTTGGATGAAATTTAACGATTTAGTAAAGATATTTTTAGGCATCAGTTGAAATGAATGCTCATAGTTTATAGCCATTGATTGGCTATAAAGCCTCATCTCCGCAAAACTTTCTGGATTATTTCCAATTGCAAGAACCCCAAGGGCATCAAGTTCCTGACCAAGTAGGATATATAGCTTTCTCATAACTATAATTTCTGAAGAGGCTTTATCTTCCCACAGGATTAAATAGTCTTTACACTTCTGTTGGTTTTCCACCTTTAAATCTCTCACTGCATTACGGCAAAACGATGAATGGAAAGCCCAACATTAGTAATGAATTTTATTGTTGTTTCTCCATTGCTACTTAATGCTCCAGCAAAAAGAGAACATTCCATAATTATGCTTTGTTGCTCAGAGGGTTGGACAATAGAATATTTTTTTTCTGCAATAGAAAACTCTAATATCCCGCGACCTGAACACTCGAAAAGTAAGCTGCAATTTCGCCCGGGATCACCTATGGTGAAAGATAGCTTTGAATTTTCATCAGGTAGCCAGCCTACTTCCTCAAAAGAGCCTCCGAAAATTGATAGCTTATTATTCTTTCTCTCTAATTCGACCCACTCCCCCTTTTCTACAGAGCATTCATTGCTCAATAAATCGCGGATCTCCCCGTGTCGATCATAGAACCCTTTTCTAAGGCAGATCAGCAAAGGCCAAAGTTTCTCAGGAACTAATTTTGAATAACTCGACAAAGTATTAAGCTGAGAAACAAAAATAGGCCGTTCTAAAGCTGATCGAGATTGCTTATGCTTTCGGTAAAGAAATAAAATCTCTGGAACAACTTCTAATCGATACCCTTCATTTACGACACGTGTGAAAAATTCCATATCTTCAAGAATAAAGGTTCGGTCCTCGTTATACCCTCCTAATTTTTCAAAAACATCCTTTTTATAAAGTGCATTTGTATCACCAAAACAATTGATAAACACACCAAGGTCTGAATATCCACCAAGAGGCAACCAATCAAGAAAAACATTAGGGTACTTGGGGTCTTCTGTTTGAATTGAAACACTTGTACCTGCACTTAAATCTGAATTAGGATGCCAACCAGGAATACAAGTGAAAACATCCGCATTCGAGTGTTGAATAGCTTGGACGAAACAAGCTAGTTCGTTTACAAGAGCCCAATTATCATCATCCATAAATAATAAATGACTACCTCTAGACTTTCCTGCAGCAAAATTACGAGCCGCTGCAGGGCCTTTATTCTTGCAATAATAAAATTTCCAGCCAAGTTTAATATACTCTTTTTCTAGTTTCTTTAGACATGGCAAATATTGAGGATCACTACCGTCATCAATAACAATGACTTCAAAGGTTCGGTAACTTTGGCGTTCGAGGCTCTCCAAGGCCTGCGCCAATAATTCCGGGCGATTGAAGGTCGTAACGCAGATCGATATTAGTGGGCCTGACGTAAAATCTCTTGCTCCGTCCCCCTTATACAAGCTAGTGGCAAGTTGCTCCTTAACAATGTTACCATTACCAGTATTTGAGACACCATTCGACTGGATCCAACCAGCCGAATTAGCCCATTCTAAAAATTGGATCGGCAAATTGTCGACCACCAAATCATAGCGATTAAAAGCATCCTTTTCTATAGCATTTAGCTCTATGTCTGTTCTACCCGTTGGAAAACGTTTCTCTTTCTCAAGAACGTATGCCAATGAAATAGGTTCATTAAGAACAAAGGATGTATCTGCGAGGAAGCTTCCTTGATTAGAAGATAATAAAGCGAAATAACCCAATGCAGGGCTACCTTCAACAATCACAAGGTTTGGTTTGAGCTGAAGCATCATGCGAAAAAGGCAATAGCTTTTCAAAGGCATAAATGGCGGTACAATTCCAAACTGATCTTTTACACTAAGAAATTTTTGATTATTAAATTTATTTTCTAAATCACTCTCTTCAACAGATAAAAAAGTCCACTCTTCTAGCCTATCCTTTTCTGTATTAAGATTAGTAATTAATGCGGAACTAGAAAGAAATTTATCACTTATGACAAGTTTAGATTTACCTGAGAATTGGGAAACCAATGCCTTTAATGACTGTTGATTTTCACTAACTGTATTAGCATTATTTTCATAAGGATTTATGCTAAACACGAATATAAACCCCACAAATAAATATCAAGATTTTCGATAATTGAGTAACCGTTGTCGATGGTAAAAAGTAGTTAAACATAATTGATCAAGTCATCATATCTTAATAATACAAGCACCTTAGCAACCCATGAATTAATCTAAACCTAAAATACATAATTATACTCTGAATGTCTCAAGTAGTTTTTTGAATATAAAAAGATCCTGGCTCTCTATCTTTAGTTAAATAAGGGCAAACACTCGCTAGTTTTTCAAAATAATCGTGATGAAGGTTGTTCAACGCACCTATTATTTTCCAGTTATCATTTTGCGATAAAAATGCCTCTAGCAAATATTGTTCATTCCAAAATACAACATCCGTTGATAGCCATTCTTTTAAATAATTTCGGGGTGAAAATATATCATGAACATGAACAATAACTCCCTTTTTAAGGCTAGGAAGAAGTTCAAGATATTCAAACAAAACATCTCCCTCAGGTCTTATTATATGGGACGAATCAATAAACAGGATATCATTTCCATCTAACATAGAGAAAAAATCGACCCCAACTTCTTCGACTGGCGATCGAATGATCGTAACGCCAACTTCCTCTAACCAGGGCCGTTCGTACGGCTCGATACATACGTGCTGGCAAGAATATCCGGGGTCTTCTTTTTGGTTTTTAGCAATGGCTTTACGTGCCAGTAATGTGGAACTCCCACTTCCAATTTCAATAATTTTTTTTGGTTTTTTAAGTCGAATTAGCTGGTACCAATATTCAGCATCTCCTGATTCAAAGAACGAATTATTAAAATAAAATTCAGTTATCTGTGTCCTTTTATTGGGGACATCCTTAAGTTCATGCGAATATATCAGACGATCACATAATTCTAACTGTTCTTGAATATTCCATTTAATGCCAGGTAAACTTCTTTTTTTAGTAAAAGAATGTTTTATATTTCGCATATCAAATTGCGGCTCATAGTAGTGATTTGTTAAAGGAAAAACCCCAATATTAAGTAAGACGCTTTTACATGCAGGTAAATTACGTACCCCAATCATTCTAACTTTTTTGAATAACAGTCCACTAAAGAAAACAAACGGTACCATTAATAGGTCGAGAACTTTTATTAATATTTTTAACAAATGAGGATCGAGCTCCCATATTTTTTTTATTCGTATGCTATCAATAACACCTTAGTAACATCAAAAAATCATAAAGCTTTCTTCTGATTAATTCAAACAGGTTACACTAACAGGGAACAACATAAACATTAGCTCTTGGGGTTTGTGTATCTTTGAGACATTCGAAGCTCTGTTAGAGCATATATAAAATACAAAGATCGTTAGATAGTACTCTTTTACTACCTGATAATTTAATTTACATTCTTAATTAAGAACTTCTCTATAATGCCTAACTCATCAAAATCGTGACCATCATTCTCATGCTAATTTGGAGCATAACCAATTGAATTTTGTAGCTAACAAATCTGATTCAACTTTTAATATCATTACATTAGTAAAAAAATATGGTGTATGTGTTGTACCTGATTTCATTTCAGCTCAAAATTTGCTTCCGCTAAACAATGAGTTTGACCAAATAATTGATCGTGAATATGGCGAAGGTTTCTACGAACACGGTTGTCGTGATTACATGGATGCTATTGCTGTATCTGACAATCACTTACTAAGATCTCCATTTTCAGCTGAAATTGAACTTGTAACAACTCCTGCAATTAGGAAATTTGCCAAAAAATTCTATAATAAAGATACATTTTATATACAGCATATTTTTAATGTTAAGAGTACCGAAACACCAAAAAAGTCAAGTGAACTTCCTTATTCTCTACATTTTGATAAAATACATATGCTCAAGTTCTTTTTCCTTTTATCTGACACTGATGAGGATTGTGGTCCAACATGGGTAGTTCCAGGACAGCAAAAAAAATCGTTTCAGTTAAGAAAAAAATGGCATAATGAGGGCGGTTCGGTTCAAAGTATAAATAACGATCTACATTACTTAGATAATGAGGCTATCCCCATAATAGGGACTGCAGGATCCCTTATAATATTGGACACTGATATACCACATAAAGCAGGAATTGTTGCCAAACATCGGTACCGTAAAGTCATCCGTGTGAGTATGACCTGCCCAGCCTACGCAAGTATAGACTTAAGGCGTAATAGCGAATGAGTTCAGTAGTAATATCAAATCATTACTTACATAAGGTATGACACGAATACTTAGACTAAAAATACAAAAGGAATGAGAACCTGTGCTAAATACATCCAACTCCTCAAAAAGAATAACTTCTCCTTCTGATTTGAAAAATAAAAGCAACTCCTCATTGATACTCCCCCAATTACTCGCTGATATTATTTTCACAGCCAAGTTCAACCTTTCCATGTATTATCATAAAATTGAATTGGCTTTCCAAAGAAAATATTCCAATAACATCAAACCATTCCAATATCTTTCCCTCGAAAGATACGGGTCAACCCCCAATGAAAATGGAACCCACTCTTATGGTAGTCGTATTGCCATACCTATTCTAGAGCAACTAATTGCTGAAAATGACCAAGATAAACAAGCCCACTTAGATTTGGCACATATATACCTATCTATTAATCAAAAAAGCCGTGCTTTAGATGTATATAAAAAGATGCACACCACTTTTCCAAATGATCCAAATTCGCTCATTGCTCAGTTAAATATCTTATTAGAATTGGGCCACATTAAAGAGGCAAATTCTCTTGCCAAAAGCAACATCACCTCTTTTGATTGTAGCATATTAAATTCTGAATCTTACTCCGCCTGGATAAAAAGTTTAATGAAGGCTCCTAATTTTAATAAACTTAATTCTAAAGACTTTGGTGACCTTTTTTTTATTCCATATATGGTCAAAGAACTTAAGTCCGAACTCTCAATATTCAACACAATATTGGTAGACCATTGTTATGCAAGTATGATTTCACTTGCTCAAGCTTATGTTGAGAAAAAAGGTGGTTATTTTTTATTCGCCACAGTTGACCGAATAGTTAACGTAAGAAATAGATCAATATCAGAAGACCAGATTGTTAAAGCTGAAGAGCTAGTAGCTCTTGGTAAAATCGATAGAAAAGAATGGCTCTCATCCGTTCCTCCCCATATCAAAAAATCGCATAAAGAGTTATCCCATTTTTCCGCCCAATACTGGAAGGAAATTTTATTTGGGCCATCAAATATTCTAAAAGGCACTAAGTTATTAGTCTCAGAATACACCTCACAATACGTTAATGTAAAAAGTGGTCGAAGAGTAACCAAAGGTCATTCTATTAACTACGAGAATAACATCTTTTTGTTTGGGACATCTGATATCTATGGCACAGGTTGCGAGGATCAATACACCATTGCAAATTACATGCAAAATATTATTCAGAAAACAGATCTTGGGGAAAAATTTCGTGTTGAAAATCACGGTGTAAGAGGCGCGTTACTTCCAAATGTCGTACTTAATTTATTCACACAAACCATTCGTCCAAATGATATTGTCATTTTTTATGGCTTTCCCAAGCTTGATAGCAACGAAATTTCCAACCTACCACAAACACATTTGGAGCTCTCACGCCCCCACTCTTATGGAGAAATATTTAATGATGAAAGTCACTTAAATTGGAAAGGTAATAAAGTCGCTGCCAACCACATTACACAGTATCTAGTCGACAATAAATGGGACGTGAAGAAGCCAAAGATCAAGAAACACTCAAAAGAAATTAAGGTATATGAAGATGCTGAACCATTCTTGAACCTCATGAAATACTTATTACATCGCAACTCCACGGTTACGACTGAATGCGGGGGGATTGATGCATACTGTAGCTATATAAAAGAAAATGAATTTATCGGAACAGGAACTCGAGGTAGCGTAAGCGTAAACTGTAACCCAATAACACTGGGCCATTTGCATCTGTTAGAATATGCTGCAAATCAAGTCGATTACCTCTATGTCTTCGTTATTGAGGAAGATTTGTCATACTTTAAGTTTCAAGATCGATTAAGATTAGTAATTGATAGTGTTAAACATCTGAAAAACGTGAAGGTATTACGGGGGGGGAGATATATCTGTACACATCTAACCTTTCCAGAATACTACACAAAAGAAGAGGACGTGGGCGCCCTTGCCGATGCATCTGAAGAAGCGTGGTATTTTTGTGAGCATATTGCTCCTGTCTTAAATATCACTTCCATATTTCTTGGGAGTGAACCAACCTGTAAAATCACACAACAATACAATCAACAAATGAGTACTCTATTAAAAATGTACGATATTGACGTTGATATAATTTCGAGAATAAATTTTAAAAATAAAGCGATTAGCGCCTCAGAAGTACGAAAATTACTTAAAGATTTGAAGTTTGATGAAATTAAAAAACTCGTTCCTCCTTCCACATATGCCTTTTTAAAACAAAAATATAGTAATGATGTAAAGAGGGACAATCCAATTTTATAAAATTCAGATCATTTCCCCCACTGCCTTGATTGTACATGTCTAAAGCGTCGTTAAGAATTATATCATGTGATATACGGATTTCGAGGCAGCTTTTTAACATAATAGCCTTCCGCTTCAAGCCGCATGCAAGTTTCCTCATCAGGCATAACCTTAAAGATTATAGAAGCCAACATTGCAGTGGCTCGGCTTCCCGCTCGAAATGCTTTTTCTTGACTATCGATCTTAGTCATAATTGCTTTTCCAATTGCAGAATCAAGCTCTGCAAATTCTCCACCTTTAATGTAGAAATCCCCTATTCCTTTAAATGCAACGGCTGGCATGTTACTCCCCAAAGCAATTTTCTCGACTTCTCTTGGAGAGAGAGAATATATATAATTGCCTGAGGTTTCGTAATCCGCCTTAGCTCCATCACTATAAAGCTCTGTATTTGTCGGTGTTTTTTGCCAAGAAGGAAATAACTTGAAACGCATAATTGATAAAAGATGTCTTAGTGTCTTGGTAAATGACATACATATTGTACCAATATCAATATCTCTGGGCTCAATTAAAATCGTTGCGAGCTTACAAACACGTAGCATTTCATATAAAGCCAATGGCGCACGTGGAAAATGATGATAACTTTCCTTACAAAAAACAACGTCATAACTATCATCCGGCAAACTTAAGCTTTCTGCATTTTCAATTAAGTATTTGCTAATAAGACCCTTTTCCTTTGCCTGGCTCAGCAGAGCATCGCTAATATCTGTCGCCGTGACGTTGTTAAATCCTTTTTGAGAAATACGTATTGCATCAAGACCAAAACGGCCATCACCAACAGTTAGAAAGCTCAACTCTGGTCGATGGTTAAAGCAATCAACAGAATCATACATACGTGTATTTCGCCATACGTCCACTGTATCATCACGAAACCAACTTTTTTGTATTTCTGCACGACTTTCGTCTGCGGCACTATTCTCCCAATGTTCTATATGATGTTGGTGGATGTCTTTGTAAGTCATTTTTTGTTCTAACAATTTTTAAAAGCTAAAATAAAAGCCTTAAAGGCTACGACAGATCATAAAAAGATGTTCTACCATTACATGTTTCCCTCGAAAACTATAGTAAGTTTTAATCGGTAAGACACCTTCTCTATGACATCTCAAACGCAATAGTCTTCAGATATAAAAAATACTCTGCCCTTTCAATTCGATACTGTAACCTTGATCACACCGTTTGTATTGAGTTGAGCTACAATAGATTAACAGAGTAGCTTGAGAGTTAATCAAAAAACTATAATTTTAATACCATATTTAGTACTATACATTGTGCCATCTACTGAGGACGTAATTACAGAACTCCTGACCTAAAGCATAGTTCGGTAAATGGCTCAATGCCCCACTTATATCACAATAAGTAAAGACAATTCAGTGTCTTATTTATTGTTCGACATCAATTAATTAACCTTTACAAATACCTTAAGAGAGATAATTCTTGATAAGTAGATCTAACTCTTGTGAACGAGCAACGAGACCATGATCCCTAAAGCAGCGCACCTGTCCCCGTTTTGCAATTGCCTCCCGTTTTTCTGGGTGATTGAGATAGTAACGTATTTTATCTTCCATCTCACTAAGGCAAGAATAAGTTTCGACCTCTACTCCAGGCTCAAACAACTCTGCTAATTCATCACTTTCTTCGGTAAGTAAAAAACTCCCAACGCCCAACGTCTCAAATATTCGCATATTAGAAGCCATATTATCTGCCATATCAATATGGTTATTAACAACGATACGTCCTTTCTTAAGGGTACGAAACATCTCCATTCCCCACACTGCCGGCTTGATAAAGGACTTTGCGTCATCAAAAGTAACGGATGTCCAATTTGCTAAATACAACCTTAAAGATCTATTCTTGCTTTGAAACTCAGGCATCCCAATTAAGTGCTGGATTAATTGCTGTCTCTTTCTATGTAATGTACCAACTTGGCCTGCAAACACGACATCCCACTGCTTAATTTCATTTGCGATTTTTTTTGCAACAAATTCAGGAAATGCTGGTGAGAATTTTTGAACTGAACGAGCCCCAAGTTTCATCGCTTTCTCACGGCAAACACCAAGCGTTGAAATCATCAAATCAACATTACTCCAGTCAGCATCATCAGGAATTGGCGCTGCCCGCCAAGCCATCACAAGCTTTGGCTTCCAGCTACACTCGTTTAATAATCGTGGATCTAATGCTACAGGGTCAGCAATGTGTAAAACATCCGGGCGTATCGTATCTATCTGATTACAAATAATTTGGTTTCGTGTCGCCAGCTCTGTTGGAATTTTATTTTCTCTTGCCCAAGCATTTTGGGCTTGCTTGCAATTAACCACGGCAAAAGTATTATCATATCCATGTTGTTTCATCGCTGGAGCAAACAAGTGCCCCCCAGAGAATGCGTCCGCTTCAAGCACATTCATCTGATTTTGAAATGGTGTCGAGCTCAACAATGGTTTGCTGGCGTATAACTCTTCAAGATATGAAGAGTAAAAAGACATGTATTCCAAAAATTTCATTCACCAACTCTCCATCCCCTACTGGGCACAACTTTCAATTCTAATTAAGTTAATTCCACCAGGCGAAAACAGTGCAAATATATCGATCTGTAGTAATGAATTTAAACGGCGGAACCTTCCCCCCTTCAATCCAAGTTGCAGAATGAAAATCACCTAACACGTACTGCATCCCAATATTTTCTAAAGTAGCAAGCATCTGCCCTAATAGGGATGGACATTTGATTGAATCACTGAGGACGTGGGCTTCAACAATCAATCTATCCACCTTATGTAGCATGTCAGAGCAATCTGATATTACATTAAATTCAGCCCCTTCAATATCCATTTTGAGTAAGTCAACTCTTTCCTCTGTTTCTAAAATATCATGAAGCCTCACCGAAGGCACAGTGACACCTTCTTCACTGACAAAACCTGAATCATCAGACGTCATATTGAAATTTATGTCATCATTTGTAATCCACACTGCTTTTTGGCTAGCAATCTCTTGTTCAAGACCAAGCGCAGTTAAATTATTTTGAAGTATTGTGAATATTTTGGGGTCTGCTTCAAAACTTGTTACTCTCGAATTAGGGTAATTAATATGAAAAAATAACGTGGCCAACCCAATATGCGCCCCACAATCTATAATTCTAGGAGAATGATTTTTTGTATCAAAATGATACAACCCTTTTTCAAATATTTGGAATGCTTGATAATAAAAACTATGTAAATCAACATATTCAAGTGTTACTCCATCACAGATTACACTTCCAGGCAAACGCCTCGGATAGGTATCTACGACAGTTCTTATTTGCAAGATGATCTCTTTTATTGAACCCTTAAAAACCACATCCACTCCTTACGCTGAAGATTTCTGAGCCCAACGCCAAGCGTCAGCCACTATTGTAGAAATGTCACTCATTTTTGGTGACCAGCATAAAGACTTCTTCGCCTTAGCTACTGAGGCAATTAATTTTGATGGGTCCCCTTCACGGCGGGGGCAAATTTGCGTTGGGATTAAATGTCCCGTTATTTTTCGACAAGCTTCAATTACGTCATAAACTGAATACCCGTTACCACCACCAAGATTAAAATGTTCTGAACCTTTTCCTGCCTCCAACCACTTCAAAGCCAGTAGGTGTGCTTCGGCCAAATCAGTCACGTGAATATAGTCTCGAATACAAGTGCCATCTGGGGTCAAATAGTCATCACCATAAATGTTCACTTTATCCCGCGTACCAAGCGCGCACTGGAGAATAATTGGTATAATATGGGTTTCAGGATCATGCGCCTCTCCGATTGCCGCTTCCGGATCTCCCCCAGCTGCATTAAAATAACGCAAGATCACAGAGTTCAGCGGAAATTCCTTTTCCGCATCTGCTAATATGGTTTCGATCATTAATTTTGATCTACCATAAGGATTGATTGGCTGTTGTATAGTATCTTCAGTTATTAGATCAACCTCAGGCTCGCCAAATGTCGCACAAGAGCTAGAGAATATTAACTTATGGCACCGAGCCTGTTTCATTGCCTGCAACAAGGTGATAGTCTCGCCAACATTCTTATTATAATAAGAAAGCGGCTTTTGCATAGATTCACCAACAAGACATTGAGCCGCAAAATGAAATACTGCGTCTGGCTTGTATCTTTCCATCACTCCGACAAGGCGTTCAGAATCTCCAATACTTCCGATCTCAAGAGGTCCCCATTTTACAGCCCATTCGTGACCTGTACTTAAATCATCATAAACTACTGGATTGTAACCAGCCTTCTCTAATAATTTAGCAGCATGACTACCAATATAACCCGCACCACCGGTGACAATTACAGTCGTCATGAATTACCTCTTATATGGTAATTTTCTAAGGTCTGCTCGTAGAGATCCTTGTAACGCTCACCTTGTACTTTCATTGCGAATTCTCTTTCAGCAACGTTACGAACGACCCTTCTCATCTCAATTAACTTTTCTGGAAACGATAAAGCATCGTCAATTGCTGACGCTAATTGGCTTACATTTCGCTTAGGTACGATCCATCCCGTCTCTCCATTTTTAATAAAATCTGGCAGACCTCCTGTGTCAAACCCGATTAAAGGTGTACCACTTGCCATCGATTCAAGGATTATATTTGGTAGATTATCTTCGAGAGAAGGCAGAAAGGTAAAATCAGATGCATTATAGATTTTACTCATTATCTCAGGATCACTTATAAACGATAAGGAGCGTTGTTCGACTAATCCGCTTAACTTCCTTTCCGAATTCCCAACCGAAACAAGCAACATGTTCGCCGCTTGTTCTGGCGTAAGACACTTTAAAGCCTCTTCAAGATAAATTATTCCTTTTCGAGGGTCTGAGAGATGATCAGAAGGAAAAAAACCAATTACCTTATCTTTAGGTAAATCAAGGTATTCACGCATTGCCCGCTGAGGCCGTGGCTTAAATTGATCTAAATTTAAGCTATACGGAATAACTTTTATATCCATATCACCAAAAATCCGACTTCGCCTGGCCTCTTTCGCCAACCATTTACTTGGTGTAACAATTGTTATTGGATAAGCTGTTGATGACATCGCGTCATGTTTTGTCTTATGAATAAACCGAGACATATCATCTTGGTTTTCCGAAGAAATGTACGGGCAAGCTCCACATTCGTTGATAAATTTCTCACAAGCGCCAGCATAATGACAGCCTCCAGTAAATGGATACATGTCATGTAATGTCCAGATCATAGGAACGGCTGTTTTTTTATGAAAAAAGAATTCTTGATAATCAACAAAACCGCACACCCAGTGAAGGTTTATAATGTCTGCCTCAGGCAATTGAGCAATCATCCGCGGTCCGAATGGAGCAAATGGGAGAGTAAAAGGTCCCAGATCAGATCTAATTGCACCTGCATGTTTTGAAGTAATTTCTTTTGCCTTATCACGAATAACTTCTCTGTGAGTAATATCAAATGAAGTTAAAGCATCAATATCTAATTCCAGGACACTCTCATCATCACATAACTTTTCAGCGACATACATCTGAGATTTCAAACCAACTTGTTGGAGAGCCTTGTGTTGGCGATAAGCCGCAATGGCTGCCCCCCCCTTTATATCCCAGCGATTGAGGTGAACAACTTTAATTGTCATAACAAGTCCCAGTTAAACGTTCCACTTAACGCAAATACTATAAAAACATCCTTCCTATGTCATTGACATTAATATATAAAAGGTACAAACGCAAATATTATGGCAACGTACAATCTATAGCCATGCATGAGGTCAAACTTAGTTTTCTAAAATAAAATCGATTTTTATTGAGCCAGACGAGAATTATATAACTGAACAAAATTATAAAGTTTTAAATGGAGAAATATAAGTCAAAATGTGCGGTATAGCTGGTTATATAAGCGCGACTCATCAGCATGAACTACAAACAATAGTTCAAAAAATGCAAGATAGCCTTTATCACCGAGGTCCAGATGGTGCAGGCAGTTGGAAAACTAGTAATTCAAAGCTTATGTTTGCTATGCGTAGGCTCGCAATAATCGACATCGATAACGGACATCAACCTTTCATCAATGAAAACAAAGACCTTATTCTCGTTGCCAACGGAGAAATATATAATTTCATTGAGTTACGAGAAAAACTTATACAGCGAGGACATGTTTTTAAAAGTAAAAGCGATTGCGAAGTAATCTTGCACCTTTATGAAGAGAAGGGGATTGATTGTCTACATGATCTCCGTGGCATGTTCGCTTTTGCTCTTTTTGACGCCCGCAAGGGAATAGCATACTTAGCCAGAGATAGGATGGGTGAAAAACCCTTATACATCTTCCAAGACAAAGAAGAGATAATATTTTCTTCTGAGCTCAAATCATTACTCAAAAGTGGCAAAATCCCCCTTCTTCTAGATGAAAAAGCAATATATTGGTACTTTCATTACGGTTATGTTCCTGATCCCTTATCTCCGATTCGTAACATAAGAAAACTTCCTGCGGGGAGTGTGTTATCCATAAATATAAACGACTGGAAAATAACCGAGAAAAAATGGTGGAATATAGAAGATGCACCAGCAATTGATGGAAACCCAGCATTAAAAATCCGCGAAGTATTAAACGAAATTTCACAACTCGTGGTACGTTCAGACGTTCCTGTAGGGATTGCCTTGAGTGGAGGGCTAGACTCAAGCTTGGTCGCAGCTTTAATTGCAAAAGAAAGCCCTGGCTCCTTAACAGCGTTTTCAGTCGGTTATGAAGGTCGCCCTCCTTGTGATGAACGAGATGATGCACGTTTTCTAGCAAAGCATCTTAACATCCCCTTTCAAGAGGTCGAACTAAATGAGGACGAAATGTCTGCCAACTTCCTCAAATTAGCAAGTTATCGTGACGATCCAATTGCTGATATAGCCAGTTGGGGTTATTACCAAGTAATGCTCGCCGCAAAACAAAACGATATATCAGTAATGTATCAAGGTCAGGGTGCAGATGAATTGTTTTGGGGCTACCCTTGGTTAAAAGAGACTGCAAAAGAAAATCATTTACGTCTCAAAAAATTCAACACGTCCCCGATAAGCAACGATGAAATTGATACTATATACCCCTATTTCATGGACAAATTTCCCTTTTTCCATGATGGAAATAAAATCCCCTACACATCAAGATTTAAAAACAAAATTAAAGAACTTGGGGCATCTGCAGATCCTCGCGAACCATACAAAATAAAATTTCCCTGGGAAAATATAGATATCATGACGACAAAGATGATATGTGATACATATTTACGCCAGAATGGTATTGCTCAAAGTGATCGACTTAGCATGGCGTCTTCGGTTGAATTAAGGTTACCTCTAATTGATTATCGTCTTGTAGAAACCGCTATCGGCCTTAGAAAAACACAATCCGACCTAAATTTACCCCCAAAAGCATGGCTTCGTGAAGCTGTTCAGGACTTACTCCCCCAAACTGTCATGAATAGACCAAAAAAAGGATTTAGCCCTCCCACTCATAGTTGGCAAAAGCAATTATTCAAGACATGGGGACACCTTTTGGAAGATGGCTTACTCACTCAGCATGGCATACTAAATTCAGAGGGCGCAAAAGATTTGGCTAAAGGAGAACAACCACTTAATTCCGTAATTCCGGCTTCTTTCAAAGCATTGATACTCGAAACATGGTTAAGAGCCATGACAAAAGAATTGACATAAAAAGTAAAGTAATCACTCTAAAACCGAGAACGACCTTGTACAATTTTTGCTCTGTCAAAATAGAAAATATTATTTATCCAACAACTTATTGAAAACTATCATGCGATCTAAACAAAGTTTTGAAAAAAAAACCGTAAGCACACATTACGATATCCAATATTACAATTGGCAAAAAGAGATCGGTATGTTCGGAGGATGGGCAAATTCTTATAAATTCAAAAAATTCATTTCGACGACAGATACAGTGATTGATTTTGGATGTGGCGGTGGATTTCTTCTTAACAATCTTGCGTGTAAAAACAAAATTGGCATTGAGCCTAATTTAGCTGCCACTAATTCTATAAAAGATTTCGATATCCAACATTTTTACTCCCCAAAAGAAGCCTGTGAAGTTTTGGGCACCGAGTTTGCTGATATCATTATATCAAATAATGCTCTAGAGCATACATTGAACCCGCTTCAGGAACTTAAAGACTTAAATCTGCTATTAAAAAAAGGAGGTGCAATCCACTTTGTAGTCCCTTGTGATTCAATAAGTTATGAATACAACCCAAAAGACATAAACTACCATTTATTTAGCTGGAGTCCTCAGAACTTAGGAAATCTATTTACGGAAGCAGGATATAACGTTGAATTTTCAAAACCTTATATTCATAAATGGCCTCCAAAATATCAAAAAATCGCCCGCTTTGGATGGCCTATTTTTAATATCGCATGCCGAATATACGGGCGTTTAGAAAGATCATGGTATCAAGTGGAAGTCAGGGCATTTAAAATATAGCAAAAATTGCACTCTTTGAGAACAATCTCTCATACAAAATTATTACTATTTATCAAGAATTTTTGTAATAAACCTCTCCAATGACGAGGTTACTTCGCTTAAATTACTTTTGATATATCCGTTTGAAATAATCGATTTTTTTATAGTGAGCTGTTCTATCGTATTAAGCAGTTGTTGCTTTGTATCTGCATACAAAAACAGCTGATTTTCAATTTCATTAGAATAAAGATCCAACCCAGTTTCATCAATTATGGTAGTCGAAACACCAAACTCTAGTGCTTCATAGGCAACGCTTGACCAGGCCGTAACATGGTGATCCACAGCTTTTAAAAGAGGATAAAGAGGTATTTCACTTGATATCGTCACTTCAAACTTTCCTTTTGCAACCTCATCAAGCCTATTAATTACCTGATTACAATCTAATAACATATTGGGGTGCATTCTAATGAGCCAAAGCCAGTCAGGAGGAGAATTTTCCATTGTACGTAACAAAATTTCCGGTAAAGGGTCAGATAGAGGCTGTAATGTTACAAGGATTTTTTTTTGAATAACTTTTAATTCTTCAATAAATACTTGATGTTTTTCTGTGATTTTTATCGGTTCGCCATTTTTCCACAATGCTACCCAAAGATACCCGATCACATAAGGAAAATGTGTTGTTCTACTCGCTGGCATATGGCGCGAAATATTTTTTGCAGACTGTTCTCCCCAACACCAAAAATAGTTAGGCAATAAATCCCATCCATTTTTGGGTAAATGTGTAAAATGGGTATAATTTACATTGTACTTTCCCTGCTTGCCGTGTTGTACGTCAATAACAGGTACTCCCACACGCCGAGCAGCTAAGATCATTGCCATACTAATGATAGATTCATAACAGACTATAAATATAGCTTTTGGTTTTGCCTTACGTAACACAATTGTAAAATCATTTGCGAAGGTCATTAAATGAATCAAATCAGTACTAAGCGCCTTAATAACATCTTCTTTTCCGTAAGGAAGAAGCGCCTCAACCTTATATCCGTCCTCAAAATCGTTCAATTTAAAAGGTATCTTAGACATGTCACACGAAGCACGATAGATTAGGTGGCGGAGGCTGTAATTGTAAGCTGGCATAGCATAGTGATGGCGCCTCTCATCACCATGTAAGAGCAGCTTAAAGAAATCTTCTCTTTTTGTTACGAAGCTTACGGCATCAACGAACTTGTCATAATACCCCTGTTGAGAAAATTCTGCATGCCCAAGAGGCCCCGGTATAAACCAAATTTTATTACGTCCAGAGTAAATAAGGTGACAGCGGGCTACTAAATGCTTAGCCCTCTCTTTCATCTTTATCCACAAACGCAAGGTATTTGAAAGTTTACGTTTAGGTTGCTGTTTCGTTTTCTCACCTTGGACAGAGTTCTGATGCCCTCCGGCCAGCCAGAACCGGACTACATGTGACCGCATCAAAGGCCAAATGGTAACGCCTTCATACTTAATCTTTGTAACATCGACAGATTTTTCAAAAAACTCTATCCGTTTGAGTGCACCTTTAAAATCAATACCCCTCGGCATTTCATCCCGCCAAACCTGCTTCAGCTATTGCAGAAGCAATGACAAAGTCTGTTTCATTATCAATATCAATTGATGCAGTGCGGTCCATAAGATAAGGGCTCGCACCCATGTATAGTGTTTTCAAATTTTTATCCGCAAGGTCAGCTATTTCTCGTATGTAAATTGCCCCATTTGGATGATAAACAACCTGTTGATCTTGACTTCTCGTATTTCCCGTCACCAAAGGAGAAGCATCGTACATCGGCGTCCACCGACCTCCTCTATTAACAGTGAAAGCAAAAGAAATAGGGAAACCATATTCGGTAGCCGAAAAAATTGGTGACTGTGTCATACAGTATAGCTCATAAGCTTCATCAATATGTTTCAATGTTCGAAATGGTACTGTCGGCAAAGTAAGGATAAAAACTTCATCACTTGATTTGAAAATTTTTTCCCTTTTGGTAACTATGTAATCAAAGATTTTCACATTATCGCCTGCTTCTTCAGGCAAACGATAATCAAGGGTCAATTTATTACTATCAAAGTGCGTTTTTACTATCTCCCAGTAATCGAGTGAATCAGTAGAGAAAATAACGCGATCTACTTTTTTAGATAACATTAGAGGCTCTAAAGTCCAAAAAACCAAGGGTTTACCAGCGAGAAGTTTAATATTTTTACCCACCAATCTCTTAGAGCCTGAGCGCGCGGGTACAAATGCGGTCATTGTCACTTCGCAAAAAACTCCTCAACTGCACTAATTGTCTTTTTATAAACCGCATCAATTTCAAGAAACTCGTCTTCATTAAGATGAGGCATTGGCATCCGATCTCTTCGATGCATAAGTCCCGCAGCTTGAAGCAGTGCTTTGTTCGTTCGATGCCAGCCATACTTCGCAGCACACTCATCAAAGAATGGACCCTCAATATTTTTAAGTATAAAATCGAGTGAAGTTTTATCATTCGACTTATAAGCTTTCCAAAAAGCCTCACCTATACGTGCATCAATCATAGAGATCCCGTTCAAATAAGCCTTTGCACCATATGGCTTATAATCCATGAATACCGATTTGCGTCCTGCAATGACAATACGAATTTTGGGTTCCAGCTCCAAAGCCACACAAGTCATTTCAAAATCTTTAGCATCTTCCTTCAAGGCCACGATTTGAGGAATCTTGGGTAGTGATTGAAACAAAGATTTAGGCCAGTGTATTTGTGTTCCATCAGCCCCAGAAAGGAAAGGCATCTCATGTACAAGTATTCCCATCTCAGTAACACGACCAACCTCAGCATAATGCTCCAAAATTTGTTCATCAGAAAAATATTTCTCACGAACCAAAAGTGATATTAAATCTGCACCCTCTTCTTTAGCGTGGCGCGTAAACTCTATCGTTTCCGCTGTAGAGCAGTGTATCGGATCTCCCACAATAACAATATTATTCTTGTTTAATTTCTTGACCTCTCGGATACAAAAAGCATTTAACTCCATAATTTCCTTATGTGTTAATTGTGAATAACGTGAATTATATGCCATTGCATAAAACTTGCGCCCACCAGTCCGGTATATATGATGTAGATACCGTTCCAATGAGCTGTAGTCTATCGAGTGATCATCATTAAAGGGGGTGAATATAGTATATATACACCCTTCAAGGCGTTCTTTAATATCGTTAAACATCCACATGTCCAATTTTTCTTCGATGCAAGTCTGCCTCAATCATTTGTGTAGCGATAACACTGACATCATGAGATCCAGAAAATTTTGTCATTTTCAACAATCGAGCAGGGCTACCTTTATGAGGAGGAGTATCAAAATTCCTGAAATATTTTTCCGACACTTCTGCAAGTTTTAAACCTGAACTTCGGTCCAGACACACAGAAAATAATCCTTTCCCCTCGAACACAGGAACGAAACCAACTGCTTCTGCTGCTAATGAAAGAAACTCTCTAACCGTGCTCAACTTACCCGTTGCAAATACAAAATCTTGTGCTTCCTTCAATTCGAGAACTTCTGGCATGACCATTGTGTAGTCAGACGCTAATCCCCAATCTCTCGCAGCGTCAAAATTTCCCAATTGCATCGGAGTTCCACCCTCCATTTTCAACCTTGCAAGATTAAAGCTAATCTTACGAGTTACAAAATTTCGAGCACGCATTGGTCCTTCGTGGTTAAACATAATTCCGCTCAAAGCATAAAGACCATAGCGCTCACGGTAAATCTCAACCAGCTGCTGAGCTGCCAACTTTGATATGCCATATGGATTAATCGGTCGAAAAGGAGTCTTTTCATCAAGAGCTTCCTTAGAAACGGTCGAACCAAACACTTCCGAGCTGGATGCAAAAAACAATCGAGTTTCAGAAGATGATGTACGAATAGCTTCAAGTAGGTTCAAAGTTCCAAAATAATTGGCTTCCATCGTTACCCGAGGAAGATGAAATGAATCTTCAACAAAACTTTCTCCTGCAAGGTGGTAAATATGATTAGGTTGTAATTCCCTAACAATATCTAAAACCATATGTGGCTCTTGAAGGTTGATGTTCACTAATTCAACCTGATCAAATATACCTAGTTCATCAAGTCTCCAATATTTGTTTACTATTCCTCGTCGTGTCCCCCCGACAACTCGCCACCCCTCTTTTAAAAGAGATGTCGCCAAGAGAGAGCCATCTTGCCCAGAAATGCCCAAAACAAGAGCCGTTTTTACAGCCTTCTTATTTACCATTATATCGCTCATATAGAGAGTTCAGTGCGTTTGCAAACCCCGCTCCATGATTTAAGTGACCCTGCCAAACTTCAATGACTTTAGCACATTGAAACTTCATGACAGCATCAATAGCTTCCTGATTTTTGAGATCCCCTTCACCTAAAGCAACGCCTTCTCCATCATAGCCAATTGCATCAGCAATATGGATATGGCGGATATTTGACTCTAGTTTCTGAATAACATCTTTAGCTTTGAAATCAAAAACGGTATCCCCCATTGCAAGATGGCAAACATCCATACAAATTGGGATAGAGAGAGACTTCAAATACTCAATATCAGAAATATTGTTCATCGCCTTCAAACGAACAGCACCACCAAAGTACCATGCGATAGGAGGAAGCCATTGCGGTATAATGACAACCCCCTGGTCTCGATACCCTTGGAACAATTCACTATGCAGGTGATAGAACTCTTGCAATGTTGTGTTAACTACAGAGAAGCTACCTACGACCAACACTTCATTGCCGGTATGATCTTGTAGGGCTTTCGAAAAATCTACTGTACGATCTAAGGTTTTAATACTTGCCTCTCGCTGGCTTTCATCAGAGGAAAACGTATCCACCAACTGCGTTGAACTAATGTAATCAGGTAAGTGAATACTATATTTATTTTTAGGAGAGAAAGAAGAGCAGTTAATTACATGTTCCATGTCACCAAATGAAAGGTGAAATTCATATCGACCAATAGGGTAGAGTGTTTCAATCTTATTCAAATCATGAAACCGTACTGGCAACGATATTGAATTATCACATGCGAACTGAAGCACTTTTTCAGAAACAACCGCAGGAGCTTCAACTACAGATCGATCAAGTACAGATCCGGCTTTTATATGCCTAATAGCAGGCATTCCAAATATATGCTGAGCTTCTTCTTGGCCCAATCCTGTTCTGGGAGAACGCAGTAAAACATTTTCAGGACGCAGAATAGCCCCCTCCTCCACATCAGATTTAACATAATAAGAGCGTCCAAGATTTTGGAGATTCAATAATTCTCCCTGATTAGGAACTCGAGGTCCGTAACCAGCTCCTAACAAGCTCATATTTTCCGCAAACTGCACTAACTTTACAAATTCATCAGGTGTAGAACTGGACGTGTGATCTAACCCATCAGCAGCCTTATCCAAAGTTATGTGTCGCTCAATAACTTTCGCTCCCAGCTGAATCGCCAATAGGCATGATTCCCAGTATTCATCATGACTAGAATACCCAATATCTCCATCCCAATTTTCTTTAAGATAGGATAGATAACCAAGCTTACTATTCGACAAATTCACTGGATAATTTGAAACACAATGAAGCGGCACCCATATTTCTTGATCCAGCTGTGGTAAAATATTTTCAATCGCGACTTCTTCACAAGCGCCCGTAGAGATAAAGCACGGTTTTAGAAACGTCTCAAGGTGTCTGATTAACTTTAGGTTTGAAAACTCTACCGAAGGAACTTTAAAAAACTCAAAGCATTCGATTTTATCAGAAAAATCTTCTGTATCCTCTAGTGAAAAAAAACTAATACCTGGAGCAATATTAATGGACTTTGCATAATTTGACAGATTTTCAATCTGAACCGGATTAAGGTAATTTTTATGAATTTCTTCCAGTACAATTTCATCACCAATTTCCCGCTCCACTTCTGCATAGGCATTAGATAAGTTGCGGTATTGAAATTTGACACCCCATACACCAGCATTTGCCGCAGCATCAATTAACTGGCGCGCAATTTGAACCGAACCTGAATGGTTAATTCCAATTTCAGCTATAATCCTTATGCTATCCATTAAATTTACGTGATACCTTTACGTTTAATCATTTGTTTTGCTCTCACCCAAGAGTACTTATCTAACTTGATAATAGGTCAGCACGAACCATTTCAGATACTAAATCAGCAAAAGATGTTGTGTGTTGCCACCCGAGAACTCTCTGTGCCTTACTTGGGTCACCTAGGAGAAGTTCCACTTCAGTTGGGCGAAAGTAACGAGAATCAATTTTAACCATAACACGGCCACTATTTGCTTCGATGCCCAATTCTTCTATTCCTTCGCCTTGCCATTCGATCTTATACCCAACTTCAGAGAAAGCTAATTCGACGAACTCCCGAACAGAGTGCGCCTCCCCCGTAGCAAGAACATAATCATCGGCACTATCCTGCTGTAAAATACGCCACATTCCCTCGACATAATCCTTTGCATGCCCCCAGTCTCTTTTGGCTTCCAAGTTTCCAAGATACAAACAATCCTGATTACCTTTTTTAATTGCAGCAACGGCCATCGTTATCTTACGGGTTACAAAAGTTTCCCCTCGAATAGGACTTTCATGATTGAACAAAATTCCATTCGAAGCGTGTAAACCATATGCCTCACGATAGTTGATCGTTATCCAATAAGCATAGAGTTTAGCTGCCGCATACGGTGATCTCGGATAAAAAGGAGTAGTTTCATTCTGAGGTATTTCCTGTACTTTACCATACAATTCGGAAGTCGAAGCCTGATAAAACCGGGTCTCTTCAAGATTTAAAATTCTCATGGCTTCAAGAAGTCGAAGAGCCCCCATCCCATCTGAATTTGCAGTATACTCAGGTGTTTCAAAGCTAACTTGAACATGACTTTGAGCAGCGAGATTATAAATTTCATCTGGTTGAATTTCTTGAATCAAGCGAATTAAATTTGTCGCATCAGTCATATCGCCATAATGCAGATGAAAATTGTTATTTGAGACATGAGGGTCTTGGTATATATGGTCAACTCGTCCAGTATTAAACGATGAAGACCGTCGTTTGATACCATGAACCTCATAACCCTTAGTAAGCAGAAGTTCAGATAGATAAGCACCATCTTGCCCTGTAACACCTGTTATAAGTGCTCTTTTACTCACATTAAATCCCTCTGAACTCTCATTGTTTAATACTATTTTGATTATTTAAAAACCACTTGTAATACGCCTCAATCCCAGTATCCAAATCAACCTTAGTCTCCCAACCAAGGTTCCTCAATTTTGAAATATCAAGTAATTTACGGAGTGTGCCGTCTGGACGAGTAGTGTCGAAAGTGATTTGACCACGATACCCAACAATTCTTTTAATCTTGTCAGCAAAATCAGCTATACTAATGTCTTGCCCACAACCGACATTGAGATGCCCCTTCCCCGAATAGTGCTTCAAAATAAAAACACTCGCATCAGACATCGCATCAACATGAAGGAATTCTCTGAGGGGTGCTCCAGAACCCCAGACTGTTACGGAGGGCGAATTTAGTAATTTTGCTTCGTGAAAACGCTTCAATAATCCTGCGGGAACATGACTATATTCAGGATGAAAATTATCATTTGGTCCATACAAATTACAAGGCATTATCGAGATGAAATTATCGCCATATTGGGCACGATAAGCTTGACACAACTTAATACCAGCTATCTTTGCCAGAGCATAATATTCGTTAGTTGCCTCTAATGGACCCGCTAAAAGCTGTTCTTCTTTAATAGGTTGGCTTGTATTGCGGGGGTAAATACATGATGACCCTAGAAAAAGTAACTTTTCCACCCCCACACGATGAGACGCATGGATGATATTTGCTTCAATCATCAAGTTATTATACAGAAACTCTGCTGGTAACTTACTGTTTGCATGAATACCACCAACTTTGGCCGCGGCAACAATTACTATGTCTGGCTTATTATCAACAATCCAGTTTTCAACTTCTTCTTGTCGAGTCAAATCGACGCTTCCATGCGCAACCGTTAAAATATTGCATTTTTCACTTAAAAGCCGACGTACAATAGCAGAGCCGACCATACCTGTATGACCTGTAACCCAGATTTTTTTCCCAGAAAGAGTAAGAGTGTCTTGTTCCGTCACATCATGCCATTCTCAAAATGAGCGTTACGCCCGTAGATATCATCCAGCCGAACAATGTCATCTTCGCTTAGAACTTCACCCGTTTGCACCTCAATAAGTACCAAAGGCACCTTCTCCTGGTTCTCTAAACGATGAACTGTTCCCAAAGGTAAATAGGTAGATTGGTTTTGCTTGAGATCATAAACATTTTCACCACTTGTCACTCTGGCTGTGCCAGAAACTACCACCCAGTGTTCGGCACGGTGATGATGATATTGTAACGATAGGCGTGCGCCTGGTTTCACAACAATCCTTTTAACCAGATACCCATTTCCAGTATCTAAAGTTCGATAACTTCCCCAAGGGCGATAAATTGTACGTGCTTGTAAATAGCTCTCTCTACCACTTACTTTCAATTGATCAACTAAGAGTTTCACTTTTTCGGATTGATCGCGCGTGGTCACAAGAACTGATCCATCATTAACCACAACTATCAAGTCTTCAACACCAATCAGTGCCGTGACACCACCATCATCATTCCAGGCAAGAGAGCCGGAACAATCCAATATGGCAGTGTTGCCCACACTCACATTTCCATTACTATCTTTGTTTGAAACACCCCACAAAGAATGCCAAGAACCAATATCACTCCAATTCATGTCCACTTGCACAACGGCTGCTTCAGTCGTTTTCTCCATTACAGCAACATCAAAGGATGAGTTCGGCAAAGCAGAAAACGAACTGTTATCGAGTCGAATGAAATCTAAATCTGAAACTGATTTCTCTACGGAGTGAATAACATTTTTTATAAACTCAGAATCTATAGCATCAACAATTCGAAAAAGTGCCTCTGCCTTGAACATAAAAATACCTGAGTTCCAACTATATCGTCCTGTCTCTAGATATTCTGTTGCAGTTTTCACATCAGGCTTTTCATGAAATCGAGTAACTGATTTTACATTTCCCTCAACATTGAGAGGCTCACCTGCCTCTATGTATCCATATCCAATCTCAGGGCTTATTGCCTGAATTCCAAACGTAATAATCTTACCTAGCTCAGCTGTCGACGTCGTATCCTTCAACGCCTTAAAAAGGGATTCATGATTTTCAATCGAGTGGTCCGATGGCATAACCAAAATAGTCGCGTCGGCATCATCGCGAAAAATAGAATATACTGCCGACAAAATTGCAGCTGCTGTACTACGTGCTACGGGTTCGAGTAAAATTCCCCGAGGAACTATGCCCGCTTCGGCAAAACTTTCACCAACTAAGAAACGATGATCCACATTACACACAACAGTCGGCGCATAAAATTCAGGATGGTTTACTCTCTCAGCAGTATCAATTATCAATGGTTTTTTAGAATAAAGTGATAAAAATTGCTTCGGGCGACTGACACGAGAAATTGGCCAAAGACGGCTACCGGAACCACCTGAAAGAATTATTGGATAAATCAAGCCCCACCTCAACAATCATGGTCGTCACACCGAAGTATGAAATAGGTAGAAAACATCCCCAATCTCATACTTGTAATACCTAAAGTTAAATCTCTATATACATACGTCAATTGATTATGACATGATACCTAATCAATTGATAATACATTCTAAATTAAAACATACTATGCTAATACAGTTTTTTTGTTTTATGACACTTCATCAACAAAACTCCCAGAGTCCTCTTCCCAAACATAGGCCTGGAGTTTTCAAATTTTGGATTATCATAAAACTCCGGCTCACGCTATTTATGACGACATAATCAACAATTACGAGAAAATCTGATGGCTGACCAATTACTAACGCTCTACGAAAAACATAAAAACAGATGGAATATTAGTGACTACAATACAAAAAAATGGCGTTCAGAACGCTTAGAAATAGCTAAGCGCTGGGGCCTGATTTCCATATCTGAAATCAATCTAGAAATTAATGGTCACGCTGTTAGCTCACAACAACTTCCTTGTTATTGGTATCGCTTCAAATCTTATTTACTCACCACCATTTTTTTACCCACAAAAGAAGAAAAAAGATTACTTAACGACATTATTCAAAGATATCATAAAAGCGCTGATCACGAGGAAAAAACCAAACTCCTTTTAATCCTTGGCCTTTTTTACTATCCACATCATCTTTTCAGTAACAACAAAATAAAACTCGTTACTGACTTTGAAAATATAACGTACCAAGCTTTACAGCCATACATCGTATTTTTACTAAATTATCCACAAATGCTTTTTGCAAATGATGAAGCCAATCAGCTACAGGATTACTACGAGTGGATCTTAGCTCATATAAAAAAATTTCTGGAAACCACCTCAGATAAGCAGAAAAGAAACCATATACTCAAATGGTGTACTACTATTTTTATTGGAGTTAACGTAACCGATCGTAATTTAAAAAATTTATATAAATTGAGAGGGGAAATAATTGAATTATACATCCAATCCCGACACCCTCAACTCCCCACGCTAATTCACGAATTCCGCACAACTAAAAGAAATAAAACGAAAACGTCTATTGGCCTTATAATAACAAGAATACAGCCTACTCCTGAGACAAGTATTTGGCTGTCTCATTTCAGAGCTCTCGATCCCAAAAAATATGAAAAATTTTTATTTAAAATCCCCACATCTCCTCAAAGTGACAAAAAATTTGAACAACATTTTTGCTCTTATTTTGATCACATCATCCCTTTGGAGTGCGATAATTTTTACCCTTTAGAGCATGAAGACAATCGAAATTTGGCTACCAAGAACTGTGTTGCACAAATTCGCAGCTACAATCTTGATTTACTTTCATTATCGAGTGTACCGTCCAACTATTTTTTGAATTTTGAGAATACTCTTGCACCGTATAGATTAGCGAAAAAACAATTCTTAACCACCGCAACTAGCCCACAGACATCTGGCTTATCACACATAGATTACATGATATCATCGCCCTCTATGGAGCCCCCAAAACCAGAAGAACAGTTTACAGAAACGCTAATTATAGAACCCGGAAGTAATCATTGCTTCGATTACAGTGGGCGTAGGCAGAATGTTACAATAGAAATCACAAGAAAAAGCCTTAACATCCCCCAAAATCATACCGTACTCATTAACGGCAGTAGCATGGGAAAACTCTCTAGAGAAGTTATAACCCTTTGGCTTGAGGTCCTCAAAAAAAGTAGCGACACTACCCTAATATTATTTCCTTATAACCCCCTATGGACAGATCGATACTCCCATAGGTTATTTGAAGAATATTTATTCATGTTGTGTTCAACACTAAAAGTTGATCCTAAAAGAATTTATATATTACCTCCCCGAAAACATTATTACGAAATAAATGCTATATTAAAGATGGGTGATATTTACGTCGACTCCTTCCCCTTTTCAGGCGCCACATCGATCCTTGATGCCTTTATTGCAGGCTTACCAACCGTTATAAAGTCGGGAAGAACACAAAGAACCATGCAAGCTGCAGCTATGAACAAAGCTATACATCTAGATGAACGTGTAAGTTATACAGATGAACAGTACAAAGAGCATTTACTAGAATTAATAGCGATGCCTTCATTACGTCAAAATATCAAAGCCAGAACAAAAGAAGCACTTAATAATTCAGCCCCCTTTTTAGATGTCCTAGCTTTCAATAAACGCCACGAAAGAATCATTGAAAAACTCATTTCTTGGGAAAATAACGGTTAAACTTCAACAAAACTCCATCTCCCTTCGTAACAATATTGATGTTCTTATCATTGCCACGACAAAAGCTACTACTTTTCGAAAACCAGTTCGACTTAACGCATACATCACTCTGATTTAGCGGATAAAAATTTTCTATAAAGCTTCTCAATAGGCCCAACCGTATAGTCAAACGCTTCGTTTGCGCGCCTTAGATGATGCCACTCTCTTTGAAGAGCAAGAACATCCGGCTTTCCAACAAGCTCTACAGTTTTATCAATATAATCATTGTAATCTTCAGCTATACAATAATCTAGACCACGGGATCTGAGTAATAATGCCCCTAAACGAGAATGAGTGCTCTCCCCCTGAAGCGTGACGAAAGAAACACACATTGCTAAAGAATCAAATGAGACTGTACTCGCGTTATATGGATAAGTGTCTAACCCTATATCAACCTCATTGAAGGAGCTTAGATATCCTTTAAGGTCAGAACTACCACGAAAATCAAGTCTCTCTTGGTCTATTCCATGCTCGACAAACCAATTTATATATTCACACCTAAGACCTTCACCATCAAAATTTCTATTCTTCAATAAAAGCCTAGAATTTGGTACTCGCTTAAGAATCTCAACCCACGCCTCAAACATCTTTGGAGAAATTTTTTCCAATCGGTTAAAACAACCAAAAGTAAAATAGCCTTTATTTAAATTAGGGCTTTTTTCATTAGGAACCACTCCATCAGGAGCCCATAGAACCTTTGATTTACGAATTTTATTATTTTCAAATGTTAAATATTGAACATCTTCAATGAAGTACTTTTTGTTTTCTTCTGGAACCAACGTCTCGTTTGCAATGTAATAATCAATACATTTCATTCCTGTTGTAAAGGGATAGCCGACGAAACTAACCTGCACTGGTGCAGGCTTATAAGCAAAAGCACGAAGTCGATTTCCTGGCGTATGCCCAGCTAGATCCACCAGAATATCAATTTCGTCTTCTTGAATTTTTTTGGCCAATTGAAGATCATCTAGAACTGAGGTCGAACACCAATCATCCGCATAAGTTTGAAGCCGTCGCGTTGTGTCATCAACCGATTTATTTTGAGCGTATAGAGTTATATGAAAAAATCCTCGATCATGATTAGCAATAATAGGCTCCATAAATCGGCTTGTAGCATGATCACGAAAATCTGGAGAAACATACCCAATCTTGATTTTCTTATTTTTTTGAGGAGCATAAGTCCTCGTTGGTAAAATACCTTGTTTACTCTGTTCTATTATTGCGCCATATTTTTTATGAGCTCTAAATCGTTCTTCAAGTGTATGCCTAGAATTGTAAACTTTAAAGGTCAGGAGTGAACTAATAAACATATGGTTATTTGGATCTAACTCTAACAACTCTTCCATAATCAACTCGGCTTCATCTAACCTGGAAGTTTCAAATAAAAGGCGGCTCATTGCTAATTTGAGATACCAAATCCCCATCCCTTCAGAAAAAAGAGCCTTTAAAATTTCTTCTGCCTCGCTATACCGAGCTTCATCAATCATAAGTCCAAGTAAAGCAGACCAAAGCTCTGGAACTCTAGGATATTTTTCGACCCCTTGTTCAAATATTTTTTGAGTTAATATCCTATCTTTAGAACCAATATATATAATGCGGCCCATGTTTAGATAAATAGTCTCGTGCTGAACACCAGCCTCTATTGCAGCATCCAAGTGGCTTTGGGCTGTATCTAAATCTCCCTCTTGGATGAGAGTACTAACAATATCATTATATGCGGCGGCACATTTCGGGTTAATTTCAATAGCCTTATCCCAAAAATTTCGGGCAAGTATTTTCTCGTTATTATTATAATAACAGCGACCTAAGCCACACAAAGCGTCCACATCACGGCTATTTTGGGAAATTACCTTTTCGTAGCATTCCTGCGCATTTTTAAAATCCTTTAATGTTTCATATACTTGGCCAGCGTTAAAAAATACATCAAAAAATTCTGTGTTTAATTTCATTACCTTTTGATAATATTTTATGGCTTCATGATACTTGAACTGCCGCTTTAGCGTATTACCTAAATTAAATAAGGCTTCCCAAAAAGTTCCATCAATGGAGGCGGCTTTTTTAAAACAAATCGCTGCCTGCTCAAGATGTCCCGTTTCAAATGACAGATGTCCCATTCTATAGAGACAATAAGGGTCCTTTACTGATTTAAAGCGGGCTCGCTCTATACTTTGGCATCCCTTTTCTATATCACCTAATCGGAATAATGCGTGGCCTAGCACATAATCAACAGCAGAATTTTTTTTCGTTTTTTGCCGCTCGAGACAGGCTGTAACAACTTCTGGATATTTTCCCAAAGTCATTAATCGTAATAATTCATCTAAGCGGAAATCGTCTTTAGAAATTTTTTTTTGCTTTAATTTCATATTAATAAGATGGCCTTGTATTGAAAATTATGTGAGGAGCCCAAGCTTCAAGCTATAATATCAAATTGTTTTTTTAATTCTAGCAGGATTACCAAAAGCAAGTGAACCATCTGGAACATCATTATAAACCACTGAGGCCGCAGCAACCTTTGAAGCTTGCCCTAAAATACACTCTTTAGTGATAACCGCCTTTGTTCCAATAAACACTTCAGAATTCAATGTCACATTACCATTCAACGTCGCATAGGGTGACAAAACTGTGTGCGCACCGACCTTACAGTCATGACCTACTGAAGAATATATATTCAACAAACTGTTTTGCTCCATATGCGAACAAGAGCCAAAAAAAGAGAAAGGACATAAAATACTCCCTTCCTCTATGCTTCCAGAAGAAGACATATAAGCACTTGGATGAATAAGAGTTTGGAAGGCAGCTCCCTTATTTTTATATTTACGGTAAACATTTGCTCTAGCTCGGGGATCACCTAACCCAATAAGGAACTTAAATTCATCAATCGGCAAATTAGTATCAAATGAACCCAGCACTTTTGCTTCGGCTGAAACCATGGATCCAACAGGAATTGTATCATCTAAAAAACCAACAAGCTCTCCCGTTAATACACCCTCACCTAAACTATCGTAGAGATATTCCGCTATTTCTTTCCCGAATCCACCTGCGCCAAATATGATGTATTTATCCATGGAACCCCTAAAGCAAAAAAGCTCCCACCAAGGAGCCCAGAGCAACAAAATTATTCATTAACAATCAGAAGAAATGTAACATACTCTACACGCTAAGTGATGCAGAACGTGACCCACTATTATTTTCAATATTACCATTATTTACTGGTGTATTTCCTGCCGTAGGTACCTGTGCACTTTTCCCCTCTGTTTGCTTGGCGACTTCTATCCACGTTTCTTTCATTTGGTTTAAACTATCCAGAACGTCCTCGATTATTGCCTCTGAATTTCTTGTATTAATTTGCATCATACGGATAAAAAGATTGTCATAGAACTGGTGCAGCATAGGAGAGATATCCCCTCCATTTTCGAAATCCAACTGCCCTTGCAATCCCAAAATAACTTTTGAGGCTTTATCCACGGCGTTAAATCGATTCTCAAAGTCCCCTTCGCTATCGTAACGTTTAGCATCATTTACCAAGCGGATTGCACCTTCAAAAAGCAAAATAATTGCTCTCATAGGACTTACATTTTTTGAAGCCTGCGTATATGCGTTAGAGCTATATGGGTTAGGATACATTAGGCCTACTCTTTGGGAATTATGACGATTGACTTAAAGAAGCTTCTAACTGCTTTCTAGTTGCATCAGCTTGGGCTAGCACCTGTTCTAAACGAGCATATTTTTGATATAAAAATGACTTAGTTAACTCAAGTCGCGCGTCAATTGCTTGAATTTTTTCATTCATATCAGTGTTATCAGTTGTCAACTGTTCAAGACGGGTTGGAATTTCCCCTGTGCCCGTTTTAACAAATCTGTCAAGTCCTTGGAATAAGTTATCGGCAATACCGAGAGACGTCTTAACATTTATTGTTTGAGCACCACTTCCTGCTGTTCCGACAAAAGCAAGAGTTATACCTTCAAAGGCTGTCCCCGCCTTCCCTACCAGGCCAGCACCATTTATATCAAAAACATCTCCGTACCCAGTCACAGACGCTCCCGTAATGTTACCGCTTCCGTCAACTCCATCGATTATAAGCTCAAAATCATCAACATTCAAAGCTTCAGATCTTGAAATCACCCTTAAACGACTATCATCCGTTTTAAATGAAAATTCGAAAACATCCCTTACACCTTCTAAATTATTAACAAGGACGTCATCCAATTTCGTGTCATCTATGGTCAACTTATTATCGTCGTCAAAGGCAAGACCAATAAGATTAATGTTATTTAACCCCGTACTATCGACACCAAGAGCACCATTCGCAAGAATTGAGGTCATATTCGTATCAATTCTGCGCAGTATATCATCCCCATACAAAATAGGTTTTGATGATGTCGTGCTGGCTGGGTCATAGTTCTGTTGCGACTTTACAAAATCTTTTATCTCATTGTAAGCCACAACAAAATTGTTAATGGCTTCTTTTACAGCACCCAAATTATGATCTAACTCGACTTTAATATTATTACCTACTTCAGCTTTGAAAAGCTGTAATGTAACTCCCTCAATAACATCAGAAATTTGATTACTATCTCGCTCAATAACAGTCGCGATTCCATCTATTTTAATTTGAGCTTTGTCCGCGGCCTGAATCTCACTCAGGTTAGCACCATCCCCAAATGTCGACAGGAAATTACCTGCTCCGCTTATAGAAACGGCCTTACCCGTTTCCTCGCCTGTAACAATCAATCGATAATCAGTATCCGATACTTTAATTACAGATGCCCGAACATCAGTATCACCAGTCACACCATTTATGGCCTCGGCAATTTCATAAAGCGTCATATCTGATGTGATTGCTACATCCTTGGTTGTAGCTCCGGTAAGCCCAATTGTTATTGTATCGGTAACACCTTGAGCTGCCGTACCATCAGCAACGCTACCTGATGACACTTTATTTGCTGTGGCAACTTGAAGTATTTCAACATCGTATGTACCTGTTACTGAAGAATTGGTAGACGAAACACCAAGAAGGTCTGTCGCGGGAGTAGAAGTCGAGGATGTTAAGAAACCCGATTTATTTTCAAAAAGATTACTATCAATTCCTGAAAGACCAGGTGGGTTTCGTAACCCAGAAAGAGATGATTTAAGATTGGATAACAGAGTATTCAATTGACCATAAGCAGCTGTCTTAAGATCATTATTTTCTATCGTAGATTCCATACGAATAGCAGGAATACGTTTTGCTAAAATCGTCGCCTCAACAATAGCAGCCGTATCAAAGCCTGAATACTGACCTGTAATTCGAGGTACACCATTAATGAATGTTAAATTTCCAGCGTCCATGTCGTACTCCATATCAAAAGTATAATTATTTATGCAAAATGCATTCCAACTATACTTTTGTATCTACATCCGGTGTAACAGAAGACGGTACAATTTTGGGATAATTTCCCAACATTGTTTTACTTGGGAACTCAGAGATCACAGCATTGCTGTTTTCATCCACCACGCGTACAACCAGCCGGCCTGAATCACTATCCCTGTAGGTCATAATGTTCGAAGAACCATTCCCTCCAGCCTTAGCTGAAGCTCCATCCTTTATAACATTACTATCAGCAGGGCTGTTTAAAGCACTGGCTCCACCAGATAACGTACGGTTTAAATTATCTAAACCTAATGCCCCGGAAGAACTTGCCGCTTTAGCAGGCAAAGTTTGACTTGTTACCGCCTGAACGGGAGCAGAATTAGACACCTTAGGCACAGAACGAGCAGGTTGATTTTGAATAGTTAAATCGGACAATTCTTTTTCTCCTCCACTCTATACCCAATATGGCCTATAATTAAGAAAAATGGTTAGGAACCCGAAAGCTCCTAACCCTATTATAAATCTTATTGAAGAACTCTCAATAGACTTTGTGGAATCTGGTTTGCCTGAGAAAGAGCCGACACAGCTGCCTGTGTCAAGACATTGGCCGTAACCAGTTTACTTTGCTCTGCAGCCAAATCAACGTCTTTAATTGTTGAGTTTGCAGCCTCAATGTTTTCAATTGAAGTCGCAACCTGTGAGCCACGGGTTTCAAAACGAGAAATAAGCGCACCAACGGTAGCCCTTGAACTAGACACAGCGGCAATCGCAGTATCCACAGTACCAAAAGCTGTAACAGCACCACCTGAAGTTGAAATGTTATCAGTCGGGGCAGTAACACCTGTTGCAGAAATATTCGCAACAATCGTATCAGCAACAGCTGTACCAACAAAGAAAGTTTGGTTAAAACTACCGATTAGCGTCTGACCGTTAAAGGTCGTGGTACTCGTAATACCAGTAATCTCAGTTGAAAGAGCTTGAAATTCAGTATTGATGTACCCTCTTTCGGTATCAGAAACGGCACCAGATAATGATTGAGCCGCAAGAGCTTTCATACGCTGAAGAACATCACTGATACGTGCTAGGCCACCATCCGCAACCTGAAGAATCGAAGCACCTTGTGACGCATTGACTGACGCTTGTTTTAGCGCACTAACATCAGCAGAAAGTTTTGTACTAACGGCCAAACCAGCCGCATCATCAGATGCACGTACAATACGCGACCCAGAAGCAAGCTTCGCAACCGCGTTCGATGCTGCATTAGAATTTATATTTAGGAAACGTGTTGCAGCATTAGCTGCTGTATTTGTAGCCACAACTGGCATATTATTATTCCTTCTACTTGAAGTATGTTAAGCTAAATCCATCCTGGATAAAGCCAGTTTAAAGTCGCCTTCTTGGCAACTCGTTATCTTTCTCATCTTGAAAAAAATAACTTAAATCATGATCACAACAATACAATTATGATAAACAGATTTATGATCCTAATAATCTACAGAATATATTAACAAACTATTAATAGAAGCAAGCGCGATATTTGACACCTAGGTAAACAATTGATTTAAAGAACAATTAAGACCCCGACTCGCTAATGTGCTTAAGCTTTATCGCAACCTTTTTTATATCAAATTCGGATAAAAATGGTGAAAATGGCACCCCCAACACTTGAGTGTACAAGGATGCTGATACCGGAAACATCGAGATATTGTTTCGAGAAAGAGAGTTAAATAATGGGTTCTGGGGTAGAATATCCTCCCACCAAATACCAGCATCTATTCCTGCGTTCTTTAAATTCCTCACAACATCTTTCGCCAGTAAATTTTCAACGATCACATTAAATGTAGTTGCATATTTTCCAGCTTCACCCTTTAAAAGCCGTACATTAGGAATTTCACTTAAAGCTTTCACATATCGTTCTCGGCTCTTTAAGTTTTTTGACTTTATTGTCAAAAAACGATCAAATTGTGCAAGACCAACAGCCGCGTGATACTCACTTAATTTGTAATTCCCCCCCTGTACTCCAGCCACGCGCCTTCCACAAAAACCAAAAGTTGTGTATTCTCGAATTCGTTTTGCTAATGCTATGTCTTTCGTTACAACAAACCCGCCCTCACCAACGCCAAATATTTTCGTAGCGTGCAGACTAACCACAGCAGGACTGTTTCCAGGTGTTAGGGAGCAAAACGAGGCAGCAGCATCGACGACAACCGGGATGCTCTTTTCTTCTGAAAATTCATCCCATAAACGTACATCAATCTCTGCGCCAAATGGAGCAACGGGCATAATAATATCTGGGTGGGGATTATTCGAATTTTGTAAATACTCTTCGACGAGACTTGGCGTCAAAGCCCCTGAAACAGGATCAACATCACAAAATATAGGTTGCCCTCCCGCTTCAAGGACAGCCTGAGCAGAAGCAACAAATGTCCAAGCTGGAAGTAAACAGGTAAAATTTTGCCGAAAAGGGCTTCCCGTTTTTCTTAACTTCGACAGAGATAATCTTAGTGCAACTGTCAAGCCAGCAGTTGCACTTGTTAAAGTTACAATTTTTGATCGATTTACATTAAATTGTTGTGCCAGTAGCTCTTCAAAAGAAGCTAATCTTGGACCAAAATTCGTATACCACTTATCATGATCCATCTGCCGTAGATAGGGAACCAACTCATCAGCGGTGGGCATATCTGGTTGAAAAAGAGGGATCAAAAGTTATCTCAAAATTGAATATTTGTGGAAGTTTAAGAGATATATTTTATCATATAACTTTAAAATGAGTAAAAGAATTAAAATTCTATACTGAGCTTATTAATACTTAGCAGCTACAGGCTTAACACATTAAATTTGACTTCGAAATTTAGGGCGCCCATCCTGGGCGCCCTAAGAGCCATGTGAAAGCAAAGTACTATTTTACTGAAGTAATGACAGAAGCGTTTGAGGCAACTGGTTCGCTTGAGATAACGCAGAGACCGAGGCCTGAACAAGAACCTGGCTAGAAACCAAACGTGCCTGTTCTGCCGCCAAATCAACATCAACAACAGAGGACAAAGCCGCATCAATATTTTCTTTAGATGTCGCTACCTGTTGCTGCCTAAATTCAAATCTTGAAACGATAGAACCAATATTGGCCCGCGCTTCAGAAACTTCGTTAATAGCCAAGTCAACAGATGCCATAGCAATTGATGCATTCGCAGCTGTATCCACACCAGACAAGCTAAGATTAGCAACACCACCACCTGATGTCGCAAGACCATCAGCTAAAAAGTTAGACGCCGTTGCACTTATCGTCGAAATATCAACAGTAATGACATCCGCAGTTGTAACGCCAACAAAGAAATTTACTGGGCCAGCGCCAAACTGTGTCCCTGTACCATCGAGCAAAGACTCACCATTAAATCGTGTACTCGCCGCAACGCCGCTAATTTCAGCGATGAGCTGGGTATATTCTGAATTAATAAAACCACGTTCAGTATCCGTTGGCACACCAGACAAAGAAGCCGCAGCAAGAGCCTTCATTCTTTGAAGAATGTCTGACACTCTAGCTAGACCACCGTCACCAACCTGCATTACTGATGCACCTTGAGCGGAGTTGATAGAAGCTTGTTGCAAGACATTACTATCTGCACGCAATCTCGTACCAATAGCCAAACCCGCCGCATCATCGGAAGCGTTTACAATACGGGAACCAGAGGCAAGCTTAGAGATTGAACTCCCGGATCTCTGAGAGTTCAGGTTCAAAAATCGCAGAGCCGAGTTGGCTGCTGTATTTGTAGTTACTGTAGGCATGTTCTTTCCTTTCACATTTAGCTCAACGGAACAGCTTCTTGCTGGTCCACCGCCATAGACGGCATTGTTGAATTCAACGTTATTTATGCAAAGGTAATGCCAACTAATTTAAATATTAAAAATCAGATACTTACACTAGAAACGCTTATAATAAATAATTTCCCATTAACCCTATCTTCCTAGCTAAGCACTGTTTTTGCCCCATAGATGAGGAAAACTATTCCTATTACCAAGCAAACAAAACTAGACAGGGGATATTTAGAGTTCAAAAAATTATCCATTTGATATGTATGAATGTTTCAGGCCAAAATACGCATAAGTAATTCAATGCTCCCAATCCCTCACACGAAAGAGACCAACCATGATTAATAAAGCAATCATACTGGCCGGAGGAACTGGTTCTCGCTTACGCCCTCTAACCGACGTTGTTTGCAAACAACTCTTACCTGTCTATGACAAGCCAATGCTCCATTACCCTCTGGGAACACTTATGCTGTTGGGGATTAGGGATATATTGATTATCAGTACTCCGAAAGACCTCCCCTCCATACAAGAGAATTTGGGTGATGGATCAGAGCTTGGGGTTTCCATACAATATAAAGTACAAGACACTCCTCAAGGGCTACCCGAGGCCTTCATACTCGGAGAAGAATTTATAAATGGCCAACCTATCTGCCTTATCCTCGGAGACAATATACTATACTGGGGACAACTGAATTTGGTATGGAACGAATGTTTGTCCTTATCAAAAGGCGCATATGTAGTTGGTGCCCATACACGTGAACCGGAACAGTTTGGGGTAATTGAGCGTGACAAAAACAACAACGTTATTTCTATCGAAGAAAAACCGAGTATCCCTAAATCAAACATCGCTGCTATAGGGTTATATTTTTATGATGATCAAGTTGTTCAACACGCAAAGTCCCTATCCCCCTCTACAAGAGGTGAATTGGAAATTACCGACTTAAATAATATCTATTTAAAAAATAAGGAGCTTAGAGCAAAAATTTTATCACGAGGCACCACCTGGCTTGATGCAGGAACCATCACATCCCTAATGGATGCCTCGACTTTCTTTAAAATTATTGAGGATCGGCAAGGTCTAAAGATATGTTGCATTGAAGAAGTGGCTTACAATATGGGCTACATATCAAAAAAACAGCTTCTAAAGCTTGCCCTTAATTTCGAGGGAAGCAGCTACGGTCGATACCTTGAACAAAGAGTAACTGACACTCTGAACAGATAATCGTCTGCACAAAAAGTTTCTATTTAATTGGTCGGCACCTTTGTCCTCACCTCCCAACCTCACACCCGGCATTCTTTTCCTAGAACAACATTCGTTATTTTTTTATGTTTAAAATCAATGCCTAAACTCTAAACAAAAACTGGCCCAAGGTTTGCATAATTCTTCGTGAGTTTATTTTACTCAAGATAGATTGGAAATATTATGCATTGGCAAGCCGACAATACTGCACCTTCAATTCACTCATTGGACACATCTCTCGGTGAAGTCTTAATGCTTGTGAATCAGACGATCAATGCACTGGGTGAAGCCAAAGAAGCTGTTACCACTCTTGAGATAGAAAAACGCTTCAACGCAACAGTCAAAGCGACAGCACTTTTAGATGCCATAGAAGAAGAAATGAAGGCAGATATCTCTGAAGGGATACGAAATGCCTTTATGCAAACCTATCTAGGTATCATCGCGAATATGGTGAGAATAAACGTTAAAAATGATTTAGAAGCTGCCAGAGAGTGCCTCTCTCTTATCATGAATTTCCGACAAATATGGACAACATTACACCCTACTCTTGAAGAAGAGTGTTTTGCCTGGCCTCTCTCCGCGACGGAAAATCATAAGCGCTCTGGTCTACATCTCGCCTAAAGGAAACTGAGGATAAGTCAGATGAATTACTACACTATTGATAATTACCGAACCGCTGACACTCAAGCGTCAACAAAAGTACAAAAAGCCTCTACGCCAAACCAAGACTTTGCTGAGTACCTAAATTTGACTGGTAACTCCAAACGGTCGACTGCAGTTAATCCTAGTTTAAAGCAGGACAACTCTATTCTTGGCAATATCCTAAGTAGAACGCCTTGGCCTGCTGAAAGAGATATATCTTTTAGCAATGCAGAGCGAGCTATTGATGATACCCCGACCGTGGACGAGCGAGTGGATGCTTCGCCAACCGAAGAGAACGTCGACAATCAAGCCGCATCGGAAGATATGGACTCTGCGGCAAATCATGAGAACGAAGATAGCAACGATAAAGAACACGCTAACAAGACTGCCGCATCTGACGATACTCCCCGTGATGATGTTACTGAGCAAAATACGTCAGATAACACCAAAATGGATGCCACTGTCGTTGAAGCATCAACACAAGCGAGTACACAATCAAAATCTATTGCATCTTCTCCCGTCTCAAGCTCTAGTCCGGCTGCCCAGTCTCTAGCGCAAAGCACCTCTGCTCCTGCCACAGTTAATTCCGGTTCGGAAAAAGGAAGCGGCGATAAAGCAAATAGTGTTGCCAATATAAAAACGACGCAAACTGATGTCACCTCAAAGCCAATGAGTAGCCTCACGGCTTCTGCTTCTGTTACCGCCATGGAAACCCAAAACGCAAAAGTTTCCGCTTCGATTAACGTTAGCACACAAAGTAAAGCTGAACCCACTAATAGCAGTAACACTGCGTCATCAACTACCGCAGCGAATGTTAAAGGGTCAAGCCCGACACAGACAGCACAAGCTGTGTTCGCTGCTACTCAAGGACAAAACGGAAATAACACGAACAATCAGTCGCAAAATGGCACCGGGCTCGCGCGTGCCGATGCCGGAGTAACAACAGGCATTAAAGCCTCTTCTCTAGGTGAGAGTTCAAGTTTCTCACAAACACTGAGCTCGACATCCCGCACAGCAAATACCGCCTCGACACAAAGCACGTTAAAGTCGATGAATTTGACCACCGCTGATCAAGTTTCTGTACATATTAAAAAAGCCTTAGGTGAAAACAAAGACAGCATCTCCATAAAGCTGCATCCGTCTGAATTAGGACGCGTAGATGTTAAAATGGAAATCATCGAAGGTGGATCCATAAAGGCAACAATTACTGCTGAACGCCCAGACACGCTAGATCTCTTACAAAGAGACTCTCGTCTACTGGAAAAAGCCCTTCAAGAAGCTGGCCTCAAGACAGACGGTCAAAGCCTTAGCTTCAACCTAAAGCAAGATGGAAGTGAACAAAATCGCTCTACCAATAGTGATTCTGAATTTGCTTCCAACACTGATGGCTCATCCGATACGGAAAGCGATCTTCCAGAAAATGCTGATTTAGCAAGCACCACCTCATCTCATGATGGTGATCTTGATATCAGTGTTTAATCGAGATGGCAGGAGAATAAGATAATGGAAACAGCAGTAAACACTCCCGCACCAGTAAATGGTGTCACCTATAAAAGTACGGGCGGAGATTCCGATCTTACTGGCGGGAACTCGCTTAACGATACGTTTGACATGTTCCTTAAGCTCCTGACCACACAATTAAAATATCAAGACCCTCTCGACCCAACTGATAACAATGAATTTGTTAATCAGCTTACACAGTTCTCTCAAACGGAAGCAGCAATCGGAACAAATACAAAACTAGACAGCTTGATTGCACTCCAAAACAACAGCCAGCTCAGTTCGGCACTGGACTACGTCGGAAAAGAAGTTCGAGCAGACAGTATCGTACTTAATCTTGAGGACGACGGTTCAGATATTATCTACGCTCTCTCTGGGAATTCAGATAAAACCGAAATCAAAATCATTGATTCGACCGGAGAAACCGTACGAACGCTTCAAGGCTCAAAAACATCTGGTCAACATGAAATTCATTGGGATGGCAAAGACGCGGACGGTAACACCCTAGAAAACGGATTGTACGGGTTTGCCGTCGTCGCTACAGATAAAGACGGCCAAACAATTCAAACGGCCCAAGGGATACAAGGTACCGTCACAGGAATTCAACTCAATAGCGGCCAAGTTGTTCTTAACATGGGTGAAGTCGAAATTCCGATCACAAGTGTTCAGGCCATCATACAAAAACCGACAACCACAACTGGGAGCACCTAAGATGAGATCCAATATATCAAGAAGTATTCCTCATCCAACGACATGCCCCCATTGTCACGATGGAATTTATACAAATAGGGAGATTAGATCATGAGTATATACGGAGCCCTATATGCTGGCGTGTCCGGCCTCAATGCACAAAGTAATGCGATGGGGATGATCTCAGACAACATCGCCAACGTAAATACCATTGGGTATAAAGGTGTCAGCGCTCGTTTTTCTACTCTCGTAGCTCAATCCGCAAGCGCAACACAATACGCATCTGGAGGTGTACGCTCTGCTCCTTTGAGTAACATCGACAAACAAGGACAGCTCCAAGGGACAGCATCAGGAACCGATCTTGCCGTTGCCGGACGTGGTTTTTTTGTTGTCAGTGATCGCCCTGCAACAGGCACCAGCACGCAATATCTATTTTCTCGTGCAGGATCTTTCAGGCCTGATGCAGCTGGTAATCTTGTTAATGCCGGTGGTTATTATTTACAAGGCTGGTCGATAACACCTGGTGCCAGCACTCCAACCAGCGGCAGCACTTTCACCGGCCTTGACACTGTAAATATTTCAAATTTGAATGGCTCAGCTAGAGCAACAACGAACCTCAGTATTGATTTAAATTTACCATCCACGGCTCTTGCCACGGCACAGACCAGTGATGTTTTAATGGAAGTCAATCTTGATAACACCGCTCTTACCGGAGCGACACATGACGTCAACTTAACAGTTTATGATGAAACCAATACGGCACAAGCTGTTACATACCGGTGGACGAAACTTGCAGCAGCAAACCAATGGTCAATTGAAGCCCTCCCACCAGGAGGCGGCACAGTAACAAATGGCGGGCCAACAACAGTCGTTTTTGATCCAGTGACAGGTCGCCCAACGTCAGGATTTCCACCTCCAAATCCGCTCTATGCATGGAGTAACGGCTCCAGTAGTAGTGTTGATATAGCAAGTTTCGGAGCTGGAATTACCGAAACGGCCGCAGCTTCAGCATCTTCATCACAACAATACAACGATCAATATGTTGCGACTACTCAAATTCTTGACGATTTAGGCAATACTCACGATATGAATATCGCCTTTACCAAGACAGCAGCAAATACGTGGGATGTCACCGTTTTAAATCCTACGCTCAACGGTGTAGAAAGTGGTGTTGTTACAGGCCTGCCTCGGTCAATTAATTTTTCAGGTGGCACACCAAGCCTTATAAACTTACCTCCAATCACAATTGATTGGTCGACAGGAAGTACTGGCGCTACGAATAGTACAATAACTCTTGATGGTGGCACCATAGGCGGTGCAGATGGAATTATTCAGTTCTCGGGAAGTTTTATTGTTAATGGCACAGAACAAGATGGGGTGAGCTTTGGTAATTTCAGAGGTGTCTCCATTAATGAGGAAGGCGTCGTAACGGCTTTATTTGATAACGGAGAACAACTCGATATTGCACAAATTCCACTCGCAATGTTCCCCAATCCAAACGGTCTTGAAGCCCGGACAGGTAATGCTTACAGCGCAACATCCGATTCAGGTAATTTCATCCTTAACAGACCTAAGATTGGTGGTGCAGGTTTGATAGCATCATCCTCACTCGAAGCATCAAATATTGACCTTGCAGAAGAGTTCACCAATATGATTGTTACACAAAGGGCCTACTCAGCGAGTTCAAAGATCATTACAACTGCAGATGAGATGCTGGACGAACTCATTAGAATTGTTCGTTAGAAAATACAAATAAACTCAACTAAAAAATTATTTTTACAGCTCCTCAAATTGAGGAGCTGTTTTTATTTGTGTTAAAAGCCTGTTTCCAAAGGCAATTCAAAAACTACATACAATTTAAGATAAATTGTCTAAATTATTGATATTAATAGTTTTTCAACACCCCTAAGCTATAAAGGCAAGAGTGATTTAATAGCTGGAGTACATACAATGGGGTCTAGCAGTTTAAACCGGCGGATTATTGACGCTGATATAAGCGCCAATCCCTTATCGCTGGAAGACCTTCCGCCACCAGAAACAAAACGATGGGTTATTCGACGAAAAGCACAAGTCGTTGCTGGTGTAAGAAACGGGGTTATAAGCCTCGATGATGCTTGCAAAAGATATAAGCTGTCATTGGAAGAATTTCTTTCCTGGCAAAGGTTGATTGATAATCACGGGCTACGTGGCTTACGAACCACCCATTTGCAAAAATATCGTATAGATACCGAAAGCAAAAGTGCTGTAAAAATTTAAGCAAAGTTAAAGAGTAACATTACAAAAGATTATTATTCTCTATCTTTCGATTTTCGCAAAATATAATAAATTTCAGAGCTTATTACTTATTTAGTAATAAGCTCTTGACTTTATTATCTAAAATTTGATTCAATTGCCTAGGCAAATTTTGCCTAGTACTAGGCAAATTTTTCCTTTGTTAACGTCCTATTTACCGAATAGCTATAGGTTAAGCTTAACAGGTTTTACTGACATTTAGTAAATAGTAATAATTCGGATATTGCGGTAGTGAATACATTCGTCGATACATTAAAGAATCTTGGGCCCGCCCGACTTGGAATAATGGCCGCAGTTGCAGCGGCTATTATTGCTTTTTTCATTTATCTGACTGGGCGCGTAGCAACACCAGAAATGGCATTGCTGTATGCTGATTTGGATCCTCAAGAAAGTGGCCAGATCGTAAGTGAGCTTGATCAACGTCAAATTCCTTACAAGCTCTCTCCAGCTGGTGATGCCATATATGTACCTGGTAACAATGTTGCTAGAATGCGTGTTGCTATGGCTGAAAAAGGATTACCAAGCGGAGGTTCCATTGGATATGAAATATTCGACCAATCGGAAGCGCTGGGCACCACTAGCTTTGTCCAAAACATAAACCATTTAAGAGCGCTAGAAGGTGAGCTTTCACGAACGATAAAATCAATCAACCGGATTAGACAAGCCCGTGTTCACTTAGTCTTACCTCAAAGAGAGCTTTTTAGCAGAGATAAACAATCCCCAACAGCATCTGTTGTCGTAACGACACAAGGCAACATTCTCCTTGATCGCCAACAAATACTATCCATTCAGCACGTTATTTCAGCTGCTGTACCAGGAATGAAGCCAACAAACGTCTCAATCATCGATGATAAAGGTAACCTTCTTGCGCGCGGAGGAGAAGAAGGTGACCTTTCCACGCTTACAACTTCAGCAGATGAACGCCGGATCGCATACGAAACACGCCTCATGCGTACGGTCGAAGAGCTTCTAGAGCGCTATGTCGGCCGCGGAAATGCCCAAGTACAGATATCTGCGGAAATGGATTTCGACCGAATTACAGAAAACTCAGAAGTTTTCGATCCCGATGGTCAAGTGGTTCTCTCTACCCAGACTGTTGAAGAAAATGCCAGTGATACAGAAGATGCTGGAAACGAGGGCATAACCGTAGGTAACAACCTTCCAGATGCCAATCTTGGTCAGTTAGGTGGCGCAACCGGAGCTCAGAGCAACTCATCTAGAACAGAAGAAACCGTCAACTTCGAGAATTCAAAAATCATTAAAACCCGCGTGCATGAAACAGGCGCAATTCGTCGTCTCTCAGTTGCTGTCATCATCAATGACATGTCTGAAGTCAACGAAGAAGGTATACGTACCTTTACAAGCCGTAGCGAAGAAGACATTGCTCAACTCGGCGCTATCGTACGCTCAGCAGTCGGGTTTGATGAAAGCCGTGGTGACAAAGTCGAAATTGCTAACTTCCGCTTTGCTGAACTTGACCCCTTATTACTTCCAGAAGAAGGTGTCCTTGGGATTGGCAAAGACGAAATGATGCGTTTTGCTGAACTCTTTATTCTTGGGGTCGTCGCAATATTAATTCTTCTTTTGGTAGTTAGACCTCTTGTTACCCGTGTAATTGATGGAGATTTTACGCCAGCGGGGGATACAGGTGCAGGTACGATTACAATTCCAGGGCCTGATGGCCGGCCCATGGTAATGGCAGCCCCTGGTGGCATCCCTGGAATGCAGGGAATACCAGGAATGCCGGCACAAATCGGCGCCGACGGACTTCCGATGTTAACATCAGATGCCAGTGAAGGCGGAAATCTGCCTGCGGAAACGGCAGGAGTTAATTCAGAAATTGAACAAATGATTGACATGAACAAAGTTGAAGGACGTGTGCGTGCCTCATCTCTAAACAAAATTGGCGAAATCGTTGAAAAACATCCTGAAGAAGCTGTTCAAATCCTTAGATCATGGCTCTATCAGGAAGGTAAATAAGATACACCAGACAAAATTTAATTATTAAGAGCAAGTAGTATGCGCGACGATTACAGAACAATGACGGGACCTGAAAAGGCTGCACTCCTGGTAATGGCACTGGGTGAGGCACAGACGGCGCAGCTATTTGCGATTATGGAAGATGATGAAATTCGCCAATTATCGCAAATTATGGCAACTCTCGGAAATGTTAGCGCCCAACTTATAGAACGATTATTGGTCGAGTTCGCCGATCAGATATCCACGACAGGCACGATCACCGGTAGTTACGACAGTACGGAACGTCTACTAATGAAAGTACTGGACAAAGACCGTGTAGACACAATCATGGAAGAAATTCGCGGCCCAGCTGGACGAACCATGTGGGAGAAGTTGGCGAATGTTAATGAAAACGTTCTCGCAAATTACCTCAAAAATGAGTATCCCCAAACTGTTGCGGTCATTCTGTCCAAGGTCAAACCTGAGCATGCCTCACGTGTCCTTGGTTTACTTCCAGAACCTTTCGCCATGGAAGTTGTCATGAGAATGCTTAGAATGGAAGCCGTACAAAAAGATGTTCTCGATGATGTAGAAAGAACATTAAGAAATGAATTCATGTCTAATCTTGCCAGAACTAACCGTCGTGATTCCCACGAAATGATGGCCGATATTTTCAATTTCCTTGACCGGAACGTTGAAAGCCGTTTCATGAACGCCCTAGAAGAAAGAAATAAAGATTCAGCAGAGAGAATCAAGGCTCTCATGTTTACCTTTGAAGATCTTAGCAATCTCGATCCAGGTGGTGTTCAAACACTATTGAGTGCAGCTGAAAAAGATAAATTGGCAATTGCTTTAAAGGGTTCATCTGAAGGTTTACGCGAGATGTTCTTCACTAACATGTCGGAACGTGCAGCAAAAATTATGAAAGAAGATATGGCCGCAATGGGACCTATTCGTCTAAAAGATGTTGATGAAGCCCAAATGTACATGGTCACAATTGCAAAAGATCTTTCAGAAAAAGGTGAAATTGTTATGGCCGATTCAAAAGGCGAAGACGAGTTGGTCTATTAGGAGTTGGTGTTGGTGGTGAATTCAAACCAAAAATTCCTCTTTGATACGTCATTTGAGGGATCTAAAAAATCAAAACAGACATCAAAATCCGATAGCTTTTCAGATTTCATGGGTGCGTCCGAAGCACCGCCTCAAGATCCAGCAACTTCTGTGATAGAACCTGAAACACCTGCCTTGCCTGAAGGCGCTGTCTCTTTAGAAGATCTCGAACTTGGTAAACAAACTGCTTACTCAGAAGGCTTTGCTGCAGGACAGGAAGAAGCTCACGGGCAAGCCTCAGAAGCGAATGAAGCACAGATCCTTCAAACTCTGGAAAGAGTGACGCAAGAATTAGCGAGTTTGGAACATGGTCACAAAAAAATGCATGACGAATTGCAAAGTGTGTCTATGGAAGTGGCTATGAAAGCCATTCAAAAACTTTTTCCAAGCCTTGAGCATAGCTCAACACTCGATGAGATCACACTTGTCTTTAAGGAGTGTATGGATCGATTGCCACAAGAACCTCGGCTCGTAGTACGCGTTTCCGACACAACTTTGGACGAAGTACAAGAACGTCTTGAACAAGTCGCAAATAATAGTGGCTTTACTGGGAATCTCGTTTTTTTATCTGAGCCAGGTATGTCATCAAGTGATGTCCGTGTTGAATGGGCAGAAGGAGGCGCAGAAAGAAACAGCACAGAAATGCTGCAGGAAATAGAAACAATTCTTTCGCGCGCGATAACACGTTTTTCATTACCCGGAGATTCCGGGCAAACCAGTGTATCTTCGGTAGAGGATAATCCCGAAAATACTCCACCTCAAGAGGTTGCCGAATGAGCGAAGATGAAACTGAAAATGGAACATTCCCATCCATTCCCGAAATGCCGGAAATGGAAGATGATTCGGCAATGCCTGAGCCAGGTGGCCGACCACCAACCAATGCCAAAGAGCTTGAAGCTGTTTATGACATTCCTGTTCAGGTGTCTGCCATTCTCGGCAAAGCAAATATGCAGGTCAGCCAACTTTTGAAGCTCGGTAGAGGGGCTGTAATTGAACTCGACAGAAAAGTTGGAGAAGCAATTGACATCTACGTTAACAACCGACTGGTTGCGCGTGGAGAAGTCGTGGTCGTAGAAAACCGCTTGGGTGTGACGATGACTGAAATTATCAAAATGGACCGAAACTAGGTATCTCCGGGATTTGAACTGATTATGGTCAACACTTCACAAACTCAAACGACACAGCGTGGGCAATCACCGAGCAGGCCGCAATCGGGGCCGTCGTTTGACTACGCCACATTAGCTGGTGTCGTTGGGGCTTTTCTCATCGTCTCTATAGCAATGATCCTTGGCGGTTCACCCGGATCTTTTTTCAATCTACCGGCCATACTGATCGTTGTCGGTGGAACTTTTTTGGTCACAACAACATCTTTTACCTGGGATGAAGTGACAAAAGCACAAAAAACAATGCTCAGAGCCGCATTATATCATGCTGAAACTCCTGGTAATGCAGCCCTACAAGTTTTGTTTTTAGCTGATCAAGCTCGCAGGAACAGCATTTTATCACTCCAGAAACATTTAAAAGATATTCAAAACAGCGGTTTCCTGCACCGGGCAACCGAAATGCTTGTTGATGGTATAACACCTGAACAATTGGAAGCCATCCTCGAACAACAGGTCCTCGCGACCCAGCATCGACACCAACGTTCAGCGAATATTTTAAGAAGAGCTGGTGAAGTTGCACCTGCTATGGGATTGATAGGAACCTTGGTCGGGCTGGTACAGATGCTAAGTAATCTTGAAGATCCGAGTACGATTGGACCAAGCATGGCTGTTGCTTTGTTGACGACATTCTACGGAGCCATCTTATCTAATATGGTTTTTCATCCCTTAGCGGCAAAACTTGAACGTATTTCGCAGACTGAGGCCATCGTCAATCAAATTTACACGATCGGTATTTGCTCCGTCAGTAAGCAAGAAAACCCAAGACGTCTAGAAATTATGCTTAACACTATTCTCTCTCCAGAGCAGAGAGTGAATTATTTTGATTAAGGTGATTTATCAAATGATCGCCGTCCAGGAGAGTAAGTTATGCGCCTACTAATTGTTGGCTCGCTAGAAGGACACATGATAACCGCCGGCAAGATTGCTTTCGAGCGTGGAGCAAAGGTCGCAACTGTCGATGATGTAGATCAGGCTATGGCATCCCTGCGAGCTGGTAATGGGGCTGATTTACTTATGGTCGATATTAATCTAGATATTGACAAGCTATGTAAACACCTCGATATGGAGCGATTTTCCGTTCCTGTCATTGCCTGTGGAATTGGCACTCAACCCTCTAAGGCTGGGGATGCAATACGTTCCGGAGCCAAAGAGTACATACCACTCCCCCCAGATGCAGAACTAATCGCTGCGGTTCTTGCCGCAGTCACAGAAGAAACAACCTCACTGATCTATAAAGATCCTGCAATGGCGGCTGTTATCCGTCTCGCTGAACAAATTGCTCCCTCAGATGCCAGTGTTCTTGTCACGGGTGAGAGTGGGACAGGTAAAGAGGTTATGTCTCGATACCTGCATTCCAAGTCTAAGCGGGCAAAGAACAATTTTATTTCAATAAATTGTGCAGCTATTCCGGAAAATTTATTGGAGTCAGAGCTTTTCGGTCATGAAAAAGGTGCTTTTACCGGCGCCTTATCTCGACGCGTCGGTAAATTTGAGGAAGCTCATGGCGGCACCTTGCTTCTCGATGAAATATCGGAAATGCACCCTCGTCTACAGGCCAAATTATTACGTGCTGTCCAAGAACGTGAAATAGACCGCGTTGGTGGCAACAAACCCATCAAAGTTGATATTCGCCTGCTAGCTACCTCTAATCGGAATATGGAAGAAGAGGTCAAAAAAGGGAATTTTAGAGAAGATTTATATTTCAGATTAAATGTAGTTACAATCGACATGCCATCTCTTAGAGATAGGCCCCTCGATATACAACTTCTTGCAGATCATTTCCTAGCAAAATATGCTGAATCTAATGGCGTTGCCAAACCAGCTATAACACCAGAAGCTGTTACACAATTAATGCAACACCATTGGCGTGGAAATGTCCGCGAGCTAGAAAACACGATGCACCGTGCCGTACTGTTATCAAGAGATAACATCGTTGGGCCAGAGGCTATCCTATTATCAGGGACAAGTTTTTCGCCCGTTGCAACAACAGCACCTCCGACACAAGCCCAAGCTTATTCTGCTCCCCAAACTCCTCAACAGCCCCCTCAAGGGCAACAACCGGCTGCCAGCGATGGAGCGTCTGAAAAACCGCTTGTGGGGAGAACGGTTGCAGATGTAGAGAAAGATCTCATCCTCAACACCCTTCAACATTGTCTTGGTAATAGAACGCATGCTGCAAACATACTCGGAATTTCAATTCGAACACTTCGTAATAAATTAAAGATTTACAGCGATGATGGCACCGAAGTTACGAGCCCAGGCAGAGGTGGAGAAAGTTTCAGCCCTTCCCTTTAGAGCAATAACTTTTATAACAACACAGTAGAAATTAAATGTCTGACTCCAGTCCACAACAAGAGGGTAACAAGCTAGGGCTACCGCCAACTGTGCTGTCCGCTCTAGAAGCCCTTAAACGTGGAGATATCGCCCTAGCTCTTGGTGTCATGGCTATTCTTGTTGTCTTGATTTTACCAATGCCAAGTTGGCTGCTTGATATTTCTCTGGCTCTTTCTATCACATTGTCTGTTCTCATTTTGATGACTGCTCTATTTATCCATGGGCCATTAGAATTTGGATCATTCCCAACAATTTTGCTAATTGCGACAATGCTACGGCTGTCTTTGAACCTAGCATCAACCCGTTTGATCCTTGCCAATGGGCACGATGGCGCCGGAGCAGCTGGACAGGTCATTGAATCATTTGGCAATTTTGTCATGAGCGGCAATTTTGTTATTGGGATAATCGTATTCGGCATTCTCGTTATTGTGAATTTTATTGTCATTACAAAGGGTGCTGGGCGGATCGCGGAGGTTTCTGCCCGCTTCAGTCTGGATGCCATGCCCGGTAAACAGATGGCTATTGATGCAGATCTCTCAAGCGGTTTAATTGATGAAACCGATGCCAGACAGCGACGCAAAAATTTGGAAGATGAAAGTAACTTCTTTGGAGCCATGGATGGGGCATCCAAGTTTGTCAGAGGAGACGCGATAGCCGGTCTTCTCATCACTTTCATTAATGTGATTGGTGGCATAATCATCGGTGTCGCTCAAAGAGATATGGCCGTTGGTGATGCTGCAACATCTTACACCCTTCTGACGGTGGGTGATGGCTTGGTTTCTCAAATCCCCGCCATCATAGTATCTACAGCCGCGGGTATTCTCGTATCAAAGACAACAACAACAGGCTCTGCAGATAAAGCTATATTCTCACAGCTTAGTGGATATCCCCGAGCTTTAGGTCTCTCATCAGCTTTGATGATTGGTCTTGCTCTTGTTCCTGGAACTCCAGCATTCCCCTTCATATTGCTCGCAAGTGTCACAGGTGGTCTTGCCTGGCTCTCTAATAAAAAATCTTTAGAGCGAGATGACGTAATTGAAAAAAAGGAACTCGCCGCGGCTCAACCCGCCCCAGTTGCAGAAGAGCCAATTTCTTCATCCTTACAAATCGATAATCTTCGCTTAGAGTTAGGCTACGCCCTATTACCGATGATCAACGGTCAGGGTGGGGAACGGTTAACAGATCAGATAAAAGGTTTAAGACGCCAACTTGCACAAGAATTAGGTTTTGTTCTTCCGTCCGTACGTATCCAGGATAATCTTCAACTCGGTGCTAATAGCTACATCATCCGTATTAAAGAAATTTCAGGTGGAGAAGGTGAACTCAGACCTAATATGCTCTTGATCATGGACCCACGCGGAGAAAAGATACAGCTTGTCGGCGAAGAAACCATTGAGCCAACTTTTGGCCTTCCTGCTATGTGGGTCGACGAAAGCCAAAGAGAAGAAGCATTGTTTCGAGGATATACAGTCGTTGACGCTTCGACGGTTATTACCACCCATATAACTGAAGTCGTAAAAGATAATATCTCCGAGTTACTTTCTTATTCGGAAACTCAGAAACTTCTGGATGAGCTCAGCGAGGAACATCAAAAATTAGTTGCAGATCTTATACCTACTCAAATTTCTGTTGGGGCATTGCAAAGAGTTCTACAAAACCTCCTTGCTGAAAGAATTTCAATTCGTGACTTACCAACCATACTTGAGGGTATATCCGAAGCTTGTGCCTATACACGCAACGCAACTTTCATCACTGAACATGTTCGCTCGCGTTTGGCGAGACAAATATCAAACAGCAATCAGAACGAACAGGGCTTCATCCCTATGATCACCCTTTCCCCGCAATGGGAACAGGCTTTTGCACAAGCGCTTGTGGGAGACGCTGAAGAAAAACAACTTTCAATGCCACCAACCCAGCTTCAAGAATTTATTACTGCTGTACGACAAACATTTGAACGTCACGCTATGATGGGAGAAGCACCTGTTTTACTGAGTAGTCCGATAATACGTCCCTATGTCAGGTCAATCGTAGAACGGTTTCGCCCTGCAACTGTTGTAATGTCCCAAAACGAAGTTCACCCCAAAGCAAAAATTAAAACTCTGGGGGTTATTTAATGGTAATGATTTACGTACCACTATCGCATCCATATAAATGCACCTACTTTCTGGAGAGCTTTTAAAATGCGCTTAAAGCATTACATAGCCAACAGCTTACCAGAAGCCATGGATCAGGTCAGAGATGACCTTGGTGAAGACGCAATCATATTAGCCACGGACGAATTAGGCCCGGATCAAGGCGTTCGCGTCACAGCAGGTTTAGATGACCATCCCGATCACGATTTTTCCATAGAAGATCCAGATGACGACGTTGATGTTGTTGACGAAATAACAGAAGTATTGGACTTCCACAGACTACCGCCAGAAATGATTGATAGCCTTGTTGGTCAAGCCATAGGCATACCAGCTTCAGAATGGCATATCTCGCTCGCTGGTGCGCTGGATAATCATTTTAAATTTGCTCATATCCCCACGCGGCCCTTGCCAAGACCTCTTATGCTCATCGGATCACCAGGGGATGGAAAAACCTCTACCATTGCCAAACTATGTGCAAAGGCACGAATTGCAGACATTCCGACGACTGTTGTTACGATTGATTCAGAAAAGACAGGCGGCATCGAACAGATAGCTGCTTTTTGTCATCGATTACAAATTGATCTCGATATAGCAGAAACCCCTGAAAATCTTACCGAGTGTATGGCTCGGATTTCGAAAGAGCGTTTAGTCCTCATCGACACTATGGGCGTAAACCCCTTCGACGAAGATGCAATACATTATCTTGGAGATTTCGCTCAAGCTTCTGATGCGGAAATCACTCTTATTATTCCAGCGGGTGGTGATGTTTACGAAGCAGCAGAAAAGGCAACAGCATTTGGCGCTCTAAACCCCAAATTTATTATACCTACAAAGCTAGATATGACCCGACGATTTGGTGGGTTGTTAACCGCAGCTTATACCGCAAATTTGGCATTTATGGCTGCGGGAACATCTCCGCACATTGCTGACGGACTTTCGTCAATAAACCCGGTATCTCTGGCACGACTATTGCTACCGACAAGACTAGAACCTCAACAGAACACTCTTGCGACAGGCACACGCTTATGAACCAAGCCAAAAATAACGTCCAGGCTCTACATAATAAATTACGTTGCCACAACATGATTGCAGTTGCTTCTGGAAAAGGGGGCGTTGGAAAAACATGGTTGTCTATTACGCTGTCCCACGCTTTATCCAGCCTAGGCTGTCGGACATTATTATTCGATGGTGATTTAGGTCTTGCGAACGTCGACATTCAACTCGGCCTCGCACCAAACAAAGACATGGGCGGTGTGTTAACCGGTCGCTACTCATTAAAAGATGCCACGACTCCTTATCCAGACGGCGGTTTTGATGTTGTAGCAGGACGATCCGGATCTGGTAATCTTGCCAACTTGCCTGCACAACGTTTAAACCATCTCACCACAGATCTCGCAGCTCTATCGGATTCCTACGACCGGGTTATTTTAGACCTTGGTGCGGGTATTGACCGCACAGTTCGGCAACTTGCATCTCAAGCTCAGGTTTGCTTGGTAATTACCACAGATGAACCAACATCGCTTACCGATGCTTATGCTTTTATAAAATTAACCAAAATGCAACGCCCTGATGCAGATCTACGTGTTATAGTAAATATGGCAGAGACGGAACATGATGGGCATAAAACGTATAATACAATAAGAAAAGCCTGTGAATCATTTTTACAAATAACTCCTCCACTTGCCGGCATCATTGTGCGAGACAACAAAGTAAAGGAAGCAATTCGCAATCAAACGCCTCTGCTAGTAAGATACCCCAACTCAGCTGCAGCAGAGCGCGTTGAACAGATTGCCAGAAACCTGCTCTCAGAAGAATGAACAAGGTTCAGCTCCCTCATGCCGCGACACCTTCCCCTTCAACGGGAGCGACCCAAACAACACAGCCGAGTTCCTTAGAAAGTTACCCGCCTGCTCTTAGTAAAAGACCTGTACAGGAACAGATTTCCGGGATCATACAAGGACAGAATAAAAACGGCCAACTCCTCGTCCAAACTATGCTTGGAGAGCTTGCCGTCAACACGCAAGTAAAGTTACCGCCAGGTACCGAGGTGCTTATCCAATTCAGGACACAACGTCCGCCCTTTGAAGTTCTGCTTGTCCCTCAACACAATAATAAGACAAAGTTACAGCCCTCAAACGTGCCTCCAACCGACAAATTGAGCTTAGGACACATTTTACAAGCAACTTTTCTGAACAAGTCCACATTACAGGCCAAGAATCCTCTCCCTAATGAGATCCTTAACTTACAACCCGGCAAAATATTTCAGGCAAAAATTGAACTAATCCCCGCGTCTATACAGCAAGGTACGACGGTTAAATCTTCTGTTAATCCCCAAATTGGGCCGCAAGTAATACAAACAACCTCAATTTCTCCGACACAAACACTCCCATCAACAATATCGAATACTCAATCCAGCACACCTCCCCTCCCAAACCCCAATACAGTCCGAGCAACTGTTATTGGGAATACCAATGGACAACCCATTGTTCAAACGTCTCTCGGCAACATCCAACTTTCTCTTAAAGCCTCTCTTCCAGCAGGTACGCAGTTAAGTTTAATGTTTCTTCCCCATATGGATGATCCTGCCTTGTCTTCAGGTGATCGTACCCTGCCCGGAAACTACCAAACTCTTTCCGGATCGGGACAGGATTTACGTTCAGTCTTGCAATCTGCTCTCAGTGCTCTGATCCAACAAGGACAGGGGAATTTATTGGCAAAACATTTACCCCATCAAGGGCCAGCCCTCACATCCGGTATCTTGCTTTTTTTAAATGCAATTAAGGCTGGGGGAAACAGACCTTGGGTTGGGCAAGATGCGATATCTCTTTTACGATCCAGTGGAAACATAGACTTAGCTCAACAGCTAACAAATGATAACCCGGCGCTTAATCGTCCACTTGAAACACCCCAAGGTGATTGGCGGATGACCCAACTCCCCATTCTTCATGAAGGCACCTTACAAAAGGCAACCCTTTTTGTAAGGGACCGGGAGAGTGGAGCCCACAAAGAGGGTAAATTTGATCAAGAAGAAGCCACCCGGTTTAAGCTTGAAGTTGAGATGAGTCGAGACGGTGACATGCAATTCGATGGTCTTGTAAAAAAGAATATGTTTGATTTGGTAATTCGAAGCAGGAACGAACTTCCAAACCAAATGCAAAGTAAGATTTCAGAAATGTTCTACGGAGCAAATGGGGCCACGGGATTTTCCGGACGTCTCACTTTCGAAGCATCCCAGGAATGGGAAAAACTTACCGATATCGCGAATAAATTGATCGCAGGCTCACACAATAGCACCCTCGCCTAGAAGCCAAATAAATAATTCGAACATAAACAGACGGTATCATTGTTCAGAAGACTTACGTCGACGGTATTGCTGAATCCCTATTTCATCATAATCTGCTTGTTCTTTTTTCTTTAAGATATCTTGTTGTCGCCTGATATCGTTAGCCTGTGCTTCCTCGTATCTCTTTAGATCTTGAAATGTTTCATTAAGTTCTTGTTGAGCAATAGCCTTTAAAGTCATCACCTCTTCGATTGATGTCTCCAGTCGCATGCGACGCTCTCGAGCTGCTTCCGCATAAGCCGGATAGGTTTGCGCCACATCTGGGTGTTGTGACGCAAATTCCTGTTCACGGAGAACTTCTTGATCCAATTTAACCAAGTCCTGTTCCAGCTTTAGCAACAAGGCTTCCAAATCAGATAATTTTTGCTGTGCTTCGTCCAATTTCCAACTATGGACCCGCACCAGGCTATCAATCGGGGTTTTCATTTATTCGTTCCCCACATTCGCTGTGTCAAAATTTTGTTCCTGATCCCGAAACCCTGTAACTTCGGGCACATCTTGATCCCAACTGATTCCAAGAGCTGCAGCAAGCTGTTCATATCCAAGAGCAAGATTACTTTGTTCATATTTCCCTTGGGTTAAAAATGCCTCCAGCGCACCATAATGAGCAATAGCCTCATCAATAACTGGATCAGACCCTTCATTATACGCCCCAATTCGAATTAACTCAGCCATATTTTCATAGGTAGACAGTAGTTGCCGGCCTCTTGTAACAAGTTCATTTTCGGGCTCAGTATTACACCCAGGCATAGTTCTAGACACACTCCGTAATAAATTAATCGCTGGAAAGCGATTGCGCTCAGCAATCGCACGCTCAAGGATAATATGTCCATCCAAAATGCCCCGGACGGCATCAGCTATAGGCTCATTATGATCATCCCCTTCGACCAAAACAGTAAAGAGCCCAGTAATTGATCCTTCCGTTTTGACCCCAGGCCCAGCACGTTCCAAAAGCTGAGGTAGCTCAGCAAATACTGAAGGAGTATAACCTTTACTTGCAGGAGGTTCGCCCGCTGACAAACCAATCTCGCGCATAGACATGGCAAAGCGTGTTACTGAATCCATTAAACAAAGAACATCACGACCATTGTCTCTAAAGTATTCTGACAACGCCATTGTCATATAAGCGGCCTGACGGCGCATTAATGGTGGTTCATCCGATGTTGCAACGACTACGACAGAACGCGCAAGACCTTCTGGTCCGAGATCGTCTTCTAACCACTCCTGAACTTCTCGTCCACGTTCACCAATCAAACCAATAACGTTCACGTTAAGTGAGGTATAGCGGGCCAGCATTGAAAGCAAAACCGACTTACCAACGCCAGAACCTGCAAAAATTCCCATCCGTTGCCCTTGGCAACAGGACAAAAAGGTGTTTATCGCTCGAACACCCAAGTCAATTTTTCCACCAACGCGGTTTCGCCCGTGAGCTGGAGGAGGAGACTGCCTAACTTTATAGGGGTCTGCCCCCATAGGAAGAGGCCCCTTACCATCTATCGGCTCACCCAGGGCATTTATTACTCTACCTAGCCAAGCCTCTGATGGATGTATAGAAGGTTCGCTCGCCGCCAACACTGCCTTACATCCCAAACCGATCCCATCCAGAGAGCCAAAGGGAAGTAGAAGTGCGTGTCCATGGCGAAAACCGATGACCTCACAAGGGACTTTACGTTCGTCTCTGGCAATCAAGATACATCGAGACCCAATAACAAGAAGCCGATCAAGCCCGGAGAGTTCAACAAGCATTCCTAATACACCAGATACTCGTCCATAAACTTGATAATCAGAGAGCTCTGAAATTTCTCTAACCAGACTTTTAAGAGGCATTTTTAATTCTACCTATTTCTTCAATGATAAATTCTATTAATAGGGTAAAAAGCCCGGTTAAGGGATCAATTTTGAATCACAGGAATATCGCTTTTCCATATTCCATTTAACATCAGTTTAATCACTGATTCTTTCCAAAAAATCAAAATTTCAAAAAAAAATGGCAATTTAGTTAAAATAAAACACAAATTTGACCCTATTTTCCGACTTTGAGGTGTTTTTGGTAAGGTTTTGTTAATATTCCTTACCGAAAATGGTTAACGACGTTCATATTCACTTAACCAACATTAATGACCGGAATATATTATGCGAGTCCTGTTAGTAGAAGATGATGCCCCAACAGCCCAAGGCATCGAAATGATGCTCAAGTCGGAAGGCTATGTCTGCGACTCAACAGATATGGGTGAAGACGGGCTCGAAATTGGTAAAATTTATGATTATGACATTATTATTTTGGACCTCATGCTCCCGGATATGGATGGCTATGAAGTTATTCGCCGCCTAAGAGCTTCCAGGGTCGAAACACCCATTTTAATCCTGTCCGGCCTTAATGGCCTTGATGACAAGATTAAAGGGCTTGGTTTTGGTGCTGATGACTATTTGACTAAACCTTTTGACAAACGTGAGCTAATTGCACGCATTCAAGCCATCGTACGACGGTCAAAAGGGCATGCCGCATCCGTTATTAATACTGGTAAGCTTAAAGTTAACCTCGACACGCGCACCGTTGAAGTCGAGGGAAAATTACTTCACCTCACAGGTAAGGAGTACGGAATTCTTGAACTCCTCTCTCTACGCAAAGGAACAACGCTCACCAAGGAAATGTTTTTGAACCATCTATATGGCGGCATGGATGAACCAGAGTTAAAGATTATTGATGTTTTTGTTTGTAAACTTCGTAAAAAACTCTCAAACGCCACCGGTGGTGAAAATTACATCGAAACCGTTTGGGGCCGAGGTTATGTACTAAGAGATCCTGTAGAACAAAGTGTTGATACCCCACAATTGGTTTCAGCGTAAATCGATAACTATTAACTATTTGCCCCCCCCTCAAAGGCAGGGTCTTAGTCTCGTAAAAATAACAATCGTCAAAAAACATAAGAAAAGGGCGTGGAACTTAAGTTCCACGCCCTTTTCTATTACGATTTTATATTAACCTGCTGCCCGAGCGGGTTGGCCGTTACGGACGAGTCCATAAATTCCTCTCTTCCCGGGAATAAGCTGGAAGTCATCAGAAATTCCGAGAACAGTTTCCGCGCCGCCCAGATACAGGAACCCATCGTCTGGCATTTGTTTTGCTATATTCGTCAATACAGCCGACTTGGTTGCCTGTTCAAAATAAATGAGAACATTTCGGCAAAAAACAACATCAAATTTACCAAGTGCTGCAGGACTATCCAGAAGGTTGAAGGATTTAAATGTCACCATATTCCGAATGGAGCTATCAATCTGCCACCGGTCACCAGCTTGCTGAAAGTACTTCACCAACAAATTAATTGGCAAACCTCTTTGAACCTCGAACTGAGTATAAACCCCTTCTTTGGCCTTATCGAGAATGTCATTAGATAGGTCAGTTGCAACAATTTCAATTTTCCAACCAGCCAGCGCCGCGCCAGCTTCTTTCAACAACATTGCCAAAGTATAAGGTTCTTGTCCGCTAGAACATGCCGCAGACCAGATCCGGATTGTTTTACTTCCGGCCCTTTTCTCGAGTAATTGTGGAAGAACCATCTCTTTGAATAAATCAAATGGTTTTTGATCACGAAAGAAGAACGACTCATTTGTTGTCATCGCTTCCGTAATGTCACTTAAAATGCGTTCGTCATTGGATGCTCTCACCTTCTGGACAAGCTCATCGAAACCACTAAGGTTCCACTTTCTTGCCACAGGGTTTAAGCGACTTTCCAACAAGTACGCTTTATCCTGACTTAGGACTAGCCCAGAACGTTTTCTTAGAAACTGGGAAATATATTCGAAATCACTCACGTTCATGCCGCCGACCTCAGAACAAGTTGTCGCACATTGGATGCCATTTCTTTAATGGGTAGAACCGCGGAACAAAGTCCAGCAGTCGCCACAGCACCAGGCATACCCCATACAACACTTGTTTGTTCGTCCTGTGCAATGACTGAGCCGCCCGCGGCTGTCACAACTTCGGAACCTCGTAGACCATCACTTCCCATACCTGTTAGAATTAGGACAAGAAGACGAGAGCCGTAAATTTTGGATAAACTTCTTAACATTGGATCAACTGCAGGCCGGCAAAAATTTTCTGGTGCTTCTTGGTTTAAGCGAATGACAACGTTTGCCCCTTGCTTTTCAAAAACCATATGAAACCCACCAGGAGCCAGATAAATAGTACCGCCTTTCAGAATTTCCCCATCTTCACCTTCCTTACTTGGCATGGCCGATACACGGGAAATATGCTCTGCAAGCAAAGCCGTAAAAGTTGCTGGCATATGCTGTGTCACGACGACAGGCTGAGTTATCGCACCAAGATTACCAAGAACATCGAATAAGGCCTGCGGCCCCCCTGTAGAACTGCCTATGGCCAGGATATCCGGTTTATTTATTTTGTCTTTTCTGAGTACAATACTTTTAGTTGGATATAAACTCGACGGTGCAGGAGCTAATTTAGGCTTATTTACATTTGCCTGCCCAGTCTTTGCTGTAGGTAATGGAGCCTTCTTTCCGCTACGCGCAACTTGACCAAGAGCCTTAACCTTTTCCACTAACTCATGTTTAAAATCACTGGCTTTAGTCAGCTCTCCTGAACTTGTCGGCTTTGGTATATAATCCGCAGCTCCTAAACGCATTGCGCGCAAACTAATTTCAGCATTTTTACGTGTGAGTGTAGACGCCATTATAATTTGAACGTCGGGCTTCACCGCAAGTAGCTTTGGTAAAGCTGTCAGGCCATCCATAACTGGCATCTCAATATCCAGCACAATGACATCAATATCATGGATTGCTAGACGTTTAATTGCAATTTCACCATTCGGTACAGACTCAACCACCGTAACACTAGGATCACTTTCCAGAATTCTTGTCAGCAGACCACGAATGACAGCGGAATCATCAACTACCATTATCCGATAGGCATTATCAGATTTTTCAACTTTATCAGTAGAGGATAAATTCATGGGCAAGGCCATTAAATGAGGCCCACCTGTATAAATTTAGATTCTATGATGTCACTATCAAAGGGTTTCATAATATATTCATTGGCCCCGGCAGCTATGGCCTGCTGGATATGTTGCATATCGTTTTCCGTGGTACAGAAAACAACAATTGGTTGCTCCACGTCCTGTAGGACCCGGAGATCCTTTAAAAACTCCAACCCATCTTTGACAGGCATATTCCAGTCTAGCAAAACTGCATCTGGCATGGAAGCAACACATGCATCCAGTGCTTTTTGACCGTCTTCTGCTTCTTCAACCTGGAAATTTAGTCCTTCAAGAATTTTTCGTGCAACCATTCGCACGACTTTGGAGTCATCGACAACCAAACAGGTCTTCATATTATTGCTCCAGCTTGTTTTATATTACTCATATTTTTAAACTCTAGTAACCCGAGTATGATCATGCAGCATCAACGCTACGGCCATAATCCAAAAAGCGATTAACATCGAGGATGACCAACAAGCGACCATCAAGACGATAGATACCTTGAGAGTAATCCCGAAAACGTTGATCCAAAGTCGGAGGATTACGTTCAAATGAACTCTCATCCACATCAAGAACTTCCCCAACACTGTCAACCATTAGGCTGTACAAATCGTGGCCGTTCTCGACAACAATGCTCATGCAGTTTTTATCATCACGTGCTGGCAATCCCAATCTTTTCCGAACGTCAATCGCAGTAACAATGCGTCCCCGTAGGTTCAATGATCCTGCAATTTCAGGAGGAGCCAAAGGAACAGGCGTTATGCGTTGTGGGTTAATTATATCCTGTACTCTCAGTACCGGCACACCAAAAAGTTGGCCTGCGATAAAAAAGGTCACAAAATCTTCGTTTTCTTGATAGTCATCACTCACAGCATTGTTCTTTCTACTATTTGTCGCTGGCTACTAATTATCTCAACCACGATGTGTCTCAAGCAGCGCCTTTAAGGTCGGCAATTGTATCTTGAAGTGTTGTCAGTAAAGCACCGCGATCTGTCTTTGAAACATAGTCTCTAAATCCTGCCGCACGCCCTTTAACCAAATCGGATGGTGACGCAAAAGCAGAAAGCGCAACCATTGGAATTTTGGACCAACGATGGTCTTCCTGAACAGCCTGAGCAAATTCGAAACCGTTCATTCCAGGCATTTCAATATCGGAAATAATCACATCAAAAATCAACCCTTCCTCACAAAGAGCAAGTGCTTCACTCGCTGATTCGACAGCTTTCACTTCATATCCGGCAACAGATAGCATTGGCATCAACAAATTGCGGAAAAACGGACTATCGTCGACAAGTAAAATACGGGAACGATCGCTTTCAAAGTTTTCTTTACCAGCATCCGAACCAAACCAGTCTGGAAACGCCTGAGTTAAGAAATATCCAGCATCAACAACGTCCGTCGCCTTTTCAGCAATAATTGCACTACCGATATAGCCTTCTTTTTCGCCACTCAACTCAACATTCATTCGGTCTTCAACGATATCTATGATTTCATCGACAACCAATCCCATTGAACGCTCTCTGTCTGAGAAAACAAGCACGGGTTGGCGACCTTCTGCTTCCAACTGCATATCTGATTGCATTGGAATCAACGGCATTAACTGTCCACGATACTGAACAACATGTTGTCCACCTGAGCTTTCAACCTTAGCAAGGTCGATTTCTTCAAGACGTGCAATCAAAGCAAGTGGCACCGCTTTCGGTGCTCCCGTTCCTGATTTGAATACAAGCATTGCTACTTTTTCTTCACCCGCTGCCGCATGGCGATCTTCGTAACCACCCATATCTGTATCGGCAACAGCAATTTCGCCTGTCGCTGCAGCAATACCATTCGGATCCAAAATCATAACAACAGCACCATCGCCAAGGATTGTATTTCCCGAGAATAATTGAATATGACGAAGAATAGGCGCAACTGGTTTTACAACGATTTCTTCGGTATCAAAAACCCGATCTACAATAATACCAAACGTATAGGTACCCACTTGAGAGACAACGATAAAGTTATCTTCACGTACTTCCGTTACTTCCCCCTGCTCACCTTCAGCATCAGGGTCAGACAATTTCAGAAGATCCCGCAAGGTAACGAGAGGTAACAATCTGTTTCTTAAACGGAGAACTGGTGTTTCGTTAATATGCTCAATTTTGTGTTCAGAATGCGCAGAAGTCCTTACAAGCTCAACAACTGAAAGCTGAGGAATAGCGAAGCGTTCTTTACAACATTCAACAATTAAAGCGGACACAATCGCCAAAGTCAGAGGAATTTTAATGGTAAAGATCGTGCCTTTACCTTCTGTAGAACTGAGTTCGACAGTGCCTCCAATCTTCTCAATATTGGTACGAACAACATCCATACCAACACCACGACCAGATACGGCTGTTACTGCTGCAGCAGTTGAAAACCCTGCTCTGAAAACAAACTGTTGAATCTGCTGATCGTTCATAGACTCTAAATCAGCTTCAGACGCTAAATTATTTTCGAGGCATTTCTCTCTGATACGGTTAGTATTCAGGCCCTTACCATCATCTGAAATTTGAATGATAATATGACCGCCCTCATGAAAGGCGTTCAAGATGACCTGGCCCGTTTCAGGCTTACCTGCGGCAAGACGCTCGCTTGGTGTTTCCAAACCGTGATCTGCAGAGTTTCTGACCATATGAGTTAAAGGATCTTTAATCAACTCAAGTACTTGACGGTCAAGCTCTGTCTCAGCCCCCTTCATAACCAGATCAATTTTCTTGTCTAGTTCATGAGAAAGGTCACGAATAATACGAGGCAACTTAGCCCAAGCATTACCGATCGGCTGCATACGGGTTTTCATAACCCCTTCTTGCAAATCAGAAACCACATGGTTTAAGCGTTGTAACGGTGTCGCAAAGTCACTTTCTTTATGCGCCCTTAGAATTTGCAGTGTTTGATTTCGGGTTAAGACCAATTCAGAAACCATCGTCATAAGGTTTTCAAGAACATCAACACTTACACGAATGGATTGATTGGCTACCGAAGAAGAGGCCTCAGCTGCGGGCGCGGCAGGTGCTGCATTTTTAGGAGCCGCTTTGGGTGCAGGAGTTGGCTCTGGTTTCAGTTCGACAACTTCCGCAATAGGTTCAGGCGCTGCGGCTTCAGCAGCTTGAGCAGCAAGTTCATCGGGTCCAAGAGCTAATCTGAAAGCCTTTTCAAGCTCATCTTCTTCATCATCGTCATCAACAGCGTCACCCATATCAGCATCAGTAGTATCTGATACTGGAGCAGGTGCGGCCTCAGGTATTGCTGCCTGATCACCGCCCTCAGCATGTGCATTTAGGCGATTAATAAGATCAGTGTCATCACCCTCCGGTTCTTTTTCCGTCGCTTCGAGGGTCTGCAAAATATCTCTAATTTGGTCCAAACATTCCAAAATCAGAGATACACCAGCTGGAGTTACTGATAGTTCTTTATCACGAAACTTATTCATGATGTTTTCACCAGCATGAGCCACTGACTCTAGCCTTGGCAATCCGAGGAACCCACAAGTACCCTTAATCGTATGCATAAGTCGGAAAATGTTACCGAGCAATTCACTGTCGTTTGGGTTCTGTTCGAGCTTAACAAGTTCCACATCGAGTGTCGTGAGGCCTTCACTGGTCTCAGTCAGAAACTCGCTCAAAAGATCATCCATAACTGCGCATCCATTCCATCTTGATCAAGCACTACGGACACAATAAAGCTGCAATCCGCTATTCATTCATGCATAAGCTTGGCAAAGGAAGATTAATAACCTCTTACCCAATCCCGTTCCTTCGTTAACTTTAATTAGAAAGATACATAATTTAATGATTTTAAAGTCCTAAGGATAAAGTTTTATGACGCTTTATCCTTTACAAGCCCTAGCTTGAGAGCTTAGCTCATGCACTTAAATGAGACTCGTTACTAATTAAAAATTCTGTGTGAAAAAAGTTTGGTGGATTCGAGAAAAATGCCACAAAACCCGAATGTGGTTAATAACAATAACCTTGAAATTCGATCCAAGAGAAAAACAGGGTCCTGGACTTGGGCCGCCTTGGCGATAGCTTTACTTTTTGCCTTTCCAATCCTCAGCGTTATAAGTGCAGGCATTGCAACTAAGAGCGATGTTTGGGACCATTTAGTCAGTACTGTTCTCAAAAATTACCTCATTAATACTTCAATACTCGCACTAGGAGTTGGCCTTCTCGTTGCGATTATCGGGACCAGTACCGCATGGCTCGTGACCATGTGCCGTTTCCCAGGGCAACGTTTTTTTGAATGGGCCCTTATTCTTCCACTCGCAGTTCCCGCCTACGTAATGGCGTATACCTATACTGATTTCTTGCAAGTCAGTGGTCCCGTCCAAGTATTGATCAGAGATATTTTCTCGATAGAGTTCAAAGAATATTGGTTTCCTGAGGTTCGTTCGATCGGAGGCGCTATATTGATGCTGTCTCTCGTCCTCTATCCCTATGTATACATGCTGGCCCGAGCCGCCTTTCTTGAGCAGTCAGTTTGTGCCCTCGAAGTCTCCAGAACCCTTGGTTGTAACGCTTGGGAGAGTTTTTTCCGAGTAGCCCTCCCCCTCGCCCGCCCAGCGATTATTGCAGGAACATCCCTTGCCTTAATGGAAACTCTTGCTGATTTTGGTACAGTTTCATTTTTTGGCGTTCAAACTTTTACTACGGGAATTATGAACGCTTGGGAAAATATGGGCGATCTCGCTGCCGCTAGACAGCTTTCAACCTATCTCTTGCTCTTTATACTCACCGTTTTTGTTTTGGAAAAAGTAAGCAGAGGGAAGTCCAAATACCATCACGCGACCAACCGCTATCAGAACTTACCAGAATATCAGCTCAGAGGTTTTAAGAAGTATCTCGCATTATGTGCCTGTGCTCTGCCTCTAACCCTGGGCTTTATTCTTCCTGCCCTTATCTTAATTGATATGACAATCAGTTTGGGAGACGAACAGTTCGGTACCAAATTCTTCAAACTAGCCTTTAACAGCTTTACCCTTGCTGCAATAACCGCAGTCATCGCGGTAATTATTGGGGTCCTACTGGCTTATACAAATAGAATGCAGCCAAACGTCATTTCTAAATGGGCCACCCGCATAGCAGCAATGGGATACGCCGTTCCAGGGACAGTTGTTGCGATTGGCACCTTATTTCCATTGGCCATTCTAGACAACTCGTTTGACGCTTGGATGAGAGCCACTTTTGATATATCGACCGGTCTCTTGCTTACCGGATCTATTACTGCCTTGGTTTTTGCTTATCTTGTAAGGTTTTTAGCTGTTTCCCTTAACACCGTAGAAACTGGCCTTGGTAAAATTAGACCAAGCATGGAAGATGCATCCCGAACACTGGGATTAGGCCCTCTAAGGACGCTCTGGCAAGTACATATCCCAATTATGAGTGGCAGCCTTATGACTGCTGGTCTTGTTGTGTTTGTTGACGTTATGAAAGAGTTACCAGCAACACTCGTCATGCGACCATTCAACTTCGATACACTTGCTGTTCACGCTTATAACCTAGCATCAGATGAACGTTTATCAGAATCATCTACAGCATCCCTAACCATCGTGTTGGTCGGCATTCTTCCTTTGATCCTTCTCACCAGAGCGATTTCGAAAAGTCGTGCAGGAAGTCAGTAAGAAATTTATAAACTCTCGCTAGAACCTAAAGAACTGCGGTCTTTCTGAAACCAATTAAACTCAACTCCCAAACGTCTAGAAGCACCCATAAAAAAAGCATCCCCCAAACCGATGTCTAGAGAATGCTCTTTTTTATACTTTAGAAAATTAGTTTTCTAAAAAGTAGGTGCTTTAATTCCAGCCTACCCGATCGAAGATTTTCTGAGCTGTGATCTGGTTTTCACCATAGACCGATACGTTAACGGTATCGACCTTAAATTCACCGAGAGCCTTAACAGCTGAATTGGAAGCTACGCCTTCGACGACAGGAAATTCGTTATTCCCATCTGCAAAATAGTTTTGTGCCTGATTACTTGTCAGATACTCAATAAACTTTACCGCTGCTTCTTTATTAGGAGATGATTTAACAACCCCTGCGCCGGAGATATTTACATGAGTGCCACGATCATTTTGATTGGGAAAAACATAACCAATTTTGTCCGCAAGCCCTTTATCCTGTTCACTTGGCGTAGTTTGTAAGCGAACAAAGTAGTAAGAGTTAGCAACAGCAATTTCACATTCGCCTGATCCAATACCCCGCAACTGATTGGTATCACCTTTTACCGGTTGACGAGCAAAATTAGCGACAACACCAGCCGCCCATTTCTCAGCTGCTTCTTCCCCTTTTTCTGCAATCATAGAGGCCAAAAGAGATTGATTATAGATATTGGAGCTTTTCCGAATGCAAACTTTGCCTTTCCATTTTGGATCGGCGAGGTCTTCATAACTGGAAATTTCACCCGCTTTAATTTTAGAGTTATCAAAGAAAATCATACGAGCACGTGTTGAAAGACCGAACCACTTACCATCTGGATGGCGTAAGTTTTCAGGAATTCGAGCATCAAGATCGGATGAAGAAACGGTCTGGAAAATTTCTTTTTGATCTGCACGCCATAAGTTACCAGCGTCTACTGTAATCAAAACATCGGCAGGACTATTAGCCCCTTCGCTTTTGATCCGTTCAATTAGAGCCGCCCCCTTACCTTCAATCAAATTCACCTTAATCCCGGTTTCTTTGGTGAAGTTGTCATAAAGTGCATCATCTGTCTGATAATGGCGAGATGAGTATACATTCACAACTTCTTCTGCATGAGCCACTGTTGCACTGAATGCAGCAGCAGTAAGCATAGCTGTTGTCGCTAACCAAGCAGCCTTCATATCGACTGTCTCCTATTATTATCACTTCGAAGTGACATTTAAATTATCCAAGAGGGTAAACTCTCTACGAAACAAAATGAATATTGCAAATCATTCGCAACAATTCAACCGGGAAAATGAGACTTATTCGCAATAACTTGGATTAATATTAATAAAAAAGCAGCATTCCAAAAGGAAAGCCGCTTTATATAGAGTAGGGCTCTAAACCTTAAAACCCGTACCATCTTAGAAATTTAACAAATAGGATTACTATCTTATAGCTTTCTTTAGAACGATACGATTAATTGAACGTGTCCTTCTACGGAATTATTAATCAAAAGATCAGACCCACTTCTTTTTGCAAGAAACCGTGTAAAATAAGCATGAACATTGCGCGGAGTTAAGTTTTCCGGATCAACATCATCCTTGAGCGCTTCTAAAACTTCTTCGCGAATCGAAATTGATTCACCAGCAACAGTAACTGCCACGAAAGTACCAGTATCAGAATTACCACTTAGCGCTGTTATCGTTCCGCCACGGGGTAACATCTCAAGACCAAAAGCAATTAGATTAAGGAGTACTTTCCCACCATTATCAGGTAGGCCTTCAGGTGCTTGTAGCTCGGGCCAGCTAAAAACTACCTTGGTGTGTGCAAGATAGTTCTGCGCCAATTGATTTAGCGTTGCGTAATCACTTCCCATACGGCTACCAGCAAGCCCGTAAGCAAGCCGATAAAACTGTAAAGTCACCGCAGCCTGCGTTGCCGAAGCAGAAGCGAGATTTAACGCATCATCGGCCATACCAAATGAATCGTCTTGCATAAGCTCTAGGCCGTTGTTTACCGCACCAACAGGGCCGACAAGATCGTGACAAAGACGAGATGAAAGAAGTTCAAGAACCCGAAAATCAATTTTACTATTCATTATTAATAAAAATCTCACACTACCGATGGAAAACAACCCGAGATAAAGATCCCTGGGCAGAGACAAGCCAATTTAGAAAAGATTATTCCAAAGAAACTCTATAACATTCATAAATTAAACCACAGATAAGATGAGATAAAAACCCATCTACCGACAATACACCTGCACAGCGACTTCGTTCAAAGCACTCGCAGCGCTGATAGCAATACCCTATTAAAGCATAGGACTTTGCGAATGACCCATTACTATCGATTACTACCCAACACATACAAAGCACTATAAAATGACACGGAAAGCTTCGGAAATACGATAGAACCTCACTGCGACTAAGCTAAACTAAAGCTAGCATCCGGGTGAATTGATACCGAATATGAGAAATAGCAAGGCCGGGTTAACCGGTATAGCACGCCTTAAAAATAGGGCTGAATGTCGTGGAGTTACATGAGTAATGTCGGATAGTATTGTTTTGGATTCTTCTAAGAAAGATAATCCTCCTGTAAAGCGCCAAATTCATCCGGGATCAGGACGTCGAAAGCCGCCTGTTTTCGCCAAGGGACGACAGCTCGAGAACAAAGCCCAGGAGGAAATCAAAGCCCTGCTGGGTAATAGATCTCGCCAGCGAGATTTATTAATCGAGCACCTCCATCTGATCCAAGATACTTACGGAAGTTTATCCGCCGGACATCTTCAAGCCCTAGCGGATGAGATGAAACTCCCGATGGCCGAAGTTTACGAAGTCGCTTCCTTTTATGCACACTTCGACATTGTCCTTGATGGTGAAAAAGCCCCGGCCGAGATTACCGTGCGTATCTGCGAAAGCCTTAGCTGTGAAATGGCGGGCGCTCAGGATATCTTGAAAAACCTCTCAAAAACTGCCGCGAAGAACGTTCGTGTGATCACGGCTCCCTGCATGGGTCGCTGCGATTGCGCGCCTGTAGCAGAGGTTGGTCATAACCATGTTGAACATGCGACTGTCGAAAAGATCACTGCAGTTACTGAAAACAAAGACATCCATCCGGCCAAGGTAGATTATCGCGATTACGATGCTTATGTCGCCGATGGCGGATACAAGGTTTTGCGCGAATGTTACGAAGGTAAGTACGATCGCGATGAGATCATTGACCTGTTAAAGAACACTGGCCTACGGGGTCTCGGTGGCGCTGGCTTCCCAACTGGCTTGAAGTGGAGCATCATTCGCCAACAACCAAAGCCACGATTAATGGCAATCAATGGTGATGAAGGCGAACCTGGTACATTTAAAGATCGCCATTATCTCGAAACAGATCCTCATCGTTTTCTAGAAGGTATGCTCATCGGGGCATGGGTTGGTGAAGTAGAAGCCAGTTATATATACATTCGCGATGAATATCCTGCTGTTATCAAGCTTCTCACAAAAGAGATAGAGCGGTTGTACGCAGAAGGTCTAAATAACGGAATCAAACTAGATCTCCGACGAGGTGCTGGCGCTTATATCTGTGGCGAAGAATCAGCCATGATTGAATCCATTGAAGGTAAAAAAGGCTATCCTCGCCACAAGCCGCCGTTTCCTTCTCAAGTAGGACTTTTTGGATTACCAACTCTCACGAATAACATTGAGACAGTATATTGGGTCCGCGACTTAATCGAAAAAGGACCAGAATGGTTCACAAGCCACGGCCGTAATGGCCGCAAAGGTCTGAGATCATTTTCAGTATCCGGGCGTGTTAAAAATCCAGGTGTTAAGCTTGCTCCTGCTGGCATCACAATCAAAGAGCTTATCAATGAATATTGTGATGGTATGGCGGATGGGCAGGAATTCAAAGCCTATCTTCCTGGTGGCGCTTCTGGAGGAATTCTACCTGCTTCTCTTGGGGACGTACCCCTTGATTTTGATACCCTTCAAGAACATCAATGTTTCATCGGTTCAGCTGCTGTAATTGTTCTTTCAAATCAAGACAACATACGTGATGTTGCAATGAATCTTATGCGCTTTTTCGAAGACGAAAGCTGTGGACAATGTACCCCTTGTCGGGCTGGTACCGAAAAAGCTGTTAGTCTGATGGAAGAAAAAACCTGGGATCAGGATCTTCTTAAAGAGCTTTCAACTGTTATGATGGATGCTTCAATTTGTGGTTTGGGTCAAGCAGCTCCAAACCCATTGCTGTCAGCCATGAAACACTTTCCGGAGGAACTATAATGTCCGTCTTGGCAAATGATAAGCCGGTAAGCTTCACACTGAACGGCGACCAAGTAACATCCAAACCGGGCGAATCAATTTGGCAAGTTGCTGATCGTCTTGGCACTGAAATACCACACTTATGCTTCCAACCTGAACCTGGTTATGAAGCTGATGGTAACTGCCGCACTTGCATGGTTGAGATCGAAGGGGAACGTACTCTTGCCGCTTCATGCATAAGAGAGCCTGCAGAGGGTATGGTTGTTAACACCGCAACCGAACGTGCAAAAAAAGCCCGTGAAATGGTTTTTGAACTTCTTGTTGCTGACCAGCCTAAGCGCGAGGAAGCCCATGAACCGAATTCGAAATTCTGGAATTGGGCTTCTGACATCGATGTTACTTCCAGTAGATTTCCTGCTCATGAACGCCCCCCAGCAGATCTAAGCCACACAGCGATTGCCGTAAATCTTGATGCATGCATCAACTGCAACCTTTGTGTTCGCGCCTGTCGTGATGTTCAAGTCAACGATGTTATCGGTATGGCTTTCCGTGGCTCAAAATCAAGTATCGTGTTCGATTTTGGTGCTGACATGGGTGAAAGCACATGTGTTGCTTGCGGCGAATGTGTTCAAGCTTGTCCAACTGGCGCTTTAATGGAAAGCGCACTTCTTAACGAAGTTGGACAACGTGAAGAATACCCTGATGAGATCATAAACTCTGTTTGCCCGTTCTGTGGCGTTGGTTGCCAGACCGAAGTCCATGTCAAAGACGATAAAATTCTTAAAATTGATGGCCGTGACGGTCCTGCAAATGAAAAGCGTCTCTGTGTTAAAGGGCGGTTTGGATTTGATTATATTCATAATGCCAACCGCCTAACCAAGCCACTTATCCGTCGCGATGATGCGCCAAGAGGTTGGGACATCGGTGTTCCTGACAATGACTTCTCTCAATTTTTCCGAGAAGCCACCTGGGAAGAAGCGCTTGAACGAGCAGCTTCTGGCCTCAGTAAGATTCGCGATGAAAAAGGCCCTAAGTCTCTAGCGGGATTTGGCTCGGCCAAAGGCTCGAACGAGGAAGCTTATCTATTCCAAAAACTGGTACGAACAGGGTTTGGTAGTAACAACGTCGATCACTGTACTCGCCTATGTCATGCTTCATCTGTGGCTGCTCTTATGGAAGGTGTGGGCTCTGGTGCCGTATCTGCACCCTTTACATCAGTCGCCGAAGCAGAGTGCATCATTATTATTGGTTGCCGCCCAGAACAAAATCACCCTGTTGCAGCAAGCTACATAAAACAAGCCGCCAAGGATCCCAAAAAGCACTTATTCGTTTTAGATCCCCGCGGACAAAGCTTGGTAAAATACGCAGACAAACATCTCCAATTTAAGCCAGGTCGCGATGTCGCGATGCTCAATGCGATGATTTATACAATCATCGAAGAGAACCTTTATGATGTTCAATATGTTCAAGCTAACACAGAAGGCTTCGAAGAGCTAAAAACTAACATCAAAGATTTCTCACCAGAAGACATGGCTGAAATTTGTGGTATTGATGCGCAAACATTACGTGAAACTGCCCGCGTCTATGCGACATCAGAAGCATCTCTCATCCTATGGGGCATGGGTGTCTCTCAACATACTCACGGAACAGATAACGTCCGCAGCTTAATTGCGATGTCCTTGATCACTGGTCAGATCGGCCGTCCAGGTACTGGTCTGCACCCTCTACGTGGTCAGAACAATGTACAAGGGGCTTCCGACGCGGGCTTGATACCAATGTTGTATCCCGATTACCAATCCGTTGAAAACGAAGAAATCCGTACTCGTATGGAAGACTTCTGGGGTATGGAGCTCGACCGGCAAAAAGGCCTGACTGTTGTTGAAACGATGGACGCTATCCACGATGGCAACGTCACGGGTATGTTCATCCAAGGTGAAAACCCGGCGATGTCAGATCCCGATCAACATCATGCACGCGAAGCGCTCTCTAAGCTGGATCACCTTGTGGTTCAGGATATTTTCATGACAGAAACAGCCTGGCATGCAGATGTTATTTTGCCTTCTTCCGCACACGCAGAAAAAGATGGAACCTTTACTAATACCAACCGTCAGGTTCAAATTGGTCGTGCGGCTGTTTCTCCTCCCGGAGAAGCTCGGCAGGATTGGGAGTTGATCCAGGAACTTGCTCAACACATGGGCCTGAACTGGTCATACACTCATCCCAAAGAAGTATTCAATGAAATGGCGCAAATTATGCCATCTCTCAACAACATTACCTGGGAGCGTCTCGAACGTGAAGAAGTCGTGACCTACCCTTGTTCAAGCGCAGACGGACCAGGAACAGAAATTTTGTTCGCCCAAGGCTTCCCTACCGCTTCCGGGCGTGGAAAACTCGTTTCTACAGCCCTTATCGATCCAGCAGAGCTTCCTGATAAGGAATTCCCACTGGTACTAACAACAGGTCGATTACTCGAGCACTGGCATACGGGCGCAATGACACGTCGCTCTCAGGTTCTTGATAACCTTGAACCAGAAGCTGTTGTCTTTGTTAATCGCTTGGATATGAATAGCCTTGGCATTGTTGCTGGTGATTGGGTTTCTGTCACCACGCGTCGCGGCACAGTAAGCCTGAAAGTTCGTCAAGATCGTGAAGTACCTGAAGGTATGATCTTTATGCCGTTCTGTTTCTCTGAAGCTGCGGCAAATATGCTGACCAATCCTCAGCTTGATCCTTTCGGAAAAATCCCTGAATTTAAATATAGTGCCGCAAGATTAGACCCTCTTGCTGTTGCTGCTGAATAACGAAAGCAGATATTGCTGATAAAAGGGCCGCAACTAATCTGCGGCCCTTTTATATTTCCGCTAATTCCAAAAGATCGCAACAGATCATCTCACTGGATCGTGAAGAAGCTTTACTCCATTTTTCCTGTAACGGTGTTATCTAAAATAAGAACAGAACACTAAACCCTTAAACACCGATACCCCGGATCAATTTAACCGGGCGCGCTAATAATCGGTGATGGTCAGGAAACCGGAGAACACCCAGATGATAACACAACTAACCTCTACACTAAAAGCTCTCGCTCTCAGTGCCGCTGTTGCCCCAGTTTTATTTATGGTTCCGGCAATTGCTACGGCCGAAGAAATATCTGATGAAAAAGCCGTAGAGCACTACGAAGAAATTTCGCCAAAACTTCGGGCTGGTTACGCAAAATCAGAACACCCTGTCTCTACTGAATATTTCAACTGGGACCGTTATACTGTCGGCCCACACAAATCCAGTACTCATGGCGGACGCTTTGTCCACAACTACGCCAATGATCTTGCAAAAGCCTATGGCAAATACGAAGACATCGGAATACTACCTGTTGGTGCTATTGTCGCAAAAGATAGTTTCAAAGTAACCAAAAAAGGCGTGAAGCCCGGCCCTCTTTTCCTCATGGAGAAAATGGAAGCTGGTTTCAGCCCTGAGGATGGCAACTGGAAATACACACTCATTACTCCTAACGGAAAGATCTTCGGTGAAACCAACGGTGTGAATTCCAAGAAGGTCAAGTTCTGTGCAGATTGTCACAACGCGGTGGGTGAAGATCAAGATTACCTATTCTTCCCAGAAGAAGACTATCGGGTACAAAATTAATATCCAGTAAAGCGCTACTATCTAAAGGCAGAGCATATGCTCTGCCTTTTTTATTTCTCAATCCAAATTTTTAATGAGCTTGTCCAGCAGCTTTAATAAATAATATTCCATCTATTATCTTTCTGCAGGCAGGCAACGCCTTTGACCTTTTCAAGATCCCGGTTAATTGTCACGGTTTGAATGTAAGATCGGCAGTTAGACTGTAATGAAATATCTCGAGCAAAACTTATTGATCCAGAAGCATCACCTTCCTTCCAATAGATAAATCTACCATTGGAAATCGTCGCCGCAGACAAAAAAGCGCTTTCGTACCGTTTACGTTGTCTAGTCGTAAGCCTGTGAAAATGCTTTTGCGTTATTTTCATTGGTCTATGACCAATATAAACTGATGACTTTTGTTTGATACGATGAGCGTGAGTAGCCTCAGCGATTGGTCGAACATGGGTGTAATGTGCAGATGGGTTTGAGTTATGCACGGAACTACCCTTGAGAGAGCGGGCCATTGCCTCACTGCCAAGAACGGTAGATAAAATTATTGCGGCGGCGGGTAAAATTTGTCGATTAAGTTTCATAGGACGCCTCTCCAATCTGGTTATGAAGTTAGAACGTCTCAAAATTTAAAAACTGTCGTTAAGGTCCATAATTTTACGAAATTAATGAAAGCATGATGGTGAATACTCTACGCCGAAAGCTTCTTCCCTGATTGTCCAAACATATTATCCGACGGCACGACACGATAAGAAGGGAAGGTCAATTCAACAGAAGTACCTACGCCGAGTTCACTTGTAATATTAAGATCTCCACCATGTAATTCCATCAAAGACTGCGCTAAAGACAATCCTAAACCCGTACCTTCGATGGTTTTGGTATAACTGGATTCTGATTGCTCAAAGGGCTTTATAACTCGCTCCAGATCTTCTTCTGCAATTCCGATACCTGTATCCGTAATGATAAGAGAAAGGCGACCATCTTCCCTGAAAGTATTAATAGTGGCTTTGATCGAACCACCCTCAGGCGTAAATTTCACAGCATTCGTTACAAGGTTAATAATGATTTGTTTCAGTATCCGCTCATCTGCAAAGAGGTAAGACAGATCATCGTCCAAATTCACATTTAGAGATATATTTTTGCCCTTTGCCTGACGAGTAACAAAACGATAAGCAGATAAAATCGACTGGCGTATGCAGACGACACTCTCATTTAGCTTAACTTCTCCAGCTTCAACCCGAGAAAGGTCTAGTATGTCATTCACTATCGTTAGAAGGTGCCGTCCACTATTTAAAATATCTCCAACGTATTCACGATATTTTTTATGTTCCAATCTACCAAGATGTTCCCCCGTAATAAATTCAGAAAACCCGATAATGGCATTCAAAGGAGTTCTCAGTTCATGGCTCATATTCGCAAGAAAAGAGGACTTCATTTGATTGGCAATTTCAGCCATCTCTTTGGCTTCTTGTAATTCGTCCTGAACTTTGATTCTCTCGGAAATGTCACGAATTACAGCTGCAAAAGATAATTCTTCACCATCATTAATCTGCATAATGGTCGCTTCTGCCGGAAATATCTCTCCGTTTTTTCTTTGGCCAGATATCTCACCCGTCATCCCGCCGTTCATCTCAATATTACGTGTATAGAAATCGTTATCTCGGATACCGATAAGCTGTTTTATATGGTTAAGCTCTAAATCATTAGGGACGAGTATCGATATATCTTTTCCAATAATTTCCTCAGCACGATATCCAAAAACACTCTCTGCCCCTTTATTGAAGAGGGTTAGGTCGCCAGTTTGATTTGTGGCAAGGATAGCATCACTCACACCTTCAACAATACTGCCCATTAATTGTTGTGAAGACTTTAACTCTTTACGAATAGAAACCCTCGCACTGATATCACGCACAAAAAAAGCTCGATGCATATCCCCTTTATCATTCAACCTAAAAGAACGCAAAAGAACGTCTAAGAGAACACCCGTAACCGTTTCGACAACCCCTTCGCAAGGGACAGCATTCCCATCCGCGGCACCAAGCATTAGCAGAGATTTTTGCTCCTCTGAGGATACTTTGATAAAATCAAAGATCGTCCGCCCTATCAAATCATATACTGTAAATCCAAAATTTTGCGAAACCGCCGGATTTGCGTATACAATACTGCCAAGAGCATCTGTGACCAAAACCGCTTCGATACTGTTTTCTAAAAATAAGGCACTCACATTACTTCGCACATCAGAAGTAAGAGCACACTCATTAGATTGCTCGATAATCATACAAAGTCCGTACTAATATAGAAATTACGGACTCTTATTTACCAAACTACTAATATAAGAATATTCCGCTCGCACCCTGACAAAGCAAAAAGAAATGCAAAGATCAAATGAAAAGATCCTTGTTAACCATAATATTTTTGTATTATTTGATTGAGAAGAATTTTTACCTATGAATACACAATCACTAATAGTTTTATTGTAAAAATTCCAACCCTTAGTTACTTAAAACATTATGTAACCCTGCTGCCTTTCTTTCATTTTTTGGAAACTGGCGTACTTCTTTCAAAGAAAGTCTGCTAACTCTCAAACAGCTCTATATCAATAGCCATTAATTGAAAAAGAAGGAGAGAGACCGGCGCGCCCCTCTCCTCCCACAGCCGCCAGAGAATAAAAAATTATTCTGCAGCAACAATTTCTTCAGCATTTAATCCAAGTGCTTTTGCAACACCGTTCCCATAAGCCGGATCAGCTTTATAGCAATTGCGAATATGCTTATGCTGAATTTCGAGACGCGCACCACCAACATTTGCTGCTGTATTATCAAACAGGATCTGTTTTTGCGCTGCAGACATCAGATTAAACAGAGCTCGCGGTTGAGAATAATAATCCTCATCAACCCTGTGGTTCCAATGATCAGCAGCCCCTTCAATAGATAATGGTGGTTCTGCAAAATCAGGTTGTTCATTCCACTCCCCAACAGTGTTTGGCTCATATCCAACACTGGATCCGCCATTGCTGTCCACGCGCATTGCACCATCCCTATGATAAGAATGGAATGGACACTTAGGTGCATTCACTGGAATTTGGTTATGATTTACGCCAAGCCTGTAACGCTGAGTATCTCCATAAGAGAACAACCGTCCTTGAAGCATCTTGTCCGGTGAGAAACTAATGCCAGGAACGACATTCCCAGGATTAAAGGCGGATTGTTCCACCTCCGCAAAATAATTTTCAGGGTTACGATTGAGTTCGAACTCACCAACTTCAATAAGAGGGTAATCTCCTTTTGGCCAAACTTTGGTCAAATCAAAAGGATTATAACTGCAAGAACCAGCTTCTTTCTCAGGCATAATCTGAACAGATAAAGTCCATTTAGGGAAGTCACCTTTCTCGATTGCGTCAAAAAGATCCCGCTGATGGCTTTCGCGATCATTACCAACCAGCTCGCCCGCCTCTTGATCAGATAAATTCTTGATACCCTGCTGAGTTTTGAAATGAAATTTAACCCAAAAGCGCTCGTTATCCGCGTTAATAAAGCTAAAGGTATGACTACCAAAGCCATGCATATGTCGATAAGAAGCCGGAATCCCTCGGTCACTCATCACAATTGTAATCTGGTGTAATGCTTCAGGCAGAGAAGTCCAGAAATCCCAATTGTTATCAGCACTACGCATATTGGTTTTTGGATCGCGCTTTACAGCGTGATTTAAATCTGGAAATTTCATCGGATCGCGCAAGAAGAAGACGGGCGTATTATTGCCAACCAAATCCCAGTTACCTTCCTCAGTATAAAACTTCATGGCAAAACCACGGATATCACGCTCGGCATCTGCTGCTCCACGTTCTCCTGCCACCGTAGAAAAGCGCAAGAACATCTCTGTTTTTTTACCTATTTCAGAGAAAATTTTTGCTTTTGTGTATTTGGTAATATCATGAGTAACAGTAAATGCCCCAAAAGCAGCAGACCCCTTGGCATGCATTCTACGCTCCGGAATGACTTCACGATCGAAGTGAGCCATTTTTTCCAAAAACCAAACATCCTGCAGTAAGGCGGGACCACGAGGACCAGCGGTTTGAATATTTTGATTGTCAACGACAGGGGCACCAAAGGCAGTTGTTAATTTATTTTTCATTATCGAGACCTTCTCTCCTTAACCAGCATACTCAGAGTTGTGAGCCAGTTAAATTATAGTCATTAATTCCGGCAGAGGTGATGTGCTCATAGGCTACGCCGGCCTGATAAGAGAAGAATACGCACTTGCTATTAATCGATCCAACGAGTTATTCTCATTACAGTAATAGAAAAAATCGATTATTATGTATTTGCCGACATTGAAACAACTAAAGTACCTAGTGGAGTTGGAACGGCACGGTCATTTCGGACGTGCCGCCGAAGCCTGTAGCGTAACACAATCAACCCTAAGTGCCGGGTTACAAGAACTTGAAAACTTGCTTGATTGCAAGTTGGTCGAACGCACCAAACGACGGGTATTCTTTACGGAACTTGGAACTGAGATAACGAAACGAGCAACAGGTCTGCTAAGGGAAGCCGAAGAAATCGCATCCCTTGCCCGACACGGGAACAGACTTCTGTCTGGGGATCTTAAACTCGGCGCTATCCCAACAATCGCGCCCTACCTCCTCCCCCAAACTCTTCCTCTACTACGTGAAGAATATCCAGATTTACGGCTTTTTTTGATTGAAGACGAAACCGCCAGATTGGTAAAGCGCCTGCGAGAAGGTTCATTAGATGCAGCCCTGATGGCCTTTCCTTACGATGAGGTTGGCTTGGAATGGATAGAGCTTGCCGAAGATCCCTTTCTTCTCGCACACCCAACAAATCATCCCGTTACCAATATGACTTCGGCCGATATTCATCAATTTCTGGAAACACAAAGCCAGCAAAAAGAATTGATACTCTTGGAAGAAGGTCACTGTCTCAGAGACCATGCCCTAGCCGCTTGTCAAACCTATAACCTCAAAACAGACCAGACACTCCAGGCTTCAAGCCTATTAACTCTTGTTCATATGGTCGCCAATGGCCTTGGCATTACCTTACTGCCATCACTTGCTTGTCAAACATCCCTCCTCGAAGGAACGAACATCAGCCTTTCTCCTTTGGAAGGTCAGGAAACCCATCGTAAACTCGGTCTCGCCTGGCGAAAAAGTTCGGTTAGGAAAGAAGAACTTAAACAACTTGCAAAACACCTTTCTCATACCGCTCGAGAGCAAATCGCTAAATTTCAAAATCATCAGAAACTCACCAAAATTCAGCATTAGATGTACAGCCTAATAAACTCTGATAACATCCTACATTCCTCGACGATCTTATTTCCATAAAGCGATATACGATGACACATTCCTCTTCTGACGAACTTATTCAAGCAAGCGCTTGTGAAATAAAAGACTTACTTAATAAAAATAAAGTAAGTCCTTCTGAATTGTTGAATGTATTAGAGGCTCGTATTCAGGCCGTCGATGGCCAAGTCAACGCCCTACCAACCCTGTGTTTTGATCGCGCACGCGCCTTTGCCAAAGATCTTGAGAAAAAATCCCTGGAAGATCGCGGCATCTTAGCCGGCATACCAGTACCAATCAAAGATCTCACCGCGACCAAAGGAGTTCGGACAACTTCTGGCAGCCCCATATTCGCAAACAGAACCCCCGACTGGTCTGACGCGCTCGTAGAAACGATGGAAGCCAACGGGGCTGTGGTTTATGCGAAATCCAACACCCCCGAATTTGGCGCTGGGGCACACACCTTTAACCCCGTTTTTGGCACGACACGAAACCCTTGGGACTTAAGTAAATCAGCTGCGGGGTCTTCTGGCGGAGCTGCCGCAGCACTTGCGACAGGTTGTGCATGGCTTGCCCATGGATCCGACATGGGAGGATCTCTTCGAAACCCGGCCAGTTTTTGTGGGGTCGTGGGTCTTCGGCCTTCTATGCACAGACTGGCAGATGGCCCAAGTACATCGCCCTTCCAAACGCTCTCCATGCAAGGTCCAATGGCCCGAAATGTGGCAGATACTGCATTATTTCTCGATGCCATGGTTGGCTTTCACAATGCAAATCCCTTGGCTCTGCCTGCCACAGAGGCAAGCTTTCTCAGCACTACACAACAAAAAATCAAACCAATAAAAGTTGCCTACAGCTCTGATCTGGGTGTCACACCTGTTGATCCCGAAATAGCAGGAATTTGTGCGCAGGCAGCTCTCCAATTTGAAGAAGTAGGTGTGATCGTTGAAGAAGCCACTCCTGAATTAAGCGAAGCACCAGAAATATTCAAACGCTTACGAGGCTTGGATTTTGTTATTGGTCTCGGCCCCTTACTTGATCAACACCGCGACAAGCTCAAGCAAGATATTATTTGGAATATAGAATACGGTCGCTCTCTCACGGCCGAAGACATCGCTTGGGCAGAACGTAAACGGGGAGAGATTTATTATCGTATGCAAAGCTTCTTTGCTGAATATGACCTTCTACTTTGCCCGACAACAATCGTTCCTCCCTTTCCTGTTGAGCAACGTTACGTCGAGGAATGTGCCGGACAAAAACTGGATACGTATATTGATTGGCTAGCAATCGTCTCAACCATTACCCTAACAGCGTCACCCGCAATATCCATCCCTTGTGGTTTCACCAAATCGGGCCTCCCAGTGGGATTACAAATCGTCGGAAAACCTCAAGGAGAGGGCCCTCTCCTTTCAGCAGCAAATGTTTTAGAGGAAATATTGCCAAAGACGAATACCCCGATCACGCCTTTATCAAGCATAGCCCAGACTTAACGCTTTAGAGATTGTCTCACGTACAATGCACCACACGATGCCATGATCTTTGTGATGCCGTTACCATTACCTAAGTTGATTACAACTTTTCATCCTGCACCACTAACAACAGAGCTATCACCAGAATATCAACAAAACTTTAGATAATAGAATTTAAAATTTTGGATAAAATAAAAGCTATGATCCCGGCGGAGCATAGCTTTTATTAACTATTTCTAACCCTTAAAACATAACTGTTAGATTAGAAAGGGATCATATTACAGAACGAACAGTGATCTTCAACAACCAGATATTAGCCTTCAATAAAGTGACAGGCTGCTTCTCTTTTTCCTTCGTAGATCTTTAATTCAGGAACATCAGAAGCACAGATATCCTTGGCAAAAGGACAGCGTGTTCGAAATACACACCCTGAAGGAGGGTTGAGAGGACTGGGCAGATCTCCTTTCAGCGGGACATGTTCCTTATTCCGTTCAATATTGGGATCGGGAATAGGTACAGCTGAGATCAGAGCTTTTGTATAGGGGTGAAGCGGGTTGGTATAGATTTGCTCTCTATCCGCAACTTCCATCATACGGCCAAGGTACAACACCATAATTCGCTGACTGATATGCCGCACGACACTGAGATTGTGTGAGATGAAAATCAAACTGAGGCCAAATTCTTTTTGAAGCCCCATTAAGAGATTTACGATTTGCGCCTGAATGGATACATCAAGGGCACTCACCGCTTCATCGCAGACAATCAGTTTTGGTTCCAAAATCATCGCGCGCGCAATACCAATACGTTGGCACTGCCCCCCAGAGAACTCATGAGGATAACGATTGATTTGATCTGGCAACAACCCAACCTTAGCCATCATAGCTTTAACTTTGTCTTTGACCTCGTTCTTAGACAAATCAGGATTATGCGTGACCAAAGGTTCAGAAATGATCTGTCCAATCGTCATACGAGGGTCCAGTGAAGCCAGGGGATCCTGGAAGATGACCTGAAGATCTGAGCGCACATTTCTAAGCTCACCAGGCTGCATCTCCCCCATTTCTTGTCCCAACCAAGCAACTTGACCTCCGGTAGGCTGCAAAAGGCGTAGTACTGCACGACCTAACGTCGATTTACCACACCCTGATTCGCCAACAATACCCAAGGTTTCGCCAGCACGAACCTGAAAAGAAACACCGTCAACGGCTTTCAGAATTCCCGATTTACGAAAGAGCCCTCCACTTGGAATAGTAAAATGAACTTTCAAATCTTTCACATCAAGAAGGATCTTTTCTGAGGTACTCATGACAATCCCCCTTCCAAATGACACGCATTCTGGCTACCACTCGGCGTAGAATACAAAGGTGGTTTTTCGCACAAACACCGATCTTTCACATGCGCACAGCGCGGCGCAAAAGAACACCCTTCCGGCAAGCGTTGAAGATTTGGTGGTTGTCCCGCAATTGTAACCAACTCGTTGTTATGGGATTTTTCATCCAGGCGTGGCGTTGAGGCGAGAAGACCCTGCGTATAAGGATGACGCGGGCCAGAATAAATATCTTCTACGGGGGCGCGTTCAACAATACGCCCTGCGTACATGACATTCAGTGTATCGCAAAGCCCCGCAACAACGCCGAGATCGTGTGTAATCATCACAATGGCTGTGTTAAACTCGCGTTTAAGATCACGCATAAGATCAAGGATTTGTGCCTGAATGGTAACATCCAGCGCCGTTGTAGGTTCATCCGCAATCAACAAAGCTGGTTCACAAAGCAGAGCCATTGCGATCATCACACGTTGGCGCATCCCCCCTGAAAATTCATGAGGATACATATCAAAGCGACTTTTTGCTTCTGGAATACCAACTTTGTCCAACATGTGAAGAGCTTCAGCTCTCGCTTCAGATTCAGTCATCCCCCTATGGAGAACAAGGACTTCTGTTAATTGCTTCGAAACCTTCATGTAGGGATTCAAAGATGTCATTGGGTCCTGGAAAATCATGGACATGGATTGACCACGAATCTTATTAAGCTCATCAGTACTCAACCCTATAAGCTCTTTCCCTAACAATTTGGCACTACCAGTCGCGGTACCGTTTGTTGCCAATAGTCCCATTATTGCAAGAAAAGTCTGGCTCTTACCTGACCCAGATTCTCCAACAACGCCCAAAGCTTCACCAGCTTTGATGATAAAGCTGAGATTGTTGACGGCATTAACCGGGCCTTCTGGCGTAGAAAAACTTACAGAAAGATCTTTCACCTCAAGGATAATATCACTCATTTTCAAGACCTCCCTTAGCGATCGCGAGGATCAAGCGCATCGCGCAGACCGTCGCCAATAAAGTTGAAACAAAACAAGATAATAGCCAGTGCCGTTGCTGGGAATAAAAGCGTCCAAGGCGCAGATTCCATTTGCTGTGCCCCTTCCGAAATCAACACGCCAAGACTGGTCATCGGTTCTTGCACGCCAAGCCCCAAGAACGAGAGGAAACTTTCAATCAAGATCACCTGTGGAATCGTTAAGGTTACATAGACAATCACGGGACCAAGAGCATTAGGTATGATGTGACGTCTAATGATGTTAAAACCATTTACCCCAGCCGCACGGGCAGCTTCAACATACTCTCTGTTTTTAATGGATAACGCCTGACCACGAACAATACGGGCCATCGTCAGCCATTCAACAGCCCCAAGAGCCGCAAAAATCAAAAATATATTGCGCCCAAAGATCACCATTAAAAGGATCACAAAGAACATAAAAGGCATGGAATACATGATATCCACAAACCGCATCATGATATGATCAGTTTTACCGCCAACGTATCCGGAAATTGCGCCGTAAGTAACACCAATAATCAAGGAAACCCCTGTGGCAACCAAACCGACAAGCATTGAAACCCGAATGCCGTACAGCGTTCTTACAAACAGATCTCGTCCGTTGGTATCGGTTCCAAAATAAAAACCAGCTTCGGCATCAGGTGCTGCTTGGATATAATCCCAATAAACTTCATCGAAAGGATGAGGGTGAATCATAGGTCCAATCAAGGCGATAACAACAACCACTAGCAACAAGACACAACTGACCACAGAAGCCTTATTCGTCAACAAGCGTCGAAAAGCATCTTGCCAAAGGCTTCTTCCTTGAATTTCTTCTTCAACAGCCATCGCGGCTTTTGCATTCATATCAATAGCCATTAGCTCATCCTCACTTTCGGATCCAAGAAACCGTAAACGATATCAACGATCAGGTTGAAGGAGATGATCAGAGTTCCATAGAAAATTACCACGCCCATAACAAGGGTGTAGTCGCGGTTCAATGCCCCTTGGACAAAGTACCGCCCAATACCTGGAATACCAAAAATCTGTTCAATAACAACAGATCCGGTAATCACGGCGGCAGATGCGGGACCTAAATAAGATACGACAGGAAGCATGGCTGCCTTCATGGCATGACGGGTGAGCATCGTTCGTTCAGGAAGACCTTTTGCGCGCGCTGTACGGACAAAATTGGATCGCAAAACTTCGATCATGGACCCGCGAGTCAGCCGAGCAATATAAGCAATTTGTGGTAATGCCAAGGCAATTACGGGAAGCAGGGCCTGTGCAGGACCATCACCCCAACCTCCCACCGGGAGAACGTGTAAATAAACACCAAAAACCAGTGTAAGCAGTGGCGCCATGACGAAATTCGGAATTGTAATCCCTGTCATTGCTGTTGCCATAACAGCATAGTCGATAAAAGAATTTTGTTTTAACGCAGCAATAGCGCCCAGCGACATACCAATAGTGATCGCCAGAAAAATCGCCGTTAAACCTAGCGTAAGAGATACAGGAAAGCCTGCACCGATCAGCTCTGTTACAGAATAATCTCTATATTGGAATGAGGGACCAAAATCACCTTGGACTGCATTCCCCAGATAATACAGATATTGTTCCCATAAGGGAGAGTCCAAGTGATATACAGCATTTAAATTTGCAGCGACTTCAGGTGGAACAGAGCGCTCTTTATCAAAAGGCCCGCCAGGAGCTGCACGGATCAAAAAGAAAGCCAGAGTTACAATAATCAGCAACGTCGGAATAGCCCCGGCCAGACGCTTTAAAATAAACGACAACATATAACATATCCTAATTAAAAGTTCGGCGCGCCGCCTCTTTGACGACGCGCCGATACATTATTCGGAAACCGGGAGTTCCCTATTTCTCAACAGTGATATACTGAGAACGGATATGATCCATTACGTTGCTTTTCCAGCCTTTAACATAAGGCTTAACCATACGTTTTGTAACGTAGTGGTAGATCGGTGCAACCGCGTTTGCTTCGAGGAAAATCCCCTCAGCTTTCATAAGCAATTCTTTACGCTTGGTTGCATCTTGTTCAACACCTGCTTGTTTAAGAAGGCTGTCAAATTCTGGATCGTTAAAACCAGTATCATTTAAACCTGAATCAGATAACCATAGTTCCAAGAAAGTATTTGGATCATTATAATCGCCAATCCAACCAGCACGGAATGCCTGTGTAACCTGCTTCAGCTTCCGAGTTTCAAGATAAACTTTCCACTCTTCGTTTACGAGGTTAACTTTTGCACCAAGAGTTTTCTTCCACATGCTGGCAACAGCAATGGCAATCTTTTTGTGGTTATCACTCGTATTATAGCGAAGTTCAATTTCAAGAGGGTTATCTTTGGAATAACCAGCTTCTTCATAAAGCTTCATAGCTTCTGCATTACGAGCAGCTTGTTCTTTTGCTTTAAAATCAGAATATACGGGGTCATATCCAGTAACACCAGGAACAACAAACGCATAGGCAGGAACTTCACCCGCTGTAACAATATTTGTTGTCAGAATGTCACGATCAATCGCCATAGAGAAAGCCTTACGTAACTTTGGATCGTTGAACGGAGGCTTTGTCATGTTAAAGCCGTAGTAATAAGTTCCAAGGTAATTAGTGACGTGGAATTCGTCGGCCATGTTTTCCTTGATCCATTTGATTTGATCATTTGGAACTTCGTACGTCCAATCAAGCTCACCTGCGCGATAACGCTTAAGAGCAGTGGTCTGACTTTCAGTTGGATAATAAACAACTTTATCCAGCTTCACTGTGTCTTTATTCCAATAGGTATCTGACTTAACTGAAACGATACGTGATTGAGGGGTCCACTCTGAAAGTTTGAACGCACCGTTTGATACGATATTTTCTGGACGTGTCCATTTTTCGCCGTGCGCTTCTACTGTTGCTTTATGAACTGGATAGGCAACAGAGTGTGTTATCATGCCCAAGAAATAAGGCGCAGGACCTTCAAGTTGAACTTCGAGAGTTCTGTCATCAAGTGCTTTTGCACCCAACTGGGAAAGATCCTTTTCTTCGCCACCCGCAATAGCCTGCGCATTTTGTAGTGGATAGAGCAAGAATGAGTACTCAGAGCCAGTAGCAGGAGCAACGGCGCGTTGCCACGCATAAACAAAATCATGTGCTGTTACCGGGTCACCGTTACTCCAAACCGCATCAGCACGCAGTTTAAAAGTAAATTTGGTACCGTCAGGACTAATGGTCCAGCTTTCAGCTTGCCCCGGAATGAGTGAACCGTCGGTATGCTCTGCAGTAAGACCTTCAAAAATATCACGAAGAATATGAGAAGAAGGAACACCTTCTGAGATTTGCGGATCAAGACTTCCTGGCTCGGAGCCGTTTCCGCGATGAAAAACCATTTCTTTTGCTGGCTCTTCAACTTTCTTTTCTGCTACCTGTTCTTCCCCTTTTTTCATATAAAAGAAGATGCCCGCAGCGATCGCCACGACCAAAAGTAACAGCACTAGTATTTTTTTATTCATAATGCCCTCATGTTTCCAAGCAAAGAGAATGAGTCAGAAAATAAGTTCAACTTCACCACTTAATTTAAAGTATAATTTTCGATATTTATCGACTTTTCTTATATTAAGTGCGAACAAACTCACAGTCTCTTTACTTAACCCTGTTATTGTTTTTACGTTGTACACGTTAGTAGCAATAATATTCCTGCGTGTATTTACGCAGGGTGACCTTCTTTTAGCTCTCTGACAAGAGGGGGTCTGTGCTTAAGATCAACCAAGCAAGAAACGTAGGCAAATGGCCGAATTTATTTACTAATTGATCAAAACTAACGAGCATAAAGTTATTATACTTTATACAACCAAAGGAATCCAGCCTAAGTCGCTTAGGACATAAAAAAAGCTGCTCAATACCAATTATTGAGCAGCTCAGATAGGGTTACAAAACAGTAAACGTAACTATTTAGCAGCGGTGATAATAATTTCCACACTCAACTCAGCACGCGCTAATTTAGCTTCGCCACAAGCACGAGCAGGCGCGTGCCCTTCTGGAACCCACGCATTCCAAACTTCGTTCAATTCAGCGAAATACTTCATATCACTTAACCAGATGACGGCTTGAAGAATTTTAGTTTTGTCACTTCCCACAGAAGCTAGACATACATCAATTTTGTCCAAAATTTCTTTGGTCTGTACTGAAACTGTTTCTCCTGCAGTTCCAACTTGTCCAGATAAATAGATTGTATCCCCATGCTCCACAATCTTACTTGAACGCGCTGTCGTATCGTGTCGAATAATCCCAGTCATTTATTCAATTCCTTCTTTAAACACTCACATCCAAATGGATGAAACGCCCTATATGCTATCAAAGTATCAGGTAGGTCCAGATCTGAGTATGATATCCCCCAGAAAACCTAAACAACACTTTCCCTCTTGCCTATTTTCAAAAGCACAGCATAATTCAGAAAATCTCGTCGGGGTGCTCATCTTTCTTACTTAGAAAAACGAGCTGAGAAGCAATTGCTAACCCGCAGAACCTGATCCGGTTAATACCGGCGGAGGAAATTGAGATGCTTGCAGGGAGTCACAATTTGATACCCCAACCGATTTTCGGATAAAAGCAAAGCATTGAAATCCTCTGAGATGAATAATGGAGGAAATCATGCCAGTGCCTATAGCCCTGACAATTGCGGGATCAGATAGTGGTGGCGGTGCCGGTATCCAGGCAGATATCAAAGCCATGTCAGCTCTCGGTGTTTATGCCGCGTCCGTCATTACAGCTTTGACCGCGCAAAACACCTGTAAAGTACACAGCATTTACCCCGTCTCTACCCATTTCATTCAAGATCAAATCCACACCGTTTTTGAAGACCTCGATGTCAAAGCCGTTAAAATCGGGATGTTGGGGACACCTGACGTCATTTGTGCTGTTGCGAATGCTATGAATAATTATCCTGATGTGCCTATTGTACTTGATCCTGTGATGGTTGCTAAAAGTGGTGACAAGCTACTACAGGATGATGCTATCCAAAGCTTAAAAGAACATCTACTTCCCAAGGCAACCATTATTACGCCGAACCTTCCAGAGGCGGCTGAACTCACGGAAATGAAAGAACCAACATCCCTGGACGAGATGAGCGAATTACTCCAGGTTTTCAAAAAAATGCCCATCAAGTCTGTCTTGCTAAAAGGTGGTCACTTGGGCGGAGACACAAGTGATGATCTCTTCTTTGATGGCCAAGCAGATCGCTGCTTAAGTGGCCTGCGTATAAACACAAGCAACAGCCACGGTACAGGATGTACCCTCTCGGCATCAATCGCGGCTGGTCTCGCCAAAGGCCTTCCTTTGATAGAGGCCGTTACACAAGCCAAAACATACCTAAGTAACGCACTTCAACACGCAGATACTCTAGGTGTCGGGAAAGGTCATGGTCCCGTCCATCACTTCCACGCTTTTTGGCCAAAAGAGGGTTAACGCTGGTGCATAAAAAAGGGAGCAGGCCGCCAAAGAGTGAGGACATTATCGTTGAAGGTTTTTCACTCTCATTTGAAAATCGACAAGTGTTTAATGATTTCAACATCAACCTGCACTCTGGTAGTTGGAATGTCTTACTAGGAAGAAGTGGTGTCGGAAAATCCTCACTTCTTAAAGCCATTGCTGGGCTGCTGCCAACGGGATCGTTTGAAGGAACAATCAAACAAAAAAACACTGCCTCTTTAACCGATCAAATTAGCTGGATGACCCAGGACGATCTTCTTCTCCCGTGGCTTTCTATTCTCGATAATGTCCTCATACGTAACCGGCTTTGCCCTACCAAAAAAAATCCTCCTCTTATCGAGAAAAAATCCGCGATCAGCCTCCTTCAACAACTTGGACTTGGAGCATCTCTTGATCAGAAACCCAATACGCTTTCCGGCGGTATGAGGCAGCGTACAGCACTGGCCAGAACCTTACTGGAAAATCGCCCAATCGTACTTCTTGATGAACCTTTCTCTGCCTTGGACGCTATTACCCGCGCTGAAATGCAGGAACTTACTCACAAACACCTCAAAAACAAAACCGTGGTCATGATCACCCACGATCCGCTTGAAGCTCTGCGTCTGGCGCACTTTATCTTTATTTTAATCGGCCCCATTGTTTGTGAGGCAAGATCATTTTCTCCTGAAAGCTCTCCCATCCGAAACCTGAATGATCCGGCAATTATACAGCTCTATGATGTGCTCATATCTGAACTCTCTATGGGAAAGATGACCATATGATGAGTTCCGTTAGAGTGGTCATTGTGCTTTTTGGGTTGCTTATTCTATGGCATTTCATTGTCAAAATGACTTCCGTCCCGCCCTATATTCTTCCAGGCCCCCTTGTCGTCGTTGAAACACTTTGGAACCGCCTGCCTACTCTTCTCCATCACGCGAGCTATACACTAACAGAAATCTTGTTTGGCTTTACCATTGGCACGGCGCTTGGTTGCGCATCAGCGCTCACACTTGCAACAGCAAAGCCTCTTCGCGTTTGGCTCACCCCTGTGCTTGTCATCACCCAATCTCTCCCCGTCTTTGCCCTAGCTCCCATTCTTGTGCTTTGGCTCGGGTACGGTATGCCTTCCAAAGTAGCCATGACAGTCCTTATTATCTATTTTCCAATAACAGCGGCTTTTTATGATGGTTTGAGACGCACACCTAAAGACTGGCAGGCACTTGCAAAGGTTATGAATGCCAGTCCTTTGGCTTTTCTCATTCACGTCCGTATCCCCCTCGCCCTTCCCTCCCTGGCATCCGGATTACGGGTCGCTATCGCCACAGCACCAATCGGTGCAATTGTCGGGGAGTGGGTTGGTTCATCACAAGGTCTTGGCTATTTGATGCTGCACGCCAATGGCAGGATGCAAATTGACCTGATGTTTGCCGCACTCTGCTTACTCGCACTTATGGCTGTTACTCTTTATCTCACTACAGACCATCTTTTAAATCGTCTCCTTAAAAGGATGTCACTCGATGATCACAAAACTTAAAACTATTTCTTGAGGAATAAATAATGCTAAGAAAGCTGAGCTTTACACTCTCCTTGCTTGCAGGGCTTTTCAGCCTCGCGGGCGGAGCAACAGCAGCAGACAAGATGACCGTGCTACTTGACTGGTTTGTAAACCCGGATCACGCAACTCTCGTGATTGCCAAAGAAAAAGGTTTCTTTGAAGCACAGGGGTTAGACGTAGAACTCATCGCACCTTCAGACCCCAACGTCCCCCCAAAACTGGTTGCAGCTGGTCAAGCCGAACTCGCCGTTTCCTATCAGCCACAACTTCATCTCCAAGTCGCAGAAGGATTGCCTATAGCCCGTGTCGGCACTCTGGTCGCGACCCCTCTTAACTCGCTTGTCGTATTAAAGGATAGCCCAGTCAAATCTATTTCCGATCTCAAAGGTTTAAAAGTTGGTTATTCTGTTGGTGGATTTGAAGATGTAATCCTTGATGCCATGCTAGAACGTCATGGACTGAGTATTAAGGACGTCGAGCTTATCAACGTAAACTTCTCGCTCTCACCGTCTTTAATTTCAGGGCAGGTCGACGCTGTTATCGGCGCCTTCCGAAACTTCGAACTTAACCAGATGGATATCGTTGGAAAACCTGGACGTGCTTTCTACGTTGAAGAAGAAGGTGTTCCGTCTTATGACGAGCTTATTCTTATCGCAAACAAGGATAATACCGGAGACAAGAAACTTCCTCGCTTTTTGACCGGGCTGGAACAGGCAACAACGTTCTTGATCAACCATCCTGATGAAAGCTGGCAATTATTTATTAAGGCCTACCCCGATCTGGATGATGAATTGAATAAACGCGCATGGAGAGACACACTTCCTCGCTTTGCTTTACGTCCTGCAGCTCTGGATGTTGGTCGTTACAAACGTTTTGCAGAATTTTTAAAAGCAAAGAAAATGATCAAAGAAACCGGTAATGTTTCTGATTATGCCGTCACAATAAAATAACGATCACTTACTACAGACAAAACAAAAGGGTGTTGAGAGAATCTCAACACCCTTTTGTATGACAAATATAACTTATTTAAATTCAGATTTTTCTTCTTTGGCAAACAACATAAGTCCCGCGGCCAAGATCAACCAACCCATCATAGGGACAAAACCTGCCTGAAAAGCCGCAATATCATACACTCGTTGTCCACTATCGGTGGCACCGCTCCAGTTCAAATCAATTAGTACTCCCGTCAATGGCTGTAAAACCATTGGGCCAATCATAACCCCGGTATTACACCACCCCAAAGCAGTTCCCTGTAATTTTGGGGGGACGGCTTCTTTGGCCCAGGATAGTCCCACAATCATAATACAACTGCCCAATGCAGCCGCAAACAAAGCGAACGCAAGGAGTACAAACGGAAGGCCCTGAATTTGAGTGACAACAAACCACCCAGCAGCTGCAAGTAAAGCAAGCGCAATAAAAGGCAGCTTACGTTTTCCAGTCGCATCTGACCAATGCCCAAGCAATACCCCACACCCAGCCCAAACCAACAATGTAACACTGATGATCGTGGCGGCTTCTGATGTTGAAAACCCATAGGCAACCTTCAAATAAGGGACGCCCCAAAGCCCGCCAAAGGTAAGCATCGATCCAGCCGAAGCTCCACAAGCAAGAGTTAACAAAAATACCGTGCGATAGGTTATCGTTTCTTTCAAGGATGAGAGTATAGATTGCTTCGGGGCAGATGCATCATGGGTATGGCCATAACTCTTATACCCAAGGTCAGTTGGATCATCCCGGAGCCAAATCCCTGTTGCCAGCGCCAAGAGTCCTGTAATACCTGCAAAAGTCAGCATAACATTACGCCAGCCAAACAGCTCCAACATCTCTTGCAAAGGTGCCCCTGCCACCACGGCCCCAAGATTACCTGCCAAAAGGCCAAGCCCTGTAAGTAAAGCGAAGCGTTTGAGCGTAAACCAGTGTAAGGAAATCTTCATCATGGTTACAAAAGCGACAGCCACCGCCCCGCCTATCAACAATCGACCAAAGCTAATTACCCAGTAATTGGTAGCAAGTGCAAAGATCACCGTCCCAATTGCCGCAAGTAAAGCGCCCGAAGTCAGAAGCTTACGAGGACCAAATCGATCAGCCATAACCCCGACGGGCACCTGCATGGCGGTATAAGAGTAATAATAAAAACTGGCAAGAGTTCCCAATGTTGTTGCCGTTAAACCAAATTCCAACGTCAAAGGCTCTGCCATCACCCCAAAGGCGATCCTATGGAAGAAGCCAATGAGAAAAAGAAGTGCCCCCAAAACCCACATTAACCAAGCCAAACTGGCCGGTGGTTTTTCTAAAGATGTCGTGGTCGGATTATCTGACATGGCAACTGATTGGGACAAATCAGAATTCCTTAAATATAACTCTTAGAATGAATCTACCCTAAAAATCGAAATAGATATCTATATGACATCTGCATTTGAGGGTCTCTTTTTTATGAAAGCAAGAGCTGGGTTCATACCAAGGAATGAACAAGCAACCCGTAAGGCAGCTACTATCACCCCTTGGTATAAAGACTGGCAAGAGTTAATCATCAGCATTATCAGTTTTTAGGCAAAGCCTATTGTTACACAGTTGATTGCGCATAAATGCCAACACACTTAAAATTTACAGCTCGGATCTTCAACAAATAATTTTTCAACTTCATCCAGATCGAGGGGTTTGTTTGCATTGAAAAAGGGATCTATTTTCTTATCACCAATGACAACATCCTCAAAATCAACATGTGAAATACCATGCCGCGCGGTCCAACGATCAACCTTTCTGAGCTCTTCATCGACAACAGCCTGCCGCAAATCCTCCATGAGTGAAAGAGACCAAAGACCCACAACAGGATGGCTACGTCCATGCGATTGCGCACAAGCCAGATTGTGACCATCTTTATCCATCTCAGCTTTAAGGCGGACAACCAGATTGAGCGGTATAAAAGGTGCATCGCAAGGAATCGATACCATCCATTCACACTTGGGGTAATTTTTTGCGACCCACTCAAGCCCTGTAAGAACACCCGCTAGAGGCCCAGGATGACCTTCGATAACATCTGGAGCAATAGGTAAACCAGTCTGGGAAAATCTTTTAGGGTCCCCATTTGCATTGATAACAAGCGGCCCGACTTGAGGTCTTATTCTGTCCAAAATCCGATCCAGCAAACTTTGTCCAGCCAACATCTTCTGAGCTTTATCGCCGCCACCCATTCTCCGCGCAAGTCCTCCCGCAAGGATCACAGCAGCAATTTCATCGCTACGGACGACATCACTCATCATCTTTACCTTTTTGAATAATCATTTGATCAGAACTACGTGAAGATGCTCTTTGATGACGGCTATCTTCGTTTTCTAAATGGCTCTCGTCATGATCAAAAACCATCCGCTCTTGCCCGGCAAGAGCCGTAAAGCGTTTGCCCTTGGCGCGGCCGATAAGTGTCAATCCGGCTTCTTTTGCCAAATCCACACCCCAAGCCGTAAAGCCTGAGCGTGAAACAAGGACCGGAATTCCCATCTGAACGGTCTTGATCACCATCTCGGATGTCAACCGCCCCGTGGTATAGAAGATTTTGTCCTCAGGTTGAATACCTTTGAGAAACATATAGCCCGCAATCTTGTCGACAGCGTTATGACGTCCCACGTCTTCAATGTAAATCAAGGGCTTGTCCTCTTGGCACAAAACACACCCATGTATCGCCCCGGCTTCAAGGTATAAACTGGGCGCGCTATTGATCTTTTTGCTCAGGGTATAAATCCAAGAAGTATGTATGCGGGCATCTTTTGAGAGTTTGATGTCCTCAAATTTTTCCATCAGATCACCAAAGACCGTTCCCTGGGCACAGCCAGAAGTTCTGGTTTTTTTCTTTAACTTCTCTTCGTAGTTGGTTTCCCGTTCGGTCCGCACCACGACAAGATCGAGTTCTTCGTCGACATCAATAGCCGTAATAACATCATCCCGGCGTAGCATATTTTGATTGAGAAGATATCCCACCGCCAGATAATCCGGATAATCCCCAATGGTCATCATCGTCACAATTTCCTGCCCATTGAGGAAAAGTGTGAGAGGTTTTTCCACAACAACAGGTATTTCGATACTGTTGCCATCCTGATCCATGCCGACCACCCGCTCTGTCAGCTCGCTATCAGAAGGATTTGGCCTCAGGAGAAAGTCTTTCAACAATTCAGGATCTGCTTTTGAGACGCCTCGTTTTACAACTTTAGGCACATTATCTTTACTACTCATCAGGCTCTCATGACTTTTACTCGGGAATATAAGGTGATCTCACTATGTCTCGAATAAAGAGGGCGAACAAGATCTTGGCTTATTGGAAAACACGATTACCTCATTCACCCTAACAAGAGTGGCTGCCACCCTGGTAACCAATGAAGAGAAAGGCATGCCCGATATTGCCTAATTAACCCCTTGCGTTAGGCGACCTGAACGGGATTAATACCAGTCAACAAATCTGGACAGAATCCAGCCCTGCTTTCAGCCTAAAGAATATCTGGCGGAAGAACATCTGGGATTTCGCCCTGAAAAATAAGACGACTGCTAACTCGGAGGCATATAATGATTTCCAAACAATTGGGATCCAAACTTTTTGCAGCAACACTTGCTCTTGGACTAACCTTACCATTCGCAGCACAGGCTGATGATTTTGTCGTCGCCACGACTGCGATTGTAGAACATCCTGCGCTTGATGCGGTGCGTGACGGTGTACGTGACGAGCTTAAAGCTCAGGGCTTTGAAGAAGGTAAGAACCTTACTTTCCTTTATAAAAGCGCCCAAGGTAATCCTGCAACCGCTGCTCAAATTGCCCGTGAATACATAGGCGAAGGCCCGAATGTCATCGTGCCGATCGCAACGCCATCCGCTCAGGCCGTTGTTGCTGCAACCAAAGACATTCCTGTTGTCTTCTCAGCCGTAACCGACCCCGTTGCTGCGAAATTGGTATCTGGCCCTGGTGCTTCTGGTACAAATGTGACTGGCGTCAGCGATCTCTCTCCGATTGATCAGCACATCGCCTTGATCAAAGAACTGACACCAAACGCAAAAACAATCGGTGTGCCTTACAATCCAGGCGAAGCGAACTCTGTCGTTCTACTCGATCTCGTGAAGAAATACGGTGCTGAGCAGGGCTATGAAGTCATTGCCTCTCCAGCGACAAAAACGGGTGAAGTTCTAACGGCAACCCAACATCTTATCGGTAAGGCAGATGTGATCTACGTTGCAACAGACAACACCATCATTTCAGCATTCGAAGCTGTGGTAAAAGTCGGTATCGAAAATAAAATTCCGGTTTACGCAGGTGATACTGACTCCGTAAAACGTGGTGCTATGGCAGCCCTTGGCTTTGATTACTACGATGTTGGTCGTCAAACCGGTAAAGTTGTTGCTGACATCCTTAACGGTAAAAAAGCTGGCGACATCCCATTTCAGGGCGTGAGTAAAACCAACCTTTTTGTCAATCCAGCAATGGCCGAAAAAATGGGCGTAACACTTTCTGCTGATGTTATTGCCCGCGCAGCTGAGGTTGTGAAATAACCGCACGCTTTCTGGTTCATACGTTTTTACGTATTCAGAAGTGATCAAAAATGACGAAATTCGTTTTGCGAGTTTCGTCATTTTGCTTTAGGTACACATCCAAAGTACAGCACACACAAGAACAAGAGAGCCGAAAGGCTGTAGATACATGAACCTCATCGCCTTTATGGGAGCAATTGAACTAGGGCTGGTTTACGGCCTTATTGCTCTTGCTGTTTTTCTATCATTCAGAATTTTAGATTTTCCGGATCTAACCATCGACGGCAGCTTCCCTCTTGGCGCCGCAGTTTGCGCCACAATGATTGTTGCGGGTTACAACCCTTTCCTAGCCTCAGGCATCGCCTTTTTGGCAGGTGGCATTGCAGGTCTCATAACAGCCTTTTTGAACTTAAGGTTCAAGATCCTCAATCTTCTCGCTTCAATCTTGACGATGATTGCGCTTTATTCGATTAACTTGCGCATCATGGGACGCCCGAACATCGCCATCATTTCCGAGCAAACAATTCTCACACCTTTCGAAGGATACGGTATTCCGGGGTACTACCTCAAACCCATTATTGCAGCGATTATCGTATTTATCGTCGCCTTGATTGTAGCACGGTTTCTTAACTCAGATTATGGCTTGGCCATGCGCTCAACTGGTGCCAATCAAAAAATGGCCCGCGCCCAAGGCATTGACACCAACAAAACCACTTATGTTGGCATGTCACTTTCCAATGCCCTCGTTGGCCTTGCTGGCGCTTTGTTCGCGCAAATGAACGGCTTTGCAGATATCACAATCGGCACAGGAACAATTGTTATTGGCCTCGCAGCCTTGATTGCTGGGGAAGCAATTTTCTCAACACGCGGCATGCTAATGGCGGTGCTGGCTTGTATCTTTGGGTCGATTGTTTACCGTATCGCCATTGGACTCGCCTTAAACGCCGACAGCATTGGGCTTGAACCATCAGATCTTAATCTTGTCACTGCTTTACTGGTTACCATTGCTCTCGTACTGCCTAGTGCGAAAAACCCACTAAAAAAACTAATGAAGCGGAGGAATTGATATGATTGATGTAGAAGACCTCCGTATTACTTTTGGTAAAGATACGCCCAACGAGAACAGAGCGCTTCAAGGTGTAAACCTTTCTGTAGCTGAAGGCGAGTTCGTCACGGTCATCGGTTCAAACGGTGCAGGTAAATCTACCTTCATGAATTGCCTGACCGGAGAACTTATTGCTGATAGCGGTAAAATTTTAATCGACGGCAAGAATGTAAGCCACTGGAAAGCAGCACGAAGAAGCAGTTTGGTATCTCGGGTATTTCAAGACCCTCTCGCAGGGACTTGTGAAAACCTGACCATAGAAGAAAACCTTTCCTTAGCTTACTCACGCGGAAAAATTCGTGGATTTGGCCTTGCTATCAACAACAGCAAACGCGACATTTTTCGTGAACGGCTTTCTCGTTTGCATCTAGGTTTGGAAGATCGCCTGGAAGACAAGATGGGACTGTTGAGCGGCGGGCAACGCCAAGCAGTGAGCCTGATTATGGCAACGCTTCAACCAACCAAATGCCTATTGCTCGACGAACACACCGCAGCCCTCGATCCTCGTATGCAGGCTTTTGTACTCAAACTTACAAATGACATCGTAGAAGAAACCGGGGTCACCACCTTGATGATCACTCACTCGATGGGACAGGCTCTCCAATATGGAACCCGGACGGTTATGCTCCATGAAGGGCAAGTGGTTCTCGATGTATCCGGCAAAGAGCGTAGTTCCATGAATATCCATGATCTTGTCGATATGTTTGGTAAAGTACGCGGCGAGCAACTGGATAGTGACAGTTTACTACTGGGATAAGATGGTATTGCGTAGTACATTTTCCCAAAAGACGATCTTCTTTAAGGTCGCCTTTTTACCATTTCTGTTAATCCTTTTAAGTTTAGCTGTCCCTCTTCTTGCGTACGCCGCTCAGCGCGACAGCTGCTTTATCCAACACTTGTGCCTCACAACAATCGAAGACAATCGATCAGCACAACTGTTGGTCAGAAACAACTTTGACATACCGATCAGAGTTTCCGTTAACATGACGGGTCGCAACGTAGCCCCATCCAAAGCCCTCAATAATATTCCTCTTCTGCCCGGGGAAACAAAGGAAGTCTTCCATATCAAAGCAAAGCGTGGAAAAAGCTGGCGCTATACCTGGACTTCAGAACTCCATCCCGGACTAAGTGAAGTACAACACAACGAAGATATCCGTTACGACCTCCCTTTTTCCTCAAAAAAAACTTTCCCCATCAGTCAAGGCCCAAACGGATCTTTTTCTCACTATGGCGTTAACAAAAATGCCATAGATTGGGCCATGCCCATAGGTACAAAAATTTTGGCTGCTCGCGAGGGAATGGTGATTGGGTATCGTGAAAATGCCCGTGCCGGAGGCCCCTTAGCAAAATTCAAATCTGAACAAAACTATATTTGGATACAACACAACGATCGTACCATTGGCCAATATCTCCATTTAAAAGAAAATGGTGTCACTGTTGAAGTCGGCGATTATGTAGAACGCGGTCAGCTTATCGGATATTCAGGCAACACCGGTTACTCGGCCGCTCCCCACCTGCATTTCCACGTCTCTGGATCACAAGAACAAGGGCAGGCCTTTCGTACTTTTCCAATTCTTTTCAAAACAAAAAAATCATCTGCCAAAACGAAATGAAAATTAAATGCCTACACGCGACGCCATACAAACAGCCTAAAAACAGTACGTTCTATTAAAAAATATATTATCGCGGATTATGATAAGTCGTAATATATTTAAAATTCAAAGTTGATGAATATTCTTTACGGCAAAAATCTCTCTAATTAAAATTCATAAATCATACTTGAACACAGCATTTTTTTCTTTATCCTAAACCCTGTATTTTTCATATATATCAATGTTAATAATCCAAGAAAAATAGCCATAACACATTGATATTACTTTAATATAAAACCTATATATTAAGTAAATTATCTTCATATTTCACTTAATATATGTGCATCTTCTCTTTGATGGTTTTCTCAAAAAAAAATGAACGAATATGTTCTATAATTTATTTTTTTCATAAAAAACTTAACCTCAAACAACATCATAACGGCTTGATTAGATCGAATCCAACGACAATAAAGAATTACGCCTCATAAAAATTGATACTTTATCGTTAAATAACAACACTATAAACATGTAAACTCGAATAACCTTTGGCCATACGTAGCGCACAATATTTTTGACACTTACTTGCAAATTCATAAAAAATCGAATATATTCACATTCTCAAAACATACCTTTTCTAGGTGAGCCGAGTACAAATAAATCAGTGAACAACACTGAATTCTTCGCTGATTTTTTTATGGTAAATATTTAAAAAATTATACAACCTGGGGGCGGGGGTATGGAACAGATTACAGGCAACGTAGCCATTTCAGTTCAAGATGTAAGCAAAATATTTGACGATGGTACAAGCACGTTTGTGGCTTTGGATCAGGTGTCACTCGATATCGGCTCGAATGAGTTTTTTACTCTGCTTGGCCCATCTGGTTGTGGAAAAACAACTCTCCTAAGGTTAATTGCCGGATTTGAGCAACCAAGTAATGGCCAGATCTTATTAAATGGGAAAAATCTGGATCGATTACCGCCGTTCAAACGGCCTGTAAACACAGTGTTTCAAAACTACGCCCTGTTCCCACATATGACGATATCACAAAACATCGCTTTTGGTTTGGAGATGCTTGGACGTCCTAAAAAAGAAGTTTCAGACATTGTTGAAGAGATGCTGGAGCTGGTGCAAATGAAGCATCTTGCTGATCGAAAAATAACCCAGATTTCCGGCGGACAACAGCAAAGAGTCGCCCTTGCCAGGGCTCTTGCCCCAAAACCACAGGTCCTTCTCCTGGATGAGCCGCTTTCTGCACTCGACCTACAGCTACGTAAAGATATGCAGCTGGAACTAAAGCGTCTTCAATTAGAGACCGGTATTACCTTCATTTTCGTCACACATGATCAAGAAGAAGCCTTGACCATGTCAGACAGAATTGCAGTGATGCAAGGAGGGCATATTCTACAGATTGGACCACCCCGGGATATTTATGAGCACCCACGACATCGTTTCGTTGCCGGGTTCATAGGCGAAATCAATCTACTTACAGCTAAAATCGTAAAAACCGGACCAGACGGTACAGAGATTCAGCTGGGAGAAATCAGCAACATAAAATCAGCATCCGTATCTACAGTACCAACTGGCGAAGCAATATCACTGGCCATTAGACCTGAACGGATTTTTCTTGATAGCGAAGGAAAGCAGCCACTTTCCGGGTTGCTTACAAACGTTGTCTATCATGGGACAGATACCTTGTATCACTTTAATCTTCCCGATGGTCAGTCTCTCCGGGCCAGACGACAAAATACGCGCAAAGTCGACGAAGGATGGAAAGCAGGAGACACCATCAGCTGGTCAGTCCAGCCAGATTCCATAGCTATTATTGAGGACAGGTAAATGGCCCTGACTTCATCACCTTTTCGTATACGTGCTTTATTGATCGGACCAGCTGCCGCAGTCATTGGTATCTTCGTTGTCATCCCTCTCTTACTTATGGCCTGGATCTCTATTCAAGGCAGGGATTACTCTGGAGGGGTTCTCTGGGGAGAGCTTACAGCAGACGCATATCTTCGCATGATTTTCGAACGTGAGCTAGATGACACTCTTGCTGTCAACTTCAGTTACATCCTCATTATCTTACGATCCGTCTGGTTGTCCTTATTAACAACCACCGTTGCACTGATCGTTGGCTTTCCAACGGCACTGTTTATGGCAACGCGAACCCCGAAGTGGCGAGCAATACTTGTGTTCATGGTAACGCTCCCCTTCTGGACAAATCTTCTGGTGCGCAACTATGCCTGGATATTACTCCTAAGAGATCATGGTACGATCAATGGAACCTTAAGTTGGTTGGGCATTATTTCTGAACCCCTGCCACTTTTACACACCCAATTCGCCGTCGCGGTTGGCTTAACCTATTCGTTCCTTCCTTTTATGGTTTTGCCAATTTACGCTAGCCTGGAAAAGATTGACTTAAAACTGGTTGAATCAGCCTTTGATCTCTACGCCAACCGGTGGAAGACACTTAAGCGGGTCGTTTTTCCGCTTACCAAGCCAGGAATTGTTGCTGGCTGTATTTTAGTCTTCGTCCCTTCTCTTGGTTCATATGTCACTCCCCAACTCCTCGGAGGCGGGAAAACATTAATGATCGGAAATCTGATTGGCCTGCAGTTCGGCGCGGCACGTAACTGGCCTTTTGGAGCGGCATTGGGCATCTTGTTACTTGCCTTGGTTATGATCTCATTAACTTATTACACGTTGAAAATGAAAAAAACCGACAGCGAAAAATCTGGAGATGACAAAGAATGAGCAAGGCATCCCTTAAAGGCGGTGACGCACGACATTGGCCTGGCCTGTTCCTGGCAACAGCTATCTTTTTTGCTTATGTCTATCTGCCAATTATTATTTTGATCGCGCTTTCATTTAACGAAAACCGTACAGTTACCGTTTGGACAGGCTTTTCTCTGGACTGGTATAAAGTCGCCTTTCAAAACCGAGACATAATCAACGCAGCCGGAAACTCCTTACTTATTGCAACCGTTGCTTCTACCACGGCCACCATATTGGCCACCCTTGCTGCGGTAAGAATGTCTGTAGACAACTTTAAGGGAAAGTCCATTTTCAGTGCACTGGTTGCCTTACCGATCACAGTACCAGAAATTGTTCCTGCAGTAGCAACTTTAATGTTTTTTGCCAGCCTCGGTGTAACTCTTGGTTTGGGAACAGTCATTGTTGCCCATATCGCCTTTTGCATCCCCTTTGCCTATCTGCCAATTAGAGCCCGACTTGAGGGGATGGACCCCAGATTGGTCGAAGCTGCAACAGATCTTTATGCAAGCCCGGTAAAAGCTTTTTTCAAAGTAACGTTCCCTTTGCTTTTACCAGGAATTCTTTCTGGACTTGTCTTGGCATTTATCATCTCACTTGACGATTTTGTAACGACTTTTTTCCTTGGAGGCGCAGGATCGACCACCTTACCGATTTATATATTCAGTCTTGTTAGAACTGGCGTCACCCCTGAAGTCAATGCGATTTCAGCTCTTATGCTTTTACTATCGATTTCTCTGGTCTCGCTCTCTCTTTTTCTTGGGCGCGATCATTCCCGGAAGTGACAGGCCCGCCAATAAGTACTGATCCCTGTCAAAACTTAGATACAGCCATCATTCATGGAGATTAAAATGAAAAAGAATAACACAAAATACACCTCGGTATCCCGCCTCGCCCTTACTGTTGGTTTTTTGAGCGCAGTCTTCTCCGGTAACGCACTCGCGGCAGGTGAGCTCCACTTATACAACTGGTCGAATTATTTTCCGCCTTCCTTGCTTGAGCTTTATGAAAAAGAGACCGGAACAAAGGTCTCTGTTGATAACTATGCATCAGAAGACGATCTTCTGGCCAAACTTCAAGCCGGTGGTGGCGGTTATGATATCGTCTTTCCAGGTACTTCAACTTTAGGAATCATGGTTGAAAAGGGAATGCTCGAAAATATCGCCGTTAACAAAATGGAAAATTTCGACAAACTCCTTGGCTCATTCAAAACGATTGCCGGCGATGAAAATCGTGACTTTTCGGCCCCTTACATGTGGGGAACAACTGGATTTTCTTATGATCCAGCAAGTGTGCCTGGCAACAAATTAGAAGAAAGCTGGAAAGAGCTTTTTGAGCCAAAGGCTGAGCTTAAAGGCAACATCGCCATGCTCAACGAAATGTCTGATGTCTGGAATGCCGCAGCATATTACACCGGTATCGACAAATGCACAGAAAGCCCAGAAGAAGCTCAGAAAATTCTCGATCTTCTTCTCGCCCAAAAACCTGATGTTAAGCTTTACTCCAGCGAGGGCACCATCGATCGAATGATTGCCGGTGAAGTTCCCGTACATATGCAATGGAATGGCGCAGCACATCGCGTCAAAGCGAAAAAACCAGATGTTGTTTACGTCTATCCAAAAGAAGGAACTTCTTTCTGGGTAGATAATATGGCTATTCCCAAAGATGCCCCGAATATGGAAGAAGCCAAAAAGTTCATCAACTGGATGATGCGCCCTGATGTCGCAGCTGAAGCTTCCAACTACACTGGTTATTCTAATGCGGTTAAAGGTTCTGGAGAGTTTCTAAAGGAAGAACTTAAGGCTGACCCTGCGGTGAATACACCCGAATCTTATGGTGAACGCCTGAGAGCATTTAAAACCTGTTCGCCAAAATCTAAAGATTTGCGCGAAAAAGTATGGACTAAACTCAAGTCATAACCCCAAAGCAACAGCCGGAAATTCTAACAGATTTCCGGCTGTTTTTATTTATTGGCTGATCAAGTAACAGATAGAGCAATGCAAAATTTCAACCAGAAATACGGATTTAAACGTTCAGACGTAACCTTGAGAAACTGGCGACAAAGGCCTTATAACACCTGGTCGTTTCAACATGTAAATGAAGTGGTTCCTTCTGCCAGAATTCCCGGCGGCACGACACAGAAAGTCTCAACTGAGGGCTCTGTTTCCGATCTCGCTCAACAGTATATTACGATCAAATCTGACAAAGTAACCATTGAAACGTTTCTTACCCAATCCGAAACAGATGTTTTCCTTATTTACCAAAAGGGAAAACCACTACTAAACTGGTCAGCACCACATTATGCTCAAGATGCACCTCATATAATTTTTTCCATTTCAAAATCTTTCACAGGTATTCTTGCCGGCCAACTTGAAGATTTAGGACTTTTAAATACCTCGAAACCCGTCGAACACTATTTACCAGAAGCTATTTCAAGTGGCTTTTCTGGCTGTACAGTTCAACAATTGCTCGATATGCAAGCAAGCGTTGGTTTTTCAGAAGAATATCTCAACCAAGATGGTGATTACGCTCGGTATCGACGATCAACGGCTTGGAATCCCATAAAGCAGGGTCAAGTCCAAGAAGGTCTCTGTGATTTTCTTTGCTCTTTGCCGACAGGAACAGCTCCGCATGGTGAAAAATTCCATTATCTTTCACCTGCCTCTGATTTATTAGGATTAATACTGGAACAGGTTTCCGGTTCTTCTTATGCGGAACTGATGTCTAAATTTCTCTGGCGGCCTATTGAAGCGCAAAATGACGCCTTTGTAACTGTTGATGCATACGGTGCCCCCCGTGGCGCAGGAGGTTTGAGTGTTCAGGCGCAAGATCTTCTCAGACTTGGGGAAACCCTTCGTCAAAACGGACAGCACAACAACAAACAAATTATTTCTGAACGCTGGATTCACGACATGAAAACTTCCGGCAGTAAAGAAGCATGGGCAAAAGGTAATTTTGCAGAATTCCTACCCAATGCTTGTTACCGAAATAAATGGTATCAGCTAGAAAATCCATATAAAGCCTTTATGGCGATCGGGATACACGGCCAATGGCTCTATGTAATTCCAGAAAAGGAAGTCACTATTGTAAAACTTTCTTCACAAGCCTTGCCACAAGACGACGAGCTCGACACCAAATGCCTACATTTTTTTGAACAAATTAGCCACATTCTCTAAATAAAAAAAGTGTTTGATACTATTCGTATCTGGATATGATCTTCCTTATCATTTCTCGCCTATATCAACACGATGCATTGGATATTAGAACATCACGGCTTTAGTAACATGCCCCGGATTAGAGAAATTTTCCGATTTCTTGTTTAACTCGTTTCAAATCCTTACTGACAATCAACCTGTGTGCAGGTGCGACCGGGATCATGTACACACGTCCAAACGCATTATGAGTTTTTACCGACGACGTAATCGTTAGCCTCTCATGGTCTGTCGTAATACAGGTCATCACATCAAGATGTTTATCTCTCACCGTCAGGGTTAAAACTGTGTCAGATATATATTCAACAACAAAAAAATCGAGCTGGTCTTTGACCTGCACCTGATCTGGACAGCCTCCGGAAAAACCATTGATGCGCTGAACGCCAAAAAACGCAGATACCTTATCTCGAAGAAGAAACGCCAATTTTAACATTCTGGGAGGGTTGGATGCGATCATCCTCCAGGCTTCGATCGTTCGAATTTCCTTTGATAGAGACACGAATTGAGTATCAAAAAAATCGAGTTCTTCCACAGGGGCCACGATATGGATATTCGTCTTTTTATAGGTAACGATACCTGATTGGGTCATTAATATCCCCCTGAGGCCGGTTTATTAATAACAATCATTAGAAATTTTATTCTTTAGGATCAGGCCAAACAAGGGCGGGATCATCAGCCAGAAAATGGACATCGGAATCAAAATCACACCGAACAACGACATCACAATAACCATTGAGATCAAGGTCTCCTGATAAGGAGGTAAAGCTCCCCTCTTCTCATCCCGGTCAACAAAAAGTCCGACAATTAGAAGAGGAAAAGAATAAAGGAAATACCAAGCCACTTGAGAAGAACCAGCACCCCATTCCCCAGCGTCAATACCCGTCAACACAGAAAGGCTCTCCCCTCTTTGAGCTAGAATCAATGGCACAGACAACAGTTGGAAAGAGGCGACAGCCATAATCCATCGCCCAACCCATCGTCCCTCAACCACAAAAGAGATAAACCCTTTGCGGCGTCTATCAGACGCAACTTCTTTATGAATAAAGAACTGCGCCATATCACGGCTCCCTCTTTATCCACTTGTTCTTCGTTTTGATCGTTGCCCCCAGCTTACTTAAGAACAAAATCAACCCGCGATACGCGCGATCAAAATACAACAAATCCCGGTTTATCTCTTTCATAAAGGGTGTGATTTTGCGTGTATCTGCTGTTGTCATTTCAGGATAAGCTCTTCCTGAAAAATCAAATTCATCTGACAAGTAAGGCTCGATCATCCACTTTTGGATGCGATCTAATTCAGGCTGAAGGATTTTTCTATAATCCTCCTCCGACATATCGCTTTTGGTAAGTTCGAACTCTTCATAATAAGCGCGTAACCCATCGTAGTCAGGATCACCATTATGATGCAGCAAAAGGAGCTTGTAATAACCGGAAATTCTATCCGTAAACCCTTTATCGATTTCCCGTACGCAACCAAAATCCAGCACGCCTATGCGCCCGTCTGCCATAAAGAGATAATTCCCGGGGTGCGGATCCGCGTGAACATGGCGCAGTTCAAAGAAACTGTGAAAGAAAAAATCAAACAGGATTTGACCAACATGATTTTTTTCCTTCTGGCTAGGCTTGGTTTCGAGCCACTCATCCAAATGTTGTCCAGATAGCATTTCCATGGTCAGAACCCGTTCTGAACTCTGTTCTTCAAAAACAGAAGGAACGACAATATTTGCCATTTTTATATGGCTTTTAAACCATTTAAGGTTCTCCGCCTCTCGGAAATAATCCACTTCACGGCGCAGTTGGATCGTGATCTCATCCAGGACGGTATCTATGACATTTTTATTTGGCATAAAATCTGTCGAGGCTGAGACCACAGACAGTAAACCTCCAAGCATTTTCACATCGCTTTTGATCGACGCGGCAATGCCGGGGTATTGCACCTTCACAGCAACCGCTTCTCCTGAAAGCAACATGGCCCTATGAACCTGGCCCAGACTTGCAGCCGCAAAAGCTTCTTTATCAAATTCACTAAAAATTTTACCGGGACCGATGCCAAATTCATTTCGGAAAACCTTGTCGATCAGCGCGCGGTTCAAAGGTGTGGCTTTATAACAGGCTTTGGCCAATTCCTTCCTGATACCTTCGGGTAAAATGTCCGCTTCCATACTAAGAATTTGCGACGCTTTCAGCGCAGTGCCCTTAAGTTGATTGAGTGCTTTAAAAAGAGTTTTCCCAATCTCCTCTTCGTGGGCCGTTTGAATTTTTTCTCTCTTCTCAGAACTACATTTACGTCCTGTCAGCTTTTTCCTTCCCACATGACCAAGATGACGAAGACCAACCTTCGTGGCGGTGAGGCCAATGGCTGCTGAGCGATGAAGCTTTTTCGTCGCGATGTTGCCGCTATTTGCCATGCTTCCAACCTCCCCCTGCAACCAAAGACCCCACTCCTTTCATAAGAGAAGACAGGCCTTGGCCATTTTCCAAAAAGCGCATCATTTGGCTTTTGAACATAAAACTAACCAGATCGGCCCCTTTACCGATGACCCCACTTTTTAAGATCGTGACAAAAAATCCGATCGAAATTTCAACAAACTGTGTGGTTTGTGTAAACTCTTCACTGTCATCTTGCAGCCAGTAAAGCACCGTTCCCAAAAGCCCATCCACCATCAGGTGCGCAATAGCTCCTTCAAAAGAGATCTCGGCTATTTCGTTTTGCTCTACCGCCTCATTCAAAATTTGAGAGAGTTTATTCTTTAATTCTTTGCTCGCAGGAAATTCTCTCTGCATCAAAAATGCAGGCGATTCCCTCAATATTTCAATACTTTCAGCAACAAACTCTCTATTTTCAAGCAGCTGATCCAGGTAATTATAAACAAAGAACTGTAATTTTTCCTCCAGAGAAAAATCCGTAAAATCATCGGTGCCGTCCACCAACTCCATAATTCGAAACAGGACCATCTCGTGATAAGCCAAGAGAAACTTATCTTTGTTGGGGAAATATTTATAGACGGTGGAATCCCCCATGCCAGCAGCTTTTGATATCTGCTTCATAGAGACATTATGGAACCCCTGCTCTGAGAAAAGATCAACAGCAACAGCGATTAGCTTGCTGCGGTTCTCTTGTTTTTGCTTGCTGGATATTTTCATAATGAGAATTACACCTTAATAATATAATTTTTATTACATTTATTGTATTGTAATTCTCATTATAGTCAATTTTTGATTTTCTTCTATGCACTCATCTGCTGAAAAGCATCAGATTTAGCGGAACTTTCCACCCCTCCGCTACAACCAAAATCACCACAGCACTCGAGTCTTCGAAGCTTTCATGGCAGGCTTTCACAAAAAATATTTTGCCATGCAACGGACGCCAACATAATTCAGGAAACAAAAACTACTCGTTATAAGATAAAATTGCTAAACTCTGTGTGGGCGTTTCTATTAGCCCTTACAATAAAGGTATTCGGGGATCATAATCCGAGAAGCCATAACAGGGAGAAAAACTTGGATTTTAATTTGCTTCCAGGCATCCAAGAATTTGAACATTGGGCAACACAGTTGATTACATGGCTGAGTCTGAACTTGTTAAGTTGGCCCGTTATTTTACAGCTCGTCTTCTTGTTGGTTCTTTTACCTTTCAGTCGGTTTCTTGGTAAAAAAATTCACCCCTTAGCCACGGAATGGCAAAGAAAATCTAAAACACCACACTTTTTAAAACTCATTCTAACCAACCTTCTACCCATTATTCCTTGGGTAATCTTCTTATTGATGCTTTGGATTACACTGGGCGGACTATTTCAGCTCGAAGCATCTGGCAGAAGTCGCTTTCTGATTAATACGGTTGCCAGTTTGACCTTGGCTTGGGTTGTTATAAACCTAACAACCAGTTTGATAAAATCACGGGTCGTCGCAAAACTGGTTACACTTTTTATCTGGTCAATCGCCGCCCTTAATATTCTTGGCCTTCTCACATTTGCACAAGAAATACTTGATGCAGCCGCGCTTGATATCGGGGGCTTAAGAATATCACTTCTTATGGTGATCAAAGGTGTTATATCACTTGCCGTTTTGTTATGGGCCGCACTTGCCTTTAGCTCTCTATTAGAAAGACGTGTTAAGGCCGTCCCCGAACTAACACCTTCGGTTCAGGTTCTACTTGGCAAGTTACTCAAAGTCACGTTGATCGGTTTGGCCGTCATCATCGGATTAAAAACTGTCGGCATTGACCTCTCCGCCTTTGCCCTTTTCGGTGGTGCCTTGGGTGTCGGTATCGGCTTTGGACTACAAAAGGTTATTTCAAATCTGGTATCCGGTATTATTCTCTTGATGGATAAATCCATTAAACCCGGAGATGTTATTGCTGTTAACGATACCTATGGCTGGGTCAAATCCTTTGGGGCGCGTTATGCGTCTGTCATTACCCGCGATGGCATAGAACATCTTATTCCCAACGAAGAATTCATCACACAGCGCGTGGAAAACTGGTCCTATACCAACAGCTGGGTCCGGATCAGAGTTCCCATCGGGGTATCTTATAGCTCAGATCCCAATGAAGCCATTAAGCTCTGCATCGAAGCGGCAATTGAAAACAAACGCATTATGGACGAGCCAGAGCCTAATTGCTTGGTGACCGGCTTTGGAGACAATTCGATAAACCTAGAAGTCAGAATATGGATTGCCGACCCACAAAATGGTATTGGCAACATAAAAAGCGCTCTTATGCTCGCTGTTTGGGATAAGTTTAATGCAGCAGGGGTTGAGTTTCCTTTCCCACAAAGAGATCTTCACATTAAAGGTCCGGTTGAGATCTACACAAACCCTACCCCTGACAACGTTTAATCTAATAAATCAACCCCCGTTAACGACACACTAGCATAGTAATATCAGAAGGACTTTCTACGAGATAATGGACACCTGCACGCTCTAATTCTTCCTTTGAGCCATACCCATAAAGCACTCCAATTGATGTCATTTTGTTTTTAAGCGCCCCGATTGCATCATGCTCTCGATCACCAACCATGACCGAGGATTGGGCATCACATCCCGCTTCAAACAAAGCATATTTCAATAACTCACCCTTGTCCCCTCGAGTACCGTCCAGTTCGGACCCATAGATGTCTTTAAAATAGGGCGCCAGGCCAAAATGTTGAATAATCTCTTTCGCGTAAACATACGGCTTACTGGTTGCCACATAAAGATCCAATCCCTTTGCTTCCAACTCGGTAAGTAAAGCCGGAATTTCGCTATAAAGGTTATTTTCATACAAACCAACATCAGCAAATCTTTCCCGATAAAGAAACATCGCCTCTTCTACTCTCTCTTCACCTGCGAGCAGGAATTCAAATGACTTTCTTAACGGTGGCCCAATACACCAAAGGAGGTCATCAACTTCCGGAACTGTGACATCCATTGCCTTAAGTGCATATTCAATCGACTTTGTAATGCCCTCTTTTGGATCAGAAAGTGTTCCATCTAGATCAAAAAATATTGCCATCATTTCCCTCTCATGAGCTAAGCTTGTAAGAAGCCTTTATTCGTGCGGCAGACAATGCCAGTATTATATGGCAAACATATGTAATGCTCTTTTACGGCATATTGGTATAGCACCGAAACAAATAGATGAGAAACCACCACCATGTCTGATCCTTTTGATCTCCGTCTCCATCCCATTCGTGACGATCTTGTGGCAGAATATCTACGTGAGAAAGTCACCTGTAACAAATACAGTCGGGGGCAAGCTGCTCAGATTATCGTGGGAAAAAGCTCTTTACGACGATCCCCAGAAAATCAATCCCCCTTGGATAGCGAGCTTCTGTTCGGCGAAAAGCTCACAGTATACGACGAAAGAAACGGATGGGCCTGGGTTCAAAATGCAAAGGACAGTTATGTGGGTTACATTCATAGCCTAGATATCAGCAAAGAAGTACGTCCGACAACACACAGAGTCCATGCCTTGAGAACTTATGTTTACCCCCAACCGAACATGAAAAGTCCTCCTCTTGATCTTTTGTCTATAGAAAGTGTTTTAAGCGTTATTCAGGTCGAGGGAAATTTTTCGCAAATTCAAGGTGGAGGCTGGGTATTCTCTGCGCACATTACCCCTCAAAACCTCATCGCCGACAATCATATAATGGTCGCTAAACGTTTTTTAGGCACTCCCTATCTTTGGGGCGGAAAAACCTCAGTGGGTATCGACTGCTCGGGACTTATTCAAGTCTCCCTCAGCGCTTGTGGCATTACGGCGCAACGGGACGCCAGCATGCAGGAAAAAACTCTGGGTATTCCGGTGAACTCTGAGCAGACAACCGAAGGCGATTTGATATATTGGCCCGGGCATGTGGCAATAGCACTGGATAAAACCATGGCCATTCATGCCACGGCCAATTCGATGGACGTTACTATTGAACCCATTGCGCATATCACTGAACGCGTTGAAATGGAGACTGGCGGCACTGGCATAACAGCCATTAAGCGCGTGAAAATATACTAAAACAAATCATGTGACTTGAAAAAACGACTATCCGCGGCAATGTGTATGAGTGCTTTTTCAAGAAAAGACGTTAGACTGCACAGCAGTTCAGGAGAATAATTAATGACCAATGCGTCAGACCTTCAAAAAGGGCCACCAGAGCCTGCATCTGTTGCCACTCAAATAAACCACCCAGGCATGATCGACCCCTTTGGTCGTCTGGTTGATTATTTGCGTATATCCGTAACCGATCGCTGTGATTTCAGATGTGTATATTGCATGTCTGAAGACATGACCTTTTTACCGAAAAAAGAACTTCTTACCATTGAAGAGCTTGAACGGGTTTCAGCTTCCTTTATTAGTTTGGGCGTGAAAAAGTTACGCTTTACTGGTGGCGAACCTCTTGTCCGCAAAAACATTATGAAGCTGTTCAATAGCCTGACTCCGTACCTTGAATCAGGGCAGCTCAACGAAATGACCTTAACCACAAACGGAAGCCAGTTGGGAAAGTACGCACAACAACTCGCCGATGCAGGAATGCGCCGCATCAATGTTTCTCTCGACACCCTGAACAAAGATAAATTTGCCGCAATTACCCGTTGGGGCCAACTAGATCAGGTCCTCGAAGGCCTCCAAGCTGCAAAGAAAGCAGGTTTACACGTTAAAATCAACACTGTTGCTCTTCGTGGCGTAAACGACGATGAGCTACATACTCTTGTTTCCTGGTGCGGAGATGAAGGTTTCGACATTACCTTTATCGAAGTGATGCCGATGGGCGACATTGGCAATGAAGATAGAGTGGATCAATATCTTCCCCTGACTGAAGTCAGGTCCATTCTTGGCGAACACTGGACGTTAAACGAAATCGATTACAAAACTGGCGGGCCAGCGCGTTATGTTGAAGTAAAAGAAACGGGTGGCAAAATTGGCTTTATTACGCCAATGACACACAATTTTTGTGAGAGTTGCAACCGTGTTCGAATGACTTGCACTGGAACACTTTACCTTTGCCTAGGAAAAGACGATGCAGCAGATCTACGCACTCCTTTAAGAAGCAGTGATGGAAATGAGCCCTTAGAACAGGCTATTTTTGAGGCAATTTCTCGCAAACCAAAGGGCCATGACTTTATTATCGACCGGGATGCTGACCCATCAGTTGCACGTCACATGAGCGTTACAGGCGGATAATATTTAAAGAACTAATCTTTTGTTATAAAAAGTGGCTGCAGGAAATACCAACCTGCAGTCATTGCTTGTGCAACCAACAGCATGATAATACCAGCCTGATACCCCTCGACAGCATAACCACCGCTTGATTGCTCGGGCCAAAGCTCAATGATTGCGCCAACGGCCCACTGTCCACCAAAAGCCATTACAAATACCAGAGAATTCAAAGCTGTGTTCACCCGTCCCGCCAAGCGTGCCGGAAAGTACTGAGAAAAACCCGGATAAATGAGATATCCTCCGGTCCCTAATACACCAAACAACATCCATATAGCACCAATAGCAACAAACGATCCGCCACCAAGTAAAAGCAAAGCCTGCGGCACAAGGCAGAATAACATCGCATAGACACCAACAGTAACGGGGCTAATTTGATGACGCCTTAGCCAGTCCGTTACAAAGCCTCCCAACAAGAAACCGATAAAAACAGAAAAAGCAATTCCAGCTAAAATAGAAGCTACCGTGTCCCGCTCAAAATTTGCAACATCCCGTAACCAAGGTCCTGACCATAAGGCTTGCAATGAAAAAAATGCTGCCTGAGACATCACGGTAAAGGGCGTGATTCTCCAAAAATAGGAACTTCGGAATATTTGCCCGTACTCCTTAATTTGTTGTGTAAGAGGTTCGGTTGGTGGAATTTCATCCCGTCTGGGAATAATATAATAAATGATCACCGCAATTAAAATTGAAAGCCCGGCCAGGACAACAAAGACACCTCTCCAACCAATTTCTGATGCAAGATATTCAACAGGAACAGTCCCGGCAATGGCTCCTAAACCACCTGCAGCAAGATGGCATCCATTAATGAGCGGTAAACGATCTTTGGGTACCCAGCTCACATAAGCTTTAAAAGCAGCCATCATACAAGCGGACACACCAAATCCGATCAATGCACGCCCAAGTAAAAGTAAATAGAAGTTGTCTGCCCATGAAAACAACAACGCCCCTGCCCCCGTAAAAAGCATAAGCGCGCTCTCTACTTTTCGGGGTCCATAACGATCCAAAAGCAACCCAAGGGGAAGTTGTGTCGCCGCAAAAGCAATAAAAAATGTACTGGTCAACAAGCCAAGTTCAGATGCATCAAGACCAAGCTCAGACACCAAATCAGGTGCAATGATACCGTTCACCACTCGTAAGAGAAACGAAAGGAAATACCCAAGCGCAAAGGGAAGGAAGACACGTAATATCATCGTAGAAACGCCCTACAGTAACTGGCTTATTGTCTGCTTAACTTTTTAAGATCCGTTATTTTAAAATTACCTGATGAGTAAAGTTTCGCCCGTTGGTAATTGTTATTTGTCTGAACCCCATTAAAGCAGCAAGATCAAAAAAGGTAAAAACATCCTCAACACCCAGTTCTTGAAAAATAGGAAGAGTACGGGCCGCAGCCGTCATATTTGCGAAAATAGCGCGCGACCTATAAATCGTATCAAGACGCCCATCCACAAGACCGACAATAATCAATTTTTCTGCATCATTCCCCTTGGCAAAGATAGCTGCCTCAGGAGGAAACTCCCGTTGCATATTTTGTTGGGTAATAGATGTAACAAATGCAACACGCGTTTTTCTATTTGCAGTCTTCAGCGCCTGAGCGCGCGCCTTATAAATTTCCTGATAAATAGGCTCCGGATAATAATACCCTGCGTGCCGATCTATCGCCTGTGCGGTTGAAGTAAAAAAAGAGATGGCGAAAAATACAGCCAAAAGACGAATCAAGATACGGTCTCCCCCAAATTCAATAATCTTTAATATAAATCATCTGATAAATTTCAGTCTTCCTTTATCAGACATTTTGACAGTCCAACAAGTGACTGTCAGTCTATTGTTATCATTTGTGAAAAGCATGATACATCAGAACCGCATGCTTTACAGGAAAAGGTTAAGAGTATGAGTAGAAAACGTCTGGCTTTTGTTGCTTCTGAAACAGAAAAAGCAACCAATGCACTAGATTGCCTGACGAACAAATACAAAGCTGTCGCGCCGGATGATGCTGACGTTATCGTCGCCCTTGGTGGGGATGGCTTTATGCTTGAAACCTTACATCAATATATTGGCCTCAATATTCCAATTTACGGTATGAATAGAGGTACAATTGGATTTTTGCTTAATCAATACAACGAATCAGATTTAGATAAGCGTATAGAAACTGCTGTTGAAATTACATTACACCCCTTGCGCATGTCTGTCTTGACAGTAAGTGGGCAAAAATTCGAAGCCTTGGCCATCAACGAAGTTTCCCTGCACAGAGAAAGTCGACAAGCCGCAGGTATTGGTATTGATATTGACGGCATTGAACGTATGGAAGAACTTGTATGCGACGGTGTCATCGTCTCAACACCCGCGGGCAGCACAGCCTATAATCTCTCCGCCCATGGTCCAATCATACCAATTGGCGCTTCCCTTCTTGCCATGACCCCGATCAGCGCCTTCCGTCCCCGTAGATGGCGTGGAGCCTTGCTTCCAGCCACTGCTGAAGTCTCCTTTCGGACCCTTGACACAGAAAAACGTCCTGTATCTGCCGCAGCCGATTTTACCGAAATCAAGAACGTTAAGAAAGTTACGGTACGTCAAGATAACAGCGTTGAACTAAAATTGCTGTTTGATCAGGAGCACAATCTCGAAGAACGTATCATTCGTGAACAGTTCCTCCCTTAAGTACGAGTAGAACTTCAAGAGTTAAAACAAAAAAAGCCCGTCATAAAGCTGTCGGCGCTCTAAAACGGGCTATTCTCACTTTTCTCTCACGAGAAAAGAGTACGCTATCTCCAAAGGAGTACCCGATAGCGTGTCGGGGCAGGGTCGACTAAAATCAGTTCATCCAAAAAGGCTTTATAGCTTCGTTTTTGGCTTCTTCTACTGAAATCCCCATATCAGACAAGAGTCGCGTATCTACATCACGCAGATGATCACGCATGATCAATCGATCTTGCCAAGCAACCAATGTTTCGACAGTAAATACGACAGGAGCCATCAGAAAGAGTGCAATCTGCTTATTATTGCGAAGTTCGCCACAAGTATTGGTTTTGTGCATTGATACATTTGCCATAACAATTCTCCTTATCTGAATAAAGCTAACACTGAAGACTATCTTCGTTTGTAATCTTTGATAAACCTAAGATATGGCCGATTGATTTAATTCTCAAACGATGTTATTTCATATATCAGATTAGATTTTATAATGCGAACCCATGCTCAGACCCTTACCACCACTCAACGCCTTACGTGCCTTTGAAGCAGCTGCTCGTCACCTGTCTTTCACAAAAGCAGCTCAAGAACTCTTTGTCACTCAGGCGGCCGTCAGTCATCAAATCAAATCTCTTGAGGATCATCTCGGAATTCAGCTTTTCCGACGCATGAACAGGCGTCTTATCCTTACGGATGAAGCCCAACTCCTTCTCCCTGCTGTAAGCAAAGCATTTGATATCATCAAGACAACAACACAGAAATTATACGATGGTGGGGATCGCGGAACGTTAAAGGTCTCAGTCATGCCTTCCTTTGCAGCAAAGTGGTTGCTTCCACGTCTGCCCAAATTTCGTCGCATCCACCCTGAAATCGACATATTGGTATCAGCGAGTATTACCAAAACTAATTTTTCTAGAGATGACGTTGATATGGCGATCAGGTTTGGAACCGGACAATACCCTGGCCTGCGCATTGACCAGATGATGGAGGATGAAAGCCTCGTTGTTTGCAGCCCTCATCTTCTAAAAGGCACTCTGCCCCTTAAAACACCACACGATTTAAAATACCATACCTTGTTACATGATGATGTCGGCTCAGAACCCTTTTCAGTTAATTGGCGACGATGGCTTCAAATTGCTGGCGTAACGGACATCGACCCTGATAAAGGTCCAGGATACAACGACTCAAGCCTCATTCTGCAAGCAGCCATTGAAGGCCAAGGCGTGGCTCTTGGTCGAACATCTCTAACTTATGACGACCTTAAAGCTGGCAGGTTAGTATGCCCTTTTGGACCACGCACACCCTCCAATTATCAATATTATGTAGTTTCCCCTCAAAGCACCTCTGAAATTACAAAAATCAAAGCTTTCAGAGAATGGTTATTAGAGGAAGCAAAAGCAGATGACTATGTTCCCGACGTGCAAGTTGATCTCGACCGAGCAATAGAGCGGGGTGAGTTTAACAATGAAGAGAAGAGTTAAGTCAAAACAATAAAGTATATTCTCAATAGTAATCAAAGGCCTGCAATCTACCTATAAAATTGACCACAACATCAAATAAGACAAATATTTTCAATTTTGAAGAAACGAATCACTTGACTTAACACTCCATTCGGGCGAGAGATTTCCCCACAGAGTGTCCTAGACAACACGTGCGGACGTGGTGGAATTGGTAGACACGACGGACTTAAAAAATTGAGTGCCTTTGAGGAAACTCAGAGAGTAGAACTGCTCAAATTCGGGGAAAGCTTCAATCGCAAGATTATGCCAATCCCGAGCCAAGCCCTAGACTTGAAAAAGACTTGGGAAGGTGTAGAGACTAGACGGGCAGCACCTACGACAACGGTTTAGTGAGTTTGACCTTGTTATGGTGAAGGGATAGTCCAGACCACAAACGCGCGGTGTTTTACACCAAAGGCGTGGCAGCGAAAGCTGTAGCTGGTATGAAAATCCGTTGGCTTCGGCCGTGCGGGTTCAAGTCCCGCCGTCCGCACCACTCTCTTTCTCAGGAAAGAGAGTGCCACCTATCCCTAAATTTTATTTTTTATTTTCCTTGGGTTTAATAAGCTCATTAGAAAAGCTTGTATAATTCGACCAGAGTTTTGATTGCCCGGAGTAAAGTGCATGTCATGCATTAAAGAGAATACCCTACGCCAACAAAGTCAGACCCTTTTCTTTTTTGGCTCTTTAATGGATCCTGATGTGCTCGAGATAGTACTAGGCCGCCCTATTGATCAAACCCTCCTATTGCCTGGCATCCTTAACGGTTATCGTTGTGAACGTGAAGCCAAAGAAAGCTATCCGGTACTCACTCCCTACCCAGACGGCAAGGCCAACATTCTCGTTGCCCACAATTTATCTGAGATAGATGTTGATCGCATACTGTTTTACGAAACAGGTGAATACGACTTGATCCCCTTTATCGTTCATCAAGGACTCAACAAGTTAGAAGCCTTTGGCTTTGCAACAGGTGAAGGTATCCAGACATCAAGGGATACCTGGCATCTAAATGTTTGGCAAAAGACGGATAAAGTTGACTTTCTTCCCTTAGCACAACGGTTCATGGCTGGTTATGGGAAAATGACTATTCCTCAGGCTTTGATATACTGGGACCAACTAGTTGAAGAATTTGATGACTTACAAAGTAGAGAAAACAAGCCCAAAGCTGTTATATAAGCAACAAAACAACAAAGCCCCTTTATAATCAAAGGGGCTTCAAATAGATCACACTGTGAAGCGGCGTTAAACTTTACAATTTAACTATGAAGTTGGCGCATATCATCGTTATTTAGAATACCTGAAAGGCGCTCTGCAATTTTTTCAGGAGAATTTCTAAATTTCAAGCCCACCATAAGGCCGTGTCGCCACATCACTTCACCTCCGAAATGTACGGAACCCGGTAAAATCAAGGTCACATCACTATTCAGAGGAACTGTATCCGTCAACTGAACCTTCACACCTGTGACAGATACATCCAGAACTTCACAGTCAGCTGTGAGCTCAGGACCAAACCTCAGGCTACCATTAAGAGTAGCTCCGATACGCGTCTTACCGCGACGCTCTGCTGCTGTTACTTCCAATGCGTCTTGCATTTCTATCGATCCCCCGACGATTTCAGTGCATTTTCATAAAATCCCATATATTTAAAAGTGGGCTATTTCATAAAAAAAAACAAGAAAATAAATTGCAAATATAATTATGCCGCAATATTGGCAGTATTTACGGCGGCCTAACGCCTTCTTTACTGCATGGTTCACCCCTTCATATTACTCAATATTACAGGCTCATATTTCTATATTCCTAATTTATTTTGGAATCAGATTAATTCCTCCCCCATCACTCGTAAATTTATACTTTGATAGTACAATACACCTACCAAGAAATGCTTTTACAAACCTACTTAACATATTGATTCAGAAGCTCTGACACCCGAAGAACGCATTTCCCCAAACTAACTTCATCACTCGATCTCATCACGATACGAACTCCCGTTCCACCACGCCCCATAAAGGGATAACTGCCAATATCCACTCCTTTAAAAGCATACTGGATTTCGCCCAGCCCCTGCGCTATGTCCCCTTCTTTTGCTCCAGACGATAAAGTTTGAGACAGTACTGGCTTACCACCTGTTAATGTTGGGGCCAGTTTGAAAAACATTGATTGCATAATTTTAGGTACACCAGCCATCACAAAGACATTCTCAATCCGGTAACCTGGAGCAATTGAAATATCATTTTCGATAAGCGTCGCCCCATCGGGTACATGTGCCATCCGTAAACGGGCATCGTTTAATTTTTCTGTTCCATAAAAATCAACCATTGCCTTGTAAGCATCAGGATGAAGGATGAGGTCGACAGCAAAAGCTTCAGCGACACATTGCGATGTTATGTCGTCATGAGTAGGGCCAATCCCCCCAGTTGTGAAGACATAGTCAAAATTGCGACGAACTTCGTTAACAGTTGAAATTATGCGCTTGGGCACGTCAGGGATCACCCGTACCTCATCCAGACAAATACCGATTTCGTTTAACTGCTCACCTAAAAAAGCCAGATTGGCATCTTGCGTACGACCGGAAAGAATTTCATTTCCAATAATAATCAAGCAAGCTCTGTACACACGATCAGTTTCGTTATTCATCTCACCCTCAATGTTTTCAGCACAATCAAGTACAATATCACAGCATTATCTTGATTAAAGCTCACCCTTAATCACATATTTTAAAATATCAACGACTTGGGTTGGCGTCTCAGTAACAGCCAACGCAGCCGCATCAACTTCCTTCAGGGCATGCTGATGGCTCCCCCCATGCATCACAATAATACTTTTACCAAGCGCAGCAGCGTATCCTGCATCAAATGCCGCATTCCATTGTTTATATTTTTCACCAAAACACACCACAACAATGTCTGATTTTTCAATTAAATTTCGGGTACGAATAGCGTTTACCTTGGCACTTTTATTATCGTGCCAGAACTTGTTTGGCTCTTGCCCCAGAATAGTAACGCCGCAATCATCTGATGCGGCATGGTTTGTAACTGGTGCAAAAAACTCAACCGGTAAACTCAATGCTTTGGCTTTTTCCGCAATTTCATCGCGCCAATCTGTATGAATCTCACCAGAAAGGTAGATCTTCCAAGTCATGATTATCGCCCTCTAAATATGAATTTGTTGTAGATCATGTGACTATTGACTAGAAGCTACAGAGTAATCTCTGAAGGAACAACTTTCGTGTTGTTACTACCGCGTTAATCTCGATGTCTTAAATCTTTTTATTGTTGTCATACGAGCAAAATCTCGACTATAAACAGGAAAACTTGAGAAACATTCCTATGTTTAAAAATCAACGAACAGCCTTGCGAGCAACGGTAAAGCTTATGCTTCTACTGCCGTTTCTGGCTGCATCCTTGATTCCTCAAGGAATGATGACCGATGCCTCATCGGGATCGCTTACGTTGGTTATCTGCACCCCAGAAGGCCTAAAAGAGATCGCTGTTCCGAGCTCTGACAGTGAAGAAAAAACATCCACGAATGATTGTGTTTTCTCCGTCCACGTGGATCAGACACCAACAAGTTCACAACCCAATTTTGATCAACAAGCATCACCAGTATCAGTGGCAAGCTCAATCTCTGACAGCCACCTGACCAGCCTTTTGATCCACCTTGCGTACGGCTCCCGCGCACCACCAACCTCATCCTGAAGTAAAAAAAACCAGCTTGTTTAAAGTATTTTCAGTTCAAAAACCCAAAAGGTTTTTTATCGACATGTCTCTTTAAACAACTAAATAATTAATATTCTCGCAAAGAGAACATACTCAGGAGTTTGTCATGTCTGATATGACAGCGAACAACCCGCCCTTAAATACGGATGCGACACAAACAACGTCCTCTTCCCTCACAAAAAAGTTCTACAACGCCGCTTGGCGATGGCATTTCTATGCCGGCCTTTTTGTCGTTCCCTTTATGTTGGTGCTGGCCGTCACTGGCTTGATCATGGTTTATTTTAACTCGATTGAAACCCGGTTTGGCGAAAAAATCTATGTCACACCACAAAGCGTGATGACGGCACCAACAACACAATTAGAAACAGTAAAACAAGCCTTCCCCGATGCCGTTATCGGACAATATATGCCCGCCCCCGCCGAAGATCGGACAAGCCTCTTTACCATCAAACTGGATGGTGTAAACACAATAGTCTCCGTTGATCCCTACACCGCAGAAATCGTCGGGACCGTCGAAAAAGATACAACTTGGTTTTATTTCGCCAGTGATATCCATGGATCTCTTTTAATTGGAGATCTCGGGGATCGCCTCATTGAGATTGCCGCAGGCTTAACCCTTATCCTGATTGTGACCGGTCTTTATTTGTGGTGGCCGCGCAATGGAAAAGGCTTGAGCCAAGTGCTTGTTCCAAAGCTTTCAATGAAGGGGCGAAATTTCCTGAAGGAACTTCACGTTTCAATCGGGTTTTACATCTCCATCATTCTTTTCTTTTTCCTCATATCCGGCCTTTCCTGGGCGGGTATTTGGGGGGGAACCTACGTACAACCATGGAGTTCTTTTCCTGCTGAAAAATGGGACAATGTGCCACTTTCAGATGAAACTCACGGCGTTATGAACGATGGTGCTGTCAAAGAAGTGCCTTGGGGGCTTGAATTAACAAAGTTACCCCTTTCCGGCTCAGACGTTGGAAAAATTGGTGTTCCTGAAGGTTATGCTATTAACCTGAACTCAATGGTTGTTCTGGCGAGAGCCATCGGCTTTGACCAGCAGTTTCGCATCAACCTGCCAACCAGCCCAAGCGGGGTATATACCATCTCGGCAGATTCTCAGGACGGAGACACTGTAACACCTACCGGCGACCAGACAGTTCACATTGATCAATATACAGGAAAAATTCTCGGCGAAGTTGGATTTGAGGATTATTCTTTAATGGCTAAATCCATGGCTGTTGGCATTGCGCTACACCAAGGTGACATGGGTTGGTGGAACACCATTCTCAACGCCCTGTTCTGTCTCGCTGTGATCTTTCTTTGTGTGAGCGGTATTCTCATGTGGTGGCTACGTCGTCCAAAAGGTGCTGGAAGGTTGGTTGCGCCTCCTGCTCCGGCGGATATGCCTCTATGGAAAGGAGCCGTGTTTATTATGTTACTTCTCTCGTTGGCTTTTCCCCTTGTCGGCATCACCTTATTGACAGTAATGGCCCTCGACTTACTTGTTCTGTCCCGTATTCCTTTTATGAAAAAAGCTTTTCAATAACTTTTAGATCGAAATCAAAGAAGAGAAGGCTATTAACCTTCTCTTCTTTGATCAAATAACAGGTACAATGCGCGTGTTTAAACGACGCCTTAGTATTTGCCGTTGTGAAAACCACAAACAGGTCGCCGCAAACAAACACCACAATATACAGCCAATCACCACCTTTTCAGAAGAAACACCAAGATCAAACATCCATCCAAAAAGCGCGGGTGATATCGCACTTGCAAGAACAGAAATCGACATTGCCAGAGCTCGAATAGCCCCAATGTGTTTCGTTCCATAAGCTTCGGCCCAAAAGGCGCTCAACGTTGTAGACCCAAAACCAACAGAAATGCCAATTAGCATCATAAAAATAAGTGCTGCATATGCGTGATCAGAAATGACTAGAAACACCAAGCCAAATGCAAATACGGGGATATGAACGGTCAACAATTTTATGGCCCCGTAACGATCAACCATTGAGCCTGCAACAATAGCACTAATGGTTATCGTTGCAGCATAAGCCGTAAATGTTCCTGCAAACCAATCCATGGACCACCCTTTTGTGGTCACGATGTGAATCTGGTGAAAGAAAATACCTGTCACAACAAAAGCTAATGTCGCAAGCCCTGGCAACAACAAGTAAAAAGCAGGATCTTTGACCACTTCATCTCTGCTCCAGTGTCGCACCTCATCCACATCAAGATTAGCAGCTGCCTGGCTTTTAATTTGTTCGTTCATCCTTGCATCCCGATCGCTATGACCACGCAATAAAAATAATATTGCCGGAATAAGAACCAAACTCAAAAGAACAGCATTCAATAACCAGACGTCTCGCCATCCCATAAAGCCAATCAGAAGGATTGTTAACAGAGGCAAGCAGGCTTCGCCCAACGATAAACCGAGAGATGCAATCGCAATTGCCCGCCCTCGATTTTCATGGAAATACCGTGCCATAGCTGTGATTGAAGTATGCATCATCAAACCTTGACCACAGAGCCTTATGAAAAAGAAAATTGGTAAAATCAAATAAGGCCAGCCAGACGGCACCATCGCCAAAGCAAATGCAGCAAGCGCTAATACAAGGGCAACAAGGCAAGCATAAATCCTCAAGTCGACATAATCGATTTGCTTTCCAAACCAGATAACGGCAAAGCCACTTACCAATGTTGCCGAAGAATACAAAACTCCAAAATCGCCGTGTGACAGGCCAAGCTCTGCTCTTATGTCTGCACTAAAAAGAGAAACGTAAAAGGTTTGACCAAAACTGGAGGCCAGTGCCAACAAGAAACCAAACGACAGAAACCTAAAGTTTTGAAGAAGAAAACTGATCATGAAACCGCCTGTAGAGTCACGTAAAGAAGAAGCACACAGCTCTCCCGTCCAATTAATACACTGCATTAATCAACAGAGTTAGACTTCAAATCCTAAGATAAGGTAATGATCATTATCGAAAAGAGAATATTGTAATCCGCAAAAATTAAGGCAGCACTATCGCTGATAATAACCTTTGCTTTTCATACAACGACTGAAATGCTTTGCTTGGTTTTTCTTTACTTCTGTCGAATCAATATTCTGCCTCAAAGTGAGAATAGAGGATCTACCACCTCCCAAGCTGTCACCAAAACTACCGCCACGGTCATCTTCGACCCGCGCATCATGGGCAACTAACCCCTTTGCATAATAATGGCACGATGCCACGTCGCTTTGATAGTCTTCGTCCGTCTTTTTATCATCAGCCGAATAGAGCTTACCGTCAGTACCTTCAATAATCGTACTGTTTTGTGCAGGTGTTGCCGTCCCGTTAGGATAACTGTTTACGGATGGTTGATCGCTAATAGATAATCCCTGGTCATTGGCATTCACCGTTCCTGTAACATTACTATTGATCACTTCATTTGGGTTGCTGCTCGGAGGTCTTGCCAAATTCGGGCTACTTGGCGCAGAAACAGCCGGTTGTTCTTGAGGTGCCGCCTGTTCACTTTTTCCACCAAAAGCACATCCTGTTAATAGAATTGCTGTTGCAGAAATCGTTACAATGTTATGGCGGTTCATAGAAATTCTCCGAATATATATACCTGTATTTTCACAAGCTTGAGACAAATTAAGTCTGGAATTAAGTTTTAGCGTCTTCGATATCTTTGGCAAGTGTTATAAATGGCACTATAAGAAAATGGTCCTCAGGATTAAATGCTACAATACACGATAGTTGTAATTTCTTTATTAATAGCACCTCTCCTTAATGTTTCCTCTTGCATACAAAAGAAAGAAACCACTAAGGTCTGAGAAAAGAGGACCCAGATGAAATTTTCAACCCCGCTCATCCCTGGCAAGCTCGTTAAAAGATATAAACGCTTTCTTGCTGACGTGGAACTGACAGATGGAAGTATTGTAACTTCCCATACGACCAATACTGGTTCCATGCTGGGTTTGATCGAACCCGGGTCTCCTGTTTGGTTATCAGAATCAGACAACCCAAAAAGAAAATTAAAATACACATGGGAAATCGGCGCAGCGGCTGTAACTCCTGTTGGTGTAAATACTTCTGTGCCGAACAAACTTGTTTTTGAAGAGATATCAGCCGGAAACGTATCTGAATTAACGGGTTACAGTACGATCAAACGCGAAATCAAATACGGTAAAAACTCACGTATTGATGTTTTCTTACAAGAACCGGATCGACCGGATTGTTACGTGGAAGTCAAATCCGTAACACTTAGTCGAAAACCAGATATTGCAGAGTTTCCAGACGCAGTATCCAGTCGAGGAACAAAACATCTACAAGAACTTGGTGACATGGTCGAACAAGGACACCGCGCTGTCATGTTTTACTTGGCACAAAGAAGCGACTGCTCAACATTCTCAACGGCAAAAGATATCGATCCCATGTACGCAAATGCTCTCATTGAGGCAATGGCGCGTGGTGTAGAGGTCGTGGCCTATTCTTGTCGCGTGTGTCCAGATGGAATTTACTTGGATAAGCCACTTACGCTAGGTATATAAGGCATAAATTAGTAAAATATGTGACCACAGCGCACCCGACTTGAGTGCTGCAGTACGATAATAGAAATGGAAGAGATAACGTGATCGACAATCTGACACGTGAAGAGCGACAGTTTGTAACTTATACCGCAGAAGACTTTGCCGGTATGCGCAAAGCTGGGAAGTTGGCCGCCGAAACCCTCGATTTCATCACACCATATGTTGAACCTGGTGTCTCTACCGGGAAATTAAACGATCTCTGTCATGAGTTTATCGTTTCACACAATGCCGTTCCTGCGCCTTTGAATTACAAGGGATTTCCAAAATCAATTTGTACATCGGTCAATCACGTTGTTTGCCATGGTATCCCAGGCGAAGACAAAATTCTGCGCGATGGTGATAGCCTGAATATAGATGTTACTGTCATTTTGGATGAGTGGCACGGTGATACCAGCCGTATGTATTTTTCTGGCCAACCAAACGTAAAATCTAAACGTTTAAATGACGTAACATATGAGTGTCTGCTTAAAGGAATTGATGTGGTGAAGCCCGGAGCAACATTGGGCGATATTGGTCATGCAATCCAAACTTATGCTGAAGCAAATCGTTTTTCCGTTGTGGAAGACTTCTGTGGCCATGGCATAGGCAGAAGCTTCCACACCCCACCAAGCGTTCTGCACTACGGAGAACCTGGAAAAGGTGCTCGATTACTCGAAGGTATGATTTTCACGATTGAACCTATGATCAATGGGGGAAAATATGCCGTGAAAATCCTCAATGATGGCTGGACAGCTGTAACCAAGGATAAATCTCTCTCTATGCAGTATGAACATACTTTAGGTGTGACGGCTGACGGTTGTGAAATTTTCACCCTTTCTCCTAAGGGCTGGCATAAGGCGCCGTATACAAAATAAATATTTGGACTGACAGATATTCGGAATTGGCTTGAGCACAGATAAACCCCATTACCATGGTCACCGTGAAAGACTGCGCCAGCGCCTCCTTGACAGAGGCGCTGGTAGTCTTGCCGATTATGAAATTTTGGAGTTTTTGCTTTTTGGTGCGAAAGCCCGCGGGGATACCAAACCTCTCGCCAAAAAACTCATCGCAGAGTTTGGCTCTTTGGCCGCTGTCTTTTCTGCTTCGGTATCTGAGTTACAGCAAGTATCCGGCGTTGGGGTTTCTACAACCGCGATATTAAAGCTGATCCCAGAAGCAGCCCGACGTATGAGTAAAGAAGCTATTCTTGAACATCCCATCATCGATTCATGGGACAAACTGATAGAATACTGCCAGATTACGATGGCCCAGGAAAAAATTGAACAATTTAGACTACTATTCCTAGATCGTAAAAATCGATTAATCGCTGATGAAATTCAACAAACAGGGACTGTGGACCACACACCCGTTTATCCACGCGAAGTTGTCAAACGCGCATTGGAACTAAATGCCTCAGCACTAATTATGTTACACAATCACCCCAGTGGAGACCCAACGCCTTCTCAAGCAGATATTAATATGACTCTGGAAATCAAGAGTGTTTGTATTAAACTCGGCATTGAATTGCACGATCATTTAATCATCAGCAAAACTGGCCACAGCAGTTTTCGAAACCTCGGTCACTTATAAGCCTTCGAACACCGAAGAAAGTAAACATATGAGCGCGTACATTTTAGTTGATACCAAAATCAATAACCTTGAAATATACGAAGAGTATAAAGTACTCGCGAAACCGCTCGCAGAGAAATATGGCGGGATCTACCGCACAAGAGGCGGCGACATGGAAGTCGTTGAGAATGACCTCTGGTCACCAACACGAATTGTACTCATTGAGTTTCCCGATATGGAGAGCGCAAAACGGTTCATAAACAGTAGTGATTATGCCCCAATCAAAGCCATGCGCCACGCCAATGCAGAGTGTACATTAACCATTTTGGATGGCATTTAAGCTTTCCCCTAACCATTTAAAATAACAACTAACATTCGCACTTCACGTGAGTTGTGACAGTCGGTTTCGAAACTCACTCGGGGTAACCTTACTGAAGTCCTTAAAAGCACGATTAAATGCGCTTATCGAATCATACCCCACATCTAATGCCACATTTACAATCTGATCTTCACTTGTTCCTAACAATTCCATAGCTCGGATCATTCTCATGCGTCGCTGCATCTGCCCCCAGGTCAGACCTGTTTCCTGGGTAAAAATCCGCGTAAGAGATCGCTCAGACATGCAAGAGGCTGCAGCAATCTCAGCAAAGGATTTCTTATCTCCAAGATGATTTTGGGTAAACTCCAGAGCACGCCGCATTGCTTCAGTTTGGCCTTTAGGCAGCCAAACTTCGCTTGGTTCTTGAGCGAGTTCAGAGCAAACCCCTGATAAAGTGATAAAAAACTGCTTTGCATGATCACTCAAAATTTCCTGATTTGGCCCCCAACGCCGGGTGTGCAAAATCATTTCTCGGGCATAAGTAGGCATAGCCAAGACTTGACATTGCAAAATATTCGAGTTGATAAAATCTGTATCATACAAAATCGAGCAACAGGTAACCCGATGCGTTAACTCGATCTTAATGCTGGTTCCAGCAGGTATCCAAGCGGCTCGTGAAGGGGGCAATATCCAATAGCGATCTTCGGCCTCAAGCCTTATACCACCCTGAGCGCTATAAAGTAGGTAGTGCTGATCAAACGTCATCACCTTTGGCGGTTCGGGGTCAAAGACTTTGTAAAAGCAATATGCTGGTAAATTGGTGCTGGTCATTGATCCCTCAAAGCGCCCGTCAGGCAGCTCGCTCTACCTCATAAACATTGGTTTCTGGAGCCGTAATCATTAAGGGTTTAAGCTCTCTAATCATTCTCTTAAAAAGGTCACTTGACCGATAGGATTCAAACGCCTCTGCACTTCCCCAGTTTTGATTTATAAAGAGCAGACCCTTCTCAATTGGGTCTACATAAAAATCATAACAAAGACAATTATCCATAGAACGAGCTTCTTCCTTGATAGTCTGAAGAATTTTGATCGCTGTCGAAGAGTTTTCCGGGGCAAATCGTGCTGACACAGTGACAATTTTCATTATAATCTCACTTGAAGGTGATTTCAGAGAACAGCTAATTCCCTCTTAAAGAAAACTCAGCATACAAATTAGTCCAAGATCTGTCCCGCCCTTCTCAGCCAGTATCAGGTCCCAAACCGCCAAATGAAAGGAACCTGATAGTTATGAGTTATGCTTTTATATTTGTGTTGAGACCTCAATCTGAAAAGCAACTGCATCTGGAAATGTTCGACTTGTTGCCCACACTTACGCCATACTCGGTAAAACCGCGGTTACGTGCGTGGTATCCCAATATTTGAGAATGCCGACCCTAACAAGTATTGCAACTTTCAACGCAACAATAACAGTAGGGTATATTCATGTTTTAAACCGGCATTTTAAGCGGCGGTCTCTTTCGACATTCCAAGAAAAGCTTCGATCAAATCGGGATCTTTTTTCGCATCAGCAGCGGTTCCCTGCCAAACAGCGTTGCCAGATTCCAGAACGCAAACCTGATCAGCAACCTCGAGAGCACGTTTGGTATTTTGTTCCACTAACAAAATAGTAACGCCCTGACTTTTCAAATGCTCAATTGCTTTGTAGCAGACATCAACCATCTTAGGCATCAATCCTAAGGAAACTTCATCGATCATCAACAGACGAGGCTCTGTCATCATCGCACGACCGATGGCCAACATCTGCTGTTCACCACCCGATAGAGTTCCGGCGGGCTGTTTCAAACGCTCCGTCAAGCGTGGAAACAGTGTGAATACGATATCCTTATTGAGAGCTTCACGTTGTTTTGGCTGGCAATACCCCCCAACAGTCAAGTTTTCTTCAATTGTGAGATCAGGAAAAAGGCGTCGTCCTTCTGGCGCAACGGCAATTCCCTTCGCTACCCGTTCTCGAGCATGTAAACGCGTAATATCTTCACCATCAAAGTAAATGCTGCCCGCAAAGAGCTTCACATGTCCCGCAATCGACATAATGGTACTGGATTTTCCAGCCCCGTTTGGGCCAAGCAAGGCAAAGACCTGCCCTTGTTCAACAGAAAATGACAAATCATGAACCGCTTGAAAAACGCCATACCCGCAATCTATATTTTTAAGCTGCAACATGATCCGTATTCTCCCCTAGATAAGCCGCCCGTACAGCTGGTGTATTCATAACGCTTTCAGGATCTCCATCAGCGATTTTATTGCCGTTGTCTTGCACAACAAGACGAGAGCAAATGCGCATAACTTCCCCGAGGTTATGTTCTATAAGAATGATACTGCGCCCCGCTTTATTGAGATTGACAATCATATCCGCCAACTTATGTGCCTCGGCATGATTAAGACCAGCCAATGGCTCGTCCAATAGTAAAAGGGTTGGATCTAATGCCAAAGCTCTCGCAACTTCCAATCGTTTTAAATAACCCAGAGGTAAATTGGACGGATCTGAGTCAGCAGCATCCGAGATTCCAACGAGTTCGAGTAATTCCCGAGCCTTTGTTTGCTCCGCATCGCGGCCGACCTTGAATAAGGCCGCAAGCGGCGATCTGGTGAGATGAGCTCCCGCAGTGAGGGCTACGTTTTCCAACACGGTCATGTTACGAAATGGTTTCACTAACTGCTGAGAAAAGCCCAACCCCATGCGAACTCGCTCGTGTATTGGGAGAGAAATCAACTCCTGCTGCCCCAGTAGGATCGAACCAGAAGTTGGAGTGACCACACCCGTGATCGCTCGCATCATCGTCGTTTTACCCGCTCCATTTGGTCCGATAAAACCAAGGAGTTCTCCCTCTTCCAACGAAAAAGAGACATCATTTACGGCAACTACGCCACCGAATTGGACCCTGACGTTAGAGACTTCAAGAAGCTTGCTCATTGATCAACACCCCCAGGGGCATTCAAAGAGTTATTTTTAGAGGCCTTAAGAGACATGATTTGTTTCATTAACCCGGCAATGCCGCCAGGGCTAAAACGCATCATTACAAAGAGTAATCCCCCATAAAGTAAGAGTTTGTACTCATCGATAAATTGAATCCAAAGTGGCAAAACGCTTAAAACAGCCGCGGCAAAAATCACACCAAAAACCGAGCCGATCCCTCCAATAACAACCATAGCTAAAACAGTGATCGATTCAACAAAACCAAAGCTTTCTGGGTCAATAAAGCGTACATTGTGCGCATAGAGTGCTCCTGCCAATCCTGCCAACGCCGTTCCTATGGCAAAAGCCGCAAGTTTGTAACGTGAAACATCGAGCCCAATAACTTTGGCGGTGTCCTCATCATCAGCAATCGCGTCAAAGGAGTATCCCATCCACGAGCGTTTGAGATGGAGACTAAAAAGTGCGGTAAGGATTACAAAGCCCAAGACTAAAAGCATAAACCCTGATTTTCCAAGATCTGATCCAGGAATACCAGAAACGCCCATTTCTCCACCGACAAAGTCCCATTGACGCATTATTCCCAAAAACAGAAACCCAACACCCATCGTCGTAATCGCAAGAAAATCATGGCGTACGCGCAAGGATGTAAATCCAACAACGATTCCAGCCATGCCTGCCAGAATAACAGCCCCCATAATACCGACACCAAGGGGCATACCCGCTTTGGTTAACATGGCAGATGTATAGGCACCGATGCCATAGAAGGCTGCATGCCCCAAGGAAATTTGCCCACAAAATCCAGTAATAAAGTTAAGACTTAAGGCAAAGATCACCGCAATGCCCATGGATGTAATCAAACTGATTTCATAACCGCTTAAACCCAACATAACTTAAGCCTTCCCAAACAGGCCCTGAGGCCGAACCATCAATACAAGGATAAGGAAAGCAAAGGCAATCGCATCGCGATCCAGATAATTCCCAAGATAAATAGTTCCGTAGGCTTCAATAACACCCAGCGCCAATGCTGCAATCAAGGTTCCTCGCACATCTCCAAGCCCGCCGAGAACGATAATTGCCAGTGCTTTATAACTTGGAACACTACCCATTGTTGGCTCCACCAGGTTATTCAAGAGAGCCACCATCACCCCAGCGACGGCAGCAAGAGCCGATCCGATAAAAAAGTTCAGATATCGTACTTTTATAATATCAACACCAAAGGACTCAGCCATTTCAGGATCAGTCACGGTCGCACGCCACACCGTGCCAAAACGGGTTTTGCTGGCAAACAAAGCGAGAGCACCAATAAGAACGAGAGTACCAACCCCAACCGCGACTTCCCCAAGACGTAAGGTAATACCAAAGATATGTATGACGTCTTGTAGAGGCGGGTTATCGTAGGAAATTCCATAGGGGCCAAATGCAATGCGATAAATTTCTTCCATGGCAATGAACAAACCAATAGAAGCAATCAACGCAACATAAGGTGGCTTGTTGAGGATTGGTTGATAACAAAGACGGTAAATCGCCATCCCCAACAAACCTACCACCAGCATGGAAACAATCACCGCTAAAAGCAGACTACCCGTCGCGTTGGTCACCAAGACCCCGATATACCCTCCGAGGGTAAAAAGCCCCGCATGCGCGACATGTAATATTCGAAGCAACCCGTAAACAAGGGTTAAGCCGACAGCAACCAGTGCATAAATGCTACCTTGCACCAAACCCTGGGCCAGCAGTTCCACATATAACATCAAAAATTTCCAATAAAGGTGGCAGGTGTTGAGAATAAACTCGTGGAATTACTTCACCGGAGGTGCCAAAAGCTCCTGATCATCAATCACAGCGTAATGATGCCAAGCACCATCTTTTACCACTTGGACCTGAACATTCTTTTTCACTTCACCCAAGTCATTGAAGGAAATCGTACCTGTTGAAGCCACCATGTTTATAGCTGCAATGGCATCCCGGATCGCCTGCCGATCTGTTGTACCTGCTTTACGCATCGCTGCAATCGCAACATTGGCTGCTGTATGTCCAGAAGCGGCGACCATATCGGCCTTGTAACCAGCTTTAGCTTCGAAAGCTGAGATAAAGTCTTTGGTTTCTGCAACAGTAGAATCACGATCCAAGGAGGTTGTGATCAAAACACCTTCAGAAGAAGGTCCGGCAATATCGATAAACTTCTCTGAATCATAGCCTTCTTGACCAATAACAGGGACATCAATTCCAGCAGAACGTAATTGAGAAACCAACGGCCCTGCAGTAAAGAAATACCCAGAAGCATAAATTGCATCCGGTTTATCTGATTTTATTTTGGTGACAATCGGGCCAAACTGGCGGTCTTTGATCGAATATTCATACTCATTGACGATATCAATCCCAAAATCAGCCGCTTTAGACTTAAAGCCCGCAGCCAGAGACTGACCAAAATCATTTTTAAGGGTAATGACGACAACCCGTTTTTTACCCAACATTTCACCGATAAGTTTTGCACCAGCACGCCCTTGAACTTCCCCGACAAAAGAAGTCCGAAAGACATAGTCGCCAGATTTCGTGATATCAGGGTGCACAGCAAATGCAGAAATATAAGGCACACCTTCAGATTGGAAGATACCGGCCGCAGCACGCGTTGCGCCTGAATAACTTCCAGAAATTCCCACAATGACTTCGTCTTGCCCGATTAGCTTATTTGCAATTGGTACGGACTGCTTTGGTGATGCTTGGTCATCGTAACGTACAAGCTCAATAGGAGTACCGTTAATTCCGCCTTCAGCGTTAGCTTGTTCAACAGCAAGCTCAGCACCCAGTAACGCTGACGTACCATCTGCAGCCGCAAAGCCGGTCAAAGGCACGTTCATGCCAATTTTAACTGTATCTGCAAAGCTTGGTGCAGAGATCGCTGAGATCATGGATCCCGTGATGGCAAGTGCCGCCATCATCTTCTTTGTTATAATCATTACTTCGTTCCCCTGTTGAGATGTATATACAAGTTTAGAGGGGAAGGCTTTTTTCAGTCAAGAAGAAAGCGTTTTTTACGATGTTATTATTTCAAGAATTTGAATTAATTGAGTGATATTGATTCGACGCCAGTTTAAATTCCCCCCTCCATACAACTACTAAACTGATGGGTACTTAATATTAAACGTTATAAGAGTATTCATTCAAACAATTGAATCTTTTTCAAAAATATAATTACAACTGCTCCTCAATTAATTCGATGACAAGAATGCTAAAGCCAAACATATGACGCTGCCTAAAGAGCCCTCAAAAAGGCTTTCGTGCTTTCATCAATTGAAAAATCCTCAAGTGTTAAATCTGTTTTATATTTTTCATTTTTAACAATAAAGTCTTTAGAAACAGTATTGGCTGGGTGAACAAGGCCAAGGAAAACGCGCTTTGTCACCGGATGTTGCTTGAGAGGTATTTTGAAACCCTTGGTGAACCCCATTTCCTCTCCAGTCGCCTTTTCATCGTCATATGAAGTATATTTCAATAATTCAGCCTTATAAGCCATTAAACCATTACAACTATGATAAGAGCCGAACGGACGATTAAAATGGATTATTCTATCTTCCCCTACGACATAAAAATATACAGCCGAGCCACCAGCCAAAGGAAAATCTGAAGTCATTAATAACTCTACCATTTCGGCAACATAGTTTGGTCCATACCAGTCATCATCATCCATTGCACATACGATATCTGCGTCTAAACGAACGGCCATATTATTCAAAATATTCCGCTTGCGACCGATAAGAAGTTTCTCCTTACAATGCACATAACAAATATTCGGAGAAGAACTTAGAGAGGCGTGAAAAAGAGTATTCGGTTTTTGTTTAGAATCATCTAAAATACACCAAAATAAATTTTCCGGGTATGGATAGTTCTGATTGCGAAAATAACGGTGTGCTTGCTGAAGAAATTTCACCCGGTTACAGGTCGGCGTTACAACGACAATACGAATTTCATTTCTCGGCTTATTCAAGCGAATCTTTATTTGATTTTTATTGTCTTCAACTTTACTCACACTGCCCCCTCAACAATGTTTCAGCATTTAATGCACGCATATTACTTTTGACTGTATCCAAATATCCACAATTTCAACAATGCTATCTTTGAACATCATTGATAAATAGAAGAAAGCACAAAAAAGGCCTCCAAACGGAGACCTTTCATATTGCCTATTCACGATACGGCTAAGCTACTTTAGCCGCTTTCGCTTGTCTAAGTCTGTACCAGAAAGAGAACAGATAAAAGAACAGAAAACAGGCAACAAAAAACTCACTTAGTTCGTTGAAATCCATATCAAAATACATGTACTCATCCAGCCTCGTCCATTTTTGGAACAACTGTCTGATAATCCTGCTGCTAAGACAATAAATCGTCACGGGCAGACCAACAACTGTTGGGAACAACCAGTAAAGCGAACTGCCCAAAGCAGGTTTGGCCATCCCACCAAAACGAATAACCAAGGGTATAACAATCGTTCCAATCGCCATACCAACCATGATAATCGATTTGATCGTTGTATCGTGGCCATTCAGAGTGTTATGGAAATTTGTTTCATTATGATCATTGATGGCAGCTAAGCTTTCTGGCGTTGCCCACTGAAACCAGTGCTGTCCCCAGCTTGCTTCCTCACCCGCGGCAATAAACACTGCAATAGTGCAAAGCATAAGCCAATAGCCAAGATATTTAGATGGCAAGGCATCTCTCATCCGCCATGCAAGGAAACCAAACACAACGCCTGGGGCAAGAATGACAAAGGCAGCATTTTCAACAATGCCCCTTGCTTCACTTTCAATGTAGTACTCATAATCTTTCCAATCGGGGAATATTGTTCTCCCGACGACCATTACGACAAGCATCAACAAGGGTATCCATTGCCAATACAGCTTGGGAAAGTCTTTCAGAGTTTCATATTTGGCCATTGAATTATTTGTCACATCCGCCTCGTTTTTTTGACTAACATTATTAGGCGTGGGCTATACCATAAGTTTTTGACCTTTAAAACCAGGTGAAATTAAATATTAGGTTGCAGTCACCTCTTAATATCATTTCAATAGAGTGAAATATTGATTATTCACAGGGCCAGCTTAAAGAAATATCACCATAACGGTTGACATACGGCTTTAAGTTCGCTTGTTTCGCGTAGATATTTTGCAGCAGAGAAATTGCTGAGACCTTGTGCACTTTCCAAAAGGAACATAAGCACCATGATCCCCCGTTACAGTCGCCCAGAAATGACCAAGATCTGGGAAGCAGAAAATAAACTCCGTATCTGGTTTGAAATCGAAGCCCACGCTTGTGATGCACAAGCAGCCCTTGGCGTGATCCCCAAAGAAGCCGCAGCTGTAATATGGGAAAAAGGTCAAAAACCATACACCCCTGAACGCATAGCCCGTATTGATGAGGTCGAACTCGAAGTCAAACACGACGTTATTGCCTTCTTAACAGAATTAGCTGAAAATGTTGGCGAGGAAGCGCGCTTTGTCCATCAAGGCATGACCTCATCAGATGTACTCGATACCTGTCTATCTGTGCAGATGTCACAAGCCGCGGATATCTTACTGACCGATTTAGATCGCCTGCTTGCTGCTCTTAAAAAGCGTGCACTTGAGACCAAACATATGGTCTGTATCGGCCGCTCACATGGCATCCATGCTGAGCCTGTTACCATGGGCCTTAAATTTGCACGATTTTATGCAGAGATGGAGCGCAACAAAAAGCGTCTGACTCTTGCACGCGAAGAAATTGCCACTTGTGCGATTTCAGGTGCCGTTGGAACCTTTGCCAATGTCGATCCTAGCGTTGAAGAACACGTCGCTGAAAAAATGGGATTAACGCCTGAACCAATCTCAACACAAGTTATTCCACGAGATCGTCACGCACATTTCTTTGCTGTACTCGGCATTATCGCCTCTTCAATTGAAAACGTTGCCACAGAAATTCGCCACCTGCAGCGTACAGAAGTTCGCGAAGCACAGGAATATTTTGCCCCAGGGCAAAAGGGCTCATCGGCGATGCCACATAAGCGCAACCCTATCCTGACAGAGAACCTGACTGGTCTGGCACGGATTGTTCGTATGGCCGTCGTACCGGCACTCGAAAATGTGGCGCTTTGGCATGAGCGGGATATCTCCCACTCTTCGGTCGAACGCATGATTGGTCCAGACGCAACAATCACCCTCGATTTTGCCCTTAACCGTCTTGCTGGCACAATCGAAAAGTTGGTGGTCTACCCGCAAAACATGCTTGATCACATGAACAATTTTGGCGGTATCCACGACGCTCAGCGCGTATTATTGTATCTCACACAAAATGACGTGAGCAGAGAAGATGCCTATCGTATCGTTCAGCGTAATGCCATGCGTGTTTGGAAAAGTTACGGCATTGACCCTGATAACCCTGACACACCTGCAGAGCTCGATGATGTAGAAAAGCAGGCCCAAGAACACGACAACAGATTCTTCTTCTTCATGTCCAAGGATGAAGGACTAACCAAGATTCTTAATGTTGAAAAATTAACTAAATTGCTTGATGAAGATTCAATCAGTTATCACACAAAAAATGTGGATCGAATTTTCTCACGTATTTTTGGTGAGTAGTTGAATAACTGATCTTACGATGACGATACCAGAGAAAAGCTCCTTTTAAGGAGCTTTTCTCTTATCCAGAGGAGCCTAGAAATCGGTCATGCTAATTGGTCTTCAAATCATAGACCGCTCTAACCATACACTCATGAATTTTACGTTCAATACGGTGATCAGATCTATGAACGCCCGCATGGTTAAAATCTTCTAAGAGCTTATTATGCAGCTGTTCACGCCCGGTATCTCTGAGGTGAAGAGTAACAAAATCATCTGCATATCTTTGGGCTTCGTCTTGTTTAAGTTCCATCAATTCGGCAGCCCACAAACCCAACATCCGATTTCTTTTTACCTTTGCTTTAAATAGCAAATCCTGTTCATGTTTAAACTTGTTTTCTTGAGCTTTCGTCAGCTGTTGTAAGGCGTTCATACTTCCCTCCTCACTTAACCGTTAGTCCACACAATTGTTATTCTGGTATGGGTTAATGAAAAACATTAATCAACCCTACTGCAAATTCCTTAACTTTCTCTCTTGGTTACAAAAAAAGAGGCCTTGGAAAATCCAAAGCCCCTTTAAAAATCACTAAAACTAAAATTGAAATGCGTTACTCTTGCATCTGCTTTTTAGCTTCGTCCATCAACTCAGCCATCATGCGCACAAGCTGATGTTCTGACTTATCAATATTACGGCTTTCAAAATCTTTTAAGACTTTGCGTTTCACGTCGTCTTCGCCAGGCTCAATCAAATCGGCCTTAACAACTGTTTTAGCATACTCATCAGCAGCATCACCTGTCAGCCCCATCAAGTCAGCAGCCCAAAGTCCAAGAAGTTTGTTACGGCGAGCTTCCGTTTTGAAACGCAATTCCTCATCGTGTTGGTATTTATTTTCAAAAGCCTTTTCGCGGTCACTAATACTGGTCATTTAACAAAGACTCCTCGTGGTGTGCCATACATTTGTTTGTACTGGTATTTGTCTATTATACCTTAATCATTCAGGAATGATCTAATTTTCTAATTTTAGAAAGCATAGAAGACAGAAACCATCTATTATACATTTCGTTATAGCTTTTCGGTTCCGCAAGGGAAACTCGATAATTATATCTTAAGCAGGAAATTATGTGCACTGTTACCTTACTTCGTCGCCCTGGTCATATATGGCCCCTACTTTTTGCTGGTAATCGTGATGAAATGTCTGACCGCCCCTGGCAGAAACCTGCAAGACACTGGGATGATCGCCCGGACGTCGTAGCAGGATTGGACGAAATGGCGGGGGGAAGTTGGCTTGGTGTTAATGACTTCGGTCTCTTGGCCTGTGTCCTAAATCGCCATGGAAGCCTAGGACCAGCCGTTGACAAAAGAAGTAGAGGAGAACTTGTTTTAGAAGCTTTGGACCATGCCGATTCTTATGATGCAGCTATCGCGCTTGCTGATCTAAATCCAAAAGCTTACAAAAATTTCAACTTGATCATTGCAGACTATAAAAAGGCTTTTTGGCTCAGAAACGATAATGATAAAGGCACTGGAGGTATCGAAATATTTCCGATACCTAAAGGCGTTTTTATGATTACTGCAGGAGATGGCAACGACGACAGCCCACGCATTCAATTACACAAAAAAGATTTCGAAAAAACCATCCCTGACCCAGAAAAAAATGATTGGTCCGGATGGCAGGAAATACTCTCTCGCGAAAATGACGATCCACAAAAAGCAATGACGATTGTCTCCTCCTCGGATATAACACCTTCCGTATTTCAGACTTCATCCTCTTCCTTAATTGCCTTGCCGGCTCCCGAAACCGTCACACAAGAAAAGACTCCTGCTAAAACACAATGGCTCTTTGCTGATGGCAAGCTCGGAAAGGCCCTATTTGAAGATGTTTCAATTTAAATTTACGGTGAAATAAATGTTTCTTTTTTCTTCAACATCTTTGGTTTTTAAGAACTTAGAAGACCTCAGCGATATATAATTCTACAGTTACGCTAAAGGTAAAACTAAATACAGCCATAAGACCATTCCGTGTGGGATTGTCATATAAACCAGAGACTGCTATACGGTGCGCAAATGTATAGGATTTAGGGCAAAGACCACTATCTTTACCTAACCTTGACACCTCTTTCTGGGTATTAGGCCCAAGGAATAGAAACCATGCTCGGCAAGCCGCATTATTTAGGCAAACCTACGGCCCTTTTTTGGGGCTCAAAAAATGGTGAACTGTCCCTCTATTCCAAAATGGATAGAGAAGCCTTCAATATCTGGCATCAAAATCGTATCAAAAAAGAAACCTTGAGTAATGCATTCATCCCGGTATCTGGAAAAATGTGCTCAAACATTTCAATGAATACGATTTTTGGAAAGTTTTAGGCATAAAGCCTTAATGTAGCGGGGACCTAAAATGGGTCCCCAAGTTGTTTAAACTATAGAAGCTTAACGGTAGGCTTTAATTTGCTTACTTAGGCAACAGATAAATGGAGATTACGGGTGAAAGCGCGCGTCCATGTCACTCTGAAAAACGGAGTTCTCGATCCCCAGGGCAAAGCGATCGAACATACTCTCGGCTCACTTGGGTTCGAAGGTGTAAATGAAGCACGCCAAGGTAAATTCATCGAACTCGATATCCAAGAAACCGATGAAGCTAAGGCCCGTGAAACCGTTACAGCCATGTGCGAAAAACTTTTGGCGAATACAGTGATCGAAAACTATTCCATCGATCTGGAAAAGTAAGTTCATCAAGCTACGAAGGATAAAACTCTTTTCTGTAGCAAGGACAGAATAACTGTAATGGTTAATTGTAAAATCAAACTCCGAGGAACTTGCCAATGAAAGCGGCGGTTATCGTTTTCCCAGGATCCAATTGTGACCGTGATATTCAGGTTGCCTTGCGTCAATCCATGGGATCTGAACCCCAAATGGTCTGGCATAAAGATGCCGACTTTGATGATGTCGACTTAATCTGCCTTCCAGGTGGATTTTCCTATGGGGATTATCTCCGTTGTGGTGCCATGTCTGCAAAATCTCCTGTTATGAAAGAAGTTGTTGCCCGCGCGAACAAGGGCGTGCCCGTTCTTGGGATCTGCAATGGCTTCCAAATACTGACTGAATGTGGTTTGGTTCCTGGTGCCCTCATGCGTAACAGTAATCTACGCTTTGTTTGCCGCGACGTTCATCTCAAAGTAGAGCGAAACGACACAGTATTTACCAAACAGTATTCTGCTGGCCAAAATATCCTTATTCCTGTTGCCCATCACGATGGGAACTATTTCATTGATGCCGACGGGTTACAGTCTCTTGAAGGCAATGGTCAGGTGGCTTTCAGATACAGCGCCGAAGACGGCAGCGTAAATCCAGAAGTTAACCCTAACGGGTCATTGAATAATATTGCTGGTATCTACAATACCAAAGGTAATGTTCTTGGTATGATGCCCCATCCTGAGCGGCTTTGCGAAGAAACCCTTGGTGGTACAGATGGACGACCAATGTTTGACAGCCTTGTTGCGGCACTTTCATAAGGTGATGAAAAGATGAGCGAAATTACCCCTGAAATCGTCGCGGAACACGGGCTCAACAAAGAAGAGTACGCGCTGGTTCTTGAAATTATGGGCCGTGAGCCGAACCTTCTTGAACTGGGCATTTTCTCAGTTATGTGGTCCGAGCACTGTTCTTATAAATCTTCAAAAAAGTGGCTTAAAACACTTCCAACTGAAGGCCCGCAAGTTATTATGGGACCTGGTGAAAACGCAGGTGTCATCGACATCGGCGAAGGAAATGCGGCCATTTTTAAAATGGAAAGCCACAATCACCCAAGTTTCATTGAGCCCTATCAAGGTGCGGCAACAGGCGTTGGTGGTATCCTACGCGATGTATTTACAATGGGCGCCCGCCCGATCGCGAATGTAAATGCCCTGCGCTTTGGTGAACCGGATCACCCCAAAACGCGCCATCTGGTCTCTGGTGTTGTGGCAGGTGTTGGTGGATACGGTAACTGTGTTGGCGTCCCAACCATCGCGGGTGAAGTTGAGTTCGATCCGTCCTACAATGGTAATATTCTCGTCAATGCAATGACCGTTGGCCTAGCCAAAACTGATAAAATTTTCACAGCTCAAGCTTCTGGCGTTGGAAATCCTGTTGTCTATGTCGGATCAAAAACGGGTCGCGACGGCATTCACGGCGCAACGATGGCTTCGGCAGAGTTTGATGATGATTCAGATGAAAAACGTCCTACTGTGCAGGTCGGTGATCCTTTCACTGAGAAGCTCCTTATTGAGGCCTGCCTTGAACTGATGCAAACAGATACCATTGTTGCTATTCAAGACATGGGTGCCGCTGGACTAACATCTTCATCCTTTGAAATGGCGTCTTCTGGCGACATGGGGGTTGAGCTTGAACTGGACAAAGTTCCTCAACGAGAAGAAGGCATGACACCTTATGAGATGATGCTTTCCGAAAGTCAGGAACGCATGCTGATCATTCTAAAGCCTGGCCAAGAGCATATTGCTCAAGCAATTATGCAAAAATGGGATCTTGACTTTGCCGTCATTGGTACTCTAACCGACAGCAAACGTATGGTTCTCAAATTTCATGGTGAAATCATTGGCGATTTGCCAATCAAACCTTTGGCTCATCATTCGCCAGAGTATGACCGCCCTTGGGTACCGACGCCTGACTCAGAAGACATCCTAGCTGAGGATATTCAAGAATCCACGGATACAACAGAGACCCTCAAAATACTGATTGGTTCACCCAATATGTCCAGCCGCCGCTGGGTATGGGAACAGTACGACCACATGGTGATGGGCGATACCATTCAACGTCCAGGTGGTGATGCCGGTGTCGTACGTATCCACGGATCAGATCGCGCTTTGGCCGTAACATCAGACTGTACGCCACGCTACTGTAAGGCAAATCCTGTTCGCGGGGGAGCTCAAGCTGTTGCGGAGACTTATCGTAATCTGACCGCTGTTGGTGCGACGCCATTGGCCATTACAGATAACATGAACTTTGGTAACCCCGAACGTCCCGAAATTATGGGCCAGTTCGTCGGCTGTATCGAAGGTATGCGTGATGCTTGTATCGCCCTAGACTACCCAGTCGTATCTGGTAACGTTTCACTATACAACGAAACCAATGGTAAAGGCATTTTACCAACACCTGTTATTGGTGGCGTGGGCCTTCTCAAAGATTCAAGTAAAGTCGCAACAGTTACTTTCGGTTCAGAAAGTGAGAGCCTTGTTCTGATTGGTGATTCAATCGGTCATATAGGCATGTCCATTTACCTTGATGTCATTGAAGGTCGTCGAGAAGGCAATGCGCCTATTGTTGACCTTGCCGCTGAACGCAAAAATGGCGATTTCGTTCGCTCACAAATCGAAGCTGGCTTTGTCGAAAGCTGCCACGATTTGTCCGATGGCGGTCTGGCTGCTGCAATAGCAGACATGGCTATTGCATCAGACATGGGCGCAGAAGTAATTAAACCAGCTGATGAAAAGTTACCGACAACAGCTTGGCTGTTCGGCGAAGATCAGGGCCGTTATCTGATTTCGATTGGTGACGCAGAAAGCCTCTTGGAAGCAGCAGAAGAAGCTGGTGTGCCTGCTGTGATTATTGGTCGCACAGGCGGTAATAACTTGACCCTACCCGGCGGCAGTACCATATCGGTATCAGAGCTTCGTGACGTGAACGAAGCATGGTTACCAAACTATATGGCCGGATAACGCTTATATCTGCCATTTGAAAAGAAAATAACCTACGGGAGAGGATTAAAGATACCTCTCCTGTAGATCTTTTCGTAAAGGCTTTGTAGTGTGGTGTCTTGATTGGGATAAGAATCCAATTTAACTGGAATCTCATCCAACTGGAATAATATGAACGAGGACAGTATCTATGCCGATGAACCCTGCTGAGATCGAGGCACTGATTCGGGATGCACTGCCCGAAGCTGATGTCACCATCGAAGATTTACGTGGCGATGGCGATCACTATGCAGCTTACGTTGTATCCCCAGCCTTTCAGGGAAAGACACGGGTGCAACAGCACCAAATGGTCTATGAAGCCCTACAAGGTCGCATGGGCAATGAACTACACGCATTGGCTCTACAGACCTCAGCGCCGCAAGCCTGACGCCCCCTGAGACCTAATGCCCAGAAACCAGATGCCCGAGACTTTTAAAAGTCATTTGAATTAACACGATCAAGGAATGAACCTTATGGATAACGTTGTTTCAGAACGCATTCGTCAGGAAGTAAACGAAAACGATGTTGTACTCTTCATGAAAGGTACACCCGTATTTCCACAATGCGGTTTTTCAGCCACTTCAGCACAAATTCTCACACATCTTGGTGTGAAATTCACCGGTATTGATGTTCTACAAGATCCAAGCATCCGCCAGGGCATTAAAGATTTTAGTAACTGGCCAACAATCCCACAACTCTACGTTAAAGGTGAGTTTGTTGGTGGTTGTGATATTCTTCGTGAAATGTTCCAAACTGGCGAACTTCAACAGTTTCTAGAGGAAAAAGGCGTTAAGACAGAAGAACAACCTGCGTCTTAAACTTATAAATACTTATACAAAAAGGGCCGTTTGAAAGATTACTTTCTACGGCCCTTTTTTATTCAGTAACTTCTATTTAAAACGGGGTTAAGACCCCCTACCTATATTAAAAGAATAATTCATTCAGATTACTCACGCCCCAAACTATCGCGATATCTTAGAATAAGAGAAACTCGAAATGACTAAACCTTTAAAACGATTATCCCTATTCATATCTTTCGCCTCTATTACCTTTTCAGCATATACCAGCCCTGCCTTTGCGGACGTTATCAATCCCTACCCTGAACAACTTCAAGAAGTACTCGGTAAATATAATATTGATAGCGACAACATCCTCTCTCAAACCACCTTGGAGAAAGCTGTTCATGATAGAAACAACGAGAGGTTACTTGGGTACAACACATACATCAGGTTTAAGGACTGCAAAGGGTACCTTAGAGTCTTTCAACATCGTTTTGGGCGCGTAGACAACGTGTTTACCAGAGGCGAGTGTAAAATCCCTGGTATTGAAAATTTCTAACTTGAATTAAGTAATGTAATAACAAAAAAGGTTGCCAGCAATGCTGACAACCTTTTTTAAACCTTGTGCGCTGAAGACGAACTCCAGCAGAATTTTCGTCCCGATTAGCGGGAGTAAAATTCGATGATCAGGTTTGGTTCCATTTGAACTGGGTATGGAACATCAGCAAGTTCAGGAACACGTACAAATGTTGCCTTCATCGCTTTTGTATCTACAGAGATGTATTCTGGAACTTCACGCTCAACAGAATCAATAGCTTCCAGAACCATTGGGATCTGACGGCTTTTCTCTTTAACTTCGATCACATCGCCTTCTTTAACCATGTAAGAAGGAATGTTTACTTTTTTACCGTTAACAGTCACGTGACCGTGGTTGACGAACTGACGTGCGCCAAAAACGGTTGGAACAAATTTCGCACGGTATACAACAGCAGCCAGACGACATTCGAGAATACCAACAAGGTTTTCACCTGTATCACCTTTACGGCGGTTAGCTTCTGCGAAGTAACGACGGAACTGTTTCTCACCGATGTTACCGTAGTAACCTTTGAGCTTCTGTTTGGCCATCAACTGTGTACCAAAGTCAGAAGTCTTACCTTTACGACGCTGACCATGCTGGCCTGGGCCGTAATCACGACGGTTTAGAGGGCTTTTTGGGCGACCCCAAAGATTAACACCAAGACGGCGGTTAATCTTGTACTTAGCAGCTACGCGCTTGGACATTTTGACATCCTAATATTTAAAAGTTTATTGTCCCGGTAGTTCCAATTAAGGACGGGAAGCAGGCATAAAGCCGTTCCACTTTCCCAGGAATGCAGGCGCGACTATACGGATGCCGCTATAAAAGTCAAACGTATTTCCTGCTGTACAGAGAGCAAAGCCCACGTAATATGCTTCTATTCATAATTAACTGCTATTCTGCAGAACTACCCGCTTTAAAAGGTTAAGCCAATGGCAATCCACTTTTCCGAAGAGGAACTGGCCCAACGTCGCCAAAGAACCATCGATTTGATGGTCGAACGCAATCTGGATGGCATGTTAATTTTCCGTCAGGAATCAATGTTTTACCTGACAGGTTATGACACATTTGGATACGTTTTCTTCCAATGCCTCTACCTAGGTATTGACGGTAAAATGACCTTGCTCACCCGATCGGCAGACCTCCGACAAGCCAAACACACATCCATTATTGATGATGTCAGGGTTTGGGTGGATGGTCCAGATGCAACACCGGAACTTGAGCTACGAAAAATAATCGACGAACACGGGGGCAAAGATAAAACCTTTGGAGTCGAACTCGAATCCTATGGCTTAACAGCTCGTAATGGCCGCCGTCTTTACGCAGCACTGGATTGCTTTTGTCGCCTAGAAGATGCCTCAGACCTCGTCAGCAAGTTACGGGTCGTTAAAAGCCCTGCTGAGCTCGGATATGTACGCCAGGCTGCAGAACTTGCGGATAACGCTTTAAGGGAAGCAAACGAACTTTGTATTCCCGGAGCCTTTGAAGGAGACATCCTTGCAGCCATGCAGGGGGCTATATTTAAAGGTGGCGGGGATTATTCTGGAAATGAGTTTATTATCGGCTCTGGTCCTGATGCCCTGCTCTGTCGCTATTTCACAGGTCGTCGCCATCTCGACAACGAAGACCAGATCACTCTGGAATGGGCTGGTGCATATCGCCACTATCACGCTGCCATGATGCGGACAATTGTGATCGGTACTCCGAGCCTGCGACAAATTGAAATGCACAAAGTCGCCACAGACGCCATGGCGGCCTGCATGGAGACGCTCAAACCCGGCATTCCGGTTGGGGATGTCTTTGATGCTTATGCCCGTGTTGTTGATGCGGCTGGCATGCAAGAACATCGCCTCAATGCCACAGGATACAGTCTGGGAACAACATTTGCTCCAAACTGGATGGACTGGCCGATGTTCTACCACGACAACCCTGTGATCGTAGAAGAGAACATGGTCTTTTTTCTCCACATGATCCTTATGGATAGCGACAGCAACACCGCGATGTGTCCAGGGCAAACAGTTGTGGTCAAAAAGGATGGTTGTGAAAGCCTCTCCAAGATGCCTTTGGATTTGATTTCAAACGGTTAACCATGAAGGTATGAAAGGAAGATTTATTCAGCCTTTCATACCTAACCACAAAGTGGTCTGCATAATCTATTTTTTAGATTTAGACTGCACCCGCGGTCCAAGCCGGAGCGTTTTCACAACCCCGTGCAAGGTATTGACTTCCTGATCCGTCAGATGGGCGCGTTGGAATATATTACGTAGATTTCGAACCATGTTTGGACGTTTTTCCGGCGGCCACAAGAAACCGGACTCGTCAAGAGCAGCTTCAAGACGCTCATAGAAATTGACCAACTCCCCCTTGATTGCAAGCGGCGAACTTCCCAAAATGAGTTCTTGATCAGGAACATTTACACCGAGTTGATACCATTCATAAGAAATCAGTAACACTGCCTGTGCCAGATTAAGAGATGAGAACTTAGGGTTCAACGGAACAGAAATCACAGTGTCCGCCAAGACCACATCATCATTGTGTAAACCCGCTTTTTCTGGCCCAAACAAAACCCCCACCTTTTGGCTGGACTGATCAAAGGTACGCATTTCTTTGGCTGCGTGATGAGGCACAGCTACAGGCTTGGTCATATCCCGGGTTCTGGCTGTTGTTGCATAGACCTTGTGTAAATCAGCCACAGCCTCTTGCGTTGTCTCAAACACCTTGGCATTTTCAAGAACTTCTATCGCGCCCGCAGCAGAAGCTTCAGCGGCTGGGTTTGGCCATCCGTCACGAGGCTTGACCAAACGTAGTTCAGTAAGTCCGTTATTGAGCATTGCTCTGGTGACCATGCCTATGTTTTCGCCGAGCTGCGGTTTAACAAGGATAATCACAGGCCCACCTGTAATAGAATTTTCATCCAAAGTGGTTTGTGTAGAATCAGTTCCGGCCACAGTTTTCTCCGTTTATAAAACCCAATGTCAGGATAAAATGAAGGGTACTGACCCTAAATGGTTTTAGAGATACTCTTCGCTTTTTCATGGAAAAGTTTCCACGTGATGCCATCATTAATGGCATTGTAAGAAGCATCAATGATATTTGGCGATACTCCAACCGTTGTCCAGCGCCGTCCAGACGAATCCCCAGATTCAATCATCACACGCGTTACCGCTCGGGTTCCTTCCTGAGGCGTGAGAATTCTGACCTTATAATCCAGCAATACCATATCTTCCAACTCTGGATAGAATGGCAAAAGGGCCTTTCTCAGAGCACAATCGAGCGCGTTCACCGGGCCGTTTCCGGTTGAGACTTCCATAATGGTTTTAGCGCCGATCTCAAGAGTAACCGTCGCCTCTGATTCTGTGACCAGTTGTTGACGAGCATCCAAGCGTCGATCATCCATAACCCGAAAGCGCGAGAGAGAAAAATACTTTGGTATCTCCCCAAAAGCGCGGCGGGCAAGAAGCTCAAAGCTGGCTTCAGCACCATCATAGGAATAACCCTCGAATTCGCGGTCTTTCACACGTTGCAATAAGGTATTCATTTTACTGCCGTCACCGTCTTCGACGTTGATATCCATTTCCCTAAACATCGCAACCACATTGGAACGGCCAGCCTGATCCGAGACCACGATATGACGACGATTACCTATAAGCTCTGGATCAATGTGCTCGTAAGTCTTCGGATCTTTCTCAACGGCTGAGACATGTAACCCACCCTTGTGCGTAAAGGCAGACTGACCGACATAAGCAGCATTGCTGACAGAGGCGCGGTTGATCCGTTCATCCAGCATGTGGGAAACCGATGTTAAGCGCTTTAACTGCTCATCACTGACGCCAATGTCATAGGACGTTTTCAGCTTCAGGGATGGAATAAGCGAAACAAGGTTTGCGTTTCCGCAACGCTCCCCTAATCCATTTAAGGTTCCTTGGATTTGGCGTGCGCCAGCTTCAACAGCAGCAAGAGAATTCGCAACCGCATTTTCAGTATCATTATGGCAATGGATGCCAATATGAGTTCCCGGAATTTTCTCTGTCACTTCACCAACGATCCGACGGATTTCATGAGGAAGCGTCCCGCCATTGGTATCACACAGAACAATCCAACGCGCCCCGGCCTGATAGGCAGATATCACGCATTCCATCGCGAATTTGGGATTGGCTTTGTAGCCATCAAAAAAATGTTCGGCATCGAACATGGCTTCGCTTTTTCGGGTTTTCAAAAAAGCTATGGACTGGCCAATCATGTCGATATTTTCGGAATGCGGAATATCCAAGGCGACATCCACATGGAAGTCCCAAGTCTTGCCCACGATACAAACCGCATCAGCAGCAGAACTAACCAACGGCGCAAGACCTGGATCATTTTCAACAGATCGACCTGGACGTCGGGTCATACCGAAAGCCACGAAAGAAGCTGACTTTAAATTTGGGCGTTCATTGAAAAATGCATTGTCCGTTGGATTAGCGCCAGGCCACCCCCCCTCAATATAATCAACGCCAATCGTGTCTAAGCCCAGTGCGATTGCGGTTTTATCAGCAACAGAGAAATCGACGCCCTGCGTCTGTTGCCCATCGCGTAGGGTAGAGTCAAAAAGATAGACACGGTTTTCGTTTATGGGTCCTGACGACATTTTATTACAAGTTTCTTTGCTAAATTAGTTTATCCATGCTTTTGACCATAAGGATTAGGAAAGGTCAACTTTACCGAAAACGAGTGCAGCCCAAATGTTAAATAAAGTCGACACAGTTACCGAGAACAAATCAGTAGATATTCAACCATAAGAATGTTAGACAGTCCTTCTTCGAAAATTCAGATCGCAATAAATTTAGGGGGAATTATTATGACAGATTCCGTTATGACACAGACACCTGTTACTTCTGGCAGCCAGGAATTTTCGTGGAGGTGGTTTCTAATATCATCTCAAGGCCGCATTTCTCGGTCGGATTACTGGCTCCGATATTTTTTACCATACTTTGTAATCAGTATTATTCTAACTGCCTTAGATTTTATGCTCGGGTCATACAGCATTGAAGCTGGTGCAGGACTTCTAAGCGGTGTGTTTAGCCTTGTCGCCATTGTTCCTTCTATACTTATCCTCATAAAACGTTGGCATGATAGAGATAAAAGCGGTTGGTGGACTCTTATTATCTTTGTGCCAATCATTGGTGCCCTTTGGATTTTAATAGAGTGCGGTTTCTTGAAAGGAACTGAAGGTCCCAACCGCTTTGGCCCTTCTCGCTTTGCTTCCGAGCAAAACCTTGGTGAAGTATTCGAATAAAATCTCTCTTTAGAGTTTCTAAATTTAAGCCCGTAGGATAGATATATTCCTGCGGGCTTACTTTATGGAACTCCTCAGATGCCAGATATCCTTCCTGATCTATCTCTCCTGATCCCCTTTGTCGTTGCCGGGATTGCGCTCAACCTGACACCCGGCGTGGATATGGCTTACGTACTGGCCAAGACCACAGATCAGGGAAAACGAGCCGGATTGCTGGCGGCATTCGGGATCAGCTTGGGTTCCATGGTTCACGCAACGGCTTCGGCCCTTGGTATCTCTGCGTTGCTCGCCACGTCTCAAACGGCCTTCCTTGCGCTTAAGATCGCCGGGGCACTATATCTGCTTTATATCGCCTTCAAAATTTTCACCAGCAAGCCAGAAACAACCGAGACCCAAGTTGGCAAGCAAGCTCCCAAACACAAAGCAGTGAAAATAATTTTGGAAGGTGCGACAACCAACTTGCTCAACCCGAAAATTGGCCTCTTTATGCTGGCCTTTCTGCCCCAGTTCATTGATGCCGCCCCTCAGGATGTCGTCTGGCAAACCCTAGCCCTCGGCCTCTTGTTTAATATCAACGGCTACATCGTCTTTGTGGCCCTTATCTGTCTTACCGCCATGGCCGCAGCAAAGATTAAAGCAAGCAAACGTATAAAGACATTATTGCGCTGGATCACAGCGACTATTCTAGGCGGGATGGCAATACGAATAGCCTTTACCAATAACTAGGCTTATCCATAGAGAAACAGGGCTGAGAACCCCAGCCCTGTTTACTTTTTACCACCTACCCAAAACAAGATAAGTTTCTTTGGTGACATAACGGAACCAGAGTCTTACGCAAGGTGCTTTCGAAAGTGCGCCAGTGTTCGCTCCCAAGACAAATTAGCCATCGCTTCATCAAAACGCGGCGTACTGTCGTTATGAAAACCATGATTGGCACCCTTGTAGATATAAACCTCAAATTCTTTACCATTGGCTTTAAGCGCTGCTTCATAATCAGGCCAGCCCGCATTCACCCGTTCGTCTAGTTCTCCGTAATGTAGCAGTAATGGGGCTTGAATTTTTGGCACATCTTCAGCGCTCGCTTGTCGGCCATAGTATGGGACAGATGCTTTCAGTTCAGGATAAGCGACCGCTGCCGCATTGGCGACGCCACCGCCGTAACAGAACCCGGTTATACCGACGTTTCCTGTAGAACCTTCGTGGGCCATCATAAATTCAATAGCTGCAAAAAAGTCGTTCATTAGTTTTTCGGAATTAACCGTGCGTTGCAGCTCGCGCCCCTCAGCATCATTGCCGGGATAGCCACCAACCGACGTAAGACCATCAGGTGCTATTGCCATAAATCCAGCCTTTGCAAGCCGCCGGGCAACATCTTCAATATATGGGTTAAGGCCACGATTTTCATGCACAACAACAACGGCAGGGAGCTTACCTTCGACACCTGACGGACGAACCAAATAGCCCCGGACTTCACCATGTCCGTTGGGTGATGGATACATTATGTATTCGGGTATGATGTCTGGATCGTTAAAAGAGACCTGTTCCGCCAAGGCATAGTTCGGTGACATCAAACCCAGAATAGTGGTTGCTGTCATGCCAGCAACAGTAAACTTTGCTGCCCTTGTAAGAAACTGTCGTTTCGTGATCATACCGTGCGCATAAAAATCATAAAGTTCCAACAACTTTGGGTCAAAATCTTTAGCTGTTAGTCGGGTCATTATTAGTGCCTCCCTTGTAGGTTACGCCTCAATTCAATACGGACCAGCCCTGAACTGTTGCAATACACTATGATTAACTATTTCCGATAGCTATCGCCGATACAAAGGAGCCGTATATCACTCCAAAGCACCATTTACCAACATCCGCCGCGGTATAGCTCTTTTAGGCCCCACGCAGATATACTTTAAATAAACATGTTTGAAGCCTCAAATGTTATCGTGTGGATTTGTAATAAGCAACGTCTTGGCTGTGAGCAAACCGCCATATCACGTAACTGTGTCCATTGTTTATCGTGCCCTTGAGGTTCTCTCCGTGAAAATAATCGAACAAAGTGTTATTATTCAGACTTGGATTTTTCATCGTTTGAAAGAAGCCACATGACAGATACTCTAATCACTCGTCGTACCGTCATTACATCAGTTGGCGCAGCTTTAATAATCGGCGTATCTCGCCCCCACTTACCAGCTCATGCACAAGGACTTTTGCCAACACCGACAATGCGTGGCGGATCCAACAACTACCTTCCCGGTGCAGCCATCGTAGATAAGATCGGTGGGGGTGGCTTTTGGATGACAGGAACTGTACGCCGCGCCGGAGATGGAAAGCCTCTTGCTGGTCAACGTATTCAAATATGGGCACATACGACCGAGGGGCACGAACGCGATCCCGAGAGCCATGGTGCTACTTTGACAAATGCTGACGGCGCTTTTCAACTTGAGATGCCACAGATTGTTCCCGCTTTCGGTCAACCGCACGGCCACCTTGCCTATGATGGTGATGAATTTAAAACCGTCTTCCTTCGTCCTGTCATGCAAAGCATCAGCGATACGAGCCTTAATGTAGAATTCGTACTTCAACCGGCCTGATCAAAGTGAGGTTTAAAAAGAAGACCTGGATTTATAAAGGCCTAATTTGGTCGACCTTTACCACAATCATTGCCGTTCCTATTGTTGCTGCAATGTGTAGCCCTTTGCTGGCATGGCGTGATCCAATATATATTATCGCAGGATTAGCAGGTGTTATTGCAATGGCGCTATTATTTGTTCAGCCTGTGCTCGCAGGTGGATATTTGCGCGATCTAAGCCGATTACAAAGTCGCCAGGTTCATCGTATTATCGGGGGAATACTGGTCATGATGATCCTGATCCATGTCATCGGTTTATGGATCACAAGCCCCCCTGATGTAATCGACGCACTCCTTTTTTCTTCACCTACGCCATTTTCCGTTTGGGGCGTCATTGCAATGTGGGCCTTATTTGCCTCTGCTCTTACAGTTTTATTGCGTCATCGCCTGCGCATTAATCCACGCATGTGGCGGTTCATTCATACGGGCTTTGCAGTCTTGATTGTTCCGAGCAGCGTTATACATGCACTACTGATAATCGGCACAATGGAAACAACATCAAAACGCGTATTATGTGGTTTGGTTGTCGCGGTTACTGCGAAAGTGATCGTCGGGTGGTGGCGATTGCCTGCACGGTAGAAAGCCATACAACGCCGTTAACTGGTAATAAATAAAAACAACTCTTGGCGCCTAAATCGAAGACCACAAAGCTGTCATTTTGAAAATTACATACGATACAAAAATGTAGGCTGAAAGTGAGGACGAAAAAGGGCTAGGTTTCAACCCAGCCCTTTTTCCAAATATCCGCGTAATCTATTTTTACTTACGACGCCAAGTTGTGCCTGTTGGACTGTCGAGCAACTCGATCCCTTGAGTTGCAAGTTCATCTCTTATGGCATCTGCTCGCGTAAAATTCTTGGATTTTTTGGCTTCAATACGTTCAGCAATCAACATTTCAATGTCTTGACCATCATCACCAACACCTTTGAACCAAACTTCTGAATCGACTTGAAGAATCCCAAGAAGATAACCGCCCGCCAAGAGTTGCCCTTTTAAGCGTCCCAAAGTTTTTCTATGGCTCTTGCGATCAGTCCCGGTTTTGTTCAATTCGGTTGTGATCTCATGCAGAACAGAAAGCGCCAAAGGCGTGTTCAAATCATCTTTGAGAGCTTCCAGAAAAGCGTCGGAAGCCTCAGTCGTATTGGCCTCAATTTTTTCTACGGATTGCAAGGCACCATAAAAGCGATCGAGCTGTGTTTTGAACTCCGCAACCTTTTCTCGGGTCACATCCAGCGGCTGGCGGTAGTGACCAGACAAAAGGGTTAAGCGGAGCGCTTCACCGTTCAGACCTTCGTCCAAAAGCTGACGAACCGTAAAGAAGTTCCCCAAAGACTTGGACATCTTCTCGCCGTTGACCACAACATACCCGTTGTGCATCCAGTAGTTCACATAAGGCTTTTCATTGCAGCACCTTGACTGTGCAATTTCATTTTCATGATGTGGGAAAGTCAGATCCAGGCCACCGCCATGCACATCAAACGTCTCACCTAGATGAACGCGTGACATTGCGGAACATTCAATGTGCCATCCAGGGCGGCCTTTACCCCAAGGGCTATCCCAACCGGGCTGTTCGTCACTGCTCGGCTTCCAAAGGACAAAATCCGCGGGATCTTTTTTATAAGGAGCAACCTCAACACGCGCGCCAGCAATCATGTCGTCACGATTGCGGCGGGATAGCTCTCCATAATCAGCCATTGACGCAACAGAAAAAAGAACATGGCCTTCTGCTTCATAAGCATGGCCTTTCTTGATCAGTTCTGCACTCATGTCGATCATCTCTTGGATATGATCTGTTGCACGCGGCTCTATATTCGGCTCAAGAGCGCCGAGTGCAGCCATGTCATCGTGATAAGCCTGTGTGGTTCGCTTGGTAATGCTCTCGATTGGTTCGCCTGATTTGAGCGACGCTTCGATGATCTTATCTTCAACATCCGTAATGTTGCGCACATAAGTCACATGCTCGTCGCCATAAACGTATCTTAAAAGACGGGCAAAGGTATCAAAAACCACGACAGGACGGGCATTACCGATATGGGCGAGATCATAAACAGTTGGTCCGCAAACATACATGCGCACATTTTTAGGATCGATGGGCTCGAAATCCTGCTTTTCACGCGCAAGTGTGTTGTGGACTTTAATCGTCATGGTCTTTTCCCAAGGGTTTTGTCGGTTTTAAAAATGTATCACTACATATGAAGGGAACTTTATATAAGCCCCTTTCAAAAAGATACCAGATAAGTTTTAAGCTACTTGCCCTTTTAAGCGCGCTTCTGCACGTTCACGGCCAATGAGCGGGAGTAACTGCGCCAGTTCAGGCCCGTGCTGCTGCCCGGTAAGCGCTTTGCGAAGCGGCATGAAAAGCTGTTTCCCCTTACGACCCGTTTCTGTTTTAAGAACAGAGGTAAGTTCTTTCCAAGTTCCTTGATCCCACGGCGCTTGAGGTAACTGCTCTGAGGCTGCCATCAAAAATTCGGCATCTTCCTCCGCAATATCCGGCGTTACATCACCGCGACAGATGTCGTACCAGGATTGCGTATCAGAAAGCTTCTCAAGATTTGGCTGCACAACATCCCAAAGCTCTTTATCAAAACCCTCAGGCAAACGTGCTTGAATCGTATCAAAATCTACTTCGTGCAAAACTTTCGCATTCAAATGACCCAGCTCAACCGGATCAAAGCGCGGTGTAGCCCGACCAAAACGAGCAATATCAAAAAGTTCCGTCAGGGCAACTGGCGTTTGACGTACTTCAATAGGATCAGGTGTACCCAAACGTGCCAGATAACTGTTAAGGGCCATCGGCTCTATACCTTCTTCATCACGAAGAGAACCAAGACTTAAGCTTCCCAGACGCTTTGAAAGGCCAGATCCATCAGCACCAACCATAAGAGAAATATGTGCAAACTCAGGAACTTTGCCGCCTAATGCTTCAAACAATTGAACTTGGACAGCAGTATTGGAAACGTGGTCTTCCCCGCGCAGAACATGCGTTACTTCCAATTCAATATCATCAACACAGGATGTCAGCGTATAAAGCGGACGGCCATCTTCGCGGATCAATACAGGATCCGTTAGATGTTGTCCTTCAAAATGGATATCTCCACGAACAAGATCAGTCCACTCTACAGGACTATGCTCAAGCTTAAATCGCCAGTGGGCTCTACGTCCTTCGGCTTCGTATTTGGCAATATCTTCTGGCGTTAGTTTAAGAGCTTCACGATCATAGATCGGTGGACGACCAGCCTGTAGGGCGACTTTACGTTTCAAGCCAAGTTCATCAGAGGTTTCATAACAAGGATAAAGACGGCCGTCAGCTTTGAGTTTTTCAGCGGCGATTTCATAGCGATCCATACGATGAGATTGAACAGCAAATTCGTCCCAGACAAGGCCCATCCACTTCAAATCAGTTTGAATGGCTTCGGCAAATTCATCTGTTGAACGCTCTGTATCGGTATCATCCAGTCGCAACAGGAAGGTTCCGCCAGCCTTTTTGGCCATCAGCCAGTTCAATACAGCGATACGGGCATTCCCGGCGTGTAAACGACCGGTGGGACTTGGAGCAAAGCGTACTTTCATGAAACTCGTCTTTTTCTTCTGTTATCTATTCGTAAGGCCACGAAACGCATTCGTGATCGGATATCGTCTGTCTCTGGCCAGATCCCGTGCGGTGACACGTACACCAGGCGCAGATTGACGTCGTTTATATTCTGCAAGGTCTAACATACGCCAGACGCGACGAACAGTACTCTCGTCATATCCCTTTGCAAGAATATCGACCAAAGGCAGTTCTTCTTCGATCAGGCACTCTAAAATACCATCAAGAACGTCGTATTTCGGCAAACTGTCTTGATCCGTTTGGTCCGGTTTCAGTTCTGCCGATGGTGGTTTGGTAATAATACGCTCCGGCATTACGGCGGCAACAGGGCCCAGAGCATCGTGGGGCTTGTGTTCATTACGCCAGCGCGACAGAGCGAAGACCTTGGTCTTATACACATCTTTAAGTGCGTTATACCCACCACACATATCGCCATAAAGCGTAGCGTAGCCAACGGACATTTCAGACTTGTTTCCAGTCGAAAGAACCATGAAGCCAAGTTTGTTTGAAATCGCCATTAGGGTTAGTCCACGAGAGCGCGCCTGAATGTTTTCTTCTGTGGTATCAGCCTCGGTCCCCGCCATAACGGGTGCAAGCATTTCTTCGAATGCCTTCATCGCAGGGCCGATGGAGATAGAATCGTACTTAACCCCGAGAAGTTTGGTTGCCAATTCGGCATCCTCAAGACTGTCGCGAGAGGTATAGGGTGATGGCATCATCACACAACGCACTCGGTCCGGACCGATGGCATCCACGGCAATCGCGGCTGATAGGGCTGAATCAATACCCCCGGACATGCCGATTACAATCCCCGGAAATCTGTTTTTTGCGATGTAATCACGTACACCAAGAACAAGCGCTCTGTAAATTGCCGACAACTCTTCTTCAGGGGCAATCTTTTCTGCGGGTAGGCAGGACCACGCTCCGTCACGGCCCTTGGCCCACTCTGTCACCATGAAGTGTTCATCAAACATCGGGGCCTGCGCCTGCAGGCTGCAATCCGCGTTGAGAACAAAGGAGCCACCGTCAAAGACGATGTCATCCTGTCCGCCAACCATATTGAGATACGCCAGCGGCAAATCGCATTCTTTTATGCGCTCAATTGCCAGATGTTGGCGGGTGTCTGTTTTACCTGCATTGAACTGAGAACCATTAATCCCGACCAACATTTCCGCGCCGGCCTCGGCCAAGGTTTCGCATACATCCGAGTCCCACATATCTTCGCAAATAAAGACACCAACGCGCACACCGCGGAACGGGAACGGACCTGTTAGGGCGCCCTGTTTGAACACACGCTTTTCATCAAACACGCTGTAATCACAAAGGAAGTGTTTCCCCTTCCAGCCGACAAGGCTTCCACCATCCAGCAAGACTGCGGCGTTGTAGATTTCAGAACCTGTCGTTGTGAAGGCTTTTTTGAAAGGATTTTCCTGGAGCTTCACGTCAGGCATCGGTGCGCCAAGCAAAATTCCCGGACCACCATCTGCCGTATCGGCCATAAGACTGCGTAATTCAGCCTGAGCTTCAAGAAGCAGTTCAGGCTTCAGCACAAGGTCTTCCGGTGGATATCCCACCAGGCTCAACTCAGGCGTGACAAGCAAATCTGCACCAGCGTCCAGCGCCTGTTTACGTGCATCACGAATGAGATCAGCGTTCCCACGGATATCGCCGACTGTAGGGTTCATTTGCGCGAAGGCAATAGTCAGTTTTTCGGTCATATCAGGTTATTACCTTTATAGCGGAATGTCAGCAAGAGTGAAGCTACACTTGAGGTAACATCAACTTACTTTTACTCTTATTGAGTATAAGTAAGTTGAAACGAAATAGCTTTCAAGCTCGAAAAAAATAAGCCGGTATCAATGTACACCCCTCTATTGTAACGTTAGAAACTTAACCCCAAATACGCATCAATAAAAAACGATGAATATGGAATAAATAATGGATCTAGGAATAGCAGGCCGTAAAGCGATTATCTGTGCATCTTCAAAGGGGCTGGGAAAGGCCTGCGCCATGGAACTGGCGAGAGAGGGCGTTGATGTCATTATTAATGGTAGAACCGCTGAAACGGTTGAAACCACAGCTCAGGAAATTAGAGACGCAACAGGTATCGATGTTAAAACAGTTGCCTGCGACGTTACCACCGAACAAGGTCGAGAAAAGCTCCTAGCTGCTTGTCCAGCGCCTGACATTTTGATCAACAATGCAGGCGGCCCGCCACCAGGTAACTTCCGTGATTGGGATGGTGACACATGGCATAATGCGGTTGAAGCAAACATGGTTACCCCAATCCTTCTCATCAAAGCCGTTGTTGACGGTATGATCGATCGCAAGTTTGGTCGTATCGTTAATATTACATCAGGCGCTGTAAAAGCTCCCATCCCGATTCTTGGCCTATCTAACGGTGCCAGATCTGGGCTAACAGGGTTTGTCGCCGGACTGGCACGTGAAATTGCCGCAAACAATGTAACGTGTAATAACTTGCTACCCGGACCATTCGAAACTGATCGTTTAACCTCTACGCTTCAAGCCGCTGCCAAAAAGAATGGTACAACGCTGGAACAAGAATGGGCGAACCGTCAGGCCACAAACCCAAGTAAACGCTTTGGAAAGCCAGACGAATTTGGGGCAGCTTGTGCATTTCTTTGCAGTAATCGCGCAGGTTTCATCACAGGCCAGAACTGGCTTCTAGATGGCGGGGCATATCCCGGAACTTTCTAGACAAAAAATTAGCTTGGCATCGTGATCAAAAACACAATGCCAAGCTAATAATCCAATTTAGACATATAAACCAATGAATAGAACTAGAGATAACTCTCAGCTGTGGCTTGGATACGTTTAACCATAGAGAACAATCCATTAGCCCGATTAGGGCTTAAGTGTTGAGAGAATTCCAACTGATTTAAGATACCATCAATATCAGTATCTTTTATTTCTTGAGCGGTTTTACCTGAAAATATCATCAATAATACAGCAACAAGTCCCCGTACAATATGCGCATCACTATCCGCAATAAAGGTCATCCGGCTCGGTGTACTATCATCAACATTACACACAAGCCAAACCTGACTTGTACACCCTTGAACCCGTGATGATTCCGTTTTGAGGGCATCGTCCATCGGCGGTAATTTACGGCCTAGTTCGATGATATAACGATAACGATCTTCCCAGTCTTCCAGAAATTCAAAATTCTCGATCAAATCTTCGATCGCGCCGGAAGTTACAGTCTCAGTCATTTTTAAGTATTACCTTTGAACAGGTCTTTATTTTCGTATTAGGAACTCGCGTCCTACTTTCACACGCGCAACACCATCATATTCGACAATATCAGCAGTGGCATATGTTTCGGACCAGCTACTAGGTAGATAGCTACCCGTTCCGACAACATCAAGTGGTGCTTCCGCTTCTGCCATCAAACGGCACTTTGCGGGACTAAAACCGGAAGAGGCAACAATCTTAACTTTGTTAAAGCCCTCTTTATCCAAGGCTTCACGCATTGTCCATATTGCAGCAGCAGAAACCCCAGGCCCAACCAGATACCTTAATTCTTGTTCATTACGATATCCGCGAATAGCTCTGGGAACATTTCTTTCTAAAACCGCATAAGAACTTGGTGGGTCCAACGTTTCAATAAAGCGGCTGCCAGCAGTATCCAAGCGAACAGATAAATGTCCCTGACTTGCACGCTTTGGAAAGCGCCGACAAACAGTCAGCGCGTCCGTAATTTCGTGAGCAAAATAATCCACGAGGACTGTCATTGGATCACCGGGAAATGTTTCATCAAACATTTCCGCAGCCCGCAAGGTTGATCCTGCATAGCCAACAAGAGCATGAGGCATTGTTCCCAAACCGCGCTCTTGTCCGAAATAATGCGCCGTCGCATCGGTTGCGTTCCCGATAAACCCAAGAGCACCATTCTTACGTTTGGCACGATCAGCACCAACAGAAGCCGCATAGGCCATAATTTCGGCCATATCCGTACCCGCGCAATGGCGCGCGTCCATCGCCAAAAAAGCGACCGAATGCAGATCAGAGCACATGGTAAAGGCATTGTAGGCGGCAACACAGGCAGGGCCTAAGCGTTGAAGCAGTAAAGTTTCGAGATCAACAAGATGACAAAGAGATCCGGTCAGGTACATTATCGGCTCACCAGCCCCAACCCAACGTCCTTCTGCGTAACGAAGGTCAATCTTCAGATCAAAATTCCGCTTTCGGGCCATCTCCTCCAACCACTTGATAACCAGACCAGGTGCTGAAACCACAGGACGTCTCATGAAAACCGCATAGGTAACAGTCTGGTCGCCAAATTTTTCGACGACTTTTTTGCTGCGGTTAAAATAATGATCGGTCCAGGCTGTAATATCCTGATCCTCAACAGGCCAGAGGGAGGATCTCTCCTCCCTCTGGTGTTTTACCTGCTGACTATTATTGTGGTTTGAGTCAGACATTAATGCTTTTCCTGTAATCGTCAGAAACTAGAAGCCTGAGCGACTGGAGCCGATGCCCGGCTTCCTCGTTCTTCTTTGAGTTGCTCGGCGATCAAGAAAGCAAGTTCAAGTGCCTGGCTGGCATTAAGACGAGGATCACAATATGTGTGATAACGTGCGGAGAGATCTTCATCGGTAATGGCCTGAGCCCCACCAATACACTCGGTCACGTCTTTTCCTGTCATTTCAAAATGCACACCGCCCGCATAAGTGCCTTCAGCCTTGTGAACAGCAAAGAAGTTACGTACTTCGCCAAGCACACGGTCGAATGGGCGGGTTTTATAACCGGAAGAAGACTTGATTGTATTGCCATGCATTGGATCACACGACCAAACAACTTTTTTACCTTCACGTTCAACCGCACGGATCAAGGCTGGCAAATGATCTTGAACTTTATCTTCGCCCATACGAACGATTAGGGTTAGACGCCCAGCATCGTTGTTCGGGTTAAGGCGATCAATCAATCTCAACAAATCATCCGGATCAGAAGAAGGACCACACTTCATGCCAATTGGATTGTGAATACCACGCATGAACTCAACATGAGCCTCATCAATATGGCGCGTCCGATCACCGATCCACAGCATATGAGCAGAACAATCGTACCAGTCACCGGTCAAACTATCGACGCGGGTCAAGGACTGTTCGTAGTTCAACAACAACGCTTCATGGCTGGTGTAAAAATCCGTTTCACTCAACTGTGGCACACGATCTTCGGTTAGGCCGCAAGCTTCCATAAAGCCAATGGCTTCATCAATACGTCCTGCCAATTCTTCATAGCGTGCTGATTGCGCTGAATTTCGAACAAAGTCATGGTTCCATTTGTGAACTTGACGCAAGTTCGCAAATCCACCCTGAGCAAAGGCACGCAAAAGGTTCAGCGTAGAAGCTGACTGATGATAGGCTTTAACAAGTCGTTCCGGATCAGGAATACGCTCTTTTGGTGTAAAGCCAATACCATTGATAATATCACCACGGTAACTTGGCAGTTCAACACCGTTAATCGTTTCTGTTCCAGCAGAACGTGGCTTGGCAAATTGTCCTGCCATACGACCGACTTTTACGACGGGGCAAGCAGCGCCAAAAGTTAAAGCCACAGCCATTTGCAACATTACTTTAAAAGTATCACGGATATTATCGGGGTGAAACTCAGCAAACGCCTCGGCACAATCGCCTCCCTGAAGGAGGAACGCACGGCCTTCGGCCACTTCGCCAAGTTGTTTACGTAGTCTTCGTGCCTCGCCTGCAAAAACCAGTGGCGGTTGGCCCGCCAAGGTTTTTTCCACAGACTCTACAGCAGCAGAGTCTGGGTATTCGGGCACTTGCCGAATATCCTTGGCGCGCCAGGAATCAGGGGTCCATTTCGCGCTCATTTTAATACCTCAATTACAAAATATAATTATACGTCAGACAGTTTTAGTCACCTTTTCTGTCCTTTACCAGAAGAAAGCTTTACTGAACTTATATATTCATCGGAATGACATACAACAAGTAGCCTCTACATATTCGCACGTAACTTATCCCCAGTACCAGTTTATCAAACAATGAACCGTTCAAACAAATGAACACCTAACTGATATCGATTCGCAACAATACTTATAATCACGTTTGATAGGCAGGATATTTGCCGCTATAAGCTTTAAGTTATTCCTTTTGACTTCCATCAAGATTTTTGGCTAATTTTTTAACTAACTTCTTGAACAACGACGAGAAAATTGCATGAGCAAGAAACAAATCAGCAGACTCTTGAGAATTATCGTCCCTCTCGCCGTTCTCCTTTATTTTATCCCTATATTCACAGTCGTTTTTATCGCCATGGGCGTCTTGGATTTGTCCAGACACAGCAAAATCACCCCGGCCCTTGCCAAAAAATACTTCACAGGCAATGGCTTGCTGACTTGGGCGCTCTCCCCCGTAAACTTGTGTCTCGACCTGATTTCTCACCGCAATAAATACGTTTATAAGCTTGATGATTTCCCCGACACGCACAAACAGGAAATTCAGGATATCCTGACAATTTTCGATGAGGGCAAAGAGGAAATTATAAGCAACATTCGCGCGCAGCTCGACGGCAAAAGCCGCGGCATGCTGTTTTACAAATGGTATGGTAAAAACACCAATACAGCCGTGCCAGCCTTCAACAAAGAATACAAATATATTAAGACCATAGGCATTTCTGTTTTTAATAAAAAGAAATCAACCTCTCTTCACTTTGGTCCTTTGAGGTTGACGCTTCGGGTTCTCTATAACCTGACCCCGATCAAGAGCGATAACATCTTCATCGAAGTTGATGGCAAGAAACACTTCTGGCACGACGATCCCTTGTTCATTTTTGATGACACGCTTCAGCATCAATCTATTAACGAAGAAGACCACGAACGTTATTGCGTTTTTGTGGATGTCCTCAGGCCTTCATACTTCACCGGGTTTCAGAACGTTTTCATGAAAGTGATGCAAGTTGTCTTCTTAAAGATAAATGGCATCTTTTATAAAAACTGGGCTGTTTTGAAATAGCTCGATATTATGGAATCAAGCAGAACAAGGTACTATTTTTGGGATTCATTCGGAAAACAACACCTCATAAGTTAAGCAACGGTATGCCTGTACCCATACATATTTTACTCTCTCAGGTTAATCTATTATCTAATATGACCTAGCATTTTGAATTTTTATATTGAGTACTCGAATGATTTATCAGGAATTTTTTCTAAAAAAATTAAGACCTATTAGAGCCCAATTACCCTTTCTTCTCCTAGTCTCCGGTTTGTTCGTCTTACCTTTGACAGTTCTGATCAGTCCCTTGCCTGCACAAAGTGAAAATATTGAAGAACTTGCCCACCTCACTAACTTGATGGAGCTAATAAAAAAGGGGGATGGTGCAGCTGTTACCGAACTAAAGGCAAAGGCATCAAAGGTCGAGAACAATCAGGCTCAATACCTGATGGCTGTCCTATATCTTAACGGTAACGGCGTAACACAGAACCGCGCTCTTGCGCGAAAATGGGCAAAGAAATCTGCAACAAACAACAACCCTCGCGCCATGCACATGCTCGCTTATCTACTTGAGAACGGTTTGGGAGGTTCAAAAGATCGGAAAGCCGCAGGATCTTGGTATCTTTCCTCTGCGGAAGCTGGCTTCGCCCCAGCTTTACAAGAAATCAAACGCCTTAAGTATAAAAAAAGTTTTGCAGCAACCGAACTACAACGCGCAAATGCCCTTTTGAATAAACCTAAGTTTAACACCAGCCCTAGTTTAAGTGGCCCTGCTATCCCTCAAAGTGCCGGTTACACAGCAGCATTTCTCAACGTGGCCAATCAACCTGCTAGCGAAGATGAAGCAGTCATCCGGTTAGTCAAAAACAACATCAATCAGATCTATACCACTTACATATATGAAATGGTTCGCCGGTTATTTAAAACAGCCCCTGACGAGGCAGTAATTTGGTATATGACAGCCGCAATTCGAGCCCGTTACGACGCCTATCGTTGTACAGATGAAACGGCAAGACAAGGCATCAGCTATTGGCCCCGTTACGTACAAGAAGTGAGAGAGTACCTTGCAGGGAAATCTGACAAAGTACGAAAAGATGTCATGCTGAAAGCAATTAAACGAGCTAAAGAAATATCGCTTGATGTTTCACCGGAATGGATCTGTTTCCATGGTATCAAGGGTGTCGAGGCTACTATGAATGGTAAAAAGCTACAGAACTGGATGGTCCCTAAAGAACAATGGCCCACTGTACTCGACATGATCGTTAAGGCGTCAACTCCCAAATAAACACATAAATCATGTACTAACATCTGTATTCTACAGAAGAAAACAAACAGGAAAGGCTGCACATGTGCAGCCTTTCCTTTGTCATTGGGAAAGATTTTTCCCTTCTAACAATGTCATCATCAGTTATGAGCGGGGCTCGCGCATTGTCACAAACTCTTCGGCAGCGGTTGGATGAATGCCGACCGTTGCATCGAACATGTCCTTGGTAGCCCCGGCTTTAATGGCCACGGCAAAGCCCTGAACGATTTCTGGAGAATCAGCGCCGACCATATGAAGGCCAACAACCTTCTTGCCATGTTTTTCCACAATCAACTTCATCAAGGCTTTTTCATCACGCCCCGACAGAGTGTGTTTCATGGGGCGAAAGCTCGATTGATAAACATCAACATCACCATAACGGTCGATCGCCTGCTCTTCTGTTAGGCCAACGGTACAAACAGGAGGATGACTGAAAACGGCAGTGGCAATATTATGATGATCCATGGCCCGCGGTGTATGTTTGAAGGCAGTATCAACAAAGGCCATCGCTTCTTGGATCGCAACGGGTGTTAAATTGACCCGGTCAGTGACATCCCCAACGGCATAGATATTTTTCGCTGTGGTTAGAGAGAACTCATCAACCTTAATCGCACCTTTACTATTCAACTCAACACCAGCCTTTTCCAGGCCAAGGCCTTCCACATTAGGCTTACGGCCCGTGGCAGCGAAAACGGCATCAACTTCAATAGTTCGACCATCAGAATAGGTAACAAGAAGACCTGTATCTACCTTTTCAATCGCCTCAATGGTCAGATTGAGTTCAAGTGCAATGCCTTTTTTCTCCATTTCAGTACCAAGGAATTCACGCACATCTCTGTCAAATCCGCGCAATAACGCATCACCCCGATAAACCTGAGTTACTTCTGATCCCAGACCATTGAAGATACCTGCAAACTCAACCGCGATATATCCACCACCATAGACCACCACACGTTTAGGCAACTCATCCAGATGAAAGGCTTCGTTCGAGCTTATGGCATGCTCCCACCCTGTACCTTCCGGAAAAACAACGTGCCCGCCTGGAGCCAAAAGAATTTTGTTTGCTGTGAAGGTTTGATCACCAACCCGTACTGTATGGCGATCCTCCAACACAGCGCGGCCATCATGCCGTGTTACATTGGCGTTCTTCAGAATGGATTTGTAAATATCTTCAAGACGATCAATTTCTTTATCCTTGTTGGCAATCAAGGTTTTCCAGTCAAAAGACGTTTCCCCAACAGACCAGCCAAACCCAGCGCCATCTTCAAACTCTTCATGAAAATGACTGGCATAGGAAAACAGCTTTTTAGGAACACAGCCCCGAATGACACAGGTTCCGCCATAACGATACTCTTCGGCCAAGGCCACACGCGCACCTGTTGCTGCCGCCATACGGGCACCCCGAACGCCACCTGATCCCCCACCGATTACAAACAGGTCGTAATCGTATTGTACATCGTCATCGTGATAGGTCGGCATGGAACTCGGCTCCTAAGGCATATAAAAAAAGTGATGTTACAATATCTAAGCCAGACCAAGTGGAAATTAAAGAAAGGAATTTAAAGGTCTTAATTTTTCCAATATTACCCAAACAAGAATTCAGACTTCAAAAATAGAGTAATAGTTTGAAATTATTAAATTATATAAAAATTCACAACATCGTGAAAAGCCAAACCTGTTGAGTTTTTATATAAAGTTAAGATCCCACAATCTACTGCATTAGGTGGACTTATGATCCTTCGCTCGCTCTTACTTATCTCATTTTTTTACCTTAGCCCTATTGGCATCGTGCTCAGCGATGAAATAAAACTAAATCATGACGAGATCAAAAGTTACCTTCACGGCAAGACCGTTGTCCACCGTCCAGGTGGAAAAACAGAGTTCCACCAAACTTTTAATACTGATGGAACAACAACCTATAAAGCAGCCGGTCGGAATACGGAGCAAGGAAAATGGTCGATACAGGGTAATCAATATTGCTCTCAATGGAGGTCTTTTGGCTGGACCTGTTATAACATGACCGCAGAGGGCAATCTGATCACCTGGATAGCAAAAGAAGGTACACACTTTCCAGGGGTAATTATTGAAAATTAGCTTCCCGCTTCGCTCAAATCCCCTAATCCCCTGGCTAAAGCTTAACCAGAACCTTACCTTGATTTGTTCCCGCAAGTAGGCTTTCCAATCCAATCGGTGCTTGGTCTAAACCATTATAGATTTCTTCACTGAACTTTAGTTTATCCGTCTTATAAAGCGGAAGTAAGCCTTCTACAGCTTGTGCAAGGCGATGCATATGGTCAAAGATCAGGAAGCCTTGCATTTTGGCCCTCTTCACCAGCAAAGTACGAGCCACTCTGGGGCCGTTCAAATGCTCGGACGATATACCAATGACACCACAAACCGTCATTCGCGCGCCGACATTGAATAAGCTCACCACCGCATCGGATATAGGACCGCTGACATTATCAAAATAAACATCGATACCGTTTGGACAATATTCAGCCAATTCAACAGAGAGGTCTTTGCATGTTTTATAGTTTATAACCGCGTCATAACCGAACTGATTAAGGCAGCGCTCAGCCTTTTCGTCGCTGCCCGTAATCCCAATCGTGCGGCATCCTCGCGCTTTAGCAATCTGTCCGACCATAGAGCCAACAGCGCCTGCAGCTGTAGAGACAACAACCGTTTCTCCCGCTTGCGGATTACCTATTTCAGTCAAACCAAACCAGGCTGTTGCTCCCGTCATACCAAGAACATGGAGATTAACTGAAAGCGGGGCATCATCTGGGTTAACTTTACGCTCAACATCAGATCCGTCACTAATCGTCAACTCTTGCCATCCAAATCGACCATAAACGATCTCTCCAGTAGAAAAACCTGCGTGTTTGCTTTCAACAATCTTACCCACGGCGAAACTTCTCATGACCTCACCAAGAGCAACGGGTGGAATATAATTGGGCATATCAGTCACCCAACCGCGCATAGCAGGGTCAACCGAGAGGTACAGATTGCGAACCAAGAATTGTCCGTTGTTCAACGCGGGAAGCTGCTCTTCCTCAAGCCGAAAAATATCAGCAGAAACATTTGCATCTGGGCGCTTTGCTAATACAAGTTTCTGATTTTTCATGTGTCACCTCTTTACACGCTGATACGCTTGAACTTATAGAATTCAGCGACTTAATATGTATCTATTTTGCTTATAGGTCGCCTTAACCTTCAAGCCCCATATTGATATACTTAATTTCAAGAAACTCTTGAATGCCATATTTACCGCCTTCACGGCCAATGCCAGATTCTTTTATGCCACCAAAGGGTGTCGCCTCAGAAGAAAGCGTGCCACTGTTTGCACCAACCATTCCGTACTCCAGGGCTTCAGAAACACGCCATACACGACCTACATCTCTGGAAAAGAAGTACGCGGCAAGACCGTAACGCGTTGCATTCGCTAGATCAATTGCCTCCTCTTCCTTTTCAAAAAGATACAAAGGTGCAACTGGTCCAAAGATTTCTTTATGAAAAACCTGCATATTTTGCGTGACACCCGTCAAAACTGTCGGTGCATAAAAAAGCGCACCAGCATTATGAGGAGTACCGCCTATCAAAGCCTTCGCCCCTTTACTCAAAGCATCCCGGACCAAACCATCGACTTTATCAATGGCACGGTCATCAATAAGGGGACCGAGAGTAGTATTCTCGTTGCTTCCTGGACCAATTTTTATTTCACGCACAGCAGAAGTGAGTTTAGTTGCAAATTCATCGTACACACTGCTTTGAACCATTATACGATTTGCACAAACACAAGTTTGTCCAGAGTTACGGAACTTACTTGCCAATACGTGACGAACAGCAAAGTCCAAATTCGCATCGTCAAATACAATGAACGGTGCATTACCACCAAGTTCCATAGAAACTTGCTTAACGGTAAGAGCGCACTTTTCCATTAGAACTTTTCCCACAACGGTGGAACCCGTGAATGAAAGTTTTCGAACAGCAGGGTTCGCGGTCATTTCGTCGCCAATCTCCCCCGCCTTACCCGTTACAATATTTAAAACACCATCGGGTAAACCCGCCATTTGCGCCAAGACAGCTAATGCCAAGGCAGAATAGGGTGTTTGTGGTGCGGGTTTGATAACAACAGTACAGCCTGCAGCGAGTGCAGGTGAACATTTTCGAGCAATCATTTGCGCGGGGAAGTTCCATGGTGTGATCGCAGCGACAACACCGATTGGTTGTCTTATCGTCAATAGTTGTTGGTCTTTTTTTCCTGCAGGAATTGTCTCTCCATAAGTACGCTTTGCTTCCTCAGCAAACCACTCGATATAGCTCGCCGAAGAAGAAATCTCACTTCTGGATTCTGATAAAGGTTTACCCTGTTCTGCCGTCATAATTTGGGCGAGATCCTCCTGATGCTCCAAAATAAGATTGCACCAGCGCCGAAGGATTGCCGCACGGTCTTTGGACAACATCTTTTTCCAGCTGACAAGCGCCTGTTCAGCACATTCAATTGCACGACGCGTTTCCGCCGCACCCATCCACGGCATCTGCCCCAATTCCGCCCCCGTAGCCGGGTTATAGACGGGGACGTTTCGACCGGAATCAGCATCAAGCCACAGGCCACCGATAAAAGCCTGTTGCCGAAAAAGAGACTTATCTCTCAGAGATAGAGACATTAAACGCGTTCCAAAATGCAATTAAATATTCAAATTAAAGATGCAGAAATCATAGGAAATTCTATATATCGCCTTTAGATAGAACGCTATCCAAGCGACCGGGATACGACAAGGTGCATTTATTTATTTTTACTTTTGTAAGGGGACATTTACTAAATGCTGATAATGAATAGCCTGAAATTCAATATGCTTAAGGGATACCCATGTTTCGGATCAACACCTCATCTGCGAGTTTTTTACTATTTTGCTGCACGAAAATACTTCATTAATATCGAATCAAACTTTAAAGAGGTACGTTTTCCAATACACTACTGTTTAGTGTTATAAATACATCACCTAACGACAATAAGCTTAATTAATTGAATTTAAACATTTATTTAAAAATTTTTTAATACCTTCAGTATTGTGTAGTTATAAAATTTTGATTTTCAATACCCATGATGAGGTATTGTTCATACCGTAAAATCGTTGCTAATTCTCCAACGGGTAATACCAAAAAAAGCGCTACAAAATTAAAGAAACAGCTTTTCCAACGGAGATCTAAACAAATGAATAAAATGTTGCTTGCCAGTTCGGCACTTGTCGCTGGGGTGTCGCTAATAAACACCGCATCAGCAAATGAAACTCAAATCGAATGGTCCGCCTATACAGATTTCAACGTCTCATCTACAGGCGTCGAAGGTAATGTCGAAGGCGGAGATACAAATAATGGCTTGGATTTCAATACAAACTCAGAAATTCACCTGAATGCATCTCAGACTGCCGATAATGGCCTTACTTACGGGCTTCATATCCAGCTTGAAGCCGATCAAAACTCAACTAATAATACTGACGAAAATCACATCTTCATACAAGGTGACTTTGGTAAAGTTGAACTTGGTGATCAGGATTCTGCAGGAGATCGCATGATGATTTCAGGATCATCAGTCGGCTTTCAATATGGTATGCTTGGCAACTATACAGGGGGGCTATCTGCGCTCGAAAATGAAGGTACATTAGGCCGTACAGCCTCCGATTTTAGTGATTCATCCGATGCAACTAAAATAACTTATTTCACCCCTACATTTAACGGCTTCAAAGCAGGTGTTTCTTTTGCACCAGACGGTGATTCAGGACAAACGGCTAGTGCCGATAGCACCTCACTCGAAAATCATTTTGACGGTGCTCTGAATTATTCCGGTTCGTTCAATGACGTTAGTATTGATGCAGCATTAATTGGTGGTACCCATGAAGTACCTGGCTCAGGGTCTTCTGATAACACCTACTACGCAGTCGGTGGTGGTCTTATGGTCGGCTATGCCGGGTTCAAAGCTGCGGTAGGCGCCATTCACGAAGACACTGAAGACACGAATGAAATCGATACAGTTGACGTCGGCTTTTCTTATGGAACAGGACCTTGGAGCCTCGCTGTAGGTGCCGCCTGGTCAGAATTTGATGGCGATAACGGTGTCAACAATGAAAGCATCGCTTATTCAGCTGGTGTTGGCTATGAGATTGCCCCCGGACTATCGACTTGGGCTGGCGCAACTGTCGGTGAATACGAAGGTGGCGTGGAAGATTTCACGAACTTCCAGACAGGCATTTCTGTCGCATTTTAAAGTCTATCCTTCCTAGACTTTTGATATTAGGGGCTACCACCTGCATGGTAGCCTCTTTTTTAAGCCTTAAATCAGTTAACAACTTAGCTAACGAACAAAGAACAAATAAAATTACGCTTACCACACTCCCTCGATAAGCTTATCTATCCTAATTGGAAAGAAATTCTGATTTGGATAAGGATAATTAATACCTAAATATCAGTCGTAATCTAGGACAAGATTCTGATTATAGAAGTTAACCACAGGCTACTTTGCTTCACCTCGAATTAGCCACTAATTTTTAGGTTATTGCTGTGCTTGTTATTGATGATGTCGCCTCTTTTTATGTTTTGGGTGAACTTGAAATGATCAAGTCAATCCTTGCCGATAAGATAAAATCATCATTCCCAAACGCTGATTGTTTTCTTGGAAAAGGTGGAAGCATAAGACTGCCTTATAATTACGCAGATATTCCCCACTGCATTTTGTACATCTCCCCGATGCTTACAAAACAGTGTTTATTGAAGATATCTGCAATACAAAATCATCCGTTAGCAAAAATCATTCTTGTTACAGACGAAAGATCTAACCCGGACCACACCGCTCAAAGCCTCGGTGTAAATGCGTTTTATTCTATAAATAAATCATTTGATGGGCTTGCAAATCTTATGGCCTCGTTGTTGGCGACCGGGCCCTTACCAATGAACAAAGAACACCAAGTTATTGAACCACCTCTTTTACCATTTCAATTAACAACGAAAGAGAACCAAATACTCACTTTGTTAAAAAAAGGAATGAGTAACAAAGAGATTGCAAATATTACAAAAAAAGCAGAGGGCACGGTTAAGGTGCAGTTAAAATCAATATACAAAAAGCTGAATATACACAGCAGAGCTGAGGCTATGAATCGCTTTATGGATGTTGTTTAACTTAGATACAATCCAAATAGTTGTTCCTCATATTTTTAAGTAAAATTGCTTGCTCTTTCTAACAGAAACTCATGAAACTCATCCATTAGCACGTTTTGTGTCCTTGTTTTACGTCTCGTTATATCAACCGTAATCGTAATGGGCTTTGATTCAGGGAGAACAGGTATAATTTCGCCTTCATCAGATGGTTCATTCAACTTAAAACTATCGAAAAATCCCATACCAGCCCCTTTTCTTATCAGGCTGTGTATCGTTTCTCTTTCCTTCACCGTAACGAGCTTCGAAACATTATCTAATTGTTTTACAACTTGGTTTTGCCCATTCTTTTTAAGCCATACCCTAAAATCAGTAAGACGACTTGAGCCTGCAATTATTTCTTGATCAATTATGTCTGCATATTTTTTTATCGGCGGGAGAGAGGCTAAATAACTCGCAGAAGCCACCAAAGATCTCTCAAAAGTATAGAAGGCCTTCTTCTCAAAAAAACTTGGTTGCTTGAGTAGAACTGTCAGCCCGACATCCACTTTATTATTTAAGAGACCATCTTCAAGATCGTGATGATCCAGCCCAATGATTTCAAGGCGAACTTTTGGATGTAGTTTCTTAAATTCATGAACAATATCAGGAATTAAATACGTTGTTACTTCAAACTGCACACCTAAACGAATGCTACCTTCTAAATTCTGTCGATGATTACGCAAGCAATCCACGACGGCATCAATTTCATTAATACGTTCTTGAGCATATTCAAATAAACACCGCCCTTCTTTTGTTAAATATATCTTTGAGTTCTTACGCTCGAACAAGACAAGTTTGGTATCTTCTTCGATATCTTTAAGTTGTGCACTTATAGCAGGCTGCGTCCGATATAGACGTTCAGCAGCCTTTGTAATAGAACCTTCTTTCGCAACAACGGTAAAGGTTCTCAACTTATTCAAATCAACCATATACTTGTCTTATTCCACGCAAGGTCAACGCACTAAATGCACAATAAACACTCAACTAACTGGGACATTCCTGCTGCATAATTTACCCGATAAGATCTGGAACTGTCTTCTTAACGTAAATGGGTACTTACTCTCTGCGTTCAATAGCTCGAAGCTCCCGAACTTCCTTATTCAAAAGATAAATACAATTGATAGCTTAGCTTAAGAGTATTTATTTTAACCTTCTGACTTCTTTCTCGAAGATTTAGCTGATCTACACATTTATTTCTAAAAAATGTAAGAAAGTTTACATGACTTACATAGATAACTATATTTCAAATAAGCCTCCCTTCAATTAATTGAGTGAACTCCGTGGCAGAACAAAAACGTTTGGGTATCAATAATCGACAAGATCAGATTATAAGTTTGGTACGGGAGCGTGGTTTTGCTTCTATTGAGATGCTCGCAGAAAAATTTGGGGTATCACAACAGACCGTTCGCCGTGATATTATATACTTAAGTGAACGAAATTTACTTCAACGCCATTTTGGTGGCGCAGGGCTGCCAGCAGGGATTGACGGTCTAGCCTACCCCAACAGGAAGGTCCGTAACGCTCAAGAAAAAGCTATGATTGGGAAAGAAATCGCCAAGAAAATACCAAATGGATCTTCTCTGTTCATAGATATAGGCACAACCATGGAAGCCGTTGCAGAAGCTCTGATAAATCATGAAGGATTACGTATTTTAACAAATCACATTGGTGTTGTATCAATACTTTGCGAGAAAACAGATTTCGAAATCATTCTCCCTGGCGGACTGGTTCGTAATAAAGATCGCGCGATTGCAGGCGAAACCACAACTGAGTTTCTTAAAAATTTTCGAGTCGGTTATGGTATCTTTGGTATTGGCACCATAACAGACGATGGCCAACTACTGGACTATGACTACAGAGATGCGCAGGCATCAAGAGCTGCCCTTGAGATTTCCAAGCATAAGTTTGCCGCAGCTGATCATTCCAAATTCAACGCAGACGCCATGATGCCTTTTGCTCATGCTTCAGAAGTCGACGCTATTTTTACGGACCAAACACCTTCGGAAGCAATTGTTAAGGCCTTGGAAAAGTCCGGTGCCAATCTCATTATTGCCGGACAGCAATAGACATTCAAAAATTTCTATGCTCCTAGGGAAAGTAGAAATACTAAGGTCATTTCGCACATAAATGTAAGTTTATTTACATTTATGTAATATTATGTACACAATGCTTACACAATTCGCCCGTATACAAACATAATATTTTCCAGCACGGCTGTTGTGAAAATAAAAAATATATCCGAAAGGCTAATGAAAACATGTCGGCCATTGAATTAAGCAACATAAGTAAGCAGTGGGGCGATACAACAGCCGTCGACAACATTTCGTTTACTGTTGACGAAGGTACGTTTGCTGTTTTACTCGGCCCTTCTGGATGCGGAAAATCAACTTCACTTCGTATGATATCAGGCCTCGAAGATATCAGCGCAGGACAGCTTCTTATTGGTGGATCAGATATGACATCGGCTTCACCAGCCGACAGAAATTTATCAATGGTTTTCCAAAACTACGCCCTCTTTCCTCATTTAAATGTAGAAGAAAATATTCTTTTTGGATTAAAGGTTCGCAAAGTTCCATCTCACATCCAAAGCCAAAGGCTGGCCAAAGTCGCGGAACAAGTTGGGCTTCATAATCTGCTAGATAGGAAGCCGGCCCAGCTTTCCGGTGGGCAACGCCAACGCGTCGCTCTTGCACGCGCGATCATAGCCGAAAACCCTATCTGTCTGATGGATGAACCTCTTTCAAATCTGGACGCAAAACTTCGTCAAATCATGCGTGTCGAAATTCGTGCCCTTCAACAGCGCCTTAAAATGACAGTCATATACGTCACCCATGACCAAGCAGAAGCAATGAGCATGGCCGATAAAGTCATCTTGATGCGCGAAGGAAAAATAGAGCAAGAGGGAACGCCAGAAGAGTTATACAACAAACCTGCCACCACCTTTGCCGCATCCTTTATCGGTACACCACCGATGAATTTAATTGATCCAGTAGCAGGTGCAATCACAACGCCTCTCCTATCTTATAAACAAGACGACTTTTTAATCGGTATAAGACCAGAGGATATCACGCTTTCAAATGACACCGGCCTTGATGCTGAACTTATATCTGCTGACTACCTAGGGGCTGATACGGTTGTTACGGCCCTAGTTGACAAGCAGGAAATTCTAGTTCGAACACCGGGAAAGATAAGAGTTACAGAACCAACTCCCACCAAACTGCAGTGGAAAAAAGAAGCTGTACACACTTTCGATCGTAAATCAGGAAAACGGAATGACGAGATAGAGGCTCTAAATATTTAGAGCCTTATTAAATGCCCTGCTTCACATTTCAGTGGAACAGGATCGGGAAGGAAGCCGGAAGTACGGTCTTCCTCAATAACAAGAGGACTACACCATGCTGAAGACACTAAAGCGAACAGCCGGGAAATTGGCAATAGCCACCACTCTCGGTCTTGGACTGACAACAGCCGCATCGGCCGTTGAACTTACAATGTATTACCCTGTCGCTGTTGGCGGCCCCCTCACGAAAATCGTAGATGGAATGATTGAGGATTTTGAGAAACAAAACCCGGATATCAATGTGAATGCGATCTATGCAGGAAACTATAACGATGCCCGCATCAAAGCACTCGCTGCGCTTAAAAGCGGTAAGCCAGCCCAAACTTCAGTGATGTTTTCCATCGATACATATGAGTTGATTGAACAAGGTGCAATTGTTGCCTTCGATGATGTTGTCGAGACAAAAGAAGAAAAAGAATGGCTTAAAAGTTTCTATCCAGCCTTGATGGAAAATGGTCAAACTCAAGGCAAAACCTGGGGCATTCCTTTCCAGCGATCAACAATTGTTATGTATTACAACAAAGACGCTTTCCGCGCGGCAGGTCTTGACCCAGAAGTCCCTCCAGCAACTTGGGACGACTTAGTTACCACAGGTAAAAAACTTACCAAAGATGGCCAATGGGGGACAATGATCCCGTCCACAGGCTATCCTTATTGGATGTTTGGTGCTCTAAGCATGCAAAACGACCAAGTTCTTATGAACAACGAAGGTAACCAAACTTACTTTAACGCTCCGGCAACAATCGAGGCTCTTGAGTTCTGGAAAGATCTCGGCACAAAGCATGGCATTATGCCAAAAGGAACAATTGAGTGGGGAACGCTCCGCCAGAACTTCCTGGAAGGTAAAACAGCCATGATGTGGCACTCCACAGGAAATCTCAGCGCTGTAAAGCAGAATGCAAAATTTGATTTTGGCGTAGCTATGCTTCCGGCACAAAAGCGCCGTGGCACCCCAACAGGCGGTGGTAATTTCTACATCTTTGAAAAGACATCTGCGGAAGAACGCAAAGCAACAATGAAGCTCATCCGCTTCCTGACAGAGCCTAAACGCACTGCAGAATGGAGCATGAAAACCGGTTACCTCGGCACCAGAGCAGACGCCTATGCCACACCGGAAATGGAAAAATATGTCGTAGACTTCCCACCTGCCGCCGTCGCTCGGGATCAATTGGAATTTGCCACGGCCGAACTTTCTACCTATCAGAACGGCCGTGTTAGAAAACTTTTGGATGACGCAATCCAAGCAGCCTTGATCGGTTCAAAAACCCCTACGGAGGCTCTCGATAGCGCCCAGAAACAAGCGGATCGTCTCTTGAAAAAATATCGCTAAATTTAAAACCCAAAGCTGCCCCGGGAACGGATACATACCGTTCCCGGGACTTTTTCGTTATTACCGCATCGTTGTTATTAGCGCGCTATTATTGAAATGTGAACTTAGCCGATGACCAAACCATCCTCAAAACACCAACTCTATGGCTGGCTTCTTCTATTACCAGCTGCCGTGTTCTTGGTGGCCTTTACTTACTACCCAACCATCGCAACTTTGGCGAAAAGCTTCTTTTCACAGGGTACGGCATTGAGGTCTTCAGAATTCATCGGTTTGGAAAATTACGCCTACATGCTGGACGATGAAGTCTTTTGGAAGGTGGCTTGGAACAACGCTATCTACGCTTTTTTTACGATTCCCATTTCCATTGCCTTAGCACTGTTGATGGCAATTTGGGTCAATGGTCACTTAAAATTCAAATCTTTGGCGCGGATGAGCTTCTTTATCCCGACCATGTTACCGATGATCGCCGTTGCTAATATTTGGCTCTTCTTTTACACCCCGGAAATTGGTCTTATCGATCAGCTTTCCAGTGTCTTTGGATTTGAAAGCCAGAACTGGCTCGGAGATCCAAACACTGTTTTGGGATGCATTATTGTTATTACCATATGGAAAGAAGCCGGGTTCTTTATGATTTTTTATTTGGCAGCCTTGCAAACGCTTTCCCCCGAACTCGAAGAAGCTGCAAAGCTCGAAGGGGCAAGCAGATGGTATTATTTCCGCCGGATCATGTTCCCCTTGCTCATGCCGACCACTCTTTTTGTTCTTATAAACGCGATTATCAATTCATTTAAGCTCGTCGATCAGCTCTTTATTTTGACCAAGGGAGGTCCAGACAATGCCAGTTCCTTGCTTCTTTATTACATATACGAGGTTGCCTTTAGCTTCCTTGACCAAGCCTACGCTTCGACATTAACCGTCATTCTCCTTGGAACACTTGCACTTATTGCCATTGGACAGTTCTTGTTTCTTGATAAAAAGGTTCACTACCAATGAGCATAAGAAATCATAAAAAGAGCCTCGCCTTAACACTGGAAACAAGCGCAGCCTACCTGCTCGCTTTTATATGGTTATTACCTTTACTCTATGCCCTGTGGGCGGCTTTTCATCCCCCGGAATACGCAACCAGGTTTGACCTTTTAGCTCCTCTTTCTCTTGAAAACTTTGCGACAGCTTGGAACCAAGCACCTTTTGCACGTTATTTTTTGAATACGTTTATCCTTGTCACCTCAATTCTTGCGGTCCAGTTCGTCCTTTGTACTCTTGCGGCCTATGCCTTTGCACGATTTGAGTTTCCTGGGAAGTCATTCGCATTTGCACTGGTGTTACTTCAACTAATGATCATGCCAGAAGTTCTGATCGTCGAAAATTATGTCACCATGAGCAAGCTAGACCTCGTCGATACTATCGTCGGGATCGGGTTGCCATACATGGCCAGCGCCTTTGGTATTTTCCTCTTGCGACAAACCTTTAAAACCATACCGCACGAGTTAGAAGATGCTGCAAAGATTGAAGGCTGCTCTCTCCTGCAAATTTTATGGAAAGTGTACGTTCCTCTGGCCAAACCAACCTACGTTGCCTTTGGATTGGTTTCCATAAGCTATCACTGGAATAATTTTCTATGGCCACTCGTAATCACAAATTCTGTGACTACTCGCCCCCTCACCGTTGGCCTTGCTATATTTGGCGCACCAGAATCTGGTGTTGATTGGTCGATCGTTACCGCAGGGACATTGCTCGCTGTTGCCCCTTTATTAATTGCGTTCCTTCTCTTCCAACGTCAATTTGTCCAATCCTTTATGCACGCAGGAATCAAGTGATCAACATTTTAAGCTGGAACATTCAATGCGGCCTCGGCATTGATAAGCACATAGATCTAAAACGCATAGCAAAGGTGATCACATCTTTAGGCGATCCGGATATTATCTGCCTGCAAGAGGTTGCCCGTTTCGATCCCAGTTCAGATAAGGGCGAAGCTTCTGATCAGCTCGCCACTCTATCCAAGTTGTTTCCAGAACATGCACCCTTTTGGGGTCCCGCGATTGATCGCTGGTATCCAGGAGAACCTAACCGGAGACAATTCGGCAACATGATCCTCTCGCGTTTGCCCGTTATTCAAGTCTTCAACCATGCATTACCACAACCGATACCGACGACACCGTGCAAACACATGCCGCGGCAAGCGTTGGAAATTGTTGTCGAGTTAGAAAGTGGCCCCATCAGGATTACAACCACCCATCTGGAATACCATTGCGACAAGCAACGCTATGCGCAGGCTGAATATCTCTGCAAGGTACAAGGTGATATTACCGCGAACCAAAACTACCACCACATTGCCCCAGATTCAGGTCCTTATGCCGCCATCGCCAGACCAGAGCGCAGCATCGTATGTGGAGATTTCAACGCCGTTATTCAGGAAGAAATCTATCATTTACTAAATTCAGAAAGCGGAGAAAATTCCAAGCATTACCTCGACGCCTGGCCTATCATCCACAAAGAAAAGGTTCACGCACCGACCTGCGGTATCTATGACCCGGAACAATGGCCAGAAGGCCCCCACTGTCGTGATTTTTTCTTCATAACCAAAAGCCTAATGCCCTTGCTCAAAGATATTTTCGTTGATGAAAAAACAAAGGCCTCTGACCACCAGCCTGTATTGCTTACTTTAGATACACTCTAGCTTAGAAGTTAAGGTAAGCCGTCCTATACTTTACACATTCAGGTAGTAAAAATAATGATCCGTTATTCTCTCAAACCCAAAAGATTCGTATAACGCTTGGGCGTTGGCATTTAAAATATCAGTTTCAAGAAGAAGCCCTTTCGAGTTCACTTTTTGAGCATGCTCTTTAGCTGCTTGTAGAAGCTTACGAGCGATGCCTCTTCCTCGTGCTTTTTCCAAGACAAACAAGTCATTTAGGACGAGATCTCGACGTAATGAAATAGATGAAAAAGCTGGATAAAGCTGTGTAAACCCAAGGACATTTCCATTAGTGTCTTTTGCAAAAAATACCGTGGATTCATCTAACCTTTGGCGTTCTTGCAAATATTCTGTGCAAGATTCTATAGCTGATTTCTGCCCATAAAACTGACGATAAAGATCAAAAAGACCAGCAGCTTCTTGAACATTACTTTCATCAGCTCGAATAACTGAGATATTTTCCATCACCATCTACTCAACTGTCACCGACTTCGCAAGGTTTCTCGGCTGGTCCACGTCGGTGCCCTTGATGACGGCGGTGTGGTAGGCCAACAACTGGATAGGCAACGCATACAAGATAGGCGCAACAAAGGGATCTACCTTTGGTAGAACGACCACATGCTTGGCAATATCACCCGCGCGTTCAATGCCTTCTTTGTCAGAGAACAGAATGATCTGACCGCCCCGGGCATGAACCTCTTGTAGGTTGGAGATCGTTTTCTCCATCAGAGGTCCACTTGGAGCGCACGCAATCACCGGAACATTTTCATCGATCAACGCAATGGGACCGTGCTTCATTTCACCTGCGGCGTAACCTTCAGCATGGATATAGCTAATTTCCTTGAGCTTAAGCGCCCCTTCCATCGCCATAGGATAGAGATTACCACGCCCGAGATAGAGAACATCCCGCGCTTCGCTAACGTCCGCTGCAATCTTACGTATGGTATCATCAGTATTAAGCAGTTCAGCAACACGTGCAGGAATTTCTGTAAGCGCTGTTGAAAGTTCAGCTTCACGTTCCGCGCTAATCGTGCCTTTCGCGCGACCAATACCGATTGCCAGACAAGCAAGCACAGTAAGTTGCGTGGTAAAGGCTTTGGTCGAGGCCACGCCGATCTCAGGACCCGCTAATGTTGGCAACACCATATCTGATTCACGGGCAATGGTAGATTCTGGAACATTGACGATAGAGACAATTTTTTGCCCCTGAGACTTCGCATAACGAAGGGCCGCCAGCGTATCAATGGTCTCTCCCGATTGAGAGATAAACAGACTTACCCCTTTTTCTGGAAGGGGCGCTTCACGGTAACGAAACTCGGAAGCAATATCCACTTCAACCAACTGACGTGCTTCTTGCTCAAGCCAATATTTCGCCACCATTCCAGCTAACGATGCCGTCCCACAACCAACAATCGTCAATCTAGAAATATCGGCAAGATCAAATGGAAACTCAGGTAGCTGAATAGTCCGAGCCAAGGGGTTAAAGAACGTATGTAAGGTATCCCCAATAACCGCAGGCTGTTCAAAAATTTCTTTTTGCATAAAATGGCGATATTGCCCCTTACCTACCATCGCACCAGACACAGCCGTTTGGATCACTTCACGGTTCAGCAACTTACCTTCCAAATCGCGGATCGTCGCACCATCATTATCCAGAACAACCCAGTCACCTTCTTCAAGATAACAAATTCGATCAGTCAGATGAGACAGGGAAAGAGCGTCAGAGCCCAGATACATTTCCCCGTCACCATAACCAACGGCAAGCGGACTTCCTCGGCGGGCACCGATCATCAAATCCTCACGACCGGCAAAGACAATCGCCAATGCAAAGGCACCTTCTAGGCGCTTAAGGGTCGTGTGCACAGCATCTTCAGGTGACAAACCATCACGCAGATAGCTTGAAATCAAATGAACAACGACTTCAGTATCCGTCTCCGTCGTAAAGGTTTGTCCTTTAGCATCCAACTCAGCACGAAGTTCCTGAAAATTTTCAATAATGCCGTTATGAACCAACGAAACAAGATCACTGGCATGGGGGTGAGCATTCACTTCATTTGGGCGACCATGTGTTGCCCAACGGGTATGCCCGATGCCAGTCATGCCGCTTAACGGCTCTTCTTCAACCCGATTTTGCAGATTAATCAGTTTGCCCTGAGCACGACGGCGTTCCAGCCCGCCGTCGACCAACGTTGCGATCCCCGCAGAATCATAGCCGCGATACTCCAGGCGTTTCAAACCATCCAACAACAAAGGAACAACAGGCTTAGTGCCGATAATACCAATAATTCCACACATAGCTTTTAGCCTTTATTATTTTCGTTATTTTGGTTTGATTTCTGTTCTTTGATTTTCTTACGACCAGCACGAAAACTTGCGCCCGCGCCCGCTTTGTCAAGCAGTCGTCCTCTAACAACCGCAAGAGCATCATCGGCGACAGACTTGGTAACAGTACTGCCCGCACCAACGATAGCACCCGCGCCAATATCAACTGGCGCAACCAATGCCGTGTTTGAGCCAATAAAAGCACCTTCACCGATTGTGGTTTTCCATTTGTTAAAACCATCGTAATTACACGTGATTGTGCCCGCTCCAATATTGGCCTTAGCCCCAACCTCGGCATCACCGATGTAACTCAAATGATTGGCCTTGGCGCCTTCGCCGAGGATCGCATTTTTGGTTTCAACAAAGTTCCCGACTTTGCCACCCTGCCCTATAACGGTCCCAGAGCGTAATCTTGCATAAGGGCCGATGATCGCAGCTTCTCCGATCTTAGCTCCTTCAATATGGCTAAAAGCTTTGATGGTCGCATCGTCTGCAATCTCTACATTCGGGCCAATGAAAACCGAAGGCTCTATGATGATATCTCGGCCAAATTTAGTATCAACCGAAAGCCAAGTGGTCGCCGGGTCAATTAATGTCACCCCTTGTGCCATGGCGTCTGCACGTAACCGCTTTTGTAAAACCAACTCTGCTCCAGCCAATTCCTGGCGCGAGTTGATCCCCATGACCTCTTCTTCGCTCGCCTCAACGGCCCGGGTATCCAGCCCTTCAGCATAGGCAAAATCGAAGATCACAGGAAGATAGTATTCGCCCTGAGCGTTATTATTATCCAATTGGTTGATCAGTCGATAAACCGTTGGACCATCCCCTAAAAGAATGCCCGCATTACAAAGCTCTATTGCTTTTTCTGCGTCGCTTGCATCCGCGTGTTCAATAATACCAACAACGTGCCCTTGCGCGTCTTGTTTCACGCGCCCGTAACGTCCGGGTTCGGCAGGTCTGAAAGCAAGTCCCAGCAACTTTGGCCCATCATTTGATCGTCTAAGATCGACCATATGTTCGTAGGTTTGCGTTTTGATGAGAGGCGTGTCGCCAAATATCACCATAATATCAGCCGCGTCACCTTCAGAACAAAAACCTCCAAGTGCGCCAAAGGCCTGCTTCACCGCATGCCCTGTCCCCAAACGGTCGGTTTGGACAACAGTATTATGAGGTTTTGCAGCCAACTCTACGGCCTTAGCGCCAGGGCCAACGACCACAACAATCCGCTCGGGATTGAGTTTCTCAACACCGCTGAGCACATGAGAAAGCATAGATTTTCCTGCCAAGGCATGGAGAACCTTAGGCATTTTGGACTTCATACGCGTACCCTGACCTGCGGCCAGAACGATTACAGCTAATTTACGTTTACTCATTGGTCCTCAAGGGTCACGGTTCACGAAGATAAACTCTGTGCTTACCTGCTAGTTTCCGCGTGATCAACCATTACAACAAATACTCGGGAAAGAATTAGACAAATTAATGTCGAGTTCATGGGTTATGAAAAGTGCCACAAAGCTATTTTCCTCTCAAATCACCAATTATTACTATGTGTTACAAAATATTACCGTTTGTTTCATAACTTTTACAGACAAAGGCCCTATTCATTCCTTGCGCCTTAAAACCAGCCTGTTTAGCTTCTAACTCTCTTAATTTATTATGACTGTCTGGTTTATATTATAATGTCAAAGCGCAACGTTCTGGTATTTGATCTTGATGGCACACTCATTAATAGTGCCCCTGACCTTGCCCTCTCCTTACAAAAATTACTTAAAAGTGAAGGGCGAAGAGAACCTGACCTTGCAGAAGTCACGGCCATGATCGGAGATGGCGCAGCCAAGCTCGTTGAACGTGGATATGCAGCCACGGGCACTGCTCTTCCCGAAACCGACTTAAAAGAAAAGGTCGTAAAGTTTCTTGATATATATGACCACAATCTCGTTGTTGATACACATCTGTACCCTCATGCACGAGAGACCCTTGAAAAGCTAAAAACTCAAGGATGGCGTTTGGTAATTTGTACCAACAAACCTATTGCACCGACACAAGAACTCATGAATATTTTTGAACTCAATGAGATTTTTGAAAAAGCTGTTGGTGGGGATAGTTACCCAATAAAAAAACCATATGCAGATCATATCCTTTTCTTACTCCAAGAAATTGGCGTTAAAGCAGATCAAGCAATCATGTTGGGTGACGGTGTAAACGATGTTCTTGCCGCACAAAATGCAAGTATTCCATCCATTCTATTCACTCATGGATATGGAACGGATGCGGCGCGAGCACTTCACCCCGATGCCGTGGTCGACAGCTTCTTAGATTTGGAGAGCACACTCAAATCCTTCGAAGCAATAGTGCGACATTACAGCGCGATAGACGAAATTTAACGTGAATAGTGTGAAAAGATCGATAAAGTTGAGCTGAATCAAGGTTAAGACCAGATAAATAGTCTTATGCTACGCCAAGATGGCAAACTAGGATCTGGTATTATGGTTAGCTATTTTTTCATTTTCTTGATGTTAATTTATTTGTGAAAGCAAAGTAGCATCAACAACTCAGGAGAGAGTTATTATGGCGAAAGTTGCCAAAGTGATCCCCAAATTAATCTTAGGACTAGCCGTTGGTTTCAGTCTTAACCTAGGTGCAGCACAAGCAGGCGATGCTACCGCGGGAGCCAAAGTATTTAAGAAATGTAAAGCCTGCCATACCGTAGATGCGGGTGGTAAGAACAAGATCGGCCCTAACCTTCATGCTATTATAGGTAAAGCTGCCGCCACTACAGAGGGCTATAAATATTCATCCGCCATGCAAGATTCTGGCTTAACATGGACGGAAGAAAACCTCACCGAATTCCTGACAAAACCAAAGAAATTTATCCCTAAGACAAAAATGTCTTTTGGTGGTTTGAAAAAACCAAAACAAATCGAAGATCTGATCGCTTATCTCAAAGAAAACAGCTGATCTCTTTTTCGAGGACAAGAAAAGCCGGGTTTGTCCCGGTTTTTTTGTGTCCGAATTTTAATAACGTTTATTCTCAAACTATCACTTGTTCGCGAGATGATGGAGACAACCATTCATTTTCTCTCCACTGTAACTTCTTCAAATAGACCTTTTTATGTAGGCCTCGTGTTAAAGAAATAGGCCTTAATAAGAAGTACTTAAAATAAACTGAGCGAACAGGAGTAGAAAATTATGTCGACAGGAATAAAATCCAAAATTAAATATCTCGTGCTGGGCTTGTCTTTAACACTTCCACTGGCTTCGGGAGCAGCTCTTGCTGGAGATCCTGTCGCAGGTAAAAAAGTGTTCAACAAATGCAAAGCTTGCCATACTATTGGAAAAAACAAAATCGGCCCGGATCTCAGCGGTATTATTGGGCGCCCTTCTGCAAGTATTGCAGGGTATAAGTATTCCAAGGCAATGCAGGCTGCCGAAGTTATATGGACTGAAGATAACCTGACCCAATTCCTGGCCAAGCCCAAAAAATTTGTTCCCAAAACCAAAATGTCTTTTGGAGGTCTAAAAAAAGAAACGCAAATCGAGGATCTTTTGGCTTACCTCAAAGAGGCTACAGTACAGTAGCCAACTAATACGCAATTAGCAGCATTCAGTAACTCCCATCTGTTTCCAGTGCCGCTATCCCAAAGTCTGAACATCAGAATTCAGGTTTTGGGATAATTTGGTAAATTAACAAATAATTAAACATGTTTTTTTGGCCTTCATTGAGATTTATGTTATGAAGGAAAAAGGATGTTATTCCTGCCTAACTTTATGCTTAATTCCTGAAATAAATACTATTATTCTCATTTTAGGAAGAAAGAAGACGTGTATTCAACTATTCGTTAACCTTAAACCGTCAAGGTTAAGATTACTATTTAGGTTAGTCTAATATATCAATGTTAAAGCTAGGTCCCTGCACTCCCGTAGGATGCCTGGGTAAATCGGGGGACACGGGGGTATAATGAATTCTAAGAACACAGCGAACCTACCTAAGGATGGTGCCAAAGGTTCCAAAGAAGAGCAAAAAGCTACCGCTCTCAAAGCATCCGAAATAATTGATGGCGCGATACCGCCCAAAGCAGAATGGCAAATTGATCCAGGATCAGTAAATTTTGAAGATCCGCTTCTGGAATGCGTGTACATGCTCGCATCCATGATGTCTCGACCTATATCCGTAGAAGCGCTCAAAGCCGGCCTCCCCCATAGCGAGGCGCAATTTACTCCAGACTTAGCCGTCAGGGCAGCAGAGCGTGCTGGTCTAACAGCCCGCACAGTACGCCGCTCCACTATTCAGGAAATTCAACCTGTAACCTTGCCCTGCATATTACTTCTAAAACACGGTGGCTCTTGTATTCTTTTAAATTATACAAAATCGGGAAAGGCCATAATTGCCATCCCTGAAGGACGAGGGCAAAAAGAACTCCCTCTTGAGGAATTACAAGAGCAATTCACTGGCTACGCAATATTTGCCCGAACAGAATATAAATTTGATTCCCGAGCTTCAGATATTCAGCTTAAAAAGCCAAAAGCCTGGTTTTGGGGAACACTTATAAAATTTTGGCCTATTTACAGCCATGTCATGTTGGCATCAATCCTGATCAACATGTTTGCAATCGCAAGCCCCTTGTTCATTATGAACGTTTATGACCGCGTTGTCCCTAATGGAGCCAGTGCTACATTGGTCGTTCTCGCAATTGGTGTTGCAACTGTATTTTCTTTTGAATTTATCATGAAGAACCTGCGAACCTATTTGGTCGATGTCGCAGGCAAGAATGCCGACGTTATTATCGCCAGTCGACTGCTTGAACAGTTAATGGCAATGAAACTCTCAAACAAGCCTCCATCAACAGGAGCTATGGCCAACAACCTCAGAGAGTTCGAATCACTTCGGGATTTCTTTACCTCAGGAACTCTTGTAGCCCTCATCGACTTACCATTTATTTTCCTCTTTATCTGGATCATCTCTATCGTTGCGGCACCACAAATTGCTGCAGTACCACTGGTTGTTGTGCCCTTGGTTATCCTCGTCGGCGTTTTCCTTCAGATCCCTTTACGTAAAGTGGTCGAGAAAACTCACAAAGAATCCAGTCAAAAACACGCTCTTTTGGTGGAAACCATTGATGGTCTCGAAACGATTAAAACAACAGCCGCCGAAGGTCGTATTCAACGATCATGGGAAAGATTTGTCGGACTGACTGCTGAATCAGCAGGTAAAGCCAAATTGCTATCTGGCATATCAACAACTTTTGCCCAGCTGGCTATTCAGATGACAACTGTCGTCGTGGTTATTGTTGGGGTATTCCTGATCATCGAAAAAGAGATGACCATGGGTGCGTTGGTTGCTTCAACAATGCTCAGTGGCCGGGCATTAGCCCCACTCGGCACCATCGCAGGGATGTTGACAAGATTACAGCAATCTCGTGTCGCTTTAAAATCCCTCGACAATATTATGTCAGCAGATGTTGAACGTTCCGTCGACAAAACTTACCTCCATCGTCCACGATTAAGCGGTGAGATGGAGTTGAAGAAAGTTACCTTCAATTATCCAGGGCAAGAGATCAAAGCCTTAGACAACGTATCTCTTAAGATCAAACCTGGTGAACGTGTCGGTGTTCTCGGTCGTATTGGCTCAGGAAAATCAACAATCGCACGTTTGTGTTTGGGTCTTTATGATCCGGACGAAGGCTCTGTACTCGCAGATGGGACTGATATCCGCCAAATTGATCCGGCTGATTTGCGTAGAAATATCGGCTACGTTTCACAAGATAACTATCTTTTCTTTGGATCTGTAAAAGAGAACATTGCATTTGGCGCGCCACATATTGACGATCAAACGGTCCTTCGTGCAGCATCTATCGCCGGGGTAACCGACTTCCTCAAAACCCATCCTCATGGATTTGATCTCCAGGTTGGTGAGCGTGGCATGTCACTTTCTGGAGGGCAGAGACAATCTGTGGTTATCGCCAGAGCTATGCTGCTTGATCCACCTATTTTACTTTTGGATGAACCAACCAGCGGTATGGATAATTCGTCCGAAGCAGCATTTAAAGCTCGCTTGTCCAAGGTTGTTCCCGGTAAGACATTAATACTTGTTACCCACCGGAGTTCGCTCCTTAGTTTGGTGGATCGACTGGTGATTGTCGATAGCGGACGCATTGTAGCCGACGGACCGAAAGCTGAAGTACTTGAAGCTTTGAAACAAGGTCAAATTCGCGCCAACGCGGATTAGATGCCTACTTTACAAAGTCACTCGTGTTCTCTTTTGAACTGCTAATTTATAATAAGACATCATATCTGCCTAAGATATCCGCATATGTCTAAGATATTAGGAAAAGGCCCACCATGTCTTCCATGTCGAAAAAGGACGAAGATCTACTTTTTATGCCGGATCTTCACTCTGCGACCCTCCGTAAGGGGCGCCGGATAGCCTACGTACTGACCTTCACCGCTTTCTTGTTTTTCTTGGTATTCGGCATATGGGCAACCATGGCCGAGCTTGATGAAGTTACGCGTGGCGAAGGAACTTTCATTCCCGCACAGAAAACCCAAATCATCCAAAATCTAGAGGGCGGTATTATTTCCGAAATTCTAGTGCAGGAAGGGGATATTGTCGGCAAAGGGGATATACTTGTACGCATTGATAACTCCGCAGCGACAGCCAATTACAGGGATTCTAAAAGTCAAAAAATTATTTTGACCACAACAGTCGCCCGCTTGACTGCTGAATTAGACGGCACCCCGTTGGAGTACACAGAAGAGCAAATTACAGCAGCCCCGGATGAAGTTGCCGATCAGATCTCGTTGTACAATGCCCGAATTGGTCAACAAGAAGCGCAAATCAAGGTTCTCGAAAATCAGGCCCGCCAACGTAAACAAGAAATTTCTGAGGTTAAAAGCCGTATTGGGCAACTTCGAAATTCACTCGGGCTTGCGAAACAAGAACGCGACATCACCAAACCATTGGTGGATAAAGGGATCTCCCCTCGTCTTGAACTTATACGGATCGATCGGCAAATTGCAGATCTCGAAGGCGAAATCAAAACTCTTCGTGTGAGTTTACCTCGTCTGGATGGCGCCGTTCTAGAAGCCAGACAACGTATTGAAGAAATGGTTCTGACCACCAAAGCAGAGGTATCAGACCAACTCAATCGGGCGCGTTCAGAGTTAAAGTCCATAACAGAGAGCATCGAAGCTGGTGCTGATACAGTACGACGTACCGATGTAAAATCTCCCGTACGCGGGACCATTAAAGAACTTAAACGAAACACCGTTGGTGGTGTTATCCGTGGTGGCGAAGATATCGTTGAAATCGTGCCCTTGGATGACACTCTTATTGTCGAAGCCAAGATTCGCCCATCGGATCGTGCCTTTCTCCGTCAGGGACAAGAAGCAACTATCAAAGTTACGGCTTATGATTTTTCCATCTATGGTGGGTTAAAAGGAAAACTAGAAAGAATTTCTGCAAGTACCATTAAAGATGAAGAAGGCGAAAGCTTCTATCGGGTTTATCTTCGTACAGAAGATAATAAAATTGTTAGTAAAGGCAAAGAACTCGAAATCATCCCTGGTATGACAGCCAATGTAGAGATTCTCACCGGCAAGAAAACCGTGATGGACTATCTCTTAAAGCCAATTCTGAAAGCACGCGATTCTGCGATGCGTGAGAAATAACAACATCCTCGTTTTTATTAAGGCGTGCTTTAAAGATAAGGCACGCCTTAATTCATTTATCACCGATTAGCTTCAACGTAATCAATACAACGTGAACGTGATAAAATTAAACCCTTCTTTACTTAAAAATTAACACTCTATTAAGCGGTTACTTGTCATTTTATAGATTGTGTTTTTTGTTTAATTTAGGCGAGCGTGAGCGACCTGTTGATAGATTTAATCCGTTGAAGCATTTTAGCCTTAACAAGGCGACATTACGCAGAATAACCTTAGCAAGTTCTTTGGTATCGGTTCTGATGAACACGGTGCCAATTACGACGGTTCACGCCCAATCCCTTGGTGATCTAGCAAACGCGGCAAAAGGCAAAGGCACTGCGCTCTTCAACACCGTAGAATTCAGATCCAAATCTTTTAAGGCTTTGCCACAATGGGCAAGGGTCCTAAAAAAAGCAAAAACCGAAATAAGATCCTTTAATGCCTGCGTAAGTAATGCCGCTAATTGCAAAACGGCACAGCAGAACTCTTGGCGTAAAATTATAAATTCGGCACAAAACATGTCTCGGCGCCAAAAGTTGGACACAGTTAATAAGTTTTTTAACAGATGGCCCTATAAACTCGATAGCGAAGTTTATGGTGTTAGTGAATATTGGGCGTCACCAAACCAATTCATGCGTACCTCAGGCGATTGCGAAGATTATTCAATTGCAAAATATTATGCTCTACAACAACTAGGCTTTAAAGATAGCGAGATGCGGATTGTTATCTTAAAGGATAGTATCCGTGGAATTGGACACGCAGTACTGGCAATTTATGAAAAGAACGATATCTTAATTTTAGACAGTCTATCCAACTTAATACTCACTCATAAGAAATACCGACACTATCTGCCCCAATATTCAATGAATGCAACGACACGTTGGGCACATATCAAGTAAGATAACGAGCAAGATGGATTCTCCCAGAAAGAAGACTTGGATCCAAAGACGATTTAGGAACCAGGAAAACTCAGGGACCAGGGAATATTTAGGGGGAAAGAGCGGAGAACATGAAGAAGAACGGCAAAGAAAAATTCGAATTCCATGCCATTAATAATATGGCGACTTCTGCACGACCAGCAAACAAACGAACAATGGTTACAGCAGCGTTGGTTATTGGTGCGCTCATTCTTCTTTCAATAATCATCCCCGGATTGATTATCGAAGACAGAAAAGACGATGTCCTTGCCAAGGTGGAAGATCGCCTGGAAATTCTTGCGACAGGAAGAAGCGAGCTGATCCAGACATGGCTTGATTCCATTCGCGCCCAATCTGATCGATTGGTTACAAATGAACTCTTTCGCCTTTTTGCTTATGAAGTTGACCTCGCCGGAGGTGACTTCACCCAGATTGTTCCCCCTACCCCTGACGAAGATCCAGATTCCAGTCTCGGCGTTTCCTTGTTTGAACAACTCCCATTCATGGAACGTGTTTTAACTGACTTCACCATAAACAGTGACTTCACTGCCAGTTACCTCTTTGGTAAAACCGGTATTGCATACCTTACCAGCGGGGGTTCGGAACCAGTTACCCTGCAGCAAAAACAGCTCGCACTATCCGCCTTCGGTCGTAAAGAAGTAACCTTTGGCCCCGTCCGAAAAGATGCGACAGGACTTGTCATGGATTTGTTGCTACCCGTTCTCCCGGCTCAATCTGAAGCCGATCAGGAAGAACCTGTCGGATTAATGCTCCTGACCTTCCCTGTCACAACTAAGTTCGGTGAATTTCTGTCCCAACGCGCTCTTTCTGAGACAGGTGAAACCACGCGTATGGTCCAGATGACGGGAACTGGCTATCAGGAAATTGTGCCTAAAGATCCTCTCTTGATCAAAAGTATGAAAATCAAATCCGACACCGTGTCTGAAGATGAAAGCCCTTTTACCTTTGCACTGCGCCCAAGTATTAATGGAAATGGTGCTGAGGTTTACTCAGTCGGGGCCAAACTCTTAGGCAAGCATTTATGGATTTTCCAGGAAATCGATCAAGCACAAGCTGAAAAAAATCTGGATGAATTTAGAAACATAGCCTTTTTATTCGCAGGGCTTGTCGTCTTGATCGTCGGGGCCGTTTTCCTTGCCTTCTGGTGGCGTCTCAACAGTGAGCACAATGGCGCACTGGCAAAACAGTTCAAGGAACTCGCAAACCGTATTCATGCCCAAAAACAGCTTTTGGACAAAATCAACGGTTCTATTGCTGATTTCATCGGACTGAAAGCCGTTGATGGTAGTTATAGATATGTCAATCCGGCCTTTGCCGCAGGGGTTGGCCGCGACGAAGAAGAAATAGTTGGCATGGACGACGCCGCAATCTTCGGGACAGGTACGGCAGCTAGAATGTCCATATCTGACCAGCGTGCCATTTCTGACGGCGGTGCGATTACCACCAACGAACGCGTGTTTCTCAATAACAAAGAGCACCATTTGCAAATCAGTAAAGTACCCTTTGTTGGTGAAGACAATCAGGTCTCTGGTATTGTTTCAGTCTTCCGTGATGTCACAGAGATTGTTGAAGAACAGCGTAAAAAAGAAAAAGCCGTCAAACAGATGGTTGTTGCCCTTGTTCGGGCCGTTGAGTTGCGCGACCCATATTTGGGGGGCCACTCTCGCCGGGTTTCCCTTTTTGCGCTTATGGTTGGTAAACGCATGAACCTCACAGAGGTTGAAATAGCAACACTCGAAGTTTCCTCCAACCTTTCCCAAATTGGTAAACTCGCAATCCCCCGGCACATTTTGAACAAACCTGAACGCCTTACACCCGAAGAAGTTGCTCTTATTCAAAAGCACCCAGAAAATACACAGCAACTCTTGCGTGGGATCGACTTTGACCTGCCTGTACTTGAGACCATTATGCAAATGCACGAGCGTCTTGATGGCAAAGGGTATCCTAAAGGACTTTCTGGTGATGAAATTCTTGTGACAGCTCGCATTCTTGGGGCCTGTGACGTTTTCTGTGCCCGGATTGAACCACGTTCTTATCGTCACGGTCTGGACCCTGAGCGTGCGCTTGAAATTCTGGATGACAACGACGATCGCTACGACAGCAGAGTTATCAATGCACTGAGGTCTGTGGTAAACTCAGTCGAAGGGGAAAAGCTTATTGCCTCTATTCAACAATAAGTTTGGGTCAACAATAAGTATCTGGGTTTAATACTCTTCAAGTAACGAGTATAAAGGGCGCATTCCATGTCTTGGCGTGATTTAACGACTTTACACGCCGCCGTCCTTGGGCTGATTTTCATTACTGTGGGAAGCGCTTTAACCGGAGGGCAGGGATTAATCTCGGTCGCCCAGGCATCACAAAAACTTGCCGCGCAAAAGCGTATGCTCGTCAATGCGATGGAATACCCGTGGAGCACGATCGGGCGTCTCAATGCTGCGGGGCGCGCCCACTGTACTGGGGCTATGGTAAGTGAGCGTCATGTCCTTACTGCCGCGCACTGTATCTATGACGCCAAGACTGGCCGATGGCTCGCGCCGCAGGAGTTACACTTTATCGCCGGGTATCAGTTCGATGAGTACAAGATCCACTCCAAGGTTAAATCCTATAAAAAATCAACAGGTTATAAACCAAAGAACGAGGCCTCAGCCCGCAACACTGAAACCGACTGGGCACTGTTAGAGCTTACGGACCCCATCGGCACCCAGACAGGATGGCTTCAACTATCGGCTTTAACCAAGGACGTCAAAAGCCGTATTAATGCACGTAAAGCTGTATTAATCAGCTCGGGTTACCGCGCAGGTGCATCAAATGCCCAAACTGTCGATTTTAATTGCCGCCCACCGGGACATTTCAAACGTACAGACGGCATTGCTCATCGTTGCTTCTTACAAAAAGGCGATAGCGGCTCTCCTCTCTTGCTCTATGATCAAAATAAATTTTCCATCGTAGGCATCAATGTAATTGGATTTGAAACCGACACTCGTGGCGTTAACGATTATGTTGGTGCCTTAAATGCCCTGCGCTTTCACCCCGGCACCCCCAAACCCGACATCAAGTCCAGTATCGGGAAACTTGATTTTTTATGGGATACAGGAACATTACCCGCAGCGGGGAGTAAAGCCTCTGCCCTTCCACAGCAAACCATCGCGGCACTGCTATCAAAAGAGGGTTATCTGAGAGAAAAACCTCGTACAGCCTCAAAAGAAGCAATAACTTCATCGGAGAAACGTTTCCTTAAAGAAAAAGGAAAACCTTCGGAGCGCACAAAATTGCAACTTCTCGGAGATCTCATACTCTCCTTAAACTAAAGCGAACCTCATAGGATCCTTCTTTTAGGACCTGCTGAACGATTGCTCCGCTTTCAGATAATGGTTACAATTGATTTTTACTATAGTAGCAAAGAGCAACGAATAGGCCCTACACAAGCAATGCTGAAACAATGTGTAGGAATTAATTGTAACCATTATTGTTTAAGGATTTTAGCGGCATGGAACACGTATTTACCGATGGCATAGGCTCTATCACAGTAGTCAACGGCAACGTGCGCATTGAACTGCGCCAAATTGTGCGCGACCCAGCCAACGCAGGAAAACTGATATCTGAATCCACAGGTACCCTGATCATGCCACTGTCTTCGCTCAAAGATGCGACCGTCAAGCTTGCAAACACCATGGAAAAAATTCTTGCCGACGAAAAAGCAAAAGAGCAAATGGAAAAACAACAAGACGACGACGACGCCCTGACAAATTTATAAAAAGAGCGTTATTTACAAAACTGTGAAGTTGCGTTTTCAGTATAAATTTCACTCTTAAAATTTTATCTATTTTAAGCCCCTCCACATTGGTTGGGGCTTTTTCTTTGCCATTAAATTTCAACATTTTGTCCATGCCTTAAATTTATTTCAAGACGAGACACACACAGAACAAAAAAGGGCGCCCCGAAAGGCGCCCTTTTTTTTATAATAACCGCTCTTCTTAGAACGTTGTCATATTAAGAATGTGATCTTCATCAACTTGGACTTTGACGATTTCACTATCACCAACACCGCTCAGTGTTGCAACTGTAGTGAAACTATTACCATCAGATGATACAGACACAGTCGTGACACCAGCAGTAGAGTCCAGGTGAACGTAATCATTGATGTTTCCATCATTCAGACCATCAATCGCGGCTTGGTCAAGCCCGACTTCAACCAGAAGGTCGTGCAGGTTCAGAACATCTCCAGTTCCATCATCCCCTGAACCATTGAAGTCCGTCACAACATCAACGCCACTTGTATCACTGAGGACAAAGGTATCAGCACCTGTGCCACCAGTCAGAACATTCGCACCAGCACCACCGATCAGGATATCATCACCACCACCGGCATTGATAATATCAGCCAAAGAACCACCGATCAGGATTTCCCCATCATCAGTACCTGTCAGCGTCAGGCTATCAACAGTACTGATCACAACAGAAGCATCATCACTATCTGCGCCGTCTGCAACAGTATAATCAAAGCCTGTTGCTGGCGTACTTACGCCACTGTTATCAACAGAAAGCCAGAGATCGTAATCACCATCATCATTGCGATCATATGATTCTACACGGACGTAATATGTTCCATCCGAAGAGGCCGTATACTCAAGATACGAATCCCGACCATCAGTTGAACCAGCTCCACCATTTGTGATCGCAGAGTCATCATTCTCGGCCAACTCATTACCGGAAGCATCATAGAGGCGAAGCCATGTATCAACATTTTGATTGCCTCCCCGACCATTATCAATATCAAGGATCAGTTTTTCGCCTGCAAGAAGACTAACAGCAACATAATCATAATCGCGATTATTTCCTGAATCTTTGTTATCAATGTCTCCTTTAAAGAGAATACTTGGCAAAGCTGCATTCTTCACATTCACAGCGTTACCATCAGTAACAGGGCCCCATTGGGAACGATCAGTCAAATTGACGGCAGTTCCTCTCGTATCATTCAATGGATTATTGTAAGCATCGTTAGCCGCTTCTGTTACAGTTGTATACTCAAGTCCAAACCCAATATCCGGCAAGGTAAACGTTGTGACATCAGACGCTCCATCATGTGATGTTGTTCCACCTGTTGCATTACTAACGCCACTAATGTCACGGGCACTACTGCCCCCGTCATTCTGTGTCAGTACCCAATCAGGGATATCAATATCACCAGATGTAATATTGGTAATAACTTGATCATCTACCGCACTTAATGGATCAGGAAGATCATTAATTGTTACTTCCAAGTTGGCCGTTGATTGATCACCATCACCATCCACGACAGTATAGGTAAAGTTCTCAACTTCGGTTTGATCAACACTGGATGGAGCTGTGTAACTGTACTCACCCGTTGCAGTATTGATTTCCAACGTGCCGCCTTCTTTGGTCGTTGCAATTGTAATCACACCATCATTATCAGTATCTTCATAAGTAACACTGTTATGCACGACCTGTGTAATAGCAACTGCAGCAAAACCGTCTGCGCCAGCCGTGTCATTCGTTAGCAAATTACCCGTTGCAGATCCGCCATTATTGACAGAGCCATTCAAGGCATCGGCTAAGCCAGCAAACCCACTGGTCACCACTTCAGTTGGCGCATCAACGATTGCTGTACCAAAGAAATCTTCGAAAGTTTGAGTGTTAATACCACTGCCAATAGCAACGGCTGTTAGCTCAATCGCTCCGCTGGCCAACAACGCTTTACCATTGTTATCCAGAACGACATTGGAACTTGAGAGTGTAGAAGCACCATCATTTCGATTTCCGTCACTCAGGAAGAAGATCTGATTATTTGCACCCGGCTGTTCTGAGTATCCAGCACCATTACTGTTGCTGAAGAGTTCTTCAATACCAGCTTCAAAATCAGTCACAGATCCGCCAGAATAACTTCCATCTTTCGGATCAGTGAAAGTGCCATCTTTTGCTGCATCCATCGCCGCATTTAACGATGCAAGATCAGTAAAGACCCCTACAGTCCCAGCATTATCATCAAAGGCAACAATTGAAATAGTTACATTCGGATTACCATTAAACAACGTTTGGGCAAATGCTTTGACACTGTCAACTTCAGCAGCGCGTTCTGTACCATTCACAGATCCACTGAAGTCCATAACAACACCAATGTTCTGTGGCTGAAGCGTAACACTTCCTTCATCGACAGCGACACTATCAGCAACAGCGGTTGGACCGTCATCTTCGATGTTGATCGCAATCGTTCCAGTAGATGAAACATCACCGTCATTATCTGTAACACGAACACCAAAGTTATCTGGGACAGTATCAGCCGCACCACGATCGCTATCGCCATCCGTTGTGGAAGTGTCAGAATGATCAAGTGTGTTATCACTTAGTGTGTAGGTCCAGGTATAGCTACCTGCATCTTCACTCACAACAAGATCACCATGTTCACCTGTTACAGTACCGCCACCAGTCACATCAACCCAGTTACCAGAGTCATCTTGAACTTCAACAGTCTGAAGAGCATCACCACCTGTCGTAATCGTCAGACTACCAGTTGTGCTTTCGGCATCACTACTCGGATTACTACCATCTGAGAGAGCTGCCTCTTCAACAGTACCACTGGTAGAAGTCACAACTGGCGTACTGTCAGCTGCAATTTCAAGTGTTACCGTTGCTGTTGATGTATCACCATCACTATCCGTAATGGTATAAGTAAAGCTGTCTGATCCTACCGCACCTGCATTTGCAAGATAAGTGAACGTACCATCTGCATTCTCAGTAACAGTACCTTTTGTCGCACCCGTTGTCAGGCTAACGCCTGTGTCAGGATCAACACCATCTGCACCAGCCGTATCGTTGACAAGTACATTGATATTTACAGATCCATCTTCTGCAACAGCAAAAGTTCCATCATCAACCGCCGTTGGAGCATCATCAACGATCTGAACCGAGAGAGTTGCATCTACACTATCCCCATCCGTATCTTTCAATGTCAGGGCGATATTATCAAACAATGCATCTGCACCAGGAGCGTGGGCTTCATTATCTCCTAGTTCATAGCTGTAGCTCACAACACCTGTTGTCGGGTTATAACCCGTAATTGTGAGAGTATTGCCAAGCTCAGTAATAACTTCCAGATTAATCGTTCCAGAATTTAATAATTCAGCTTCCGTGAACTCGTAAGGTGCAGCTGGTTGCCCTTTGATAATGATACAGCCGAGACCATCAACAGCGGAAATTGTAAAATCGCCAATGACCGTGGTTGGTTCAGGAGTATCGTCACTCCCATCAGCAAGATCATCTTCATCGACAACAACATCACCACCAGAGATTTGCGGAGTAAGATCTGTGATTGTTACATCATGATCTGCACCTTTAATCGCAAGCGTCAAAGTTGCAGTATCCGTATCACCATCACCATCTGTTACAGTGTAATCAAATGTTTCAGGAAGAGTTTGCCCAAGAGGCAGACCTGTTACGGCTGGGTTTGTATAATCAAGTGCATAGCTGTAGTTACCATCGGCATCTACTGTCAACGTACCGTAATCACCAACAACTGTCGTCCCAGTTGCACCGAACCAAGAGATAGAACCAAATCCATCAGCACCCATGGTATCAGCGTTACCATCAGTAACATTCGTATCACCACCAGCAACATCCGTACCCGTAACAACGTTACCCGTTGCAACAGGAGCTGAACCAGCCGTTCCATCCAGAACATCAGCAAGATCGGCAAAATTCGGCACAGAGACAAAGCTATACTGACTTGCAGGAATTGATGGATTACTTGCATCAGTTCCACCTTCATTAAGGAAGTAATCTTCCAAGCCACCTTCAACTGAAGAGCTGGTCCCGACACCTATCCCGGTAACTTGAATATTGTTGGTTGTGATTGCAGTTGCAATATCCGTATCAATTTCAGAAGAGTTACTCGTGTTTGAAGCATTCGGGCCACCATCACTAATGAAATAGAGGCGATTTTCTGCTCCAGAAAGACCTGACACAGGATTGTCCATGTATTCAGAATCTGTACCAAACAGTGATTGCATCCCTGCATCATAATTCGTCGAACCGCCATTATCATAATCAGCCCGAACCACAATAAGAGTATCATCCAATGTGTCGGAAGAAAGCGTGCCATCATTATTAACACGAACAAAGTCATCCAGATCCAAGACCCCATTACCATCATCTTTATAGACGAAGGTACCGTAATCTTCAGCATCCGACCCGAACGTCACCAAGGAAAGCGCCAACTCAGAAGGATCTCCCTGTGTAACGAGGCTGTTCATAAAGGTCCGAACACCATCAATTTGTGTCTCATAGTTCGTACGGCCAACAGAACCACTCTCATCAACAACAAAAGCGATATTTTGCGGCGGCAGACCACCAACAACGACTTGAACACAATCTGTATCATCAACAGCTGATGGACCATCATCTTTGAAGGTAAGGTTACCACCGAGATCAATATCAGCAGAAGCTGTATCACTATCTCC
>NZ_JBHUII010000014.1:2500-5218 GCF_042682825.1 Kiloniella antarctica
CTGGTTCACTATCGGTCGTATAGGAGTATTTAGGCTTGGAGGATGGTCCCCCCATATTCAGACAGAATTTCACGTGTTCCGCCCTACTCAAGGACCCTAAGACTTTTTACCCGTACGGGGCTATCACCCACTATGGCCAAGCTTTCCAGCTTGTTCCGGTTTTTATCTTAAGGCCACTGGCCTGATCCGCGTTCGCTCGCCACTACTAACGGAATCTCGGTTGATGTCTTTTCCTCCGGCTACTTAGATGTTTCAGTTCGCCGGGTTTGCCTCGTTATCCTATGTATTCAGATAACGATAACCCTAAAGGGTTGGGTCTCCCCATTCAGAAATCCACGGATCAAAGGTTGCTCTCACCTCCCCGTAGCTTATCGCAGAGTGCTACGTCTTTCATCGCCTCTATACGCCAAGGCATCCACCAGATGCTCTTAAAGCGCTTGATCGAAATCACCCTAACACACGCAGAGATAAATCAATGACTTATCGCTACACGCGCTAAAGATCAGATCGTATTCAAGACCAAATTCATACATATCAACAATGTCAAACAACAACCCGCCTATAGCGGGTATTCTCTAAAAGAGAATTACTTGTCTTTCCAGATAATATATGTCGCTAAACTTACCGTCACACCAAAACCTTGGGGTGACTGGTGGAGGCAGAGGGGATCGAACCCACGACCTATAGCTTGCAAAGCTACCGCTCTCCCAACTGAGCTATGCCCCCGTAAGTCACATAGTCTTTGACATACTTCACACTCCGTGCTCGTTTCCTCGCTTACGCTGCGGGCGACCACTTGGTCTTGCCTCACGTCGTTCGGAATGCAGTATTCAAAGAATAGCTTTCAGCATGTAACAGACACTTAGTAAAACGCCTGTCGTTGCTAACGACTGGTGGGCCTGGGAAGACTTGAACTTCCGACCTCACGCTTATCAAGCGCGCGCTCTAACCAACTGAGCTACAAGCCCGAAAAACTACCGCTCAATTTAACCAGCAAACTGTGCTCAATAAATGAACACAGTAAACTGGCTGCTTGCGACATTATCTGGAAAGGATACGAGAACGGCAGTTCATCGTAGTAGCTTGGTATTTTATAAGTAATTCCAAAAGGCGAACCCTTCGAAATCCTTAGAAAGGAGGTGATCCAGCCGCAGGTTCCCCTACGGCTACCTTGTTACGACTTCACCCCAGTCGCTGACCCTACCGTGGTCGGCTGCCTCCTTGCGGTTAGCGCACCGGCTTCGGGTAGAACCAACTCCCATGGTGTGACGGGCGGTGTGTACAAGGCCCGGGAACGTATTCACCGTAGCATGCTGATCTACGATTACTAGCGATTCCACCTTCATGCTCTCGAGTTGCAGAGAACAATCCGAACTGAGATAACTTTTGGAGATTAGCTTCGCCTCGCGACGTCGCTGCCCACTGTAGTTACCATTGTAGTACGTGTGTAGCCCAGCCCATAAGGGCCATGAGGACTTGACGTCATCCCCGCCTTCCTCCGGCTTATCACCGGCAGTCCCTCTAGAGTGCCCAACTAAATGCTGGCAACTAAAGGCAGGGGTTGCGCTCGTTGCGGGACTTAACCCAACATCTCACGACACGAGCTGACGACAGCCATGCAGCACCTGTATCCAATCCAGCCGAACTGAAGGAATCCATCTCTGGAAACCGCGATTGGTATGTCAAGGGCTGGTAAGGTTCTGCGCGTTGCTTCGAATTAAACCACATACTCCACCGCTTGTGCGGGCCCCCGTCAATTCCTTTGAGTTTTAATCTTGCGACCGTACTCCCCAGGCGGTGAACTTAAAACGTTAGCTCCGTCACCAAGATGCAAGCATCCTGACGACTAGTTCACATCGTTTACGGCGTGGACTACCAGGGTATCTAATCCTGTTTGCTCCCCACGCTTTCGTGCATCAGCGTCAGTATCGAGCCAGATAGCCGCCTTCGCCACTGGTGTTCTTCCTAATATCTACGAATTTCACCTCTACACTAGGAATTCCGCTATCCTCTCTCGATCTCTAGACTGCAAGTTATAAAGGCAGTTCCCAGGTTGAGCCCAGGCCTTTCACCTCTATCTTTGCAATCCGCCTACACACCCTTTACGCCCAGTAATTCCGAACAACGCTCGCACCCTTCGTATTACCGCGGCTGCTGGCACGAAGTTAGCCGGTGCTTCTTCTACTGCTACTGTCATCATCCTCACAGTTGAAAGAGTTTTACAACCCTAAGGCCTTCTTCACTCACGCGGCATGGCTGGATCAGGCTTGCGCCCATTGTCCAATATTCCCCACTGCTGCCTCCCGTAGGAGTCTGGGCCGTGTCTCAGTCCCAGTGTGGCTGATCATCCTCTCAGACCAGCTAAAGATCGTAGACTTGGTGAGCCATTACCTCACCAACTATCTAATCTTACGCGGGCTCATCATAGAGCAATAAATCTTTCCCCCGTAGGGCGTATGCGGTATTAGCATTCGTTTCCAAATGTTATCCCCCACTCCATGGTAGATTCCCACGCGTTACTCACCCGTGCGCCACTGTCCAATACCCGAAGGTACCTTCTCGTTCGACTTGCATGTGTTAAGCCTGCCGCCAGCGTTCGTTCTGAGCCAGGATCAAACTCTCAAGTTGACCTGACTTCCGTCTTAAGACAGAACTCAAATTTATTTACTGACTAGGTATAGTGTAACTTATTTCGAATAAGATACATAAACTAGCTAG
>NZ_JBHUII010000015.1:0-601 GCF_042682825.1 Kiloniella antarctica
TTTCGCAGATATTGACAAAGCACCAGAAGAGCGTGCGCGTGGTATCACGATTTCTACAGCTCACGTTGAGTATGAAACAGAAGCACGTCACTATGCGCACGTTGATTGCCCAGGTCACGCTGACTATGTTAAGAACATGATCACTGGTGCTGCTCAGATGGATGGCGCGATCTTGGTTGTTAACGCAGCTGATGGTCCAATGCCACAAACACGTGAGCACATCCTTCTTGCACGTCAGGTTGGTGTTCCGGCACTTGTTGTTTTCTTGAACAAGGTTGATCAGGTTGATGACGAAGAGCTTTTAGAGCTCGTTGAAATGGAAATTCGTGAGCTTCTATCTTCTTACGACTTCCCGGGCGACGATATTCCAATCGTATCTGGTTCTGCCCTTGCAGCGCTTGAAGGTCGTGACGATGAAATCGGCAAGAATAAGATTCTTGAGCTGATGAAGGCCGTTGATGAAGCGATCCCACAGCCAGAGCGTCCAGTTGACCAAGCCTTCTTGATGCCTATCGAAGATGTGTTCTCAATTTCCGGTCGTGGTACAGTTGTTACCGGCCGTGTTGAGACCGGTATCGTTAAAGTTGGTGAAGAGATCGAG